>NZ_JBQQEX010000005.1:0-198901 GCF_052258185.1 Psychrobacter sp. T6-6
CCTGAACCTGTTGTTGAGCCTGAACCTGTTGTTGAGCCTGAACCTGTTGTTGAGCCTGAACCTGTTGTTGAGCCTGAACCTGTTGTTGAGCCTGATGCAAATAATTCTCAGTTACTATTACCATCTGATGAAGACCCGCGCACTTTGTTACGCTGTGCGTCCCAAGAGCTGACAGGGGAGTGGAACTCGGAAAAATGGGATTACTGGCTGCAGACTGCTCGTGAAGCAGAAGTATTAGCTCAAGATGAGTTGGCACTTGCTCGTCAAGGCACAATGACAGGTCAATGTAATGGCAATGCAACGTTCTTGACTAGTGTGGACAGCAAGCATTTACAAGCGACTTTTCAGCAACTGGCTGCAAAGTTGCAACAGCAATTCACACAGGCACAGATTGATTTAAAAATCGATAATAGCATCATGCAAAGTGATGATAAAACACCAGAGCGTCGTCAACAAAAACGCTTAGAGCAAGCAAAAACGGTTGCTGAGACAAAATTGCTGAACACACCAGTGATGCAGTATTTGACGGAGCGGGGCGAGGGCAAAATGGGCAAGGTCCAACTGTATTAAGTTCTAAAAAACGGTTATTAAAACCATTTCAAATATGAATATGTTTTAAATACGGTTTTATATAAGATATCAAGGTGATGATACGCTATCGCCTTGATATTTTTGTTTTTACCGCAGCACAAATGGGCGCTCTTATATAAGAGAAAATATTTAGTAACGATAAGATAAATCAAAAGTCGTTATAATGATTAAGTTATATTAAAAACTGAAATGAAGTTTAGGTGAGAATATGTTGGATAATTTACGCGGTATGGCTGTGTTCGCCAGTGTGGTCGGACATGGTTCTTTTAGTGGCTCAGCTCGTGAGCTTGGTATTACCACCAGTGCAGTCAGTCAGCAGATTCGTTCACTAGAGAATGAGCTAGGTGTTGTTCTATTACACCGCTCAACTCGTAAGCTAAGCTTAACAGAAGCTGGTGAGAGCTTTTATGAGTCTGCAAAAGATGTGGTCAGTGCTGCTGAACAAGGTCGAATTAAAGTTAATCAGTTGCGTGATGAGCTCGCAGGCAGTTTACGTATATCGACGACGCCTGAGCTTGGTGTAAACCATATATTACCAGCGCTATCCACATGGATGGCGGCGCATGATGATCTTAGTGTCACCTATCTGGCAGACAATCACTATATCGATATGATTGATGAGCGTATCGATATTGCGATTCGTATGAGTCCATCGATCAATGATGCAAGCCTAAGTAGTCATCCGCTCACCGATGTACGTCAGTTGCTCGTGGCGTCGCCTCAATATCTACGTCACCACCCTAAGCTCAATACACCAAAAGAATTGGCCGACCATCAACTGATATCTATTGAAATCATGAAAGAGGCCAATCAGGTTGATATGATTCAAACAGAGACTGGTAAAAAAACACGTATCAAAATGAACTCGCGTATTTATACCAATAACGTCTTTATGGCCACGACTCTGGCAAAAGAAGGTCATGGCTTGATTAGAATGATGGAAATGGACATCAAAAAAGAGCTTGAGAGTGGAGAGCTAGTAGAAGTGTTAACTGGCTATCAACTGCCAAGCTTTGTTCTCTATGCGGTCACTCTAAACCGTGACCAACAACCTGCCAAAATCACTCGTTGTCTAGAAGTGTTAAAAAAATATTTCCATGCACATTAGAGCGGTTTGTTTTAGACAGTCGTATCATCAAATAAATAGCTAGAAAAAAGCCTATAGATAATGATATCTATAGGCTTTTTTGATTATATATATTCAAGCATTCCTTAGAATGAGGGTCTTAGTAGGTCAATCAAGCGCTCAGCAACTTGTGTGCTCTCATCGCGGCTCATATTAAGTGGTGGTAGCAAACGGACGACATGACCCCCCGTTACATTGAGGATTAGGTTTTGCTCATCACGCGCACGATCTACCAACTGGCTACAGTCCATATCTTCTGGTAGCGCAATACCGATCATCATACCAGCGCCGCGGCTACTCACACCATGTTGTCCTAATGCATTAACGAGGCTTTCACGAATGAACAAACCTTCAGTCACTGCATTTTCCATAATGTCACTATTGCTGAGTACATCGTACACGCTATGTACCACGCGACTGGCTAAAGGTGTGCCACCGTAAGTAGAGCCATGGCTGCCTGCACCAAACAAACCATTAGCACGGCCTCGTACCATACAAGCGCCGACTGGAAAGCCATTACCTAAGCCTTTAGCAGTCGTCAATACATCAGGACGAGCACTGCTATGCTGATAAGCAAAATATTTACCAGTACGGCCATTACCTGTTTGTACTTCATCGAGCATAAATAGCCAGTTGTGAGCATCACACTCTGCCTGTAACTCTTCTAAATAAGTGAAACCATTTGCCGCAGTATTTAGACCACCTTCACCTTGGATTGGCTCTACAAAAATGGCGCAAATATCCTGATGATCCAAAGCTGCCTGCTTAACTGCAGCAATATCACCAAATGGCGCACGGATAAAGTCTTCATCTAGCGTATAAAACCCTTCACGAGCCTTTGGGTTGGCAGTAGCTGATAGCGATAGTAATGTACGACCATGGAATGACTGCTCCATCACGATCACTTTTGGACGCGTAAAGCCTTGCTGATGCGCATACAGGCGTGCAATTTTTAGTGCAGCTTCGTTCGCTTCAGCACCGCTATTGGCAAAAAACACACTGTCCATTTGGGCGGCCGTACATAACGCCTCTCCCGCACGCTCTTGCCAGTCAATACCGAACAAGTTACTGGTATGAATCAAAGTAGACGCCTGCTGCTCAATCGCCTCTGTCACTTGTGGATGGCAGTGCCCGAGTCCGCATACCGCGATACCAGTTAGAGCATCTAGGTATGGCGTATCATCTTTGGTATAGAGCCAACTACCTGCACCACGTGTAAAACTAATAGGTTGACGGTTGTAAGTAGGCATGAGGTAGGTAGCAGACATGTAAGACATCCTTGATATAGTAAATTGAGTAAAATAGGGGGTTATAATTCGTCAGAGAAGGGCGTGGTTTCTGCAGGTAGCGTATAGTCTTCATTTGCCCAAGCCCCTAAATCGATGAGCTTACAGCGACTACTACAAAACGGCTTGTATTTATTGTCTTGCCAAGCAGTCTGAGTACTGCAGCGTGGGCAAGGGTAGGTTTTGGGCGTAGCATTGGAATTAGAGTCAGTCATAATAAAAGTGGGAGCATCCTTAATGTTATTAGTATCATTTACGCGCAGCCTTCTTCTATCATCATCTAAATTAGCATGCATTTTGAAGGACTGGTCATCACTATATTACTATTAAATTAGATTGGCTATATAATAGCATGGGGCCGAATAATGACAAAAGACAAATGCTTTAAGGATAATAAATGACAGACAATACTGAGCTCACTCATCAGCAAGCGCGAGCGTTTCAACCACAGAGACTCTCAGCACCGCGTGACTTTGTGATACCTAAAATCATCAACGAAAATTTGAGTGAAAAACCGCTGATACTAGAGATCGGAGCAGGGAAGGGCAAGCACGCGCTAAGCTTTGCAGCGCAGAATCCTGACAAGCATTTAATAGCGATTGAGCGCACCCGTAATAAATTTGAAGCTTTCTCAAAACAGACTACGCTACAGGCCTTATCAAACCTAGATGCGATTCATGCGGATGCTATTGCTTGGACCGTACATGCTATAAAGCCCAATAGCCTGTGCAAGATTTTTATTCTTTATCCTAACCCCGAACAGCAGAACCCCAATCAACAATGGCTAAATATGCCTTTTTTTGAATTTCTATTGTCTCGCTTGCAGGTAAATGGTGAGGTAGTAGTGGTCACCAATATTGAAGCATATATGGACAACGCAGAGTTTCAGGCAACTAAGGTATGGTGTCTTCCAAATTCTCGTTATCAAGTCCCCGCAGATAGTCAGCGTACTCACTTTGAAGTGAAGTATTTGGCACGGCAAGAAGTATGCTGGGAGTTGAATATCCGTAAGCCTAAATGGTATAAAACCAGATTTGATGATTGGCAAGCGACATCATTGTATGAAGGAAAATGACCTAAGTAACAGAAGAATGCTAGACACTAGATCGAATAAAAAATAGCCTAAGTAAATAAAAAAAGATAATAAACTGCTCCTAGAGAGCAGTCCAAAAAATCTCGAACTTAAAGACTAGAATTAACGACTATAGGTAGGGTTTAACCAAATTATTAGAATTGGTATAAGCGTCAAGAACTGTCAAAAGAGTATATGCGCCAATGAATTTGCGACTAATGAACATAAACTCTTTTGGCGGGAGATTGAATTCGAAGGATTGCATTGCGCGAGTGGCTTTGGTGGATAAGCGTGAGTGCAGTTTACTGTTAGCCCAAATATAACACTTTTCCCCATCCAAACATTCGCTAGGGATATCTTTGTTATTTTCAGGATCACTGAAAGGCTCTGTCGCCAGTAAAAATAACGATGCAATATCAGAGCGTACTTTGTCACTCATACTGTCGAAAAAGTCGTATCCTGTCATTGCAAGCATCATTGATTGATGATCGTGACGGTATCCTGCTCGTAGCAGTCCGCGGGCTATAGTTAATAAATGATTGTCGAACTGACGGATAGCGCCAAAATCTAGCAAAACAAGTTTATCGATGTCATCGCCTTCGCTGACGCGCACTAAATAATTGCCAAAGTTAGGGTCTGTCTGCATCTCGCCCCATACAAAAATCTCTTGCATCATGATTTCGATAGCAGCTTGACCGATTGCACTGCGGCGCTCATGAGGTAGTAACTGTAATTCATCAGAGACCACGGTAATACCTGGCTCATAAGACATACAAAGCAGGCGCTTTTTAGAGTAGGTACGGTTTATCTTCGGAACGATATAGCGCGGATCGTCACTTAAACGATCATAAAAGCGCTCTGTCGTTGCCGCCTCTGCCTCGTAATCAACCTCATGGTGGAGTAGGTCACGTATCTCCTCAAACCAAGCATCAAGTGCGCGTGTTTGAGGAACGATATTACTTACTTTTAGCAACTGCTTGAATAAAGCAAGGTCGGAGTTGATGGCATCAGCCACGCCTGGATATTGAATCTTTAGTACCACTTGTTCGCCTGTCGCCAGTACGGTAGCGCGATGAACTTGAGCAAGAGACGCTGTTCCAATAGGAATAGGGTCGACATCAAGCTCGCTTAGTTTTTCACCCAATAACTTATGCAATGTTTTTTCAATCGTAGGCCACGTCAACGTTGCGGTATCATCATTGAGCGTTTGTAAGGCACGTGTAATCTCTGGCGGCAGTATGTGCTCGCCATAGATTGCTAGCATTTGACCGATTTTGACGACTGAACCTTTTAGCTTGCCAAGCTCTGATGCCAGATAATTTGCCTGAGCTTCCATAAACGCTTGGTTACGTGCTGTACGTGCTTCTTTATTTAAAAACATGCCAGACACGCTATTGCCCGCCCAACGACGACCAATATTCAAGGAGGTTTTGGCAATCGACATTCGGCGATCAAACCCTGAGGTTTTTAGACTATCAATTGATTGCTTGTTGCTAGAAGGTTTAGACGTATCATTTGCCATAAATATAATCATTCATCCAGTTGCTATTGATTTGCGGGTTCGATACCCACAATACAAGGGAGATGTGATGCACGGGTATAAAATTGTACCATATAAAGCACATTGGGTTTATGAGCGTAGGCTGGCTGTTGATAGTTACTTTGTAAGCCGTGAGATGGTACGAGTATTATTACTGAGCGTTATACGGCGTACCAAAAATAAGACCTAGCATAAAGCTAGGTCGAATAATGCTGTAAAGTATACGCACCAATTTTGAAACGACAACGCAAGATGAGCGTTTAATGGCTCTTGATGGGTATAAGCTCGTTACGCATTTTCACGAGTGATGGCATGATGACCAATATCACGGCGATATTGTGCACCGTCAAAGCTAATGGCAGCAGTGACTGCTAGTGCTGCTTGCTGGGCTTCAGAGATATTGCTTGCTAAGGCAGTAATACATAATACACGACCACCATTAGTGACGATCTCATTTTCATTATTATCAGAAAACGCTGTACCTGCATGGAATACTTTGACAGCATTGTTGTTTGTCGAATCTAGTTCTGGCAAGCCTGCGATGACATCGCCCTTCGATGAGGTTTCAGGATAACCTTTTGAGGCAACAACGATACCCAAAGCAGGACGCTCATCCCATTTTGCTTCGCTAGGTAGTTGACCTGATAAACCTTGCGCGACCAAATCTACCATCGATGATTGCAGACGCATCAAGATAGGCTGCGTCTCTGGATCACCAAAACGGCAGTTGAATTCGATCACATATGGGTCGCCTGCTTGGTCAATCATAAGACCTGCATATAAAAATCCAGTATAGGGATGTCCTGCGTCTTTCATTGCATCAACAACTGGCTGAATGACGCGCTCAATAACTTTATTATGCACATCTGCGGTCACGACAGGCGCAGGGGAATACGCACCCATCCCGCCTGTATTCGGACCTGTGTCACCTTCAAAAGCACGCTTGTGATCTTGGCTGGTTGCCATGGGTAAGATATTTTCTCCATCGACCATACAAATAAAGCTGGCTTCTTCGCCTTGCAAGAACTGCTCGATCACCACACGGCTACCAGCATCCCCAAATTTGTTGTCCGCGAGCATATCATCGATTGCTTCGTGCGCTTGCTCGATGGTCTCAGCCACGATGACGCCTTTACCAGCGGCAAGTCCATCCGCTTTGATCACGATGGGTGCGCCTTGCTCATCGACATAGGCTTTAGCCGCAGTAGCCTCTGTAAACCCTTGATAAGCGGCTGTTGGGATATGGTTCTGCTCCATAAACTCTTTGGCAAAGGTTTTAGAACCTTCTAGTTGCGCGCAGTAAGCAGTAGGGCCCCATGCCTTAATACCAGCCTCGCGGCAGGCATCAACGATACCTGTAACCAAAGGTGCTTCTGGTCCAACAATAACCATATCAATACTATTATTTTGACAAAATTCGATGACAGCGGCATGCTCACTCGCATCAGCGTTCGCAGACGCTAAGACGACGTTTTGGCATTTAGGTTCAAGTGCACTGCCTGCATTGCCTGGAGCGACATAGACATTTTCGACATTGTCATCTTTTGCACACTGCCATGCCAGTGCGTGTTCGCGACCACCTGAGCCAATCACCAAAATATTCATCATACCGTTTGCCCTTAGCATTAAGTTAATAATGAGCTAGTCGTACGCTCGTAAATATGTCGACATATTCTAACAAAAAAACAGTCTTGATTACTATGAGTATCCACGTGCCAGCATTTAATCTTGAATATTACTGGCTGCGTCATCATTGTCTCATTAGCAAAGGTTATCGACATATCACTGATTCATGAAATGATGTTGTACGCTTTAGCTAACGCCGCAGGTGCGTTAAACTTCACTGTAATAGTAGGATTACATCCTGATTGCTACATATTTATAAAAATAAGAACGAAAAAGGAGAAAATCTGTAGAAGTTATAAAATAATAAGTCACGTGACTGGACACACTGCCATTATATTGCAATTTTTGACAACGATTCTGTGAAAAGAAATGTGCAATAAAAGCAGTTGATACGGATTGATAAACATAAATAAAGAGACAAACCAAATCTATAAAAAGGACGAAGGACAATGCCAAACTCCCTCAGTATCGCAAAAGAGCGCATTAGCCAGATAAGCGATATTGCTACCGGCTATGTACAAAAAGACAAATCACTATTTGATCATTTTATTCATAGCTACTATCAGCCGCTGCATCAAGAGACTGCAGAGGCGATTAGCAATGCTGACTTGGCGGGCATGGCGCTACATCATTTTACGTTGCTCAAAGCCTATGATTGCAGCAAGCCGCAGCTAGCCGTATTTAACCCATTGGCGGAAGAGCAACACTTTCATAGCTCACACACGGTGATTCAAATCGTCGCATATGATAGACCGTTCTTAGTCGATACCATCTTGATGAGCCTTGAGGCTGAAGGCATCGATGTGCACCGCACGTACAACATCATCGTTAGTGTTAAGCGTGATGATGACGGTCAGATTACCTATGTTGAAGGCGCACATGAAAGTGCAACCTCTCATTTATCATTGATTCACTGTGAAATCGCTTATCAAGATAATGAAGACTTGGATGCTCTACAGCAAATGCTGCTGTCTAAAATCGATACGCTTGATACGGTCGTTGGTGACTGGAAACAAATGCGTGCTCAGCTCAATGACATCAAAGCTGAGTTGTCTAACAAACCATTACCAGAAGTGTTTTATTCACAGCAAGAAATTCAAGCGTTCTTGGATTGGATATTAGATGACCACTTTATATTCTTAGGTTATCGCGAATATCGCTTAGAAGGTGGTCACGAAATCGAAGTAAGCGAACCGACCAATTTAGATCTGTTTGCCATTGGCAATAGTGGACTTGGTCTGTTACGCGGCTCTGAACAAGACAAGTTGTCAGAGAGCTTTAGTCAACTACCTAAAGGGCTAAAGCAGTTATTGACTGAACCGCGCGTATTGATGCTGTCCAAATCAAGTCGTGTATCACCGATCCATCGCTCGGTATATATGGACTTTTTGGGTATCCATAAATTTGATGATAATGGTAAGTTGGTTGGTGAGTATCGCTTTATCGGTCTGCTAACGTCACAAGCGTATCAGCTGACAGTTCAGCAAATTCCGCTATTGCGTGAAAAAGCTAATAAGATTATGGCTATGGCAGACTTGCCACGTGATGGTCATGCTCATCATAAGATGATGCATGTGATCAATACCTTGCCACGTGATGACTTGTTCCAGGCCAGCGTCGAAGAGCTGTACCCAATTGTCTCAGGTATTAGCCAATTACAAGATAAGAAAAGCCTACGTCTATTTAGCCGTATCGATCATTACCAGCGCTTTGTGTCGTGCCTAGTCTATATCCCGCGTGATAAGTTCAACACGGAGCTACGCATTAAGGTACAGAACGTCCTAAAAGATGCCTACAACGGCATGTCATCAGGGTTTACGACTGAATTTAATGAATCTGCGCATGCCCGCGTACATGTCCATGTGCGTACTGTGCCCGGTCAAGTGAATGACGTTAACATCGCGACACTTGAAGCCAAATTGTCAGCACTCATGCAGTCATGGGATGATAACTACCAAAAAATGCTACTCGACAATGTCGGTGAGCAACAAGCCAATGCATTAAGTCGTCGCTTTTTAGATTATATTCCCGCGGCATACCAAGAGCGTTTTGATGCGCGTACTGCCGTCGAGGATACCAAGCGTTTGGCTGGATTGACTACAGAGAACCCGATGCTTTGGCATTTATACCAGTCGACGGGCGATGCACGTAACCAACTTCACCTAAAGCTATACGGTCGCGAGCAGCCTGTTATCTTGTCTAAAGTATTACCAATACTTGAAAATTTTGGTGTGTCAGTTATCTCAGCACAAACTTATGAGTTTGATTTACCAGAGCAGCCTATCTGGATGCAAGAATACGAGCTGACGCTAGAGCATGTCGATACGGTCAATATGCAAGTCGTGCGTGGTCAGTTCGAAGACAGCCTCAAGCAAATCTGGGCGGGACGTGTTGAGAGCGATTCGTTCAATGAATTGGTCCTAACGACCAAGCTCGACACTTACGATGTCGTCGTATTACGTGCATTGTCTCGTTACATGCTACAAGCTCGTGCGCCATTCTCTAGTGCTTATATTCAGCAAACTGTCGTTAAAAACAGTGATATCAGTGTGGCATTGGGCAGCTTGTTTGATGCGCGCATGAATCCTGAATATAGTGATGAGACGCGCCAAGAAAAAACAGCGAAAATTCAAGAGCAAATTACTGCTGCACTAGCAGATGTCGATAGCCTAGACGAAGATCGTATCTTGCGCTGGTACTTGGATTTGATCAATGCGATGGTGCGTACTAACTTCTATCAAGTGGATAGCGATGGTCAGCGCAAAGATCGTTTGTCGTTTAAGTTCTTGGCCGCAGATATTCCAAACTTGCCAAAACCGAAGCCAATGTTTGAGATATTTGTCTACTCTCCGCGTGTCGAAGCCGTGCATTTGCGTGGCGGAAAAGTCGCCCGTGGTGGTCTGCGCTGGTCAGATCGTATGGAAGATTTCCGTACCGAAGTACTGGGTCTGGTCAAAGCACAAATGGTCAAAAACGCAGTGATTGTGCCTGTTGGTTCTAAAGGTGGCTTTATCGTCAAAACCAAAAGCATGGCCGATGGTCGTGAGGCGTTCCAAGCCGAAGGTATCGCCTGTTATCAGACATTCTTGCGTGGTATGCTTGATGTCACAGACAATATCGTTGATGGTACGATTGTCCCGCCAGCCAACACGGTACGCCATGATGAGGACGATCCATACTTAGTTGTTGCTGCGGACAAAGGCACTGCGACATTCTCTGATATCGCCAACGCGCTAGCAGCAGAGTACAACTTCTGGCTCGATGATGCCTTTGCATCAGGTGGGTCAGTAGGGTATGACCACAAAGCGATGGGTATCACGGCGCGTGGTGGTTGGGAGTCAGTCAAACGCCATTTCCGTATGCAAGGCAAAGATATTCAAAACCGTGATGATTTCACTGTGGTCGGTATTGGTGATATGAGCGGGGATGTATTTGGCAATGGCATGCTGCTATCAACGCATACTAAGCTGGTTGCTGCCTTTAACCATCTGCATATTTTTATTGATCCCAATCCAGATACTGCAGCCTCATATGCTGAGCGCGCACGCTTGTTTGAGTTGCCACGCTCATCATGGGAAGATTATGAAGCCTCATTGATCAGCCAAGGCGGCGGTATCTTCTCTCGCCAAGACAAAACCATCGTGATCAGTCCTGAGATGAAGTCTCTCTTTGAAATCAGTGCTGATACGTTAACCCCCAATGAGCTGATCAGTGCTTTACTCAAAGCGCCAGTGGACTTGCTATGGAATGGCGGTATTGGAACGTATGCAAAAAGCGTGAATGAGACACATGCAGATGTTGGTGATCGTGCCAATGATGTGCTGCGTGTGAATGGTAGTGAGCTTGGCGCCGCAGTCATTGGCGAAGGCGGCAACCTAGGCTTTACTCAGCAAGCCCGCATTGAATATGCCCAAAATGGTGGTCGTGTCTATACCGATGCGATTGATAACTCAGGCGGCGTTAACTGCTCGGATCATGAAGTTAATATCAAAATCCTACTGGGTAAAGTAGTTGAACAAGGTGATATGACGCTCAAACAGCGTAATGAGTTACTTGAGAGTATGACGGATACCGTAGCAGAACTGGTGTTACGTCAGAACTACTTGCAGCCACAAGCGATTGAGCTAAGTCATATCAGAGCCGCTGCTAATTTAAGTGATCATCAGCGCTTTATTCAGATGCTAGAGGGTGAAGGGCGTCTTGATCGTGCGATTGAGTATCTACCATCAGACGAAGAAATTACAAAACGTCAAAAAACAGATAGTGGACTGACCAATCCTGAGCTGGCAGTTGTCTTGGCATATGGCAAAATGTGGGTGTATGACAGCCTGTTATTGTCCGATCTTCCAGATGATCCATACTTCATTAATGAGCTACGTAAGTACTTCCCAGATGAGCTTGCCTCGCGTTTCTTTGATGAGATGACGGAACACCGCTTGCATCGTGAGATCATCAGTACTTACTTGACCAATAGCGTGGTCAACCGCTTAGGTATTGAGGCGCTATTCCGTCTATTTGAAGAAACTGATCAATCGTTGGCAGCCATCGTCCGAGGTTATGTGATCAGCCGCGATGTATTTAATGTATCGCGCGCTTGGAAGGCACTAGAAGCGCTAGATAATCAGGTAGATGCAACACTGCTGTTGAACCTTGAGCTGCGTTTACGTGATTCATTAGAGCGCGGTGTGGTCTGGTTTATCAATGCCTTT
Source organism: Psychrobacter sp. T6-6 (assembly GCF_052258185.1). Lineage (NCBI taxonomy): Bacteria > Pseudomonadati > Pseudomonadota > Gammaproteobacteria > Moraxellales > Moraxellaceae > Psychrobacter > Psychrobacter sp. T6-6. The sequence continues at coordinate 11,951 of NZ_JBQQEX010000005.1, forward strand.
GGGCAAAATCTGCAAGTCGCTGATATGATTAGCCGCTTTAGTGACAGTGTTGAAAAACTGACCAAACCAAGTGGCTTTATCGAGCAGCAATTTGCTCAATATCTGCAAGAAGATACCAAGCATTTAATGCAAAAAGAGCTGTCTGATAACGATGCTACGCTATTTGCAATGCTACCGTATCATGTCGATGCGCTTGATGCTGCGTTGCTTGCTGAGCAATATGAGCGTCCTGTCGATGAGATCGCAACTTTGTATTTCGAAGCTTATCAAGTGTTGCAGTTAGATTGGATGATGGACAATATTGCCAATTTACCACAGCAAGACTACTGGGATCGCCGTGCACGTCATGCACTAGTCAATGAGCTGTCACGCAGCTTGCGCCTACTGATGGATGCAATACTATCAAAACCAGATGCCAAGCAAGCCTTTAGTGAGTGGAGAGCACAACACGTTGACCAACTGGCAGCGGTCACTACAGAAATGCAGAAGCTTGACGATATGTATAGTGACGATGCAGACGCTCAAATTGGTCTCTCAACACTATCCGTACTGATGAGTGAGCTGAGTGGCCTAGTAACTAAATAAGTAGTCACTAAGTAGTCACTAAGTAACTAGTCGCCAAATAATCAGCTACTAAGTAACGAGTAGCTGAATGATTAGCCACTAAACACAAAATAGCCGTATGTTCAAAAAAACCACCGAGCGCAATGTTCGGTGGTTTTTTATTTTTGCCTTATGAGACGCGTGCAATAACAAAACGTTAGCTCGCGATTCGCTGACAGCCTTGTCCTGTTATCTGACTGAATCCACCTGAGAGCTTTTCTACTTTGATTTGGGTCAAAATACGATCTTTTAATGCCTGCACATGGGATATCACGCCAATTAATTTCCCTTCTTGCTGCAAATTAGTCAGCGTATCCAGCGCAATATCTAAAGACTCTTCATCCAATGTCCCAAAGCCTTCATCCAAAAATAGCGAGTCCACGCGAATGTTTTGACTGGCCATCTGTGATAGTCCGAGTGCTAGAGCAAGACTAATAATAAAGCCTTCACCGCCTGATAGGTTTTTGGTGCTACGAATCTCGCCGCCTTGATAGTTGTCAATGACATTGAGCTCAAGTGGGCTGTCATCATCACGCGCTAGCAGATAGCGGTCACTCATTTTTTGCAGCTGAGTATTGGCATGATTAACCATGAGGTCAAAGGTCAAACCCTGTGCAAAGGTGCGATACTTTTTGCCATCGGATGAGCCAATCAATTTGTGTAGTTGTTGCCACACTTGCAGCTTATCCTTTTGAGCATTGATGGCCTCTATCTGTGCCTGTTGGGTGCTTTTCTTGTCCTCATTGTCTTTTAGTCGCTGACTAATAGCGCCAATTGCTTCAATGCGTTTATTAGACGCTTCTTGTGCTTGAGTATGCTGTTGAGTGAGTGTCTCTTTGTCATCTGTTGTCAGCGGGTTAGCTTGCTTATCTTCCAATGCTTTCTGTGTTTCTTTTAATAAAGACTGCGCTTGCTTTAGCGCATAATCAATACGTTCTTGCTGCTGCTTGAGCGTATTACGTTCATCAATGGGCAGGCGCGCATTCGCAAAATCCGTTTCATTGATGAAATTGGAGGCGGCAAGTATTGATTTAAAAGCGTCCTCTTGAGTATTGAGCGCACCTATTACGGTAGTCACTTGCTCAGTCACGTGAGATTGTTTGTTAAGCAATTGTTTAAGCTCAAGCTCAGAGTTATCGAGCTGCCGCTGTGCAGAGGTTTGCTCAATTTGCGCTTGTTCTAACGACTCACGCAAACGCTTTTCTTCTGCTTCAGGGTCTTTATCAGCAAAAACATCTTCTCTGTTCGTTTTTAGCTGTTCAAGCGTCTCTGTCTTTTCAGTCACGAGCTTAACCAGCTTATCAAGCTCCTGTTGGTTGTTATCCAACTGGGTTTGTTTGGTATCGATCTGTATGTCTAGACGACCTAGTGCTGTCGTCAGCGTGTGCTGCGTTTCTTTAGATTGATTGAATTCATCTCTTATACTGAGTAATGCTGCACGCTGCTGACGAAATGTATTGATATGCGTATGGCAATCCGCCTCACTTAGTATGAGCTGGTTATCAATACTATCCATCAGAGGGGATAAAGTGAGCTGCGAAGTACGTATCTGTGCTAGCGACTCTGACTGAAATCTGCCCGCAGTATATTTGGTTAACAACTGTACGATATCATTCTTGAGAATTACCAATTTGGAGAAGTTATCGTGAACCTCTTTGTTAATATTATCTATACTCGCGGACTTAATTTTGATATCCGTCTCAATCTCACTAATGTCGCTTGCCAGCTTATGCTGTTGTTGCGCTAGCACGCTTATGTCATCGCGTATGGTAGCAAGCTTCTCTCCAAGCGTTTCATAGTTGAGCAGAGTCTCTTTTAGGGACGCTCTACGTGCTACAAGTTGATGCTGAATACGCTCTAATAGAGGTAGTATATTTACCTGTGGCTCACGTTGCTGCAATGGCGGTATCGTTGCCGCGATAAATGGCGAGTAGCTTCCATCAAGCACCAAACGGATTGACTGATTGGTATCAGCCGCTAGTTTTTGTGCTTGATCTTGTAGCGATTTTTTCTGATCTTGCTGCTGCTCAAGCTGCTGCTGTTTGGTCGCCTGACTGATACGATGCGCAGATAATCGGTTTTCCAAATTGGATATGGTGGTGTCTAAATCTGTTATATGCTGCTGAATCTGCTCCGCTTCGGTATCTGACACAACGTGGGGATGATTTGTGCGATAAGGATGCTCAAGCGATCCACATAGGGGGCAGGGTTGACCGTCTTTTAAATCGGCAATGTGACTTTCTAGCGTGGCTACTTTTTGTAGTAGATACAGCTGTGTTTGTTTGTCTTGCCGCTTATCTTTAGCAGCGTGGATAGCAGACACTGTATCATCAATGATGTTAATCAATTCTACTAGCTCGTTTTTTATCACTGGTAGCGTGATATCTATGTTTTTGGTATGTGTACTAATCTCATTAAGCTGCTCCGCTTTCAGCCCCATTTGTTCAAGTTGACGACTGAGGTTATCGATCTGCTCTTGTTCATTCCGCATCTCAGATAAAGATTGTACTTCAGTTAAAGCGGTTTGTTCTTGTTGCAATGCTGTGGTCTTGGTTTGCAGCGATTGTTCTTCGATTACTTGCCTCTCTTGCTGTTCATGCAAGGTCTTAAGACGGCTTTGATACTGCTCTATATCGCTTTGCTGGCTAGTTTTGTTGATGTTTAGGTCAACATTGTCTTGTAGCAATGACTTTAGATGTTTGCAATAACTCTCAAAATTAGCAATATCGCTGTCAATGTCGCTAAGCTCGTTATTATTTGTGAGATAACCTTCTACCTCTACTAACTGAGTTTGATTATGTTCAGCTGACTTTTTATGATCGTTTATTTCTTGACGCAAATGCTGAGTGCTCATAGATAAAGCGTGTTGTCTTTGTTTAGTCTCTTCTAAAGCGTACCTATTCTGCGCAATGTCTGTATCCAATTTACGCGCCTTTGCAATATCGGGCAGAGTATCCCGTAATACGTTGCTAGCCGTTTGCACTCGGACTTGTACGGACTCTAGACGAGTGGTGGCTTGTTTTTGATGGTCTTTTTGCTGAGGTAATGTCTGATTTATCTGCTGCTGCTCATCTTGCAAGCGTTTTAGGTTGTCGCGGCTATGAGTCAGCTGGCTAAACTGACTATCAAGCTCCAACGCCATATTGGCGGCAGTTAAACGCTTGGCATTAGGGATGAAATCTTGCTGCGCTTGCTGGGCACTATCAAGATTGCGTTGATAGCTACTCAGTTTTTCTTTTGCTTCTGCAACACTATCTAGCCATTTAATTTTTTCTGCCAAATTTTGAATGTCTTGCTGCTGCGTATTTTGAACACTTTGAGATGACTGCAATTCGGCTCTTAATTGACTTTCTTCTACAGTATCTAAAAGTGCTAAGCCATCTAAACCGTATTGTAGCTTGTTGAGGATTTCTTCCTCAGTGCGTTTCTTATCATGGACATGTGCTGAGATAGTGGCATAAATATCAGTACCTGTAATTTTTTCTAAAATATCGGCGCGTTCATCGGCTTTTGCCTTCAAAAATGCTGAAAAACTGCCTTGAGCGAGCAATATGGAGCGAGTGAACTGCTGAAAATCCATCCGAGTCAGTTCAATGATTTTGTTTTTGGTATGTTTTAAGGTGCTTTCTAGCAGCTCGTCCTCTTTTGAGGGATCATCAACGTGTATCTGAGCGATTTCATGAGTTGCGTCTTGCAGATTGCCGTCCGCTTTATTGTAAGCACGGCGCTGTCCCCAGCGGCAACGGTACTGCTCGCCATTCAAATCAATCACGACTTCAGCGAAGCATTCCGCTGTTTGCCGCGTCATGACTTCATTACTACTTTTGCTAAAACTATTAATTCTTGGTGTCTCACCATATAGCGCCAAACAAATCGCATCCAATATGGTGGTCTTGCCAGCGCCAGTCTGTCCTGTGATAGCAAAGATACCTTCATTGATAAATGCTGTATCAGCAAAATCAATATGCCATTCACCTTTGAGAGAGTTGAGGTTTTTGAGTCTGAGTTCGATTAGGCGCATGGAGGTGTCTTATTATTAGTGATAGCAGCAGCTGCGAAAATTTAGAAAGATAGAAAATAGAAGTACGCTTATGATTTATCCCTTATATCATTCCGCCTGTTTGTCCTCATGACGTAGATTATAGAGTATCTGACCATAGGCATCGCGCAACGAGTCTTTTTGTGACTCAACCACATCATTTATCGTCAAGCAGCGCTCAAACACATCCATCTCATTTAAGTCTTGCAAGTTTTCAGAGGTTTGCTGTTGGTTAAGCACTTTATTATAAGTGCGGGTGTTTTTAATTTTTAGCACCTCACATGGCAAGCCATCTACCATCGCTTGTACTTGCTCACGTAAGTCACTCACAATCTCGTCACCCGTATAAACTACCTCTAACCAAACAGATTCAGCTGGAGTGAGCGATTTTATCGTTTGTGAGATTATAGGCAGGTCACCAGATATCTGCGCCAGCTGTTGGAATTTTGGAATGGGTAGGGAAACTACTTGCATCTGATTGCCCTCATTATGGTGCAGCATTTTATTGGCAGTGGTAGTCTTAGCAGGTATTGTTTGACTGCTTTGATCTTGCTGAGTAGAAGTGCCATTGGGAATCACTATTTTTTCTGCTTCTGTATCTTCTATTGGCTCGTCAAAACCAAACAAATCGTCCATGAACAGCTCTACTTGGCTAACTACTTTTTTAGCTGTTTTCTCTATTGGCTTTTCAATTTTTGCGGTTTGGACAGGAGCGTCTGTGCTGGCAAGCTGAGGGATAACGTTTAGACTTAAGCTGTCATTATCAAAAGATTCAGAATTTCCAAATTGTATAAGTAGCACTTGTTTTTGTTGCTTGGCCTCTCCAAAACCCATGGCGATAGGTGAACCTGAGTAACGAATACTCTCACGGCCACCAACGCGCTGCGGCACGTGCAAATGCCCAAGGGCGACATAATCAAAACCTTCATCAAACATATCAGCAGAGATTTTGCCAAGTGAGCCAACATAGAGATCACGCACGCCATCGTCGCCGGTTGTTTTGCCGCCTGCTGCAAATAGATGACCTGTGGCAATGATAGGGATATGCCGTTGATGAGTTTTTATTAATTCTGCCTGCTGTCCTTTTGCAATACTTGCTACTGCATCATAGTGGGCGCGAATACCTTTGATAACATTGGCATCTTTGCTATCTGCAGACTCGCCAGCGCTACTGCTACGTACATCACGATCACGCAGGTAGGGTACAGCGGCGATGATGCAATGAGGATTGTTATCATCATCACCTAAGACCAGTACTTCATCTTCTAAATCATCACAAGCTGTGCCTATCACATGGACGTTCAAAAATTTGAGTACATTGCTTGGCGCATCCAAAAACGTCGGTGAGTCATGATTGCCTGCGACAATGACCACATGCTGACAGCACGAGCGCGAGACCCTACCCAAAAACTCATAATATAGCGCTTGGGCTTTATTGCTGGGTGTCATGGTATCAAAGATGTCACCTGCGACAATCAATATATCTACTTGCTGTGTGCTAATGGTAACCTCTAGCCACTGTAAAAACGTCTCGAACTCTTCATAACGCAGACGACCATATAGACGTCGACCCAAGTGCCAATCAGACGTGTGCAATATTTTTAAAGGTTTAGTAGAGGTATATTTAGGAGCAATAGATGGAGGCATAGTTCGGCTTATTATTAAACGTCAGAATAGGGGTTAGGTAGCTTTCATTCTAGCAAGAATCGTTGGGATTTTCTCTGTTGCCAAAATAAAACCCTGCCAATAGATGATTGGCAGGGTTTTTTATAGTTATAAAGAAAAATCTTTTTGCTGATAAGCTTTACATAGTAAGGAAAGGCTAATCAATAATCAGTTGCTCGGGTCCATCCTCTTGCTGCATCGCGAGGTTTGCTACCATCGATAGTGCATGTGCTTGCTGGTCTATAGGCTGTTTAGTAGCTTCGCCTGTGACTCCTCCGCGCAGCCAATTCTTAGCCAAAGCATCACTATGTTGCTGATTTTGCAAGTTATACCAAGCCAAATCATGATGCAGACTAACCACATCTCCCATGATCAATAGGGCAGGCGTGGGCAGCTGAGCGTCCTCTTGTTTGGCAACAATCGTTGCAAGCGTACCTGTCAGTACTTGCTGATTGGGCATGCTGGCATTAGAGACGATGGCAATGGGAGTATCACTACTACGGCCAGCGTCAACTAAGCCTTCAGTCAAACGTGCCAGCGAATGCAAACCCATATAAAACACGACGGTTTCATCCGTATTCAAGAAATTTTTGAAGTTGCTGTTGGGTGCGCCAGCCTTCAAGAACCCTGTCACAAAACGCACGGATTGTGAATGATCACGGTGAGTTAAGGGAATACCAGCATAGCTAGCAGCGGCATTAGCTGCAGTAATACCCGGTACAACTTGATAGGGTATATTATGTGCTCGCAAGCTTTCGATCTCTTCGCCGCCACGTCCAAAGATAAAGGGGTCACCACCTTTTAAACGAACCACACGGCGACCTTCTTTGGCGCTATTGACCAACAACTCATTGATGCCAAGCTGAGCGACCGTATGGTTACTGCGTTTTTTACCGACAAATACTTTATCAGAATCACGGCGGCAAAGATCCAGCACTTGTGGCGATACCAAGGCATCATAATAGACAATATCTGCTTGCTGCATCAAACGCAGCGCTTTAAACGTCAATAGCTCCGGATCACCAGGACCTGCACCAACGATATAGACTTCACCCACGGGAGGTGTTTTTTTGTCTGAATCATCCGATAGCGTAGGCGTTGTATTTACTGGGGTATCAGAGTGGTTTTTATGATGAATAGCAGCGGCAGCACTGTCTAAATCAGCTTGTAATTGGGCAATAGCTTCCGTCTCGTTACCTGCAAACATGAGCTGACTGACCTGACCTTCAAACGCGCGCTCCCAAAACTGACGACGGCCAGTGAGCGTCGGTATTTTGGCTTTTACTTCACTGCGAAAATCACCAGCCAGCTTAGCCAATTTGCCATAACCTTGAGGGATTAAGGTTTCAAGGCGTGCTCGTAATAGCCGTGCCAATACCGGCGCTTTACCATTTGATGAAATCCCAATCACAATGGGGTTACGATCAATGATGGCTGGAAAGATAAAATCGCACAATGGCGGCGTATCGACCACATTGACTGGGATATTTAGCTCAGTTGCATCTGCGTGAATCTCATGGTTCAGCGTTTCATCGTCAGTCGCGGCAATAATCACGCGTGCACCTAACATATAGTGCTTATTATAGTTCTCGTAGATAAACTGGTGTTTATCATCCGTTAGCAAAGCTTGTAACTCATGGCTGATATCTGGCGCAAGAATCGTAATGCACGCGCCAGCGCGGCTGAGCAAGTCCGCTTTACGCAGTGCCACTTCGCCGCCGCCCACGATGAGCACTTTACGGCCTTCTAATTTAAAAAATAGCGGGAAGGTGTTCATAGCGTCACCATATATTTAATTGTTTATTATAAAGGGTGGAGAAGGTATAAGGAATGCCGTCATTATGAGGTATCACAGGCATACTCTCACCTAGTGAATTGGCATTAATATATTCGTTTTTGGGATATAAATTCATATTTTATCTAAAAACAGGAATAGCTGACAGTATAAGTAACTGATAAATTAAGGCAAAAAAACCCCGCTTGGTTCTCATAGAGCCAAGCGGGATTTTTTATTGATATAGCTGTAGCCATTGTTCAACAAACAATCGCTACAGCAAGCAGCTTACTATAGCTGAGTATGCAAACCACACTCACGGCTTTCTTCTACTTTCGTTGGGTCAAAGTAGTCATGCTCGTTTGGTAGGTTGTTATCTTCTAAGTAGACATCTAAGTCAGCATCTGTTTTTTCAAACAATGGGGCTACTTTTAATACACCGTCTTTTGACAAACTAAGCACGTCGAGACCTTGACGGAACTCAGTTTGGTCTTTACGAATCGCGTTAAACCAGACATCAGGCTTTAGCTCATCTAGTGCACGGCGGAATGGCTCAAGTTTAACTTGCTCAGTGAACTCGTCATGCTGAGGGTTATCGATACCTGGGATACCGTTCATGGTCGCGTCACGGTGGGCAGCCGTTTGTTTTGGGATATAGGTCACAACATTCAAATCAAGGTCACGGATCAATTTGTTAGCAAATTGATAGGTTGCATCTGTGTTGTAGCCTGAGTCTACCCACAATACTGTGATATCAGGACGCTGCTTAGCAACCAAATGCAAAATCGCTGACTCGTATGGACGGAAGTTGGTGGTGATAATTGGATTTTTTGCTTGAGTCAGTGCCCACTCAACGATTTGCTCAGGTGATTTACCTTGCAAGTCTTGGTTGGCTTGGTCAATATCTAGGTTTGGGTGTAGTTGGCTCATAATACGTTCCTTAATGGTTATTAATATAAAATTATCAGTGATGAATATAAAGTTTTGTAGTTAATACGACAACTATGCGACCGATGGCTCTGATGATGCAAACATCGGTAAATCCGAAGCACTTCGACCATCATAGCTGCTAGCAAGCGCTGTAAAGGCTTGCTCAATGCCAAATTTAGAATCAGCTTCTAGGTCATGCTCACTCAATACAAAGCTATCAACGCCCACACGTAACATATAAGCAATTTGATCACGGCCAAACGCACCAGCAACACGAATCTCACCTGTATAGCCGATTTGGCGCAGGGTGCGTGCAAAACTAAAGTGACGACCATCAGCGAACTTAGGCACATCAATAACAATCAATGCCTGCGCTGATAGTAATTCACTAATGCCTTCTAGTGCATCAGCATCTGTATCGGCGGTAACCCATAATCCAAGTCGGCTACTGTGCTGTACGATCAGCTCATAAACCTCTTTAATCAGACCACCAGCCTGCGCGCCTGACTCGTCTAATAGGTCAGTAAGCGGTACGATCACATCAGGCTTTTCTTGCTTTTGTAGTAGCTCAAGCAACGTGATATTAGTCGATACGATACTCTCAGGCAGATCATTCGTAGTGAGTACATGCCAGGTGTCTTGGCTACTAATGTCTACGCCATGATTGTCCAAAATATGATGATTAGCCATAGACCTTCTCCTTAAATGGATCAATACCAACGCGCTCAACCAATTGACCGAAACTCTCGACGTCATTGTCTGTGCTGGCACGTAAGTCCACGTACACATCAACGATCTGCTGTATGGTGCTGGCGACCTCAAGAGCAGGGACGGATTTGCCTAAGATTTTGCCAAGTTTGGCATCATCGCTAGAGTTACCGCCAAGACTGATCTGGTACCAATGTTCACCTTTTTTATCAACACCCAAGATACCGATATCGCCTGTATGATGATGCGCACAGGCATTGATACAGCCAGACATGTTCAGACGAATCTCACCTAAATCATACAGATAATCAAGATCATCGAATTGCTTTTCGATTTGCTCAGCGATGTTATGCGTCGTTGCATTGGCAAGCGAGCAATAATCCCAACCTGGGCAGACAATCATATCTGTTAGGGTATTGATGTTTGCGCGTGCTAAATGTAGGTCAGATAGCTGCTGCCATAACTCATAAAGATGGTTGGTCTGTACGTCAGCGAATACTAAGTTCTGTTGATACGTACCACGCAGCTCACCAAAGCTGTATTTATCAGACAAATCAGCTAGTGCATCCATTTGCGAGTCACTGACATCACCAGATGGTACGTATTTACCATCAACCAAGCCCGCTTTAAGCGAGATTACGACTGCACGATAACCTGCTACTTTATGCGCTACGGTGTTTTGGTTATACCAATTGGCAAAGTCTTTATCAGCGTTTAGTTGCTGTTGTAGCTCAGACTGTACTTGTAGTGCGTCGAACGATGCATAGTCAGGCTCACTAAAGAAACCAGTCGCTGTTGCAAAGTTCTCATCAGTCAAGGTAAGTGGGCCATCTTTGGTGTGGGCTTCCCATTCAGCATTGACCAATTTGGCAAACGCTGGACCGCCCATGCTTTCGACCAAAATTTTGATACGTGATCTGTATTTGCTGCCTTTGTCACGGCGGCCATGCAAGTTATAGACACGCAAGATAGCATCTAAATAGCTCAGCAAATGCTGACGTGGCAAGAATTTATTGATAACTTTACCAAGGACAGGAATACGTCCAAGACCGCCACCAACCAATACTTCAAAACCAATCTCACCGTCATCATTGGTTTTTACGTGTAAACCGACATCGTGTACTTGCGTTGCTGCGCGGTCATCATTGGTACCGATCACAGCAATCTTAAATTTACGCGGCAAAAAAGCAAACTCAGGGTGGAAGGTTGACCACTGACGAATAATCTCACAGTAAGGACGTGGGTCAGCAATCTCTTCTTTATGAATACCAGCGTACGGATCCGTTGTGGTATTACGGATACAGTTGCCTGAAGTTTGGATGGCATGCATCTGTACCGATGCCAATTCAGCTAGGATATCTGGCACGTCTTCTAGTTTTGGCCAGTTCAACTGAATATTGGTACGGGTCGTGAAGTGCCCATAGCCTTTGTCATACTTGCGAGTAATCTCAGCCAATTTTCGCAATTGATAGCTGGCAAGTAAGCCATAAGGAATGGCAATACGCAACATTGGCGCATAACGCTGGATGTAAAGGCCGTTTTGCAGTCGCAGTGGCAAAAACTGCTCTTCTGGCAGCTCACCTGCCAAAAATCGCTCAGTTTGGTCGCGAAACTGGGCAACTCGTTCCTCTACCAAAGTCTGGTCAGCGTAATTATATTGATACATGACGTAATCTCAGTTTTGTTTTTAATTTTAAAATCAGCGACGAAAATGATTTGCGTGTGTAATAGGTTTTATTGCCGGGTGCAATGCGCATAATTCAGCTATACATGATATAAGCTTGCACTCAGAATCATAAATTCCTTTCAGACATATCCATATCCAAACACAGCATAAATTTTCATAACGAAAGTTAGGTAGCCTATGCGTATCAAATTCAATGCCTGATGGTTATTACTCCTCTAACGACTATTACACTATTTTTTGCTAGCAGCTACCTATATAAGCGACACTTTACAGCAACTTATTTTCTTCGACCATTCTTTTATTTAAGAGGTTTTAAAAATTATATGACTCAAACTCAAGCTCCGACCCAGTCAAAACTCGTTCCGCCACATGGTAGTGACGTACTTAAACCTTTACTATTAAATGATGATGCACGTGCTCAAGCGTTAGAGCTTGCCAGCACATTGCCATCTATTACCCTCAGCTCACGTGAGCGCGGTGATTTGATCATGTTCGGTATCGGCGGCTTCACGCCACTAAATGGTTTTATGAATCAAGCGGACTGGCAGGGCGTGGTAGACAACATGCGCTTGCAAAGCGGCGAAAACGCAGGCTTGTTTTGGCCAATTCCTATCACGCTATCTGCGCCAACAGAGACTGCGGACAGTTTGAGTCAAGGTGACAAAGTAGCCTTAGTTGCTCAAGATGGCGAAGTCATGGGTATTTTGACAGTAGAAGAAACCTACACTATCGATAAAGAGCACGAGTGCCAGCAAGTATTTACAACTACCGATTCAGAGCATCCAGGTGTTCAGCAAGTACTGAATCAAGAAGCTGTCAATATTGCCGGTAGCGTTGAAGTATTGAGTGAAGGCGAGTTCCCAACACTATATCCAGAGATCTACAAAACGCCCGCAGAGACACGCGAAATTTTAGATGCTAAAGGCTGGAAGACAGTGGCGGCATTTCAAACGCGTAACCCAATGCACCGTTCACACGAATATCTGGCCAAGATTGCAATTGAGATCTGTGATGGTGTATTGATTCATTCATTACTAGGCGCGCTAAAGCCGGGCGATATCCCAGCAGAAGTCCGTCAAGAAGCCATCAAAACGCTAATCGATAATTACTTTAGACAAGATACTGTTATCCAAGCGGGTTATCCGTTAGACATGCGCTATGCCGGTCCACGCGAGGCGCTACTGCATGCGCTATTCCGTCAAAACTATGGCTGTAGCCACCTGATTGTCGGCCGTGACCATGCGGGTGTGGGTGATTACTATGGTGCGTTTGATGCACAAACGATTTTTGAACATGTTGGTAAAGATGACCTTATCACCCAACCACTAAAAATTGGCTGGACGTTCTGGTGTAATGCTTGTAATGCGATGGCCTCTGACAAGACTTGTCCGCACGATGCCTCTGAGCACGTTAAAGTCTCAGGTACTAAACTGCGTAAAGCACTATCAGAAGACATGGATGTGCCAGATAACTTTAGTCGTCCAGAAGTATTACAGATTTTGCGTGATTACTACGCCGGTATCGCTCGCGAAGAACGTGCTGAAGTTAAATTAACAGGGGCGTCTGCGGTATAACGACTGATCATCAGTATAAATAACGCGTACGAAACCAGTTATAAAAAAGGTGTCAGACTTATGGTCTGGCACCTTTTTTTCTACTATTTCCAAACACCAGCGCTGACTATTAGATCTCTAGACCTGCTGCCAACTTTTTATATTCTCCAGCAAGCGAGCCACCACCTGAGCAAAAATAGTTCAGTGCATACTTGTCTGTACTGTCGATGGTGAGAGTGTCATCTTTAAATTGAAAAAAGGCGGTGCTGTCATTTACCTGTGCCTGAAAAATCGTACCGTGAGCGGCATCTTGCCCCATGAGTATCGCCTTGCCATCGAAGTGACAAGTAGGTTTTTTGATATCGCTGCGTGAACGAACTTTAATATCAATCTGCTGATCACTCTCTGCTCGTACCTTTACGCCAACCCAGTCATAGCCTTGAGCACGTTTATCGTAGTCTGCAGAAGCATAATCCGCTGAAAGTTTGTCTGCAAAAACTTCATCTACTGAACTAATTACTGATTTGATAGTGCTTTGATTAGCGCTATTCATAGTAGGCGACATGTTGTTACAGCCTATTAAAGCCATAAGGGCAGAGGTGATCATCATGAGCCTACCAGCAGAATAAAAGCGACGGTACGAAAGAGTCATATAAATGCCTTTGGTCGAGTAAAAAGGTAAAGATTCAAATTACTAGGGTCTGAAAACCTTATCGTATACAAACAATGGTACCGATTACCCAAATTATAGTCTACTGAATAAACCTGCCAGCAGTGATGTACCTTTTTTTACTCCTCATGCTGTCAAACAAAGACTGACAGCACTTATGCCAACATCACTATTCGATAAGCGAATTCGTCACTAAGCGTTTGCTATTTATGCTGATAGCATAGCTTTCATCCTCCCCAAGACCCAAAAATAAAAACGTCCTCCAAAATAGTCATTCATAGTGAAAATTATTTTGGCACAAACGTTCTATTACCTTTACTGAGAATCTCATGCAAAAAACAACAAACATTCAGTTCGTGAGTGACCGTCGCCTATCCGCCAAGACTCTTGGTATCAGCAGTATCATTACTGCAGCGGCCATAATGACTGGGTGTAGCCCAACTGAAGCCACACAGAATGATGCCGTCGCAGCTGGCAATAACGACTCACAAGACGTTAGCCTGCTCAATGTCTCTTATGACGTATCTCGCGATTTTTATAGAGACTACAATGAGCTATTTCGTACTGATTATCTCAAATCCCATCCAGACAGCGAGGTAAAGGTCAACCAATCACATGGTGGCTCAAGTAAGCAAGCACTGTCCGTGGCCAATGGTTTGCAGGCTGATGTGGTGACTTTTAATCAAGAAACCGATATGAACTTATTGGTCGAGAGAGGCTTAGTCAGCACTGACTGGCAGCAAGCGTTACCCAATGGCGCTGTCCCTTATACCAGTACGATGGTGCTACTGGTTCGTACGGGCAATCCAAAAAACATTAAAGACTGGTCAGATTTGGCACGTAATGATGTCGAAGTCGTTATCCCTAACCCCAAGACCAGTGGCACGGCACGCTATGCGTTCTTAGGTGCTTATGGCTATGGGCTGCATCAATTTAAAGAAAAGAGCAGCGAAAACCCTACTAAAACTGATGGCTTTATCAAAAAGCTGCTAGCAAACGTAGTCACTTATGACAATGGCGCGCGTGCAGCAACTACCAGCTTCACTCAGCGCGGCCTAGGGGATGTGCTGATTACGACTGAAAACGAAGCGCATTTGACAGCCAAGCAGTTTGCCAAAGGTCAGGTCGATATCGTCTATCCAAGCTACTCTATTACCATCGCCAACCCAGTAGCAGTGGTCACGGCAGTGACTGAAAAATCAGGTAAGACGGCAGCGGCAAATGCTTATCTGAAAGGTTTATGGGACAAGCCTGCACAAGAGCTCATGGCAGAGATGTACATGCGCCCAAGTAACGAGCAAGTCCTAGCCACTCACAAGGATACATTACCTGATATCGAGACGTTTGATCCTGTGACGGTCTTTGGCTCATGGAACCAAATTATGGATGGATTTTTTGTCGATGGCGGCCGTTTTGATCAGCTGGCGAGCACCAAGACGAGCAGCAAGTAGCCGCTGATTATCTAATTTGTAGAACTGTCTATCTTGCCTATCATTACTAAGGTACATACAAGAAGGCATATGTAAGGCAGATCGCATTTGTGCCAGTAGCAACACTGTCCATTGCTAAACCAACAGTTATACATAACTCGTAGTGTGATAAATTATTGATATGTTTAGAATTGTCCGCTTGTTATTCCCTTTTGGCAATAACATACGCATATTCATCATTAAACATAATAAGATGGCACTGTTAGCATACTTGCATCACACAACAGACATCTTTGAGGTATTTATGACAGACGTAGCCGGTTATCAACAAAAAAGTAAAACTCTTAGTGCCTTAAGTATTGCTGGCGTTGCCTTGACACTTGGTCTGGCTGGCTGTAGCAATAGCGAGACGACTGATGCGGCTGCTAACGCTGATGGTACGGCAGCAGAAGGGCAGAGCATTGAGCTACTGAATGTCTCATACGATGTGGCACGTGACTTTTATAAAGACTACAACCCATTGTTTGTTGAGCACTATAAAGCTGAGAACCCAGACAGCGATATCTTAATTAAGCAATCGCATGGCGGCTCAAGCAAGCAAGCGTTGTCTGTTGCTAACGGCCTACAAGCAGATGTTGCTACTATGAACCAAGGCTCTGATATTGAGTTACTTGAGAAAAAAGGCTTGGTTGAGTCAGATTGGGAAAGCAAATTCCCAGACAATGCGGTTCCGTTCACCAGTACAATCGTATTTTTGGTACGTAAAGACAATCCAAAAAATATTCAAGACTGGGAAGACTTGACCCAAGACGGTATTGAGATCGTCATGGCCAATCCGAAGGTCACAGGTAACGGTCGTTATGCGTTCTTAGGTGCATATGGTTATGGTCTACATGCTTTTAATGAAGATGAAACAAAAGCTAAAGGCTACGTCAAAGACATGCTAAAAAATGTCAAAGTTTATGAGAATGGCGGACGTGCAGCAACGACGACTTTCGTACAGCGCGGTATCGGTGATGTTTTGGTCACTTTTGAAAACGAAGCAAACCTAGCAGCGACTGATTTCGGTGCTGGTCAAGTCGATATCGTGTATCCAAAATACTCAATCAAATCAGAGAGCCCTGTGGCTGTCGTGAAGACCGTAACAGATAAAAAGGGCACTACAGACGCTGCCAAAGCGTATCTTGATTACTTGTGGAGTGAGCCTGCTCAGCAGCTAGCAGCTGACCTATACTTGCGCCCTAGTGTCCAAAGCGTTCTTGAAAAAAATGGCGATAAACTGCCGCCAGTTGAAACTTTCCGTCCGAACGATGCCTTTGGCACATGGGACGAGATCATGAGCACGTACTTCAGCGATGGTGGTGTGTTTGACCAGCTAGCGATTAATGCACCGCAGTAATTGTTAGTCAATGATTTAGAGCCGCTACTGCGCTAGACATTGATTAGCTCGACAGTTAGTTATGAAGCACCCCATAAAGGACATGGTCGTACGCACTATGTCCTTTATATCATAAGCCGACCAATAATAATTTTTATAACAATAGTAATAATGGTCTTACGGTGAGCACCCTCGCTAAGTACCACCAGTTAGGCAATAGGACATCACTATGAGTGCAACATCTTCTTCTGCCAGTAAACCCGCCAATAAAAAGGGTTGGCTAACCCGTTTGCGTCAGCGCAATGTGCTACCTGGGTTTGGTCTGAGCATGGGTATAACTGTCTTTAGCTTGTCGTTATTGGTAGTCCTACCGTTTGCCATGATGGCCTATACCACAACCCAGATGGGGTGGACTGGGTTTTGGGATACCATTACTCAGCCGCAGGTCACTGCTGCTATCAAACTGAGCTTATGGATGTCGTTTTTGGCGATGCTGACCAACATGGTGTTTGGTACATTGGTCGCTTGGGTGCTGGTTCGCTATGAGTTTTGGGGAAAGTCACTCATCAATGCTTTGGTCGATCTTCCATTTGCGTTGCCAACGGCAGTAACAGGTATCTCACTGGCGACTCTATATGCGCCTAATGGCTTAATTGGTCAATGGTTTGCCAAGTTTGATATTCAGGTGGCCTTTACGCCAATAGGTATTTGGTTGGCACTGGTCGTCGTGAGCTTTCCCTTTATCGTTCGTGCCGTGCAGCCAGTACTCGCTGAGCTATCAGTCGAGTTTGAAGAAGCATCTGCGGTTTTGGGTGCCAATCGTCTCACGACATTTCGTAAAGTGATCTTGCCAGAGTTATTGCCTGCCTTGCTGATGGGTGCAGGTATGATGTTTGCTCGTGCGACTGGTGAGTATGGCTCGGTTATCTTTATCGCTGGCAACATACCGATGCAGTCTGAAATTTTGCCACTCATTATCATCAGTAAGCTTGAGCAGTTTGACATTCAAGGCGCCTCTGCGGTCGCACTATTTATGCTGCTCATATCGTTTATTATCTTGTTGACCATTAATATCATGCAGTGGAAACTGTCGCGCCGTGTAGGAGCTCGCTAATATGCAAATATCCAATAGCTACGACTACCAAAAAAACGCAGCGACTAAAGATTCCCCATGGATACGCCGCACCTTTATTGTTATTGCCGTGCTGTTTATGGTCTTGATGCTTGTGGTGCCATTATTGGCTGTGTTTTATGAAGCATTCAAAAATGGCTGGCAGTTATATCTTGCCTCATTGGTTGATCCTGAAGCATTGCAAGCCATCAAGCTTACGTTGATTACTGCCGCCATTGTGTTGCCGATCAATATGGTGATGGGTATTGCGATTGCATGGTTGGTCACACGCTACCAGTTCAAAGGCAAGCAGCTGGTGACCACACTGCTTGATTTACCGTTCTCAGTATCACCAGTTGTTGCCGGTTTGATGTTTGTGCTGCTATTCGGTCTGAACTCTACAATCGGTGGCTGGCTTGAGAGTATGGGCTTTCAGGTGATCTATGCCGTACCTGGTATCATTTTGGCGACACTATTTGTGACCTTTCCTTTTGTCGCACGGGAGTTGATACCGCTGATGCAAACCCAAGGCGACTCTGAGGAGCAAGCAGCGTTAACCTTAGGTGCGAGTGGTTGGCAGACTTTTTGGCATGTGACACTGCCTAATATCAAATGGGCACTGCTGTATGGTTTGATTTTGACCAATGCGCGTGCGATGGGTGAGTTTGGTGCTGTCAGCGTTGTATCTGGTCATATTCGCGGTGAGACCAACACCATGCCGCTATTGGTTGAGATTGCCTACAACGATTATAACTTTACTGCTGCGTTTGCTTTATCGAGCTTACTGGCCGCACTTGCCTTGATAACGCTATTGATTCAGCAAGTCATGACCAAAATGCAAGAACGTAAGTTTGCAAAGTCTGAGCGTTTAGCGAGTGCACCTGAGCTACCAGTAAGTGCCAATGCAACGACTGCAACAGCTGAGAGTGTTGATAAGTGATAAGTAACGCGATTCAACGATATCCAACTTGGCAGTGTTAATAGGACTGACATAGTAGCTACCCAGTACCTTGCTACGATACGACAAAAGACATAATAAGAGATACGATTATGAGCATTGAGATTCGCAACGTTAATAAAAAATTCGGTAACTTTACGGCTTTAGATAATATCAATATCACTGTACCGACTGGCAAGTTGACGACGCTATTAGGTCCTTCAGGCTGCGGTAAGACCACGTTGCTACGTATTATCGCAGGCTTAGAATATGCTGACTCTGGGCAGGTATTGTTTGATGAGTTAGATGTCACCAATACCCCTGTACAAAAGCGCCATATTGGTTTTATGTTTCAGCACTATGCGCTATTTCGCCATAAGAACATCGCAGACAATGTCGCCTTTGGTCTAACACTACTACCAAAAAATGAGCGACCTAGTAAAGCGGATATCAATAAGCGTGTGGCAGAGCTACTAGATCTGGTACAGCTCCCACAAGTGGCCAATGCTTATCCACATCAGTTATCAGGTGGTCAACGTCAGCGTATTGCACTAGCGCGCGCACTCGCTGTAAAGCCAAAGCTATTACTGCTTGATGAGCCATTTGGCGCGCTAGATGCCAAAGTACGTAAAGAGCTACGTACGTGGCTAAAAAACATCCATCATGAGCTCGGTATCACAAGCATCATGGTGACTCACGATCAGGAAGAAGCTCGCGCCGTATCAGATGAGATTGTGGTGATGAACCAAGGGCGAGTAGAGCAGGTAGGGACGTCAGAGGAGCTGATACATCAGCCAGCCAATGCGTTTATCAGTGACTTCTTAGATCTGACATAAGCAGCTGACGAGCCAATAAAAAAGCCTACTTATGTAGGCTTTTTTATTGGCTGCTCTCATCATCTTAGCTACAGTGAACTGAACCGTCGCCTTTATGATACTTAAGCAGGTTTTGACTCGTCTTTGTCGATATCACTTGGGGCAAGTTGATCATAAGTGATGTCTAAGATCTCTTGACACCACTCTGGTAAATCATCAGCGACCTCATACCACATCCATGTACCGTCACGTACACAGCTTAAGATACCTAATTTTTTCAAATGGTTCAAATGCCGCGATATCGTGGGCTGCGGCTGATCAAGCATGTCTACTAGATCGCCCACGCAACGTGTTTCTTTTTTGAAAAGAATTTGAAATATTTTTAGGCGTGTCGGATCAGATAAGACTTTAAACAAATCAATAGGTCGTATCGTAAAATTATTATCAGACATAGGAAAATTCCAATGGGCTTCGTTTATAGGGGTTCAATATAACAGCAGTCATCTACAAAATCGATTAAAAAATAAGCAAAATTACAGTTCATCGTTAATTCACTACCTTCGACAATATTCGGTTACATGCACGCTTATATCCACTTACATAAATAGATGAAAAAAGACATAGTAATACTGCTGCGACTAAAAAAAGATGTTAAATGTTATTGAAAATGATAATAGTTATCGTTATTATACTGCATATCGTGATTCATCGAATAAGTAGTGGTATTCAGAGGAGCCCGTTCATGTACGTATGTATCTGCAACAACGTAAAAGAAAAGCAAATCAAGGCAGCTATTGCATCTGGTGTCGATACCCTTGATGGTCTAAAAGACACTCTAGATGTGGCAACGTGCTGTGGATGCTGCGAGCCTATGGTTAATGACTACTTGGACGAGCATCATGCCAGTCTCGATGTTTTAGCATATGCGGTTTAAGTATATTTAGCGTAAGCTATTGTATTTCCAACATAAAAATATATATTCAATATATTGCATTTACTCTTTCATTATACATAAGGGGTAGGTTGCAAGCGTCCATATAACCTCTTTGATACACCGACCTACTTGCTACAGACTTGTATCAAGTATCCTGATTAGCAATTGTAGACAATTATAATTCTCAATTAGCATCTTATTCTTAGTTCACAACATTACATGCTATATAGCGCCTGTATGCTACTATATCTGTCTAAGATTGTAAGATGTTTTGTTGACTTTGCTCTTTACTGACCAGTTTACCAATCATGCTGTCCTTATATATTTAATTGTGAATATAAGGTGAAGTGCAAAAAATAAATAGAGGAGTACGCATTATGATAGGTAGCCAAAAAGTTATTGATTATTTGAATTTTTTGCTAGGCGGCGAGCTTGCCGCTCGTGACCAATATTTTATCCACTCAGAGATGTATGCTGAATGGCACTACGGCAAATTATATGATCGTATCCATCACGAAATGGATGATGAGACGCTGCACGCACAGGCGATTGTCCGCCGTATTTTGATGCTGAGCGGCACCCCTAAGATGACAGTCGATAAAATCAATATCGGTAGCACTGTTCCTGAGATGTTGCAGCTTGATTTAGATTTAGAGTACCAAGTACAGCAGCATTTAAAAGATGGCATCGCGCTTTGTGAAGCAGAGCATGACTATGTCACGCGTGAGATGTTGGTTGAGCAGCTAAAAGATACGGAAGAGGATCATGCACACTGGTTAGAGCAGCAGCTACGTTTGATTGATATGATTGGTCTGCCCAATTACCTACAAAGCCAAATGGCTGAGGTGACTCCTAATCTTGTCTGATATCATAATAGACATGAATAAAACACCATAGCATTTAGTATAAATATGAAAGGGAGAGAGGTAATGAGAGGGGATAAAGAAGTTATTCGCGCACTAAACAAAGTGCTTGGGCAGTCGTTGATTGCAATCAATCAGTATTTTTTGCACGCGCGTATCGCTCGTCACTGGGGATTAGAGGCGCTTAACGATTCACTCTATAAGCAATCTATTGCTGAGATGAAGTGGTCAGATGATTTGATTGCGCGTATTTTACTATTAGGTGGCCTGCCAAACTTACAAGAACTGGGTAAAGTGTTGGTTGGTGAAGATGTGCCAGAGGTCATCGATTGCAACCTGCGTTTAGAAAAGCAAAAATTTAGTATTATTACTGATGCCATCACTCTATGCGAGACAAAGTCTGATTATGTCTCTCGTCAACTACTGGTCACTTTGAAAGATGGTAACGAAGAATATCAGGACTGGTTAGAGACCCAAGAAGATCTGATTGAGAGTATTGGTGCAGAGCGCTATATCCAATCACAGATCAACGATGATGACGCGCCTTAGGTCATTATTATAGATAGGCGTAATATGAACTTGCCAGCGTACTATTGGTTTTGAGCCAGTGATACGCTGGCTTTTTTATGTGTGTACGCTTTGCCTTTAAAAGTAATGATGTCATCTATGACATGATTTTTGACAGCATTGTCTTTTAACGACCTTTAACGATGTGTATTTTTAGAACCGTTATCGTTAATATTCAATATAAGCCGCGACCGTCCTCAGGTTTTAGGCGCAAAAAGTATAACCCTGATAGTATCGTCAAGATCCCTAATATCCAGTAAGTGGTTTGGAAGGCGACTAGCGTATCCATTTGCAAGCGCTCACGCAGGATATTTAGTACCGCTGCCCCAAAAGCAATGCCGAAGCTAATAGCCAACTGCTGATTGACCGCCATCAAGCTATTCCCGCTACTGGTCTGCGCTCCTTGCAAATCACCGATTGTAATGGTGTTCATTGCACTGAACTGCATTGAGTTACAAGCGCCCATTATGGTTAGTATGGGTATAAACCACAACCACTGCGAGGCATCATTAAACTGCGCCAATACAATGATGAGAGAGCCCATAAATAAAGTGTTGTATACCAGAACCTTGCGATAGCTAAAACGCTGGATAATTTTGCTAACCCAAGGCTTAATACCGATAGCGCCAACAGCAATGGGGGCGAGCAACCACCCTGCCTGCGAGGGTGAATATTCAAACACCACCTGTAGCAGTAGCGGTAGCAAAAACGGCACAGCACTGATACCAAGGCGGGTGAATAGGTTACCAGTAATTCCAATACGAAAGGTGCGAATATCAAATAAACTCAAGGGAAACAGAGGCGTTGATCGTCGCTTGGCATGCCAGACATAGGCGCCCATCAATAAACTTGCACCCAAACCAAATAATAAGCCATAAAGTCCGCGCCCTGTATGTGAACCAAACTCGACGGCAAGCGTAAACCCACAAGCGGCAGCGGCAAACAGTAAAAACCCTGTCCAATCCAGACGCTTGGTATCTTCAAATAAAGCAGGCACCAGTTTTTTGCCCATGATAAACCCTGCTACCCCCATTGGTATGTTAATCAAAAATATCCAATGCCAGCTGGCATACTGCACGATATAGCCGCCCAGTACGGGTCCTACTAAGGGCGCGACCAACGCTGGTATGACCGCAAAGTTCATGACGGTGAGCAGCTTATTGCGTGGGTATGACTTCACCAATATCAAACGAGCAACGGGCGTCATCATCGCACCGCCAATACCTTGTATCACCCGTGAACCAATCAAAAAATCTAGGGTAGGCGAGGCGGCGCACAGTACTGAGCCAATACAGAAGATCACAATCGCTGATAAGAACACACGACGGGTGCCATATTTATCTGCTAAGAACCCGCTGATAGGAATAAAAATCGCTAATGTCAGTGCGTAACTGATGACTGCCCACTGCATCTTTAAGGGAGACTCACCCAATGCTTGCGCCATTTGCGGTAATGAGGTATTCAAGATAGTGGCGTCTAAAATTTGCATAAACAGCGCTACCGCCAGTACATAGGGTAGATATTTATCTTGTGTCGGGGTAAGCGTTAGCATGTCAATCCCATTAGGGGTCTGATTATGAAGTAGGAAAGATCGTAGGTTTGCGATCAGAGTGCGCCATACAAGCTGAGTAGTATAAGAAAGCCTGAATGATAATAAAAGTGACTCAAGGTAACGGAGGCGATAGCAGAGCCTGCTAATAGACTATGTGGCGCGCTATAGCATTTTCCATACGGTATCTATTAGTCGGCTAACGTCATGGTAGCCATGGAATCGCAACATTGATTACAAGATAGGACTTTAATGTCAGTAGAGGTTGTCGTTATAGTAAAGTCTTACCAGCCAGTCATATTATCGAGTGACTAAGAAGATAGTCACCAAACAATAAGAGCAAATACAAGCTGAATAATAACGAATAGTCATCACTAAGGATATTTTATGAGTACTGAAACAACTGACAATGTGCAAAATGACAAATACGTGCCACCTAAATTCTGGACACAAGATAAAGATAATGGTGGTAAGTTTGCTAGCATCAATCGCCCAACATCTGGAGCACGCTATGACAAAGAGCTACCGATAGGGGATGCGCCGCTACAACTATACTCCCTAAACACACCCAATGGTGTCAAAGTAAATATATTACTAGAGGAGCTGGCTGAAGCTGGTATTAGTGGCGCTGAGTACGATGCGTATAAAATTGATATCTCTCAAGGTGAGCAATTTGGCTCTGGCTTTGTGACGATAAACCCTAACTCAAAAATTCCAGCCTTGGTTGACCATTCTGCAGATACCGCGGGCGAGCCTATCGCACTTTTTGAGTCAGGTGCTATTTTGATGTACTTAGCAGAAAAGTTTGACAAATTCTTGCCTTTATCACCAGGCAAAGCGCGAGCAGATTGCCTATCTTGGATTATGTGGCAAATGGGTAGTGCGCCTTTCTTAGGGGGCGGCTTTGGACACTTCTATGCCTATGCACCAGAGCCATTAGAGTATCCAATCAATCGTTATACGATGGAGACTAAACGTCAGCTTGATGTATTAGATACTCATCTAAAAGACAACCAATACCTATGTGGCAATGACGAGGCTGACTACAATATAGCGGATATGATCGTGTGGGCATGGTATGGACAGTTGGTGCTCGGTAAGCTTTACGATGCAGCAGAGTTTTTACAAGTACAAGACTATAAGCATGTACAGCGCTGGGCTCATGCCATTGCTGAGCGCCCTGCCGTCAAACGTGCGATAGCATTGGAGCTAAAGCCAATCAACTAACCTAGACGTTGTAGGCTGTCTAAGTATCGTAGCAAGGCTGATAAGTGGTTCACTTATCAGCCTTTTTTGCTTTAATGCTGATTTATGGATATAAAGAGGGAGGTGTACTTTATTTTATGCTTACATAATGCTACATTAGAATAACAGATAGAAACATTGGTACGTTAAGATAGCGGTTTACTGTCGTAATGGACAGGTGTTTATACTTATTCGATTGATGGGTAATGACTATGAAGGACTATAACAACACGAACACAGGATCACTGCTGAGCTGTTCTGATCATTTGGGCGTCAATGGCTTGAGTGATGATAATGGGGTTTTTCACCGCATGGATGTAAAGGGACGAAATTGTGATGCTCATAACGTGGATAGTGACGGGCATTTGGAGTCTGATGCTAAAATAATAAAAAACGCCTCTGTCTCTCGCCCAAAAAACAAAATGCATTTACCCATGATTGCCGCTATCGGGGCTGCATTGTTCGGTACAGCGAGTGTGTCACATGCACACACCGAATTTACCAGTCAAGACTGGCAGGTGGTCTGTGACAATACCCGCACTTGCCGGCTGGCAGGGTATCAAGCAGAAAATAACAGCGAGTTCCCCGTATCTATATTGTTGACACGCCGTGCAGGGGCAGATGCCGGTGTGGATGGCAAGGTAAAACTTGGCGGCGCAAGAGACAGCTCTTCTAAAGCTTTAATGCAGTTGGGTAACCGTCATCGAATATCCCTATCTATCAATGACAGAAATTACGGTGAAACCAAGCCATACTCTACAGCGGCAGGTAACGCTGAGCTCACTCAAGCACAGGTGACAGCGCTCATCAATGCACTGCAGAGATCGAGTAAGATCACATTGACGCTGCGTAACTCACGCTGGGAGCTTTCAGACAAAGGCGCTAGTGCGGTCATGCTAAAAGCTGATGATGTCCAAGGACGAGTAGGCACGCCAAGCGCTTTTATCACTAGTGATGGCACAGCGAAGTCGAATAGCAGCGTACTACCCCCTAGAGCGGTACCAGTATTACGTTTTGTAGAGCCAAGTGGTAAAGCTGATTCGAGTAATGACAAAAAATTTGTCATGAAGTCTTCTCAATTAGCGTCATTAATGAAGAGCACGATGAAGGATGCAGATGGCGACTGCCCAAATCTATCGGACAAATCTCCTTGGCGTGTCAGTCGTTTGAATGGTTCACAATTGCTGGCACAGCATGATTGCTGGACAGCCGCTTATAACGCAGGTGGCGGTGCATGGGTCCTCAATGATAGCAAACCATATAAGCCGACATTGGTGACGACCAGCGCCACAAGCTATGACAAAGGTAAGCTGAGCTCAGTACAAAAAGGACGCGGTATCGGCGACTGTATGAGCAAAGTTGACTGGGTATGGACAGGACGCGCGTTTGAGAAAAGTCACGAGAGCACCACTGGACTTTGCCGACTTATCGATGCGGGCGGTGCTTGGCAGCTACCGACCTATGTCACTGATGTCAAAGTCGTCAGATAGTCATATATCGTATGAGATCAACTGTTTAATAGTCTCAATATTGATGATATGAAGCCTATTTACTCAGTATCTGAAGAAATAGGTACATATAATTTTTTATTGTGCTATACTGCGTCGCCACGTTAGTTCAGGCTATCGTGAATTATGAGATTGATAACATCGCCTGCGATTTTGGGTCTAGGATGACCATAAGTAATTGTTGCCGATGATTTTGTGTACTTAAATAACCTTTTTATAACAATATCCGTTATTTTTGACTCATATCTTATCTACTGCCCCATAAATAGGGTCTAGATTGGTTGCTGTTTGCCTTTATCTGCTTTGGACAAAGCATCGATAATGAGCGTATATCAAGCAAGGATAAGACACTCGGCACTACCACCAAAATACGTCAGACAGCACGAACGCATTTATTATAAAGACGCTAAGCTCTATTGGCTTGGTTTCTAGCTATCGATAATTTTATATTGTTCGGTAGTCAGTTAATAAGAGCAGCGTGGTGAACGGTTATCAGTGGTATGCATCAAGTTTGCTGAATTTACAGCAGCTTATACTTACCAAGGATTCTTATGACTGACATCTTATCTACAATTGCCGCTGAAAACGGTATCATCGAAAGCACTGACACGCCAAACACTACTACAAATACTGAAGCGGCTACTACTGACGCCACTGAAGAAAACAAAGTCACTTTTACTGATCTTGGCATTGCTAAGCCAATTCTTACTGCACTTGATCGCAGTGGCTATACCAATCCAACTCCTATTCAAGAACAAGCCATTCCTTTTGCACTAGCAGGTCGTGACCTTCTATTATCAGCGCAAACGGGTAGTGGTAAAACAGCCGCATTCGTTATTCCTGTACTCGATCGTTTGAGCCGTGCGACTAGCTTTGACAAGCTAACCAAAGCACTTATCCTAACGCCAACGCGTGAGCTTGCTCAGCAGGTACACGATAGCGTACGTACCTACTCTAAAGACATGCGCGGTTTGTTCTGTGTACCACTAGTTGGCGGCGCACCATACAACGGTCAGATCACTGCTTTGAAAAAAGGCGTTCAAGTTATCGTTGCAACTCCTGGTCGTCTACTTGATCATATCAATGCAGGTCGTGTTGACTTGTCAAACCTAGAAGTATTGGTACTTGATGAAGCGGATCGCATGCTAGACATGGGTTTTGCTGATGATATCAGCGACATCCTTCGTGCAGCGCCAACAGATCGTCAAACCATCATGTG
The DNA here is from genome assembly GCF_052258185.1 of Psychrobacter sp. T6-6. Lineage (NCBI taxonomy): Bacteria > Pseudomonadati > Pseudomonadota > Gammaproteobacteria > Moraxellales > Moraxellaceae > Psychrobacter > Psychrobacter sp. T6-6. The sequence continues at coordinate 39,136 of NZ_JBQQEX010000005.1, forward strand.
TTCAGCGACTTGGGATGGCCCAGTAGGTAAAATCGCGGCAAGCTTCACTAAAAACCCTGAGCGTGTTTCTATCAAAGTAGAATCTGCACACATCGAAGAAAAAGTGTACTACTGTGATGATTTTGAACACAAAAACAAATTGCTTGATAAGATTGTTTGCCATAAAGATATGGAACAAATCATTATCTTTGCTGCGACCAAACGCAGTACTGAAAAACTGGCAAAACAGCTACAAGAAGCCGGTCATAAAGCAAGCTTCCTACATGGTGACTTGCCACAAAGTAAGCGTAACCGTATTGTTCAAGACTTGCGTAATGGTAAATGCAAAATCCTGGTAGCGACTGATGTTGCTGCTCGTGGTCTAGACGTACCAGCCATCTCGCACGTCATCAACTATGATTTACCACGTCAGACAGAAGATTACGTCCATCGTATCGGTCGTTGTGGTCGTGCTGGCCGTACTGGTGTCGCAATCAGCCTATGTAGCATGGATGATCGTCCACAGCTAAATGCCATCAACCGTTACTTAGATCGTAAGATGGAAGTATGTGTTATTGAAGGTATGGAGCCTAAGAAAACGTACGTACCTAGCGAAAACAAAGGTAAAGGTCGTGGCCGCGGCCGTGGTCGTTCTAACGGCGGTGGTGGTCAAGGTCGTGGTCGTTCAAGCGGTGGCTATGCTGGTAAATCTAGTGGCGGTGGTCAAGGCCGTGGTCGTTCAAGCGATAGTGCCTCAACTGGCCAACGTGCTAGTAACGACAGCGGTTATCAAGGTAAGCCACGTGACTCATCTGGCAAGCCAAATGAGCGTTCAGGCGGTAAGCCGTATCAAGGCAAGCGTACTGGTGGTCCTAGCCGTGGCGATAGCAATGGTGTTCCACGTGGTGAGCGCGCTGCAACAGGTCGCGGTCGTCCAAGCGGTAGCCAAGGTCGTCCAGCGGGTCGTTCTGACAGCCGTGGCCAAGGTCGCTCTAACGGCGGCAACCGTGGTAACAACTCGTAGTACTGTTATATTGAGCGATTGATATCATTGATCGCTTATATATAGTAATAAAAGGCCAGATACTTGTTATCTGGCTTTTTTGTGCGTGTCTGTTTTTTTATGTGGTCTTGCCATACTTTTAGGTACTTAGTGAGTGTTTTGGCTACTGTGGTTTTGCTATTTCAATCAAAGAGCATTCAGCAAATTAATCATTGATGGCTGCTTGCGCGAGTTTTTTGCCTTGTCTATACTGATTTACTTTTGTCTGTTGTCTGTCTTGGAGCACGTTGATGCCTGCCACCTCAAATCTAGCAATCGATAACTTGCCATTGGCCTTTGGTATAATCATGGCCATCATTGGTCTGGTTTTTTATACTCAGGGTCTACCGGGTAAGTTTTGGCGTCGGTTTTATGCGGTATTGCCTGGTATTGTGCTCTGCTGCTTTATCCCAGCAACCCTAAACAGCTTAGGGGTATTCGCTGACGGGGTTGGCGCGCAAATTTATGGGTTTACCGCCACTTATCTGTTGCCAGCCAGCTTGTTACTGATGACGCTATCTATGGATGTACCCAAAATATTGGGCTTAGGCTGGAAGGCCATTGCAATGTTCTTTGCCGCCAGTGTCGCTATTATCATCAGCGGACCTATCAGCTTAGGGATTGCCAAATGGGTGTCACCTGCCATGTTCACTGATGATACGCTATGGCGTGGGTTTTCTGCCGTGGCTGGAAGTTGGATCGGCGGCGCAGCTAACCAAGCGGCCATGAAGGAGCTGTTTGGGGTCAGTGATGACTTGTTTGGTATGATGATTTTGGTCGATGCTACCAACGCCTCATTGTGGCTACTCGCTATTTTGGTGATGGCAAAGCATAGTGCTAAGATTGATCGATTCTTAAGGGCGGATACCAGTAGTATTGATAAAGTCATTAAGGCCGTCGAGAGCTATGAGCGCGATCATGCCCGCCCAGCGACTATCAATGATTTGATGGTGATGTTTGGCTTATGTTTCGCCATGGTTGGGGTCGCACACTTTGCTGGCGGACAAATTGCTGCCTTCTTTGCACCATACAAATGGGCAGTGCAATACAGCTTTGCCAGTTCATTTTTTTGGATGGTAGTCATTATCACCTTGATAGGGGTGGCATTCTCGTTCACCAAAATTCGTCGCCTTGACCACGTAGGCGCATCCAAAGTAGGGACGGTATTCATCTTTGTGCTGATCGCTGCGATCGGTATGCAAATCAATCTGGCCGGTATCGTCTCTCAGTGGCGGTTATTGCTCATCGGCTTACTATGGATGAGTATCCACGTCGTGATTGTCTTTGCCGTCGCTAGACTCATTCGGGCGCCATTTTTTTTCTTAGCAGTTGGCTCCAATGCCAATACGGGCGGCGCATCCTCTGCGCCTATTGTTGCAACTGCGTTTCATCCGTCGCTTGCGCCCGTTGGTGTATTCTTGGGTATTTTGGGTTATGCCGTCGGGACGTTTGGCGGTTATATCAGTACCCAGTTGATGCGGTTGGTGGTGTCTTAACCTACAAGTCACTGTTATCCTAACTTTAGTACTAAATAAAACCCGCATCAATGCGGGTTTTTTATTATTAAACGCTTGAAGGTTTGAGTTATTGTTTTGTCTATCTATGCTATTGATACGTAAGCCCAGCCATGGTCTTGCATAGGTACGTGTTAGTATTTCTGCTAATCAAATAAAGATAACTAAGAATACAGACAGCTAAGCACGTTAAAAATAAATAACGACTTGATAGGAATAATAACGCTATGGCGAACCCAAAAAATATAGAAAAGACGGTCAATAAGACCAGCACAGTGAAAAATGCTCTATATAACCCCGATCAAGAAAATATTCAGGTTAGAGGTGCGCGCGTTCATAATCTACAAAATATTGATGTTGACTTACCGCGCAATGCACTGGTGGTCTTTACTGGTATATCAGGCTCAGGAAAATCATCATTGGCATTTGGTACATTGTTTGCCGAATCACAACGTCGCTATCTTGATTCGGTGTCGCCTTATGCCAGACGACTGATTGATCAGGTTGATGAGCCAGATGTTGATGCTATAGAAGGGTTGCCGCCAGCAGTCGCGTTGCAGCAGCAGCGAGGGACACCTTCGGTACGATCTTCTGTGGGTAGTGTGACGACGATATCGAATGGTTTGCGTATGCTGTACTCGCGTGCAGGGGATTATCCAGCAGAGCAAGAAATACTATATGCCGATGCTTTCTCGCCCAATACACCAGATGGTGCTTGTCCGACCTGCTCGGGGATTGGCCGTGTGTTTGAAGTTACCGAAGAATTATTGGTTCCAGACAACACCAAGACTATACGTGAACGTGCGATTGCGGCGTGGCCACCAGCATGGCAAGGGCAAAATCTTAGCCGTATATTGACCACACTAGGCTATGACATTGATAAACCATGGCATACATTACCGAAGAAAACGCGTGACTGGATTTTGTTCACGGACGAGACGCCAACAGTGCCTGTCTATCCTGAATACAATATCGAGCAAACACGGGAAGCGATTGAAAAGGGCGAAAAGCCAAACTACATGGGTACGTTCACCAGTGCCAAAAATTTTATATTACACTCCTTTGCCACTACCCAAAGCCCGCGTACCAAAAAACGTGTCTCGCAGTTTATGCAGATATCTGAGTGCCCAGAGTGCCACGGCAAAAAGCTAAAAAAAGAATCGTTAGCAGTAAAATTTGCAAGTCTCGATATCGGTGAGCTCTCACAGCTTACGCTTACAGATATGGCAAAAAAACTAGAGAAAACTGCACGTACCAAAATCGCTGATAACACTCCAAACCGCGAAAAGGCTATTGTCGCTCAGCGTATTGCTAGCGACATTCTCTCTCGTGTTGAAGCGTTGACAAGGCTCGGTCTGGGTTATCTCTCGCTTGAACGTACCACTCCGACACTCTCTCCTGGTGAGCTACAGCGCCTGCGGTTAGCCACTCAAATTCGCTCGCAGCTGTTCGGGGTCGTTTATGTCCTTGATGAGCCATCAGCTGGACTGCATCCTGCCGACACGCAAGCACTACTTGGTGCGTTAGATGAGCTGATTACTGCAGGTAATTCTGTGTTTGTCGTTGAGCATGATGTCAGTGTCATCAGACATGCTGATTGGGTGGTCGATGTCGGGCCAAAGGCGGGTACGCGCGGCGGCGAGATTGTCTATAGCGGTCCTGTAGAGGGGCTACGTGACGTCACGCAGTCGCATACGGGTCGATACCTCTTTGCCGATAAAACATTTAATGCTCAGTCAAAATCTAATACAAGGCAACCCTCAGCATGGCTTAAGCTTGCAAGTATCGAGCGAAACAACATAGCAGGTTTAGACGTTGAGTTTCCGCTTGGGGTGATGACGAGCGTCACAGGGGTGTCAGGATCGGGCAAATCAAGCCTCGTCAGCCAAGCGCTGGTTGATCTTATCAATGAAGCACTGGGACAAAAAACAATTACAGAGGCGCCAGTAGGTGAGGCCGATTTGCTTGAACAAGAGTTTGAATCAGTCACAGGCGGGGAGATTGTTGCTGGCATGGAGCATATACGCCGTCTTATCAACATCAATCAAAAAGCGATCGGACGGACGCCACGCTCGAACCTAGCAACCTATACAGGGCTGTTCGATAACGTACGCAAGATATTTACCGCAACCGAGCAAGCAAAAGCATGCGGTTATGATGCTGGCAGGTTTTCGTTTAATACGACCAAAGGACGCTGCCCAAACTGTGAAGGTTTAGGCTTTGTTAGTGTGGAGCTATTATTTCTACCAAGCGTCTATGCGCCTTGCCAAGTCTGTCATGGACAGCGCTATGATGACGAGACGCTTGCTATCACGTATCGAGACAAAAACATCGCTGAGGTATTAAACTTAACGGTTGAAGCCGCTCATGAGTTTTTTACTGATGAAGTGTCTATACTGCGTGCCCTAGATGCGTTGCTACAGGTTGGGCTTGGATATTTACGCTTAGGTCAGCCGGCTACTGAGCTATCAGGCGGTGAAGCCCAGCGAATTAAACTTGCTACCGAGCTGCAACGCACCCAGCGAGGTGATACCCTTTATATACTAGATGAGCCAACCACAGGACTACATCCTGCTGATGTGTCCATGCTGATGGCTCAGTTAAATGGTCTCGTCAATGCAGGCAACACAGTCATCATGGTTGAGCATGATATGCAGGTGGCTAGCAATAGCGACTGGATGATTGATATCGGACCGGGGGCTGGTGATGCAGGCGGGCTGATTGTCGCTCAAGGGACACCAGAAGAGGTAGCCCAATCAAAAGACAGTCGTACCGCACCGTTTTTGATGGTGTGATTTTATGGATATGACGACTGGTCTTTAAATTGGGTTTAAGGGCACGCCCTAGTAGAAAACACTACCCCCAATAACCATCAGGACATTTAGGCAGTTCAACCAAAGTGCGACGTAGCGCCTCTGACCATTGATGACGAATCGTATTAAAGTATTCATCATTCTCATCGATACGGCGGCCTACTGGTAAGGTTAAACTGTCATTGTCATAAAGCACAAAATCTATAGGCATACCTACTGACAAGTTTGATTGGATGGTTGAGTCGAATGAGAGCATCAAGGCGCGCGCTGCATGTCTCACATCTGTGTCGTAGCTGACAGAACGATCCAAAATAGGTTTACCATACTTGCTTTCACCCAACTGAAAAAACGGCGTGTCTTCTGTGGCTTTGATGCAATTGCCTTCAGGATAAATCAGGTATAGCTCAGGGGGCTGACCTTTGATTTGACCACCAAGCATAAATGAGCTGGTAAAAGCACCATCGCGACTAGAATTGGCGACTGATTTGGCATAGTTCATTTTTTCACGCATACATTCACCAACCATTTGCGCAGCATCAAACAAAGTGGCGACCGTATTAAGATTACTCTCAAGACGCTGATCAATGTCGTTTTGTAGTTTGTTGAATACCGCTTGCGATGTCGCTAAGCTACCAGCAGTTTGCAGCACCATGAAGCGCTCGCCTTCAATTCCGTATTGATACAGTTTTCTAAATGTCGATATGTGATCAACACCAGCATTAGTGCGCGTGTCACTGGCAAAAACCATACCGTCTTTTAGACGAATGGCAGCACAATAGGTCATAAGGTATCCTCAATAAATAAATGTAATAAAAATAGCAAACGCTATGATAGCTTTGTGACCAGTACAAGACTGTAAAGATTTTCGTAGCCGCCGCCCATTCGTACGCCGCGCACAGGTGCCGTGTCTAGATAATCTCGTCCAATAGCCACATACACGTGTGAGTTCGGCGTGAATGCCTGATTTGAGATATCAAAAGTATACCAATAACCCTCTAGCCACACCTCAGCCCACGCGTGACTCGCCATATGGTTTTCGGTATCGTCGTACAGATAACCGGACACATAGCGCGCTGGAATCTGTTGATCTCGTAGGACACTCAAAAATACATGCGTATGATCTTGGCACACACCTGCACCAATCGCAAAAGACTCTGCAGCAGTTGTGCCCACATGCGTGACATCTTTGACAAAAGGCATTTTCATGATGAGTGCATTTGCCATAGATTTTAGGCTGTCATGGGTAGGCGTTTTTAGATACGGCGCTGCAAATTCGCGCATTGCTTGTGAGCATTTAGTCAGCGGGGTTTGTACCGTAAATAGCAGGTAGGGGACATGATCCATGTCCTCCAAGCGTTCGGTTTCGGTGTTGATCTCAACGACACCAGATGCTTGCATCTGTAAGTTGTTATGTGCCTCGTTACGACTGAGCGTGAGCCAGTCATTACCAAAACCGTCCTTTTGGCTGGTTGCCACTTTAGGCAGCATGACATTCCATTTATGGATGGTTTGGTGCGGCATTTGCATAGGGGTCATGCGTATATACTGTACACTACGCTGCGCCAGCTCATCGTAATAATAGTTGGTTTGATGACTGATTTGAAGTTTCATGGCATTTTCCTTATAGCATCTTTCTATTTTTTGTTTATTTCGTATGTCTCAATAAGCAATTACTCTTAGTTATTGGCTAGACACCTTCTATACACCCTGACGCAGTATGAGGTTGAACTCCTTGCTAATCAGCTCAAAGTCACTAAATTTCTTCGATCGAATCATCTGGTTAGTCAAGCGGATAAGCTCACGCCAGCGTGTGTTCTCTGGTAATTGATTAATCCAGTACTTAAAGTCAAGACTGATCTCTATTGAGTCCTCCTGCAACAAGACGGCTCGCTCAAGCTGTTCAAAGTGACGCCCTAATTGCCAAAAACAAGTCACTGTCGGATTCTCTTGCTTCATCGCCGCATTACACGCATGTAGCTGCAAAGTCGCGGCGCGATAAGTACCAGCACTTGATAGACGCTTAATCAAGTTATAGAGCTCAGCCGTATCTTTACCAATGACACCTTTGGCTTCTTGTACATTGTCTTCAATCGACTGCACGATATTGGGAATGATGTTTTGTTCCAGATCAGACACCATTTGTACTTTCATGGCTCTAAGGGACTCTTCACTATCGGCATTGAACCCTAAGTGACTAATCAGATGTTTGACCTGAGATTTTTTGAGATCACCTTTGATGAGCTGTTTCATGACATCGTCATAGTGATAAAGGCGTTCGCTGTATCGACCTAGCCATATTAAATGACTGGCGGTAGAGAGTAGCAGTATCATAGGTGCATCGTCTAAACTCTCGTAACCTGCTTCCAAGGGTTGTACGCGATCATAGTAGTTTGCATGCCCTGAAACGTTGTTTGACGCATTGGCGTCGACTGATGATAAAGATGTACACTTGCCAGCTGGCTGAGTCTCTGAATGACTGTCATCGACAATCCAAGTGTCTTTGATACCGCCGCCTTGTGATGAGTTGACGACTAAAGAGCCCTCAACCATGGCCACGCGGGTCAATCCGCCCGGCACAATATCTACCGTGCCATCACCGTGACTGAGAATAAAGGGACGCAAGTCGATATGTCGCGGCGCGATACCGTCGCTTACAGCCGTAGGGTTGGTCGAGAGCGAGATGGTTGGCTGGGCAATGAAGCCGGCTGGGTTTTCAAGCAAGCGTACGCGATAGTCTTCGATTTCTTTTTTGGTTGAGGTTGGGCCAATGAGCATTCCGTAGCCACCTGAGCCTTGCGTTTCTTTTACCACCAGTTTGTCTAGGTTATCAAGCACGTACTTAAGATCGTCAGGTTTACGGCATTGGTAAGTTTCGATATTGGGTAAGATAGGCTCTTCATTCAAATAAAACTTGATCATATCTGGTACAAAGGGGTAGAGACTCTTATCGTCTGCCACGCCTGTACCTGGTGCATTTACGATAACCACGTTGCCAGCACGGTACGCACTCATCAATCCTGACACACCCAAGATAGAGTCAGACTGAAAGGCGAGCGGGTCAATATAGGGATCATCAATACGGCGATAGATCACATCGACCTGTACCTTACCTCGAATACCCTGCATATAGACTTTGCTGTCCTCAACGACCAGGTCATAGCCATGTACAAGTGGTACATTCATCTCATGTGCTAAGAAGGCATGCTCATAATAGGCACTGTTGAAACGTCCTGGGGTCAAAATGACGACTTGTGGATCATATTTGGAGGTTGAGCTGGCAAGACAGGCTTTAAGACGGCTAGGGTAGTCGCTAATACCCATAATAGGAGTATCAGCGAACATGTCGGACAGTAGTGTCTCTGATATGTTACGGCTTTCAAGCATATATGAGACACCTGATGGTGTACGCAAATTGTCCTCTAGAACACAAAACTTACCCGACTCGTCTCGAATCAAATCGATACCACTGATATGTGAGTAGATCGGTTTGTCGAGTTCAATACCCATCATCCATGGCTCATAGCAGCCACTGGCATACACATAGCTGGCAGGTACGATATCGGCTTTCATAATGGCTTGGTCATGGTAAATATCATGCAAAAAAGCATTCAGAGCGGTAATACGTTGCTTGCAGCCAGCCTCTATTTGTTTCCACTCACTCGCGGCAATAATACGCGGAATAATATCAAACGGAATCATACGTTCAATATTCTTGGCATCGCTATAGACCGTGAAGGTAACCCCTTTGCGGTAAAAGATGTTTTCTGCCTGTTCGTTTAGATAATTGAGGGCATCCATATTGATGTTATCAAGCCAATCACCAACGGCCTTTGCAACTGGACGATACTGACCTTCGCTTATTTGGAGTTCATCAAAGCTGGGTGCTTGTGAGGGGGTAGCATCTGCTGAATTTTGTGATTGGTTTTGCGCTTGCTCCGAAACATTATCCTTGTTTTTGTCTTTTATACTGGCGTCAGAGGTGGCTTTGGCTTTATTCGAGTTTTGCGTCTGACTTTGTTCTTTGGTTTGATCTTTTGAAGAGTCTTCTTGAGATTGACTCTGAGACTGGGATTGAGATGATTTTTTGTTCATAAGTACCTCACGTATCCTTGGTAAAGTTATACTTTATGACGACTACGCTGTCTGTGCTAAGCTAGGCAGCACTTGTATTTCGCCCAACAGGCAGTCTATCTCCTGTATGAACTATACAACGGTTACTGAGTAACATACAACAAGAGTTAAATAATAGGTTTTAGAAAATAACAGCTTGATGATGATAAATTTAATTTAATTGGTATAGAAACAGGAGCAGGCATGAAGCTACGGGGACGGTTTTCGCTGCTGGCGAGTATAGGACTCTCATTTGGTATCGGATTGACTGGGTGCAGTAGTGAACCACAGAACCAGGTATTGCCCGCTGGTAGTACGGTGATAGCGCTTGGGGACTCACTCACCTATGGCTATGGCGCTAGTACAGAGACAGCTTACCCTAGCGTGCTTGCTGACTTGAGCCAGTGGAAAGTGGTGAATGCAGGTGTCAACGGTGATACCTCTGCCGATGTGCTGGCTCGAGTAGAAGGTATCACCAAACAGTCCCCTGATTTGGTACTGCATACGACGCGTGCTAATATTGAGCGAACGGTTGATACCTTACACTCTGCAAATATTGATGTCGTCCTTATTGCTGAACCATACCTAAGTGCCAGTGCGTTATTTGGTAAAGTAAGTGACAATCCGTTGTATGAAGAGGTGGCTGATGAGAAGGACATACCGCTATACTCAGGCGGCTGGTCAGCAGTACTATCTGATGACACACTAAAATCCGATAGAATCCATGCCAATGCTACAGGGTATCGTCAGTTTGCAGAGGGGCTGCATGATTACTTACAAGAGGAAGGTTTGGCGCCTTGAGCTTGTTCAGCTCAGGTCTTGAAGTTATAGTCTCTAAAACATTAACTTGAGACTTCCCAATAAAGATCCAACACAAAAAAGCAGCGAGCGCAGCAATTGGCTCTCTGCTTTTTTATATAATGTTATTAGCAGCTAATTAGTTATTAGTAACGAATAAACAGGCACTTTGACGTATATTAATCTTCATCCTTCATGACAACCACCAAGCCTTTATCAGCATCTATCTTGCCATCACAGATATCTTGATAAGCACTCAATAGACCATCTACTCCGTCAAGCTCTTGAATGGTCAGCCATGAACTGGTCTTTGCCATACTCATCATAATATAGCGCATAGAGCGCTTATTGAACGCTTCAGGACCCCATTCTTTCATACGCTGCTGCACATGACTGGGTGCAAAGAACTGCTGACTACGCGCTTGAATGATGCCCTCAGAATGTCTCGGCTCATCCCAATGGGTAAGACCGACATTGCTGGTGTAACGCATGTTGTCGCCTAAGTGCTTATGTAGCCTACTGAGGATATCGGTATTGGCTGACATATCTACAATGACAGTAGGTTTGGTTGCATCAATTTGCTCAAGGGTGTCATAGCTAAGCACACTGTCATAAGCATCAATCGAATTGACAAAGTCTGTATGGCGGGTGGAAGTAAGGCCGACAACATGCGGGGCATCTGTGTCCTCGGCCAGACCGTACGCCAAACCTATACTGGTCTTGCTCGATGCACTGATGATAACGATCTGCTCTGCATCAAACCAATCATTACTTTTTAGCAAATCATATAAGCAAAATGAAGTTAGATGCAGTACAAAGAGCAGCATCCGCTGGTTATCATTGGCGCGATCATAACCTCGTTCGTGATTGACGCGCTGATATAAGTTATAACCAGGGGGTAGCTCGGCGCGGTGGGTGCTACCATCCATCAGATTGGTTTGCGTGACGCGTTTGGGCGTGATGATCAGCTCGTTCGCTGGCGGGAAATAACCGAATAGACGTTCACCAACAGGTAGGGCATCGCTACTAGACTCCACAACATCACCAAATCCCCATACTGGAATGATGCCCCATTTTTCAGGCTCGTCACCATTCGGCGGGAAAAACTGCCAATATCGCAGCTGATTACCCATGACAGCGTAAGTAATATTATTAGCCGTAAAGGCAAAGCGATCAACTTTGACACGTACTTCGCCCTCATTGAGGGTACATGCCGGCGTTTCCTGTAAACGTGCTTTAGAAAAATCTGATTTATTGGTTTGAAATTCTCGCATGTCTATCTCCTTGGTAACTATCTGTTTAGGCGTGGGTAGTATTAGTTTGACGCTCTGCATTGATTTGCATGACTTCACCCATCAGTTTGGACATATTGGCAGCAGCTTGTGGCATCGATTTTTTTAGACGCTGCAAGATAGCCAGCTCTTCAGGCGTTCTACTCTCACAGGGCTGTACCAACTTGGTAAAACCATCCAAGCGATTGTTCACCAACCATTCACGTAGTGCAGGCTCTTGTGACCAGCGCATCTGGTTTTGCATTTGTGCCACGATACCTACCAACCAGTCCGTGTCATGATTGGGTAGTGGTACCACGCGGCATAGATTATTTTTGATGGCGTCGTCATCATAACTGGCTTCAATGTGCGCGATAAATGCGGCACTAAATACAGGCTGGTAAGTACGCATGTTTTGTACGATGATGGTGTTATCCTGAAATACGGTATAGGTCTCTGTTACTGGTACCGCACGGGCAGAGCAATCAATATGCATAGTGTTGGTCGTCGTTGGGATATGCGTATCAGAAAAATGAATGGTGTCTTTATCTATGCGAGTGATGCGGCCCTTACGTATGATGTTTTTGACTCGGCGTAGCTGTTTTATCTCCTCACTACTGACGGTGGCACCATGGAACATTTTCGGTCGTACATTTGGATCGATGCGCATCAACACGCCACCTTGCTCTAAACGATCAAACAAATCGCTGATACTTTTAGCTTCAGCAATTGCCTCTGCTTGATTCGCCTGTGCCCCAATAGTATGCATAAAGAAGTCGCGTGATGGTTGGGTGTTTTTACGATCAATCAACCAAGCATCCCTAGGCATAATCCACGTGATCTGATCGGGATCAATTTGGTTTTCTAATAGCCATAACACCGCATCAATGCCTGTTTTGCCGCCACCAACCACCACATAAACATCGCATGGTTCAGTTAGGTTTGGTAAGTCGTTCAATGGACCAAACTTGACGCCATCAGCAATATCAAAACTTGGCGTGTGGGTTGCTGGCACGGAGGTTTTAAAGTAGGTACCATCGATGATTTTTTTATTGACCTTGACCTTGTGAGTAGTGCCTGACAGCAATGACGTAAAGTGACCGTCTCCTTGATACTCACACATAGGGAAGTACTGGACGCGCCCGCTAGGTAAAAAGGTATGCCGCATGACTTTATCGTAGTAAGACATGATCTCAGCGCCTGTCGCTAGCTCAGACAACCCTTTATTTAAGCCTATATTATCAAGGGTACCGCCGCACAGCTCGCGCGAACTGACGCCATAGAATGATGATGGCTGATGTAGTGTGACAAATGAATAGGCATCATTCCAATGACCGCCTGGCTTATGATGCTTATCAACGATAACGATATTGGCATCTGTCTCTGCTAGCAATACGTCAGCAAAAGCCATGCCGACTGCACCACTGCCTATAATTAGGTAGTCCGTTTCTAGTTGTTGAATACTCATCGCATCCTTGCTCCTAAGGTAATGATTCATCCATGATATTTAATAACAACTGTTTGTATATAACAGTGTTATATACTAAAATAACACTGTTATAATTGTCAAGACATAGTGAGAATCTAATGGACGCTAGAACTAAAATCCTAAATGCAGCCTCCCAACTGTTTTTGGAGGGTGGCGGGAGTGCTTTGAGTGTACGTGCTATCTCTAAGCGTGCAGGACTATCTACCATCGGCATATACAGTCATTTCCAAGGTAAGCAGGGCATATTAGATGCATTGTATATCGAGGGGTTTCATCTGGTACGTGAAGCCATGGATGTCATACCTGATGATGGCAGAGCCAGCAAAGCGCAAGTACTAGAGTCGTGCTTGGGGTATCTCAACGTGGCTGAAAAATATGAAGCGCATTACCGGCTAATTTTTGGAGAGTCTGATGCAGGCTATCAGCCATCAGAGGAAGCCATTGCTGCACGGGACAGCGCATTTGCAAAATTGGTACGAGTCGCAGGATCTTACTTATCCGAAGATACGAGTATGATAGAGCGTCAGCAAATCGCTCTAGACATATGGGCAATTGTGCACGGGTACGTCAGTATCAGTCATCATGTGGTATTTACTGATGGTTTGGACTTGGACTGGAAATCAATGGCGCTGCGTGTGGTTGAAGTACAGCTTGATTCGATAGGTTAGAAGAGGATGAATAAGGTAAAAAATAATACAGTTTTATGAGTAATATAACGCTCATAAATTTGTAAATTAGTATGATATGATAAATATATTACTCATAATCAATAAATTCTATATATAATGAGTAATATATTTATCATATATCTGAGTTGATATGACTGATTTATCACTAACCATACAAGCCTTTCTTGATGATAGCTGGCAAGACATTGCTAAGCTAATATTTAATGATGACAAAGAATTGATAGAGCTTATATATAGTGATGAGACGACAAGTCTGTCTCAAGATAATAAAGGCAGTGATAATTATAGCTATGAGCATTTTTTAGCTGATAATCACTTTGCCGTATCTATCAATTATCCTGTAGAACTATTTGGTACGACAATAACAGAGGGTTGGTTACCTGTCTTAGATGACATGATACCGGCTGGCGCTAGTCGCAGATATTGGATGCAACGTTTAGATTTAACGCGGCTATCAAAGACAGAGCAAGATTATGAGCTGCTCAGGCGTGCAACTATCGCACCGATAGGTCATTTGCGTATCAAAGAGGCTGTCCCTCTACCTACACAAGACGAGCAGCGTTTATTTACGCTGGCTGACATCACGGATCGCGACGTCAATTTTTTGGAGTATGCAAGCGAGCAGGGTGCCATGGCAGGCGGTGCAACGGGTGCTGGCGGTGAGGCCCCCAAGTTACTATTACGCTGGCGTGATGACGAAGCAATTTGGATTGATAATCAGCAACTGGCGGACAGCGAGGACAGGTACTATTTGGCCAAATACCCTCGAGGTCAGCGGACGAGTCTAGACTGTGACATCTTGCGTGCAGAGTATCATTATTATCATGAGTTGACGGCTATGGGGTTTAAGACGATTGATATTGATGGTATGAGGCTAATCGAAGGTGATAGGTATCCCTCATTGTGGTTGCCTCGTTTTGATATTCAGATAGGTCAGTCAGCTTCGCCTTATAAGCGCTTTGCGATGGAGTCTATTTATAGCATGCTGAAGAAGGGTGCTGGTGCTATGTTGGATCATTATGCAGTGATACATGAACTTATTGCAATTATTGAAAGCTCAAACATGGTGGATGAGGGCTTTTATTTTGATAAGCAAGCCTTTGTCATCGAATGGGTACAGCGCGATTTATTAAATATTGCTTTTGGCAACTCAGACAATCATGGACGTAATCATGCTTTTATGCGAGATGCAGATCAGATTTGGCTGACACCTATATACGACTTTGCACCGATGCGTGCAGACCCTGAAGGGATACCGCGCAGCATAAAATGGAAAACGGCAGATGCACGGTCACCTGATAAGCTTGAATCAGGAGGTCGCTATCGCTTTGATTTAATCGCTGAGCAGCTAGCAGACGTAGTACCGCCTGAAGTGTTATTAGGCGAGCTTAAAACCACAGCAGAAAAATTATTGAATTTAAAGACGCGCTTAGCTGCTAGGGGTGTGCCTGAGCGCATTCTATCCTTTCCAGCCATTGGTTTTGATTATTTACCCCAGAATTTAGAAGCATGGCGATTGCTGAATTAACATGACCTATATGAACTGTGTGACCTGCATAATTGAGAAACTCAAAGATCGACCGATAGAACAGACACTATCAGACGTATCGAAGATAAAGGTAGGATTATGAATTACCATAAAGATATTCATGAAGACAAGGCTTTACTCATCAATAACAACCAAAAACAGCGTGCATCAAAAAACGCGCTGCCGCTTGACAGTCATGCACGTAAGGTATTCAAAAACAACGTCGTCGAACAGTTACAAGACGGTATACTTACTCAAGGTGAAGCATTAAAGATATTGCGTGTACAAGTATTAAACGTACGCCAAGAGCAGTTTGCAACACTTGTAAAAGTATCGCGCAAGACGATATCAGATATAGAAAATGATAATGGCAACTATAGTGTGGATCTGCTTAATCAAGTTTTTCGCCCATTTGGCTTGCAAGTAGGCTTAGTACCAATAAAAAACAGATAATATATAACTTAAGAATAGGGGTAGCGACTATGTTTGGCATTATAAAAGACTGGCGTGAGCAGCGTATATTAGACAATAGTGAGTTCACTCATACTGATTGGGTGCAGGCTGCCAAACGTATCGTTATCTTAGATCGACTAAATGCTGATGAGAGGTCACATTTATTTGATTTAGCAACTTTATTCTTAGCTGACAAATCAATCACTGGTGCTCATGACTTTGAGATTACCGATGCTGTCAGACAGTCCATTGCACTACAAGCGTGTCTGCCGATCTTAAACCTAAGTCTTGAATGGTATGCTGGTTGGTCGTCTATTATCATTTATCCTGGCTCATATAAGAGTAGCAGTAGCACAGTAGATGAGTTCGGTATTGTCCATGAGGGTACCCAGCACCGTAGTGGGGAGGCATGGCTGCGCGGGCCTGTCATTCTCTCGTGGAAGGATGCCAAACATTCAGGCGAACGCGATGGGCACAATGTGGTTATTCATGAGTTTGTCCATAAACTCGATATGATGAATGGCCGTGCCAATGGTTTTCCACCGATGCAACCCGATATGGATCCTGCGCGATGGACAAAGATTATGAGCCGTGATTTTGAGGATTTTCAAACACATCGCAAGTCAGGTTTAGATCGCTATGGGGCGACTAATCCCGCGGAGTTTTTTGCGGTGCTTAGTGAGGTGTTTTTTGAAACCCCGCAAAAGCTGGTAGATGCTTATCCCGATATTTATGAGATTATGGTGAAGTTTTTTCGTCAAGAGCCTCTCGAGTCAAAATAGTAAAACATTCTTTCAAATGAATATATACTATTAAAAATCAGAAAAGGGTAGTGCGCTACGATAATTCTTCCTTAAGTTTGGTATCCACCTTTGAAGTCTTTAAGTCGTCCATTGATCGTTAATAACCGCAATGAGATAACGTTTGCCTTGATATTCGTCAAATACCAAGCGTAGTACACGCCAGTCCATGCCAGCGTATGCTTCAGTACCATTATAATAAAACTCTACAACCTCTGATTGTGGGTATATTTCTTTTAGGTTATTGATTGAATTACCATTATTGGTTGACTCGTTAACCCTAATGGCTACGTTATCGAACGTTTTACCATTCACCCATGTATCCAAATATGTAGGTAGTGTCGTGATGAGTAAATCGTCAGTGCCGTCTTTTTTGCCCCAAGTAAAGCGAATATTGGACTGACTCAAATACTGCTTATATTGCATGCGACTAAAGACTTTATCAGATTCAAGACGTACATAAGCATACATGGAAAAATGAACGCCACGTGTGGGATGAATGTCATTAGTAATCCTAGAAAAGTCCTTGTTTGCCAATGCAAGTTGTATGCGTAATGCTTGCTGTCTAAGGGTTTGTTGACTTATATCAGTACTGATAACTGTTGATGGGCTACTCATAGCCTGAGAGTTAGTAGTTTCGACGGGCTCAGCGGCAGACTGGCAACCAGTCGCAGTCAAAGTAGCTAATAACAAGCTACTACAGGCCAATGTTACAGGTTTTTTCTTATAAGAAGTGGTCAATATAGCCATAGAAACGGTCCTTGGCAATGAACGAATTAGTTCTACAAATCATCATAGAAACCGATAAAGGGAACAATATAAAAGCACTATGTAATCAAGATCTTGGTAAGTAAACCTGAATGATACGATATTACATCATAGTCCTAATATGGCTATGATGTAATAGACCGTAACACTTATAGGATAAAGCTTGTAGAGACTGACATGTCAACGTATAGAAAGCTAACATTGCTATCAATCATAGGACTGACAACCGTCGGTAGTGCTATAGCAGATGTAACACAAATAGATGACACAAAAGCCGCTATGAAAATCGCTGCCATCACCAAGATGTATAAACAAGACATCGATGACGAAGGTATGAGTAATCCTACCGTGTTACAGCAGTATGCTGATGATGATTTACAAGCAGCCATACAGCTCGAACAGGATTATTTTGATAAGCACCAAATGTCATGCAATGTGGATTATGATGTGTTGTGGAACTCTCAAGATCCTGACTATAGGCAGGATAAAAAGTTTTCAGTAACTGATAAAGGATTGGTTCACGTCAGCTTAGCGCAAGGTAGCGATATTTATTATGAGTTATCATGTGATGATAAGAATGCCAATTGCCAAGTTGCAGACGTGATCTTAAACAAAGATGGCGATACTTTGCGTAATCATTTGCTTGAAACTTGTCGCTAACAACGGACAAACTAATATTGAAAATACTGAGCCAAGATAAAACACACGGCAAAGAATATAAATTATATTATGACTAATTGCTATTCAGTCATTTACTAAAATCGTTGGTTTGTTTTCGCATAATGTATATTATGTTAAATGAGGTCTATAAAAAGATCGGGTTCATAGATTGTTTTCAGGTCTTTGTACATTAAGTACATGAAAACCAGAATAAGTTAAAACTATTCTATTACTTAAGTTGTCGCAAAATTTGCGACAACTGCTTTCTAAGTATTTAATAAGTGATCGCTATCATTACTATGAACTACCGAATCATCCTCGGTAGTCTCAGTTTCGCAAATGATATCTTGCGGAATGATTCAGATCTGGATTAGCACTATTGTCTGCAACCCAACCTTTATTTCAAACTATTTATTATTCTCAATTGAGCGCTAGCCTAGCGCTTAAACCCAACCTTCTTCTAACAGGTGCTCAGTATTGCTAACTTTGAACTCATTGCATAAGTCATAAAACGCCATTGGATCTTCAACATTACCGAGCAGCTCACGTTTATTTAGTGCCACAAACAGAGCCAGTGCGTAGGCTACATTATGAATAGATTTTGCAGGATTAAAAGTAATATCAGTAAAGGCTTGATATTGCATTACCTCTTCATGCAAATGAGGATTTTGCTTGAGCGCGTTCACATATAGCCAATCATAAAACGTCGTCAATGGCTCTACGCCCCATTCCATACCGAAGTAGTCGTAACCAGTGAGCTCTCCTGATGTCATCAATCGCTCATCTTTTCTGGCCTGTCTGGGTGCTACGGTCAACAAGTCTTCATAAGGACCACCATCTTCAAACACCATACTGGCTTGAAAGGCATTTTCGACACTATACTGCTTGCCATCATACTCATTAGTGATTTGTAGGCTAAATGGACTCAGCAGAAAACTCAGTTTATTGCCCGATTTACTGGACAGCTCCAGCACTTGTTTAAACCCATACTTTTTACGAATAACTTGATGCAAGTCATTGATCGTTTTTTTCTTTTGTCTACTCGCAAATCCCACATGCCGCTCAACTCTTACCATATCTGTTTTTACCAGATTATCACTGTTGACTTTGGGCATGAATACAGGTTTATGTTCTATAGCATTTTGTGTTGGTTCCATAGTAATTCACCTTAATATCAATAATCTTTTATAAGCGCTCTTTTATGCTCGACCTACTATACTCCTAACTGATTACTCTATTCTCTTACTCAGCGTTATCCGTTTTGGCTAATAACTCTTGGCAATCTAATGCCACTGCTTGGTCTGAAATAAAATATATCAAGTCAACGCTTGCGATGGCAGTTTATCTTATTCTTTGTTATTTATCCTACCCTATTTAAATATTATTGATATCTTCTATAGATTCGGCGTAAGTAATCCATAAAACACTCACTGCTATTTTTAGATCTCTGTAATTAATTATCTACCACTTGTAGAACTTATTCACTTTTAGGGTAAAAGATAAAAATATAGACCTCAAAATATACTCTCCTACTTGCATAGAACCGTACTACCACCCTGTTTATTATATTCTATGCAAGCAGAAGGCTACTGATTTAGTAAATAATCGTCTGTAACTCTTGCAAAATAAGGCGTTTGGCTTATTTTTTTATAAATTTATGTCTTTAAATAGTGGCTAAAAATGCTCTATAACTCAATTATTACATAGTCTACTGGATATATAGGTAAATATGGTAAAATTATCCCCAAGTGAACCTTGGGGATAATTAAACGTTGCAGACCTTGTAAAATAAGACATTTTTTATTTTTAGAACAAATAACAGTGTCCATATTGGTGTCCAATGACTATTTGTACATTTTTGAAGAATACTCTTCTTTGGTTATTAACCTTATGCAACTGCCCAATCAAATTTACGGATATACCTTATGGCTGTCGATCACATAAACGATATCAATAAGCTTGAATACCGAGACAAGGACTATTCAGTTAGTGTCTCAGGTGTGGCAGGCTTGAGCATTCGTGTCTACCCAAACGGCAAAAAAGAATACTACCTGCGTTACTCTCATCCGCATATCGAGGGCAAGCGCCCCAGAATGATGCTCGGTAAAGTTGAAGATATTGATTTATATGAGGTGAAGTACAAAGCCGAGACTATCCTCAACATGGTCGCCAAAGGCTCTGACCCTAAAGCTATTCAGCAAAAAGAACAAGTCAACAGATACACACACCTCAAAAATGCAACGTTTTCTGAGATTGCACAAGCATGGCGCGATCACAAGACAGCAGGTCGCCACCAAAATAAGTCTAAAAGATCCGCATTTAGTGACTCTACCCTTAAATTTTGGGATTTATGTCTAGGATATATGTGTAGCGAGATTGGTGATTTGAGAATGAACGATATCACCAGCGAGATGATACTTAGTGTGTGTGAGTCAATTCAAAATAATGACAATCAAGCCACCTTTGTTGGTGCGAGCACTCGTTTGTATACTGAAAAAGTGTTTTCATTCGCTGTTGCTCGAGGGTTGTGCGATAGAAATGTGGCGATTGATACCCGTGGTGAGCTTGCACCTGCCAATTCAGGCAATCACTTGCCTGCCATCACCAAACCAGATCAATTTGCGACGCTTCTAAAAGATATGTCTAAATTCAAAGGCGCAAGTAAAATCACGTTAGATGCTATGAACTTATTGCCTTATGTGTTTGTACGTAGTATCGATCTGCGCTCGATGCGCTGGGATGATATCGATTGGGATACTAATACATGGGCGTTCTCTCCGACCAAAGGCGAAGGACGCGATGACATGGTCTCGCACTTAGTTGTTCCCTTAGCCACGCAAGTGATTACGCGATTACGAAACATTCAGTCAATTACTGGGCATAAGGAATATGTATTTGCCTCGATGCGCGGTTCAAGCAATGCTTATATTAGTAAAGCGACGCTGGTGCAGATATTCCACCGTCTTGGATATAAAGACGTGCAATGTGCGCATGGATTTCGAGCATCTGCTAAAACTTTGCTTATGGAACAGCCTGAGCTACGCTATTCAGATATCGTCACAGAATTACAGCTGGGTCATCGTATCAAAGACACACATGGCGGGGCCTACAACAGACTCGATGAAATCGATACTAGGATACAGATGATGCAAGATTGGGCTGATTATATAGATGAGCTACGAGGTAAATAAATTGCAAGACAATCCTAGAACGTAATTAGGACAAACTTGTACCAAAACCAGTTAGATGTATGAAGAAAGTCAGAAAAAAACTAAGCCAAATATAAGCAATAGCATGATAATGGTCAACAAAACAAACAATTGACCATTAACATTAAGCAGGTCTCACCTATTTATGTTAAATTGCAAAAAACTATAGGATATTGCGCATAAGATAACCACAGTATTATATCCATTCATTTGAGAAGGAGTTTGAAGATGACGTTAGATAACAACGTATTACGTAAACGCACCAGCTTGTTGGGTTCATTATTAGGCGATGCTATTTCTCGCCAATCTGGTGAGCAGACGCTAGATACAATTGAGACGCTGCGCAAAGGCTTTATTCAACAGCGTCGTGAGCCAAATGAGGCACATAAACAGCAGCTTATCGACTTTATTGCTTCTTTGGATAATCAAACCTTAAAAAACGTCATACGCGGCTTTTCTATCTATTTTTTCCTAGCCAATCTAAGTGAAGAGAATTACTTGCGTGAGCAGCGTCATGCACAGCGTATGCAATCTGAGCAAAGCTGGGAAGGATCATTTCGTCGTACCTTACTTGAGTGTCGTGAGCGCAATATTGAGCCCGCTCAAATGCAAGAGCTGATTGTTCAGCTGAAATTTACACCTGTTTTTACGGCGCACCCTACCGAAGCGCGGCGCCGTACCACGATGAATATCTTACAAAGCCTATTTGCACATAGTGACGCCTTAAATAACGTGTCTGAAAACAGCTTCGCCTACGAGCAAGCCAAGGAGCAAACCGCGCAAACGATTGACTTGCTATGGTCTTCTGATGAAGTACGCACCCGTAAGCCATTGGTATATGATGAGATTAATAATGGTCTGCATTACTTCAATGCCAGCTTGTTCAATGCCATTCCTAAAGTATATCGTAATATCAAAAAAGCCATCGTTGATATTTATCCAGAGCTAACAGACTATCCGCTACCTGCCTTTATGAGCTTTGGTTCATGGATTGGAGGTGATAGGGATGGCAACCCTTTCGTGACTTTTGAGACCACAGAGCTTGCCGTATTGATGCATGCTGATACCGTGCTGCGTCACTATCAAGTGCTACTCAAAAAACTGCGCCGACAGCTGATTCATAGCGACACTATTGTCACCGTGTCTCCCCACGTATATGCCAAAATCAAAAGCTATGACGAGCTCGACCAGCGGGTGTTTGACTATAACCTAGATGACTATGGCAACGAGCCATATCGTCGATTGCTCTCTTTAATCCTCACTAAAGTCAATGCCACTAATCGCCGTATCCAAAGCAAAGGTACGGACATCGAGGCTGAAAAAGACGCCTATGCCAATCCAGAAGAGCTATTAGAAGACCTACGTATTATCCGCCAAAGTGTCACTACTCATGACAAAGCGCATGCAGATGGATTACTACTCGATATCATCCGCCTAGTAAAGACTTGCGGCTTCCATCTGGCAGCGCTCGACATCCGCCAAGAGTCGTCATACCATGGCGAAGTGATTGCCGATATTTTTGCCAGTGCATCAAACCTACCTGATTATCAAACCCTCAATGAGTCCGAACGCCAAGAATGGTTGACGCGTTTGCTAGAAAAACCCGGTACGCCGCTTATTTATACTGATAACCTGACAGACAAAACACGTGAGCAATTGTCATTGATGAATTCGGTCGCCACCCTACGCAAACTGGTGGGACAGGCTACTTTTGGTAGTTATGTGATCTCAATGACCAATAATGCCAGTCAGCTACTAGAGGTGTTGCTGCTCATGCGGTTTGCAGGCTTATGCAGAGTTGATGACGAAGGTCAGTTGTCCGCTGACTTGCCAGTGGCACCGTTGTTTGAGACCATCGAAGATCTTAAGAATATCGATAAAATCTTGCCTGCCGTGTTAGACAATCGACTGTATCGTGGTTTGCTACAAAGTGCCGATAACACACAAGAGATCATGCTAGGTTATTCGGACTCTTCAAAAGATGGCGGTATCATCACCTCTGCGTGGCAGTTGTATAGTGCCCAGCAGACCATTAATAGTATTGCTGAGAAATATGGCATCAAAACACGCTTGTTCCATGGTCGTGGTGGTTCAGTCAGCCGTGGCGGTGGATCAACGCACAAAGCCATTGCTGCACAGCCGGCTGGTACACTACATGGTCAGATTAAAGTGACTGAGCAAGGTGAAGTGCTCTATGCCAAGTATGCCAATACGGATACTGCTGTGTTTGAACTGACTATGGCTATCACAGGCACCCTCAAAGCCTGCTCGTCCAGATTCGTGGTGCAACCTCCTGAGTTATCAAATTATGAAGCGCTGTTTGCACGATTGGCAGATGCGGGCGAGCACCGTTACCGTAAACTGACCGATCATACCGAAGGGTTCTATCAGTTTTATTCAGAAGTGACTCCAGTACAAGAAATATCTTTATTAAATATTGGTTCACGTCCTGCTCATCGCAAAAAAGGCCTACCAAGTAAGACCACACTGCGAGCGATTCCTTGGGTGTTTGGTTGGTCGTTGGCACGCTTTACCCTACCTGCTTGGTATGGTGTCGGTAGTGCGCTAGATAGCGTTAAAGCTGATGAAGCTCTCATGAAAGAGATGAATAAGCACTGGCCGTTTTTTAATGTATTTATCAGTAATATTGAGATGGCGTTTACCAAAGCCAATATGAATATTGCACAGGCCTATAGCCAGTTATGTGAAGACGCTGCATTGCGTGAGCAAATAATGGGAGCGGTCATTGATGAACACGCCCTAACCTACTCAGGCTTAAACTCGTTATTAGATCAAGAGGCGCTCTTATCTAGCCAGCAAAATCTAGCTGCCTCTCTTCAATGGCGCGATGCTTACCTAGACCCCATCAACTATATACAGATTGAGCTATTAAAGCGTGCCAGACAGCAAGATACTGTGAGCAGTGAAGATTCTGACGACATTAACGTAGAGGATCCATTAATCCGTAGTATTAATGCACTAGCAGCGGGTTTACGCAATACTGGTTAAGAGCCGTTTTGGGACAAATAAAACACTTATACCAATTGAGGTTTCGTTCGCGAAGCCTCAATTTTTTTTAAAAGCCTTCAAAAACAGCTTGCTAGATCTCAGTAGTTTAGTGTTGAAGGTACCTTATCAGTTACGCCGTACTGCAGGTCCTAGTGGTGCCATATGGGGTAACGTAGCAAACGCGACTGGCAATGGCATCACTGGTAGTGGGACCGGTACGAGCACTTCTCAGGCAGTATACGTCACTGTCCCGAGTACGGATTTTATGCCCGATCAGTACACCGATACGGTAACCATTACCATCAACTATTGAGGCTCAATACTCACTATCACGGTATAAGGTTTTATCCGCTTCAGATCTAAAGCCTTCCGCGCTAATCGTAGGCGCGACACTATGTGGATTGGACTGCGCCTGTATGATTTCCTCTTCTTCACGGAACAGTATGTTTTGAGCTTCTTGTTTAAACTCATTATAGTTAATAATAGTGTCTGTTTCTCTAACGTCAGTTATGACATGGCTGGCTTGGATACCTAGGCTCTGGGTGTGTTCTGGGCTAGAAAACAAAGAGAGGTCATGGTTTGTAGTCAAACCAGTCCCCGAATTTGAGGTTTGAGAGAGGGTTGATGAGATGCGATAAGAGACAAATGCGGTCACGACTACAAAAATAAGAAAGACACTAGCTATGGTAAATACAGTGCTTCGTCGTTTACTGTTATTTGTAGGAGATAATGTGCTGGTAGGTCGATTTATACCTTTACTATCTGAATTTTTTAAGCTGTCCATAAGTAAGTACCAAATCAGTCCATACGATTGACGGTTTGCTAATCGCCTTATATGTATAATAATATGGTATTTTTGTTACATTGCAATGTCTTTTGGTACCAATGGGCAGGATCAGATGACCGATGGCACTAAAGTGTCAGTTTTTTACAGCGTTTTTAATAAATCTAGAAAATAGCGGTTAAATGGTGTCAGTTGCTAGATAGGATGTTGTGGGATGATGATAGATGCCAACACGATACTACATACTGAATTAATCGTTGGTCTCGCGATATAATGTGGTCTGTGACTCTTCCCTGAAATCCTCATAAGTGATGGCTGCCTCGGCCTCTGAGGTAGCCACATCGCTGGCAGGCTCTTCCTCTCCCTCATCGCTCACAGGTATGTTAGGTATGTTTTGTACATCATCCTCTAGATTGCTTTGTTGTACAACTGGTACTGGCTCGTCGTCAGAGCTGGGTTCTACAGTAGGTTGATTTTCAGCGTTAGCAGTAGTTGAATCAGGGTCTACAGCTGGCGTATCGGTTGCAACTGTTGCTTCTGTGCTATTGTCGAGACTACGATCGGCATCAGGTGTAGAGGTTGATAATACACCTGTAAATATAAGTGTGAGCACTATTATAGCGATTAGTAATGAACCAAATATCATACCAACGATGATAGGTTTTTTGCTACTTGTGACTGTATTCTCTGAGGGCGCTATCTCTTCGCTATGTGGTTCTGGCGAGATACCTTTAGTATCCAAAGCCTCGTCAGTTAATGTGCCAGATGCGATAGAAACGGAGTCTGCCTTGTCAACATCAGTAAAGTCTTTTTTCTCATTATTGTCTACATACTGATCATCCAAACTGGTATCGAGGCACTGGGTTTGCGTATGATCGTTCTTGCTCAGAGCACTGTCATTAACAGCCTTGTTCCTAGGCGCATCTGTACTCGGTCGACTGGTCTGCGACACTGCATTTTGATTCGAAAAATCAAAGGTAGCATTTGTTGTTTTGATATCTACTGGTTCTAAAACTCGCGCTTGATCGCTATTGTCTTCTTCAAAAAGTAGCAGCTCTGTCGCACTCAAAGGCTCAAAAGCAGGTAGCTTATCTGCTGTGTTCAGTGGTTTTGACTTATTCGTGTTACTTATGTTTTCATCATCTTCAGTGCTTTCAACACGGCTAATAAAACGCTCATAAATGTTGTTTTTGGTACGCTTACGCGATTTTTCTTGCACCAGTTTGGCCAACTCTTCATCAAAGTCAGTACCGATGTTCTTTTTGTCGTCGCTCATAGAATAACACCAAGCCAGTTCGTTCTACTGGCAGTAAATGACTGCTAAGATGAATGATAATTTTCTTGCTAAAATGTAACAGCACCATTAGTTCTCAATATAGTTGCTCACACTCCTATCTTCAAGCACAATTTGTTCGATATCACTAATATTTATGCGTATCATCTCAAATGATTGCACACACACCTATTCAGACAACACCTAATGAAGACTATATATCATGATAGGCTCAATAATATGGATTTAAAACAGCTTAATGCCTTTATTGCGGTCGCAGATTTACGTAGCTTTAGTGCTGCTGCTACAAAAACAGGGCTGTCGCAGCCAAGTTTGAGCCGTCTACTTAAGCAGCTAGAAACCGATATCGGTGTGGTGCTGATTGATCGCTACCATAGACCTCTGCATCTGACTGAAGCGGGCAGTTTCTTTTACGATAAGATAAGCACCATACTGACAGAAATCGAGACCGTGACCAGTATGACCCAGCGCTTATCCGCGCCAAGTACTGCGCTCAATATTGGGTTTGTGCCCTCGGTGCTATATGGTCTACTACCCGAAATCATCGCCAAGCTAAAGCAATCTAACCCTGATATCGAGGTTAATCTAAAAGATATTAGCTCATACCAGCAAATGGAGGCGCTCAAGTCTGGTGATATTGACGTGGGTTTTGGGCGTTTTGCGCATCAAGACCCTTGGATTCAGCAAATACTACTGCGTCATGAGCGCTATGTGGTCGCACTACCCAAATCGCATCCTCTTGCCTATGTAGAGGAGCAGCGGTTGATAGATCTGGCAAACAACCGCTTGATTTTATACCATCAAACGCACTTACCGATAGCAGCCACAGTAACGCCTTCGGCGCACGCTCGTAGTTATTCAGACAACACCCAATTAGATAAACCAATCAGAGCTGATGCCGGTGAGCAACTTGCATCTAATAAACCGATCACTGAACCTTTACTACATTTATTTGCACAGTACGGCATATCTCCATATATGACGACGACGGTAAGTGACTTGCAAGTAGCACTAGGTTTGGTCGCGGCTGGAGAAGGTATTACTTTGGTACCTGCCAGCCTAAAGACCGTACGTACCGAACAAATAAGCTATCAACGTTTGGTACACGAAAATGTCACCTCCCCTATCTACTTACATACCCTCAAAGACTTTGTTCACCCAAGTATCTCTAATTTATTGAGCGCCATCTATCAAGTATACGAGCAGCGAGGTATTACGTACCGACCGCAAAAGTTTGTCTCTCAAGCTTAAATGAGCAGATATCGGATAGATATTGTGTTATAAAGAACCGCTAAAAAATAATCACTCACTAATGCTTGATATTAGCGAGTGATTATGCTAACCAAAAATAATGACAATGCAAACAAATAGTAATAACTATCACTATTAATAAATAGAATAATCATTCTCCTGAAGCGTATTGGTGTGCTAAAGTCGATACAAGATTAATCGTTATAGAGAAAAAACTCATAAATCGATTGTCTACTGATCATTGGCAAGCTGACACAGGTAAGTGATAATTTGCCGTTTTAAACATTTAGAGGTATTCATGACCACACAACCACTCAATAACCCAAGTACCACTGACGATACGGCCACAGCACAGCAAGAAGGCTTTAGTTGGCGCATCTTTGGTCCAGGTATTTTAATGGCGACCGCTGCAATCGGTGGATCGCATCTGATTTCGTCAACACAGGCTGGTGCCATATATGGCTGGCAGCTTGCAATCATGATTGTTTTGGCCAATGTTTTTAAGTATCCGTTTTTTCGCTTTGCAACGGATTATGTCTACGATACTGGTGAGAGCTTGATTGCAGGCTACGCCAAACGCTCAAAGCTATATCTATGGGTGTATTTTATTCTCTCTATCCTATCAGCGGTCATTAGCACTGGTGCGGTCTCACTGATTGCGGCAGTAATTTTGGGCTTTATGCTACCCGCCTCCCTTGGACTATCGACGATGGCGTTGTCTCTCATCATCGTTGCGGTCTCTTGGTTCTTTTTGATAGCCGGTCACTATAAGCTACTCGATGGCGTCACCAAGTGGATTATGATTGCGCTTACGACAGCGACCATCGCGGCGGTTATCATTGCTGCTGGCAAGCCAACCGTAATGGCAGTAGATTTTGTTGCCGCCTCTCCTTGGAATTTGGCGACATTAGGCTTTATTGTAGCGCTGATGGGCTGGATGCCAGCACCGCTTGAATTTGCAGCGATCACTTCTATGTGGACTTCTGCCAAGGTGAAAGCAGATCACACGACACACAGCCAAGGCTTGTTAGATTTTAATGTGGGTTATGCGGTTTCAGCGGTTTTGGCGTTGTTTTTCTTATCATTAGGTGTATTTGTCCAGTATGGCTCAGGGCAAGAGATTGAATTGGTTGGCGGTGCGTATATCAACCAGCTGATTAATATGTATACCGCAACTATTGGTGAATGGTCGAGACTACTGGTGGCCTTTGTCGCCTTTATGTGTATGTTCGGCACGACTATTACCTGTGCTGATGGTTATGGACGCGCCAACGCTGAGTGCTGGCGTTTGCTTAAAGGTGAGAGTGAAATCAACAAAAAGCAGATCGCTTTTTGGACGACTTATGCTATCGGTGGCGGGCTCGTGATTATTACCTTCTTCACAGGGCAATTAGGCGCCATGCTTAAGTTTGCCATGATATCGGCATTTGTCTCTGCGCCTATCTTTGGTTGGTTGAATTACTCACTGGTCAAAAAACATAAGAAACTATCAGCAGGTATGAATGCACTATCTATCGCAGGTTTGGTATTCTTAGCAGGTTTTGCATTGTTGTTCTTAGCAAACCTAGCAGGTCTATTCTCTTAAACTAAGATTTATAGTCTGGCTCAAACAAAAGCCCTAATAGCTAAGCTATTAGGGCTTTTTTGATGGTTAACTCTCAAAAAAAGAAAATATAGGTCTAGTAATTGTAACTAAATGTAAAATGTACACTATTATTTAATACGGTTATTTGAGCAATATGAATACTTATTTTAGTGGAACATCGATATACACATAATGCTATTCATATTATGAATACTGTTAAATATTTTAATATGCATTTTTAGTTTAGATAATTAATAATTCTATCAGCAAGCTTTTTAGAGGTCAATAATTGGGTATAATCAGTTACAACAACGATAATACTTTCTCTATCTGCAAGGATACTAGCATGACAACTTCTTCAGCAGGCGCGCGCTTTCGCAGTGCTCTCACTCAAAAAAATGACAATAATCAACCATTACAAATCGCAGGTGCTATCAACGCTTATACAGCGATGATGGCTACCCAAGTCGGTCATCAAGCGTTGTATCTCTCTGGTGCTGGCGTGGCCAATGCTTCATTTGGTCTACCTGATCTTGGTATGACCAGTCTCGATAATGTATTAGAAGATGCTCGCCGTATCACTGACGCAGTCGATACACCGCTGCTGGTAGATATCGATACAGGCTTTGGTGGCGCGTTTAACATCGCTCAAACCATTAGAAAAATGGAAAAAGCAGGCGTCGCTGCTGTACATATCGAAGACCAAGTCGCTCAAAAGCGCTGTGGCCATCGCCCTAACAAAGAAATCGTGAGCATCTCAGAGATGGTAGATCGTCTAAAAGCAGCATTAGACGCCAAAACTGACCCTGATTTTGTAGTGATGGCTCGTACTGACGCCTTATCGGTAGAAGGGTTGGATGCTGCGGTTGAACGTGCTGTTGCGTTCCAAGAAGCGGGTGCAGATATGATTTTTGCAGAAGCGCTAACCGATATCGAGATGTATCATAAGTTTACTGATGTACTGGACATTCCTGTACTGGCCAACATGACAGAGTTTGGTCAGACAGATCTATACACCACTGACCAGTTGTATAGTGTGGGCGTCGAGATGGTGCTGTATCCGCTATCAGCCTTCCGCGCCATGAACAAAGCGGCACTGAACGTCTATCAGCATCTACTCAATGATGGCACACAAGACAAAGTCGTCGATACCATGCAGACTCGCATGGAGCTTTATGACTTCTTAAATTATCATGAGTTTGAGCAGACATTAGACAAGCTATTTGCTAGTAACAAGTAACAAGTAACAAGTAACTAGCGATTGGTTGTTATTAACACTGCGAAGATAAACTACCTCTGGGTGTTTTATCTTCTTAAAATTCGTATTCATTTACCTTTAGGTTATTTATGTCATTGCTTACTTCTCATACTGCTTTTAGAGCGTCACTACTCAGTAGTACGCTGGCTGCACTACTACTCATAACTGGCTGTGATAACACGCCAGAAACCGTCGATAACGTTGACACGACTACCAGTGAAGCGACCCAAGCTGTGCCATCAGATGCTGTCTCTCAAGACGACTTGGTCATGACGACAATTACGTTAGATACCGTTAACAGTCTACTGTTTGCGCCAATTATCAATAGTGGTGCGCTCAGTGAAGAGCAAGTCAGCTGCCTTGAATCGCGTGATAAGGACTTGGGTAAAGCCGAAGTTGATAGCTTTTATAGAGGTCAATTCACCGATGCAGAGTTAAAAGAGCTAGATAGCTTTTATACGTCGGACGTAGGTAAAAAGCTGCTTGCTTTTGGCAATGAGCAATTGCGCGTCATGAATGGCGAAGAAGTCGCAACCCCAATGGCTGACCCCACCCCAGAAGAAATGACTGAAATCCAGACATTTATGGAGTCGCCACTGGGTGTCAAGTATATGGAAATCAATAATGCAGAAGGCGAAGGCAGCGCGATGGAGGTCTTGAACGGCCCTATTGAAGCTGAGTTTAAGCGTTGTAATGTCGACTTAGACGGTCCACAGCCTGAACAGCCTGCATAACGCTCAACTGGCGCTATAGTCAGTCATTAACCAATAAATTTATCATCAGAAACATCGTTAGAAATACTGTTTTCACCCAAAAAAGCTACCCACAAAAGGAATGTAAACATGGCAGCACAAAAAGAACTTTCAGGCGCAGGTCTACGCGGACAAGTCGCTGGTAAAACCTCTCTATCTA
Organism: Psychrobacter sp. T6-6; assembly: GCF_052258185.1. Classification (NCBI taxonomy): domain Bacteria; kingdom Pseudomonadati; phylum Pseudomonadota; class Gammaproteobacteria; order Moraxellales; family Moraxellaceae; genus Psychrobacter; species Psychrobacter sp. T6-6. The sequence goes on from NZ_JBQQEX010000005.1 coordinate 70,352, forward strand.
CCGTCGGCAAATCAGGCTCTGGTCTGACCTATCGCGGCTATGACGTATCAGAGCTAGCCGACAAGTGTATTTTTGAAGAAGTGGCGTACCTGCTGCTATACGGTAACTTGCCTACGCAAAGCGAGCTTGATGCCTATCAAGCCAAGCTAAAAAAACTACGCGGGCTACCACAAGCATTAAAAGATGTGCTTGAGCGCATTCCAAGCGACGCGCATCCAATGGATGTGCTACGTACTGGTTGCTCAATGCTCGGTAACCTTGAAACTGAGACTGACTTTACTCAGCAAAATGATCAAACTGACCGTATGCTGGCAGCGTTCCCGTCGATTATCAACTATTGGTATCGTTTTAGTCATGATAATGTGCGTATCGAGACTGATACAGATGACGCTACTATTGGTGGACACTTCCTGCATTTGCTCAAAGGCGAAAAGCCAAACGAGCTACATGAAAAAGTCATGAACGTCTCGCTTATCTTGTATGCAGAGCATGAGTTCAATGCGTCGACCTTTACTGCTCGTGTCTGCGCTTCAACTCTATCTGATATCCACTCTTGCATTACTGGTGCCATCGGCTCATTACGTGGTCCATTGCATGGCGGCGCGAATGAAGCAGCGATGGATATGATTGAAGGTTTTAGCTCACCTGATGAAGCTGAAGAAGAAATGATGGGCATGCTAGCACGTAAAGACAAAATCATGGGCTTTGGTCATGCGATCTATAGCGAGTCAGATCCACGTAACGTCGTGATTAAGGGTTGGGCTGAGAAGCTGGCTGCGGACGTTGGTGATGAAGTACTATATCCTGTATCAGTACGCTGTGAAGAAGTCATGTGGCGCGAGAAAAAACTGTTCTGTAATGCTGATTTCTTCCATGCTTCTGCCTATCACTTTATGGGCATCCCAACCAAGCTATTCACACCTATCTTTGTCTGCTCACGCTTGACTGGTTGGGCTGCTCACGTGTTTGAGCAACGTGCTAATAACCGTATCATTCGCCCAAGTGCAGAGTATACGGGTGAAGATCTGCGTCCAGTACCAGATATGAGTGCGCGTTAAGTGAAAGATAAATACGTTTTCATAAGTTGAGATAACCAGCTTATGAAAACACTATATTTTTATAGCTGAGTTTCAAATGAAAAATTTTAAAATTAGTATTGATAAATGTAGAGTTATCTTCCTTGATCTTGAGTTTTATGTGCCTGAATCTGGTCGAGATAAAGAAGGTCTATGCTATAACCCATGGGATAAAAAATGCAAATTCTTAGGTGGTTCATTTTTTGTAGCAAATCCCACTAAAGATTTTTCAGCTGAAATATCAGTAGGTTCTAAAGCCATACAATGCCTTTGGCTATGGGACTATAATTCTGAAAAAGAACTATTAACTGTGATATATGAGCTACTTAAAGAAGTCTACGGTTTGGCAAAAAAAGGTAACAATGGAAGAGTTTCTCCAATTCTATGTGGTATAGGTATAACGTCATCTGATGTACCTGTGTTATTTGATTTGTTTAAACGCTACAAGATAATGTCGAACTACGATGCTTTTCAATTCCAGAGTAGTTTCCGAATCATTGATATATCGCAATTAGCTATTGCGACTTTCAATAACAGTTCAAGCTTTGCGTATCCCAAGACAAAGCGACACATACTTAATAAATACCTGCCTGGTAAAAAATTTGAAAGTGGTAAAGCAGTTTGGGATCTTTACGAATCTAAAAAATTTGATGAAATAGAGTTTAGAGTTAGAGATGAAATTGTCTGTACTCATTTAAGTTACATTAGTATTCTCAATGATTATAAGAAATTTAAAAATCTTGAGAAAAATGCCAAAAAAAATAGCAAGGAAATTACGCCATGACTGATAGCAAACAATCTCTAGTTCAACCCATGAACGATAAATTCAAAAAGCCACTTCCCGATACTGACCTTTACTACTTCGATACCCGCGAAGCGGTCGAGAGTATCGAAGAAGGTGCTTATGACAAGCTACCATTCTGCTCAAAAGTATTGTGTGAAAACCTAGTACGCCGTTGCCCACCTGAGGATTTGACTGCAGCGCTAAAGCAGCATATCGAAGGCAAGCAAGATTTAGACTTTCCTTGGTATCCTGCCCGCGTGGTCTGTCATGATATCTTGGGTCAGACTGCTTTTGTTGATTTGGCAGGCTTGCGTGACGCCATCGCTGAGCAAGGTGGTGATCCGTCTAAAGTAAACCCTATTGTGCCAACTCAGCTTATTGTTGATCACTCTTTGGCCGTTGAGCATGCAGGCTTTGAAGAAGATGCATTTGAGAAAAACCGTGCGATTGAAGAGCGCCGCAACGATGACCGTTTTCACTTTATCAACTGGTGTCAGTATGCTTTTGACAATGTAAACGTCGTACCGCCTGGTAACGGCATCATGCATCAGATCAACCTAGAGAAAATGTCACCTGTCGTACAGGTTGTGCACAATAAAGCAGGTGAGGAAGTCGCGTTTGCCGATACGCTAGTTGGTACTGATAGTCACACGCCGATGGTCGACGCCCTAGGTGTGATCTCAATCGGTGTCGGCGGTCTAGAAGCTGAAAGCGTCATGCTAGGCAACCCATCATATATGCGTCTGCCTGATTATGTTGGTGTTAAATTAACAGGTAAATTACAAAAAGGCATTACCGGTACGGATTTGGTACTGGCGATGACTGAGTTCTTACGCGATGCAGGTGTGGTCTCTACTTATATTGAGTTCTTTGGTGAAGGTGCCCGTCAGCTGACCGTTGGTGACCGTGCCTCAATCTCTAATATGACACCTGAATATGGTGCCACTGCCGCGATGTTCTATATCGATGAGCAAACCACTGACTATCTACGACTGACTGGTCGCAGTGAAGAACAAATAAAATTGGTTGAACAGTATGCCAAGCAGACAGGTCTATGGGCTGACGGCATGGAAAAAGCGGAGTACGCACGTGTGCTTGAGTTTGATTTGTCGTCAGTAGGTCGTAATATGGCAGGCCCGTCGCGTCCACATGCCCGCGTATCAACTGATGATTTGGTTGCCAAAGGTATCGCCCATGCGCCCGATCAAAAACTACCAGAGCCAAAAGATGGTCTAATGCCAGATGGCGCAGTAATTATCGCTGCGATCACCAGCTGTACCAACACTTCAAACCCACGCAACATGGTTGCCGCAGGCTTAGTTGCTCGTAACGCCAATGCCAAAGGATTATTACGTAAACCTTGGGTGAAGTCATCCTTAGCACCTGGCTCAAAAACGGTCAAAATGTACCTAGAAGAAGCAGGTCTGATGCCAGAATTGCAAGAAATCGGCTTTGATGTGGTTGGCTTTGCTTGTACCACCTGTAATGGTATGAGCGGTGCGCTTGACCCTGATATCGAAAAAGAAATCATTGATAATGATTTATTTACCACGGCAGTGCTGTCGGGTAACCGTAACTTTGATGGTCGTATTCATCCATACGCCAAGCAAGCATTTTTGGCATCGCCACCACTGGTCATTGCGTATGCTATCGCAGGTAACATTCGTTTTGATATTGAAAAAGACTCATTGGGCAAAGATACGGATGGCAATGACGTCTATCTAAAAGACATCTGGTTCGATGATGATGAGGTCGATGCCATCGTTGCGGCGGCTGTTAAGCCTGAGCAGTTCAATTCTGTATATATTCCTATGTTTGATGAAGCCAAAAAAGACACGGGCAAGGCATTAAGCCCACTATACGACTGGCGCGAAATGACCACTTATATCCGCCGTCCGCCGTACTGGGAAGGCAAAATGGCTAAGAAAAACAAACTGACAGGCCTACGTCCACTTGCTGTCCTAGGTGATAATATTACAACCGATCATATGTCACCATCAAACGCCATTCTTGGCTCATCGGCAGCTGGCGAGTACTTAGACACCATGGGCTTGCCTGCTGAGGACTATAACTCGTACGCGACCCATCGCGGCGACCATTTAACCGCACAACGTGCCACCTTTGCCAATCCTAAGCTATTAAACGAGATGGTACGTGATGAAAGTGGTGAGGTTGTCCAAGGTTCACTGGCACGCGTCGAACCAGAAGGCCAAGTCATGCGCATGTGGGAAGCCATTGAAACCTACATGAACCGTGAGCAGCCGCTTATCATCATCGCAGGTGATGGCTATGGTCAAGGCTCAAGCCGCGATTGGGCTGCCAAAGGCGTTCGTCTTGCTGGCGTAGAGGCCGTCGTTGCTGAAGATTTTGAGCGTATTCATCGCCAAAACTTAGTCGGTATGGGCGCGCTACCGCTACAGTTCGAAGAAGGTACGACTCGCCATACGCTAAATATCGATGGTACAGAAACATTTGATGTTACGGGCGAAGTGTCTGCTGGCGGGCTGATGACTCTAGTGATTCATCGTGCCGATGGTAGTACCACTGAGACACCTATTATCTGCCGCTTAGATACGGCTGATGAAGTAAAAATGTACAATGCTGGTGGTATGCTACAACGTTTTGCTAAAGAGTTTATCGAAGGTACGATAGATATTGTCTAGCATTATCCTGTAGGTTTTAGCATGATGAATAGCAAGATATAAAAGTCGCCGATGTTGTATAACTTGTTTATATGACATCGGCTTTTATTTGCTTTCACGTTCTATACATTGGCTTCATATTAGGTAGTAGCTAAATTAGGTAGTAGCTAAATATTGAGTTTGCTTAATTAATGGCGTAATATGTACTATATATTGTACAAGTCATGCAGAATATCATGAAGGGAGTAAGCCATGAGAGTCGTTAGTTTTTCAGAAGCAAGAAAGCACCTAAAATCTGTCCTAGACACGGTAAACGATGATGCCAACGCTACTATCGTAACCCGCCGTGACGCTGATGATGCGGTTGTGATGTCGCTTGATTATTACAATAGCCTGATGGAAACCGTCTATCTACTCAAATCTCCTGCTAATGCGGCGCACTTAGCGGAATCTATTGCCCAATATAAAGCTGGCAAGACTGTCACGCGTGAGCTAATTGATACAGCAGAAAGCAGCGATGACAATGAGCATACGGATAGCGATATTGAAAATGCTTGAACTCAAAGACTTGAATCAACCCAAAGGGTCTAATAATGAGTGAGCAACTAGCTTGGACAGATGCTGCGTGGAAGGACTATCTGTACTGGCAAACCCAAGACAAAAAAACACTCAAACGTATTAACAAACTCATCACCGAATGTAAGCGTAATCCGTTTGAAGGTATTGGCAAACCTGAACCTCTAAAAGAGAACCTATCCGGATTTTGGTCAAGACGCATCGATAATGCCAATCGGTTGGTATACGCCGTCGATGACAACTATCTGGCGATTATCTCTTGTCGCTATCATTATTAACGAGTGCTCTTAGTCGTTCATACTTACTTGCTGATGACACCGCACCCAACCTTATAACAATATAAAAAGGACTTAATACAGTGGCTCAAACCAATTCTAAAATCAATCCTAAATCTAAGCCCTCTTTTGCCCCGCAATTATCAGTTCCGGCTACCTATATGCGAGGTGGTACCTCAAAAGGTACGTTTTTTAAATTGTCTGATCTACCTGAACGCTGCCAAGTTGCTGGTGAGTCACGTGATAACTTCTTATTGCGCATCATTGGTAGCCCCGACCCTTATGGTAAGCAAATCGATGGCTTGGGCAATGGTAGCTCTAGCACCTCAAAAACAGTTATTTTATCGGCCTCTGACAGACCAGATCACGATGTGAACTATCTGTTCGGACAGGTTAATATCGCAAAGCCTATGATTGATTGGGCAGGAAACTGTGGCAACTTAACCGCAGCCGTCGGTGCCTGTGCCATTAATATGGGTCTGGTAGATACTGACAAGATTGCTAATAGTATCGACGAAGATGCTGAAAGCAGCATTTGTGAAGTACGTATTTGGCAAGAGAATATCGGTAAAACGATTATTGCCCATGTGCCAGTGTATAAAGGTGCAAATGATAAGGTGCAAGTCCAAGAAACAGGTGACTTTGAATTAGACGGCGTGACCTTCCCAGCTGCTGAAGTAAAAATCGAGTTTATCGATCCTGTAGATGCCACCAGCGACATGTTCCCTACTGGTAACTTGGTCGATGACTTCGATGTAACGGACTGCGGTTTAAATACCGATAGCGTCCAAGCCACCTTCATTAGCGCGGGTATCCCAACCATCTTTATGAAAGCGGAAGATTTGGGCTTTACGGGTACTGAGTTGCAAGGTGAAATCAACAGAGATGGTGATCTACTTACTAAGCTTGAGAAAATCCGTGCCACAGGCGGCGTTGCGATGGGATTATTCAAAGACGTGAGCGAGGCACAGATCAGTCAACACATTCCTAAAATTGCTTGGGTGGGTGCAGCACAGAGCTATACGGCCTCTAGTAGTAAATCGGTCGATGCGGACGAGATTGATTTAGTCGTACGCGCCATGAGTATGGGTCAATTGCATCACGCCATGATGGGTACAGCAGCAGTCGCTATTGCCGCTGCCGCAACCACACAAGGCACACTCGTCAATCAAGCGGCAGGTGCTGGCGAGCTGACAGAGGTACGTTTTGGTCATCCATCAGGGACATTGCTCGTCGGTGGAAAAACAGAACAAGTCGACGGTCGCTGGCAAGCCAAAAAAGTGTCGATGAGTCGCTCAGCAAGGCGTATTATGATTGGTGAAGTTTTTGTACCAGCGGATGCATTTTAAGCGTAGCCATGGCTTATTTTAATTTACGATAGAGTTTTATGCCAACATCTCCCCAGCCACGCCGTGTGCAATTAGATAAAAAACCTCCCGTCGAGAAAAAAGAACGACGGGCGCTGCTGTGGGATATTCTAAAAAAACTGGCGGTATTTGCTAAACCTTATCGCTTGCTTATTATCGCTACCTTGGCGCTGACCGCATTAGGCTCCTTTACCGCGCAGGTCAACGCGTTTGTGCTGCGTTATACCGTCGATACCTTGACCGAGATTGCCACGCTTGCTGAGCCATGGCAGGCGGGTCTGCGTATGCTAGGGATTATTAGCGCGGTGTTATTGACTAAAGAGATACTGTCGATATTTATCTCTTTTGGTCAGCGTTTTTTTGGTGAAAAAATTCGCATCAATCTGTCGCGCGATTTATCACAGCGCATCATTGAGCGCATCCTGACCTATCGCATGGCTTTTTATACCAGCAGTGAGAATGACAGTGGTAAATTGCAAACCCGTATTGATTACGGGGTTAGCAGTTTAACCAGCCTGGTGCAAAACTTCTTTATCGATATGCTACCGCTATTTGCCAATGCAATTGTGGCACTTATCATCATGTTTTCCACCAATTTTTGGGTTGGTATGGTCGGTCTTATTATCATACCCATTTACTTCTTTATCAGCCAAAAGCAAGCACGTCGTCTGCAAGGGTTTCGTCGGCAGATGCGCGGGTTTCGAGAAGCCAAAAGTGGTTTGGTAATCTCCTTGATCAATTCGATCAGCGTCGTCAAATCTTTCGTTCGTGAGTCTATCGAAGCTGAGAAGCACTTAGCCATTCAAAAAGAAATGACGGATAATCAGCTGCGTATTCGCAGTATTGGTTTTGTTTATGACGCTATCAAAACCTTTATCGAGCAGATTGGCGTCGTGGTTATCATCCTTCTCACCGCTTATTTTGTCCTACAAGGTGAGATGACCATTGGCATGATTTTATTTCATGTCATGCTGTTTCAAAACGTCGCCGCCCCTATCCGTCAATTACACCGCATCTATGACCAGATAAATAATGCATTGACCTATGCCGAAGGTTTTTTTGATATTTTAGAAGACGATAAACAAGTCGAAAACATCGATGGCATCAGTAGTGAAAGCCTACAAGGTCATATTGAGCTTAAAAATGTTGATTTTACCTATCCGAATGGCACGCAAGCGCTAAAAAACGTCAGCTTCACCATCAAGCCAAATCGTATCACTGCATTAGTGGGTCTCTCTGGTGCTGGCAAAAGCACCATTATTAATCTGTTAGTCAAGTTCTACGCGCCAGACGCTGGCACGATATGTTTAGATGGGCATGATTTGGCCGACTGCGATACCCACGAGCTGCGTCAACGCATTGGGCTAGTACTACAGAGCAATCATATTTTTTCGGGTACGATTAGTGAAAACATCCGCTACGGCAATATGAATGCCAGCATTGAGGACATTATCATTGCGGCAAAAAAAGCCTCTATCCACGAGCAGATTATAGGGTTAGCTGATGGCTATGAGAGTACCGCCAAATCCTTATCAGGTGGTCAACAGCAGCGTATCGCGTTGGCAAGGATGTTTCTAAAAGACCCACCTATTGTGTTTTTGGACGAGCCGACCGCCAGCCTAGACGCTATCGCCAGTCAGCAGGTCAAAAAAAGCTTAGATCTCATCAAAAAGGACCGTACCGTCATCATGGTCTCACACAATATTGCTCAAATCATCGATGCCGATGATTTGGTCGTGATAGAAAATGGTGAAGTGGTCGAGATAGGAACTCACGAAGCGCTCTATGCCCAGCGCGGTAAGTATTTTGAGATCTTTAGCGCTATGTCTGATAGCCTAAACTTAGATAAGATTAGCCAAACCCTCAATGGTTAGGCATGGTGAATGCCTGTTTAAATCGTTATAATGCCCCTATTTTACCGCCTATTGCCAGAACCTAAACCATTATGAATTGTGAATTTTCTCTAAAAACCTTTGACGAGCTAACCTCAGTTGATCTTTATCATATTCTAAAAGCACGCTCGCAAGTTTTTGTTGTCGAACAAAACTGTGCCTATCAAGATATGGATGAGGTCGATTTCGATTGCTTGCACCTTATTGCCCATCAAAACGCAGCGTTAGTAGGCTATTGCCGCATCGTTCCGCCCGAATTCAACAAACTAAAATCAAATCTATCGGTTGCTGATCCTGCCATCAAAACCAACCACACTACTATGCCAGCTATTGGTAGAGTGCTCGTACTGTCCGAGCATAGAGGTGACGGTCTAGCACGGCAAATGATGACACAAGCGATTGCCCACTGCCGCAAAAAATATGGCAAAAAGCGCCCGATTATTATCTCGGCCCAGGTTTACTTGCTAAGTTTTTATGAGTCTTTGGGCTTTGTGCCCGAAGGCGAGCATTATCTCGAGGACAATATCGAGCATGTAAAAATGGTGCTATATGTCGCCAAGAAAAACAAAATCAAAAAAGAGAGCACGGACACCGCATCAACCACAACCAAAGTTTTGAGTTTTCTGTTATTTATTATAGCGGCGCTGTTTATCTTAGGGTTGCTATATCTCATGATTTAAACGGCAAGTAAGGTCTTAATTCTTAACACAATTCAAATTGGTTGTTCCATATTGAGTGTGCTACTTTTAAATGACGATGGCTTTAAAAGGATAACCAGAATCATTGGTTAATAAAGCGGCACACTCAAGGAAGAGGACACAACCATGTCAAATAATCATTCAAATACAGCCAATGCAAATACAAAAAATGCAACCGTAGAGAGCAATGTTCGTCCGGAATACGACGTCGAAATCCAAAAGATTGCCGATTATGTGCTTAATTATTCAATAGATGACGAATCATCGAACGCTGCTGAGGCATGGAGCACCGCGCGTTATTGCCTGATGGACACCATTGGCTGCGGTCTGCTGGCGCTGAGATTTCCTGAGTGTACCAAGCACTTAGGCCCTAATTGTTCCGACCAGATAACACCACATGGCGCGCGTGTTCCTGGTACTGCTTATCGGCTAGATCCAATCAAAGCCGCTTTTGATATCGGCTGTATCGTGCGCTGGCTTGACTACAATGACACGTGGCTCGCTGCTGAATGGGGCCATCCTTCCGATAATTTAGGTGGTATCTTGGCGGTCGCGGACTATATCAGTCAGAAAAACATCAGCCAAGGACAAGCGCCGCTCACAATGAAAACTGTGCTTGAGGCGATGATCATGGCGCATGAAATTCAAGGCGTACTCGCACTTGAAAACTCATTCAACCGTGTGGGGCTCGATCATGTGTTTTTGGTCAAACTGGCTTCAACTGCGGTGGTTGCCAAACTCTACCAGTTACCCCGTGAGCGCATCATGGCAGCTATCTCACAAGCCCTCGTTGATGGTCAGGCACTGCGTACCTATCGCCATGCCCCCAATGCTGGCAGCCGCAAATCATGGGCAGCCGGTGACGCTACCAGTCGTGCAGTACGCCTAGTAGATATCACCGCGCGTGGCGAGATGGGTATCCCCGGCGCATTGACCGCATCGCAGTGGGGGTTTTATGATGTGCTATTTAGCCATACCAATCAGAATCTGGCCACAAAGCCGGAAGACGAGCGACGTTTTACCTTTCAGCGTGATTTTGGCAGTTACGTGATGGAAAATATTTTATTCAAAATAAGCTTCCCTGCTGAATTTCACGCCCAGACCGCTTGTGAAGCAGCGGTCATTTTGCATCCACATGTCAAAGGTCGAGTGGATGATATCGAAAAAATCGTTTTGACCACGCATGACTCTGCGATTCGTATCATCTCAAAAGAAGGCGCGCTTGATAACCCAGCGGATCGCGATCATTGCTTACAGTATATGGTAGCCGTGCCACTGTTGACGGGTGATCTAATGGCAGAGCACTATGAGGACGACTATCACGAGGAGCATCTATCCATCGATGAGCTGCGCGGCAAAATGGTAGTAGAAGAAAATGTACAGTACTCAAAGGACTATCATGATCCTAGTAAGCGCTCTATCGCCAATGCCATTCAAATATTTTTTGCAGATGGTAGCAGCACAGAAAAAGTTGCCATTGAATATCCCATCGGTCATAAGCGCCGCCGCGCCGAAGGCATTCCTGTATTAGAGGCAAAGTTCCGTGCCAGTCTGGCAACCCGCTTTGTCGACAGCCGTTGTCAGCAGATCATTGAATTGTGTGACGATCAAGAAAGACTAGAACAAACACCGGTAAATGAGTTTATGGACTTATTCATGGCTTACTAATTACGACTGATTAACGGCGCATCTTTTATGGTCTTATTTAGCTAATATAACTGCTACCAAGGTATGGACTCTCCCGCCCAATCGACAAAACTACCTGATTGAGCAGCTGTCATACCTGATAGCACATCTAACAAGCACTTCGCGCTATATGCTGGCGAGAACAGATGTCCTTCAGCGACATTGCCTTGGAACGGCGCGGAGAGCTGAGTATCAACAGTGCCTGGTTGCATGACAACCACGCACACTTCTTTTAGTGACCTGCCCCATTCGATACTTAGATTTTTCATACCCATATTGAGCGCCGCCTTACTCATTCTATAGCTATACCAACCGCCGAGCTGATTGTCAGTAATACTGCCAACACGGGCCGATATGGTCGCAAAAATCGCTGGATGCTCAGCACTACGTTCAGCTTTGGCGAACAATGGCTTGATGTGCTTGGCGATGAGCAACCCGGCTAACGCATTGATTTGCATATTTTGCAAAAAAAACTCGGTATCCATTTGTCGCAGCGCTTTCTCTGGCTGCGCGGTATCTGTATGCAATAACCCCACGCAGTTGATGACCCAATCTATATGACCGACTGTCTGTTTGATGGTATCAGCCGCTTTTTCGATGCTGTCCTCATCGCTGATATCCATCGGTAGCCAGTGCAGGTTTTCTGTTTCGATATCAGGTTCAGTGCGATGATAAGTGGCAAATATTTGTACACCATGGCTGTTATTGGCTTGCACCAGCTGCTGGATCATAGCTTGACCAATACCGCCTGTACCACCGATAATCAGGTAAATTTTGTCATTCATATGATACTTTTCCTTGTTTATAAGTCTTTATTTATTTTGGCTGATTTTATGAGGGTTTGCTATAGTCAATATACGCTACAATAATTGCTAGCGATTAAACCGACGTTTTGTTGTATCTTATTTTTATATTGATGTTTTTATACGGATATCAGCGCCTTATGCTATCACCTCAAGACCAATTGACCGAACTAGTACGTGCCTTAGAGAGCGATCAGCATGTGTTTGCTACTGACCCGTTACTTATCACTGAAAAACTACAGGGTGAGGATGGCACACCTATCCAAAAATTGCACAGACGTGCATCTCGTATCGATAGCAATGGGGCGCTCGCTCGGGTACTTGGTAAAATTGATGGTCGCATAAAAGGCATTATGATTGTCATGAGTGTGGTGTGGTGCCTATCAGGGTTTTTGGGATTGTTTACCCTCTTGCAGTCCAACGTCGTGAATTTCTTTTATGTACTGGTCTGCTTGCTTGGGTTCCACACTATTATGCTTGGCGGTTGGCTGGTCATGACACTCATCAACCGAGACCAACAAGCGCCCAGTTGGTTTGCCAGCTTTGTCAGTCCAAGCTACCTCATACGTGGTAAGGACGATGTGACCAAGGCGGCAGTCGATCTGTATGAGCGACAATTGCAGCATAGCGGTATGCGCTGGTATCTGGGTAGATTCAGCCATCAGTTGTGGCTTGCAACGCTGACGGGTATGCTGCTTGCGATTATATTTTTGTTGATTGTGCGCCAGTATAGCTTTAGCTGGGAGTCGACTTTGCTCTCTGATCAGGCACTAGTAAGCTTGACTCAAATACTCGGCTGGTTGCCAAGTATGGTTGGGTTCGATGTGCCAGACAGTACCGCCATTGCCCAAAGCCGCCTTGTGACAGACGCCATGCCATTGTCTGTTGCACGGCAATGGGCAGGCTTACTAGTGGGTAGCTTGCTTATGTACGGCATTGTGCCGCGCGCAATCGCATGGGCATTTTGTGCCTTGATGTTCCGCCGCAAAAAAATGCGCTTAGACATCAAGCAGCCGTGTTATCAAAAGATAATCAATTTTTGGCAGCGCCATGTGGTTGATGCCGATGACTTTACAGAAGCGTCAGTACCTATCGCACCCAAAGCGGCGGTGAGTGCTGGCAAGAAACTGGTTGCCCTACTCGAATACCCCTCAGATCAGCAAACATGGTGGCAGTCAGGTCTTGAAAAATCAGAAAGCATTGAGAATTTCGGTATTGTGGATGACCGTGAGGACATGGCACGTCTCAAAGACTACTTGGATGAGCATCCAGTACAAGTACTACTGGGTATTCATAGCAAGGCATTGCCTGACCGTGGTACGCTACGTAAGCTTGACCAAATCGCCGCTCATGCAACAGATGGACTGATTGTACAGCTACTCAGTGACACTCAACCACTTACTGATACTGATTTGACACCTAACGATGCCCCAATAGACAAACAAGCCGTTCGCTATCAGCAGTGGCAAACCGCACTCTCTGCGCGAAAAATTGGTTTAGTTGACGTTAATTATTAGACTATGGACTCTTTTAGAGTCGTATTTTTAAGGGACTTTTTAAGCGACAATTGTCATCGTAACTAAAACAACATAACACAAGTATGATAGATCAATGGTTGTATCTCTCATGACCCGCTAAAAATTAGCGATAAAGGTCATTGAGTTAACAAGGATGTTTTATAGTGGCTAGGAGCCCGATATGGCAGCAGACAATACTCTCTTGACGCTCGGTCAGTATGGTCAGGTATTAGACGATTACAAAGAGGCACTAAACCAAAGCATACTAGCGGCCTCCCCCGAGTCATGGCAGCCGATGCTGGCAAGTATCTTACCTGCACACTGGCAAGAATGGTTATTGCCGCTGGCAGGCGGCCCTTTCTTCTTACTGTTTTTGGCGGAGTGGTTCTATCAGTCTAGGCGTGGTAACGGTAAGCACTTTAGCTGGCGCCGTGCGATGACCAATTTTAGTTTGGGTGGTTCCTACTTGGGGTTTGAGCTGATTGTCCAAGCACTGATCGTGCTACCTATTTGCCTGTGGTTGTATCAATATCGATTGTTTACCATCGAGGTGACATGGCTGACAGCCATCCCTATATTTGTCGCTGTTGAATTTAGCTACTATTGGTTTCACCGTGCATCACACCGTATGAATTGGTTTTGGTCAGCGCATGTCGTACATCACTCAGATGATAATATGAACTTATCGACTGCTATGCGCCAGAGTCTGCTGTACTCAGTAACGGGCTGGTGGGTGTTCTTTGTTCCACTGATGCTGCTAGGCGTGCATCCTGTCTGGGTATTTTTCTTTTATGCGCTAGATCTGATCTATCAGTTCTTTATCCATACCGAAGCGGTTGGGAAATTCCCAAAATGGATTGAATATATTTTTGACACACCATCCAATCACCGCGCCCATCATGGCACCAACAACGAATATATTGACCAAAACTACGGCGGCGTCCTTATTATTTTTGACCGTTGGTTTGGTACTTATGTAGAAGAAGACATAAGCAATAATCCCGTCAGATATGGTGCAGTTGGTGAGGATAGCCATGACAATATTATTAGTCTGATATTTGGGGTCTTTTACCGCATGTGGCAGCGGTTTTTTCGTGCTAAAGGGTTTAAGAAAAAACTCAAAGTGCTACTACGCCCGCCTAGCGCAATCTCATAGGTTATTTATAACGGCGATGTATCGAAGCAATAGTACGTATGCATAACCAACACTCAACCAGATTTTTTTACTATATATGGCTATTTTAGTCATCAATAATGATAAGACGCAATTATGAATAATGATAATAAAAAAGATAATCACGAAAACCATAAGCCTGTTGGTCTCTTTGCAGATAAGGCGTTGCCTAGTGACACGGATAACAACGTCAGTCTCAATAATAAACCCAATAGCTTGCAAGCGGCAATCGATCAGCCGAAGCTAACTGATGACAATCAACCGGTATCAAATGAATCAGCAGCGCCAACTGCAACCAAAAACATAACAAAGACAACCATCGCCAGTGGCGATGCACTAAAATTAGCAGTGGTTGGTCATACCAATACCGGTAAAACGTCCATACTGCGCACCTTACTGCGTGACGTGTATTTTGGTGAGGTCAAAAACGAAGCAGCAACCACACGCCATGTAGAACAAGCAAGCCTGACAGACAGTAAAACGGGGGAGATACTGGTAGCATTGTACGACACGCCAGGTCTAGAGGATGCATCAGGACTGATGGACTGGTTGGAGGACAATACCGCCAGTCGCCGTGATGGTATTGAGCGTTTGCAGCAATTTTTGGCTGCCGATGTTGCTCAAGGTGCAGACAGCTATGACTTGTCCTATGATTATAGCCAAGAAGCCAAGGTGATTCGTCAGCTGCTAGCAAGTGATATGGCCATATATGTGGTAGATGCGCGCGAGCCTGTATTGGGTAAATATAAAGACGAGCTGGCTATTTTATCTTGGGCGGCTATTCCTGTCATGCCCGTTTTTAATTTTACTGACAGTCAGGATGCCAATATCGATGACTGGCAGACCATGCTGGCAAGACGCAATCTACATATCTCTACACGTTTTGATTCCGTTGCGTTTGAGTTTGAGGACGAGATGCGTTTATGGACCAATCTTGCTACCATGCTCACCCACTCTGAGATGCTTGAGCAATTGATGCAGCGCCGGACTGAGGACTGGGCACAGCTGTATGATGAAGCCAATATCATCATTGCGGATTTTTTATTGAATGTCGCTGCATTCGTACGTGAGATCAATGAAGATGATGACCCGATGCCTATATTGGCACAAATGCAAGAAGCGGTCAGACAAAGTGAGCGTGCGATGCAGCACAACCTTCTTAATCTTTATAAATTCTATGATAATGCTGTGGCGGCAACCCCACTTGAACTGCAAGCCTACCAACAAGACCCATTCGATCCTGAATTGCTCAAAAGCTATGGTATCCGCACCACGTCTGGTGCCGCAGCGGGTGCGCTACTGGGGTTGGGTATTGATGCAGCGGCGCTTGGCACGACATTGGGTTTAGGTGCTGCAATTGGCGGTATCGCAGGCGGGTTACTGTCTAATACCAGTAGTATTGCTGATAGAATCACAGGAGTAAAACGCTTATATATCGATCCTGCGACATTGACATTGCTTGCTACGCGAGCGATAGACTTACTCACTGCCTTGCGTCATCGCGGTCATGCTGCGACAGACGCCACTCAACTGTTATACAAAGGCGAAAAAGATAGCCTTGAGACATCATTAAATAATGATGACGATAATGAAGAGGTTCAATCTATTACCGTATGGCCCACACACAAATTGCCAAGCGAGCTAAAAAAAGCTCGCGGCAAACCGCAATGGTCATCGCTTAGCAGTGGCAAGTCCGAACAAGCGCAGTTGCTACGTACAGACATGGCATGGTCGCTGTCAGGTAAGCTACAATCATATAAGCGCGAATCGTAACCATATACAGTAAGCAAAACCTAATAGGGCTACATTAGTTTTGTGCCGCTAGTTTTTTGCCTCCAATAAAGCACTTAATGCCTCGGTGCCGCGTACGTCTGTTTGCTGTAGATAAATCGGATACAAGGGATACTTGGAAAAATTCTTTTCAATATCCTGCATTAACTGCTGTTGGCGCTCTGCACGGCGGCGCCAAAACTCATCCGATTGAGTGAGCGTTATCAGCTGGTTAATAACTATCGCTGCTGGTGTGAGCTTACTCTCTTCTAGTTGCTCAATAGCTCGCTTAGTCTCTGCCAATGGCAGAACATCCGCAGTCATAACCAATACAATTGCGGTTTGGGTGCGGTCATGTAGTAGTAACCCTGCCTGTCGAAATAATTGCTTGCGCTTCTCTAATACCGATACCGCTTGCTCCCAGCGATCAGTTTTTTTTGCTGCAAATGGATTTGGCACTTCTTTTGTAAGGGAGTCGGTTTGATGGCTCTTTTGATTACTTTTCTGATTATGACTGTCCAAATGCGTCGCCACTGAGCGCAGTTTGGCTTGTCTACGCTGCTGCGCTAGTAGACCATCTGTCCATGCTCCCATCATCTCTGGTAGTACCAATAATCTTAAGGTATGTCCCGTAGGTGCAGTATCAAAGATAATATGTTCATAACCTGCACTCGCGGCTGCAACCAAATGCTGACACATTGATTCAAGCATCGCTGCTTCCTGGGCACCAGGTGCTGACTTTGATAGTCTCAAATGCTCACGAATTTTGGGCATCATATCTGGATTGGCATAGGACTTAATCGTATGTTCAACTTGGGCAAAGTGCTCGTCAACGATAATATCAGGGTCTAGCTCGATGGCATCTAGGTAGGGAGAGATGACTGTTTTCTCGTTCTTTAAACGGGTATTTAGGACATCACCCAAACTGTGTGCAGGATCGGTTGAAACAATTAAGGTTTTTTGCTGTTGGCTTGCGTAATAGCTGGCAAGTGCAGCCGCAGTGGTGGTTTTTCCTACACCGCCCTTGCCTCCGATAAATATAATCGGCTGTGTCGTTAGCTGTTCTACGAATCCATGTAAGTGATGTAATGCCATATCTCTATCTCATTTTTCAAACTGTTTTTATTTTTCTCTAGCTACCAAACCCCTAGCAACAACCAACATGATCAAATGGACATCTATCCATGCCCATACGCGTATGCCACTCATGAAAGTTCTCTAAAAACAATGGCTGCAACTCTAACGTATAAAAGCTGGCGGGATTATCGATGCCCAAACTCTCAGCAAACATGAGTAGCATAAAAAAATCCTCCTCATCACGGGCAGCTCGTGCCATTGTCTGTCGATAAGGCGCATGATAAAACTCATTTAGACCAGCAGCAAACCGTTGCCACCATGGTTGGGCGCTTTTGGTGTCTGCTAAAATATTTTTATTTTCCATAATACACTCACCCCTTTTCTTATTTATTGTTATCTATCATGCCTATATGATACAAAAAACGCCAGCAATTGCTGCTAGCGTTTTTGTTTGGTAAACATGTTAGACAGCTAAGAGCTTAAACCTCTCCGCCTTTACCTTTATGTATTGACCACTCTTTACGTAGTACGGATAGACTCTCGAACGTCACTAAGACTGTAGCGATCAAGATAATGATATCCATGATGATCAGCAGCCAATTTCCATCTGTGAAGAAGGTTTTTAACTGAATCAGTAGTGCAAAGACAGTCATGACCAACAGGAATGATAACGGCGCTAAGGTGTACCAAACTGGCTTGCCTTTGCGTAGCAAAATGACCGTTACAATCATTAAGGTCAATGCTGCCATGAGCTGGTTAGTTGTACCAAATAATGGCCAAATAATCATACCACCAGCACCATCAATACCACCAGCACCAAAGGCTAATAGCAAACAGCTGCCAACAGCAAGTAACGTTGCCACGACGCTTTTATTCAGTATTGGTAAATTATAAAACTCGCCAAACTCTTGGAAAATATAACGTTGTAAGCGTACGCCAGTATCCATGGTGGTACCTGCAAACAATGCTGCCATAACTGTAAGCATCGTCTGTGATAACACCATATCGATACCAACACCAGCATTCAAAATAGTCGCACCGCCATCAATAAAGGCACCGATAGAACCATCACCAAATTTTTGATAGACCGCTTGCCAATCTCCAAGTGTCGCAAAGCCTGCTGTTGCTGCTAAAATTGCGCCAAGCGCCAACATGCCCTCGCCTAATGCGCCAAAATAACCAACAAAACGCGCGTCTTCTTCTTTATCAATCTGCTTAGATGTCGTCCCTGTCGCAACCAGACCGTGGAACCCAGATATCGCACCACAAGCAATGGTCACAAACAATAGCGGCATAAGTGAGGGTGTATCAACGGGCAATGTTGTATTTATTGCTGGTGCCACGATGTCTGGCGTACCAATAAAAATAGCAGCATATAACAGAATCAAACCGACAAACAACTGCAATCCGTTGATGTAATCACGAGGCTGAAGCAGCATCCATACAGGTAGCAACGAGGCGATAGCTGCATAGCTGAACAAAATAATAATCCAAACCGCATTATCAGGCAGTCCAAAGACCGTCTCAGGCAATACAATCGGGAACATAGGGCCAAGATAGATAAGGCCATATAGTGCACTAACACCAATGATAGATACCCAAACGAGATTCATCTTGTAGCGATAAATACACTGGCCAATGATAAGCGCAACTACCAAGGCTCCCCAAACTGGCAGTACAGCAGATGGGGTTTTGATCATCATGTTTGCAATAGCCACACCAAATACGGCATTAACCATCAGCAATAGCAAGAAAATCACAACCATCATCAGACTACGGACACGCGTGCCCATGACAGTACCAGCAATAGAGCCAATCGATTGACCTCTGTTGCGCATACTTGCCCAAATGGCTGACATATCATGTACACCAGCCATAAAAATGGTGCCAAATACTACCCAAATAACGGCAGGTACCCAGCCCCAAATAACAGCAATCGCAGGACCGATAATCGGTGCAGCACCTGCCACCGATGTAAAGTGATGTCCCCAAAGCACATACTTGTTGGTGGGGACATAATCGACCCCATCTTTCATAGTGTGTGCTGGCGTGGGACGGCTGTTATCCAATGCCAATATCTTAGTAGCAATGAATTTTGAGTAAAACACGTAGCCGCACAGCATGGCAGCAACGCCAAATAGAAGTACAATAGCACTATTCATCTCATCTCTCCCTAGACAAGTAGTAGGTAGCCGTATAAGTTCAAGCTTTTTAAATCAAAATATAAAAAATATGCTAAATTAGTGTGCGGTGAGTGACTCATCTCACCCATAATCGGATAAATCGTAGGAACGTTGAAAGACAAATATCAGTACAATCTTGCATTTTACAATTAGAGCACGTCACTAAGTAGCATATAGTGTTGTGAGTCTTTATTTAAAATTCTGGTTGAATAGTAACCGATTTCACGACAAATGTAACGTATGTAAGAGATGAAAAACAACAAATAAAGGAAGCGCAATGGCACATTATTTTGGATTCCACCCTTCAGATAAATTAAAAGCATTAATTAGTGAGGCCGAACAAGTCGTTGCTTCAGATGAACACGTGGAATATTATCCTTACCGCGATGCGCTTACACACCAGACCGCTCGTGACTTGACGGACAATTTATTGATTGGTTTGGTAGAGATTATTCCAAACCCTGAGCGTCAAGCATCTATGCGTAAAATCGTCGGAACGATTGAGAGTACTACCGACACCCTACTTAATATCTTATTGGGTAAAGAAAATAACGAAGAGGTATTACCGAGCTTTCATTTTTTGAGAGATCATGCGACATTTATCGATAATGAAGGTGCCAAACGGGTAGGCTTCAAGCTGTCTGAAGCAAATGCAAGAACCATCGTCGAAGGGTTTGCTGCTATCACACCGGAGCACGTCGATAGAGCCAAGTTCAAGACAGCACTAGAAACGATGAACGACGCCACACTAACTCATTTTGTGACTCGCTATGCCGAAACGCTAAAGCTCGGTATGATCAAGCGTAAGTCAGTACCAGTTGCGAAATCGGCAATTGATAAGGGTATGAATATGGCCCTCAATAAGCTATTACCCGACTTACCCAATGACTCGCTTAACCGTTTAGCGAATTATTACCGCCCATTTATTGTAGAAAAGCCAGAATAACCCTAAAAGTTAGATTAATTTTGTCCTAAACGCTTTATGACGTTGGGCAAATTCACTAAAATTTGCTAAAATAAGCGGCACTTTTTACCAAAGGCGCACCCGATGACCCAAATCAGTAACCAAGAAATCGAAAAAACATTACGCAACTCAGAGTGCCTTATCAGCAGTATCGAAGTAGCCGCTGCTTATGAGCGCCTAGCCGCTCAGCTCAATCTACACTACGCTGGTCTGAACCCAATTGTAATGGTTGTTATGAATGGCGGATTGATTCCAGCTGGCCAGTTACTTACCCACCTGACGTTCTATCATCGTATGCACTATATCCATGCGACGCGTTATCGTGACAACGAAGGTACTAATGACCTTGACTGGAAGTTCAAGCCTGACGTGAGCATTGAGGGCGAGCACGTATTGTTGATTGATGATATTTTTGACGAAGGTATTACCCTAAAAGCCGTTGTCGAAGAGCTAAGCAAAGAAAAACCGTTATCACTTGAGTGCTGTGTACTATTAAACAAAGAACACGAGCGTAAAGTTGCAGATTTTGACGTTGATTTTGTAGGTATTAACGTGGCTGATCGTTATGTGTATGGCTGCGGTATGGATTTCCACGGTTACTTGCGTCACCTACCAGGTATTTATGCCATCAAAGAAGATAAAGTGTAATCCTTGTATTCTTTGAAATGTGTCAATCATAAAAAAGCATCCAACTTGGATGCTTTTTTATTGTACGAAAAACAGAATAAATACTACAATAGCTAAAACTGCAAGGCTAAACCAGTATGACGCTCCGTTGGTGTCTTAACTGTTATTTCAAAAGCATGTTTGGTGCTATATATCGTCACCTTTTTCTTGGCACGCGTGACTGCTGTATAAATAAGCTCTTTGCTCAGTAATCTAGTATGGCTGTTGTCAAAAGTAATTGCCACATGATCAAACTCAGACCCCTGTGACTTATGGATAGTCATTGCATATGCTGTAGCAATTAGTTCCTCATTCAGTAAGTTGACCGCAATCCCTTGCGTCTTATTTTCAAAAAACACCTCTAACCGGCTCTTATCATCTGAGGTTTGTAAACAAAACCCAATATCACCATTAAATAGTCCTAACTCATAATTGTTCTGTAGCACCATGATTGGGCGACCATGAAACCATGTGTTTTGACCGAGTGGTAGTTTTAGCTCAGTCAGATGCCACTGGGTAAGATAATTATTAATATAATGATCGCCCCATTCTCCACTATGACCAGCACTCAAAATTCTAAATTCGTTGAAGGTTTCTGTTAGTGATGCGACTGTAGTTTTTACCGAATGTGGTACAGATTTTTCTACCGGGACTTCTAAAAGACTCTCTACTTTTCTTAGATAGTTTTTATAACTCTCTGTTACTTTCAAAACATTTTTTTCATTGCTTAGGCTATTTACTAGTTTGTTACCTTTAGAGTCTTCTGTCTGGATCGTATTTATATGTTGAAAGTTCAATGCGTTATCATTTTTTAGGAGTTGCCAAATTGCTTTTGTGTCTGCTTTTGTATTGTTGATTTCGTAAGCTAATCTTCCGATACCTGAATCGGCACTAAATCGGCGACTTTCAGTTAACTCCGCATGTATAGGTTGTAGTAATGGAATGCGGCACAGGTCTGCCAATACTGCTCCTGCATCGACTGCTGCTAGTTGATTGGCGTCTCCTAATAATATAAGTCTTGCGCCTGGTTTTACCGCACTGACAAGATAATTTGCAAGCTCAACCCCTAACATTGATGCCTCGTCAACGATAATGATATCTTCGCCCAGTGGATTATCAGCACCATAGCGTGGACTACCCGTTCGACCAATACCTAATAAACGATGAATCGTTTTCGCTTCTTGCAATTGCAGCTTTACATCTGCTGCATCTAGAGCCACTTGTAGAGACTCTTGCATACGCTGCGCTGCTTTCCCAGTTGGTGCTGCTAACGCTAAGCTGGCACTATCTGTACTAAATATAATATTCTCTTCAGTACCCCTACCCTCTGAAGCCTGTTGTAGTGCGATCACTAGTTGAGCCACAGTATATGTCTTGCCCGTGCCTGGGCCACCGGTAATAATACTAAACGCGTTATTGTTAGCGACATTAATCGCCTTTATCTGATTTTCGTGAAGACTTTCAGGTATTGTTATTTGTAGAGGGCTTACTTGTTGATTCAAAATATTGTTGATATTTTTTGCTAAATTAAATTCAGCCTGCCACGCACGATGAAGCCAAAAAGTTATAGACCTTCCTGCACTTTTGTTGCAGATTTCTTTGTATATAATTGGTTTATTTTTTTTGCTTAGGCTATTTTTATTATTATTGCTACTAGTTTCAACTTTTTCGAACAAAGCATGAACATTAATTAAATGCATGAAAGAAACTAAATCCATATCTCTTAGTACTTGATATAGCATAGCAATCGTATCAAAACGCTTGTTTAGCATGTCCTTTTCATGGTTACTGAGCGAGAGCTGTGTCCAAAGCTGATCTCGCTTACTAAATAAAGTATCTAATAAATCAAACAAGGACATTTCGGCGCCAGCGTCATCACTTGGCTGTACATCATCTATCAGAACAAAAAGCGGCATAGCTAGCATTTCCAATAACTGTTGCTGCCAGCCATATAGCGTGACTACTTCATGGTTAATTTGACCTTGTAACGGTACTTCATGCTCAATAGCGGTGACAGTCAATACAGTATGCCCCTCCTCTAAATGAGTTGCTAGTATCATAAATAAAGCAGTAAATAAGTAGCTGTCTTCTAACTTATCGGTTGGATCATCGGTTAGGCTGCTACCAGTATCAGCTTCTATATCTATCGCTTGATACGCTGAGTAGGTTTGCCCGCGACGCAGTAGAATATAGTCACTAATAGTATTGGCCCAGCTTTGTTGTAGGCCAACCGTCGCTTTGCTTTTGTTGTTGCTCTTGTTACTCATGATATGTCTCTGTGATGATCTGGTGAATCAATATAATGTTTTTGGGTATCAAATCGTTGTACAGAGCCCACTAGTCAGGCATGCCAAACAGCGCATCCAACCCCTTAATAAAATCAATTGGAATATCCCAAATAACGAGCCCATAGCGACCGTTGTAGGGTGATTCGCTCGTTTCATTAGCCGCTTGCGATACGGTAGCAGCTGCTTGACCGTTGGGGTTATATACCCCTCGTAGGAAGATATACTCTACCGCTCCCAAATACTTGTCCTCATTACCCGCATAATCAGCGATTCTCATTGAAAGGAATCGATGTAATGCTACTTGGTAAATCGCTGCTTGTAGCCAGTAGCCTGCTTTAGACATGGCTTTTTTGAGTGTACTTTCATTATAATCGCTTAGGCTATTTCCTAAATAATTACTCTTATAATCGACTACGTAATACTTGCCAGCATGTTCATAAACCAAGTCAATCTCACCGCGCAAGTAACGATACAAGTGCGTTCTATTTTGCGGCACGAGATTGACATGTTTGTCTGTGTCATCCGGTAGATACTGTTGAAACAGTTTACTGATATCCTCTGCTTTAAAGCGCTCTGACAGTCCCATATTGAATTCTAACTCGGCAAAACGCTGTCCTGCATCCAGAGCACATAAGGGTTGATTGGACGCCAATAAGGGGGTATTTAGTACCTCTTCAATCCAAGCAATCAACGCCTCGTGCTTCGTTGTATCTATTGCGTCAGCGTTAAGTGAGACAGCACTCTCTTCTCGGTTGCCTTGTGCTCTACGGCTTTGATATTCAGCACTACTATACACCAGCGGTAGCTGATAACTACTGATAGCTCTATCGATCACGCCAGACCACTGCAATTTGTTATTAAAGTCAATTTTTTCGAATATCTCATGCAAAAACGTACCTGCATTAGCGCCTTTTATGAAGGTAAAGCGAATATCGTCTTCAGACTTGAGACTCATCTCATCAATTTTGTCGAGAGACGCATTACTATTAAGGCTACTATTAGGATAAGACTCAGCCAATCCAGCAGTGTCTGCCATATCAATATCTATCGCATCATCAATACGCTCATCTACGACAGCCATTGCTTGCGTTGATTCATCTAGCTGACGAGCTAACGCCGTAAAGCTGGTCTTAGCCCAACCATAAAAATAGCTCGTTTTCATGACATCAGTGAAGGCGGCATACTCAATAGTTTCTGTCGTGGGTGCGATGGTAAGCTTGGTATCTGTTGACTTTACTGTTTTAGCATAATGACTATTATAAAACTCATTGATATTATGCCCTCTAAGCATGCCTATCGTGCCTTTTAGCCTGTCAGGTAATTCAAATTTTGCGTCTGGAGAGTCAAACCAATAAAATACTGGTTTTAGCTCAAACCCTGCTTTATTGCTAGGATCTCGCAACACTACATAGAGCTGTTCGCTAGCCCGCGTAAATGCCACATATCCAAGCCGGCGCAGCTCATCAAAACCTTCATTTGTCTCGATATCAGTGAAGTAAGCTTCTTTAGTGGCAGACCCTTGTAACGCAGAAAAACGGCGCTGATTACCTATTGACTGATCTTCTGTGGATTGCTGTACTAACGCTGAAGGCGATTGCTGAGCGTTATACAGGTACAGACCATACTCTTCTTTGTTGCCTGATTTCCTACTGGCGTCTCCCATACCCAGTACATAGACTATCGGAAACTCCAGTCCTTTTGACTTATGAATAGTCATCAGCTGCACGCCAGACTCTGTCGGTAGCGGATACTGCTTCGCCCAATCACTATTGGGTGCGGTCTCTATGTGCTGTCTAAACCAAGCTAATAGCTCATGCTCACCCATGCCTAAGCCATACTGTGCCAATACATCCATCACATGGCGTAAATCCATGATATGTCGATCACCTTCTGGATGAGCGGCTAGAACTTGCCAAACGCCTTGTGACTGTATCGGGCTTCTATCCAATAAATAGTGCAGCGCTGACAATATACCAAAATGCTGCCAACGCTGTGCCCCTTCCTTCAAATAAGTAATAAAATCCTGATAGCTCTTTTTATATTCTATGTTTCGAACATCGCTACTATTTGGATTGATACTATTAAGTCTGTCATCACTCTCAACCACACCTGATTCATGATCCGTCATCATAGCTTGAACATCTTTGATGCTCAGTCCGTACAGATGGCTGGTCAACACTCGATTAATCATGTCATGACGATACGGGTATAGCATGGCACTAAGTAGCGCTGCGATATCTTCTGCCATGATCGTTTCAAAGATGCT
Organism: Psychrobacter sp. T6-6; assembly: GCF_052258185.1. NCBI lineage: Bacteria > Pseudomonadati > Pseudomonadota > Gammaproteobacteria > Moraxellales > Moraxellaceae > Psychrobacter > Psychrobacter sp. T6-6. Next base: position 96,056 of record NZ_JBQQEX010000005.1, read on the forward strand.
GACGTCGCTGGTGGTCAAGGTTGGCACGCCCAGTTTGACTAGCTCATCTTCAACCTGTTTTAGGTCTTTTTTGGTACGGGCTAGCACCCCAATATCACTGGGCTGAATCGGCTGATCGTTTAATGTCTGACCACTACTGAGCAAGCTAGCAATATGACGTGCGGTGATTTCATACTCATCATAGTCAAGCTCGCTATCTTTTTCATTAGGCAAGTGTAGTACACTCACTGGCTGAGTAGAGAGTACCTCTGTCATCAAACCACTATCTTTTGCGTCTGAATTCTTAAACCAAGACAATTCACTCTGCTTTTTTGCGGCTTTGCTGTGCTGATAATAAATACCACTACCTAGCTGCGCCAGCTTGTTCTCAGCAATTGTTGCTGTAGGTATACCAAACCAGCAGTTGAGGGCATTAATCAAACTGAGAGTGGAGCGCCGGTTAGTGTTGAGCGTCCAAATGGTACTTTTGTCAAACTGCGCTTTCATATAATTATAGTTGGTCACGTCACCGCCACGAAACCCGTAGATCGCCTGCTTTGGGTCACCAACCAGTAGCAAAAACTCATGGTTGGATTTTTTGGTGGTGGATTGCTTGTCATTATCCGACTGTTTGCGTTTACTCTTTGGCAAGTAAATACTTTCAATCATAATGGCCTGCTCGCCATTGATGTCTTGCGACTCATCAATTAATGCAATGGGGTAATGATGACGTATATAACGCGCCAGCTTATCGCCTTGTCGACCTGTTAATGCTTGGTTTAAGCGCACCATTTGTAGACTAAATGTGGTCTCTCCTCGCTCCTCTAAAATCACTGGCAGTCTATTGCGTACCGCAAGCACGATATGACGATTAAGATTGGCTAAAACCAATAAGATATGCTGATTTAACCCTTCAATCATATCTAAAAGCACCATCAACTTACTGATGGTCTCTAGCTCAAAGAGGGATTGATGCTCTTTTTCTCTATTCTTATTGAAATTCTTAATTTTGCCATCTTCATTTGGATATCTGGCATCCTGCAACGACGTTAAGATCTTATTTTCACGTTCATTCAAATAGCTGTTAAATATCAGCTGATATTGGACTACTTTTTGATGAACATCGACAAGAGCATCAAAATGATTGGTTAAATTAGAGTTTCCACGAAATCCTTGAGATTTTCTGTAATCAGGGCTTAGGTAAGGTTGGATATCTGCTAAATCTAACTGGGTAAACTCATAAATAAATTTCTCATACGTAGTGAAATCAAAACCTTGCTCTAGCGTTATCTCATCAATCGGCGCAGAAATAAAATTAAGCGAGCGAGAAACGAATTTTTTATGATCACCTACTGCTGTCAGCTTACCCTGCTGGTCCATAAGCGCATATAGTTTGGGCTGCTCATGATACAAACGGCTTTGAAACTGACGCAGCTCATCGTGAATAATACTGTCCGTAACCTGCTCGATACTACTGTCTTCGATAATCGCCATGCCTTGCTGATAACCCGTTTCGCTACTGTACTCGATCAGCCACTTTTGCGCCAAGCTATCGAGCGTCCCGACGAATAGCTTATCTAACGTCGTTAATACTAATGCAGTGCGCCGAATCGCCTCTGCCATAGGATAGCTATACACATGATCAAGCAAATAACCGACCAAGTGCAGATTCACGGGATCTTGCATGATGCCATCTAGGCGTACATGTTCGGCTTGCTCTATTAACCACTCTTCACGCTGTTTTTTGACTTGTGCGCGCTTTTCTCTAGCCATCTGCTTATCATGGCTAGCATCCTGATTAAACTCATCAACATCTATTTCGGTATTTGATTCGACGCTTGAATCATTGCTTTCCGACTTACCCTTGTTATTATTGTTATCGTTACTGTCAGGCAGCACCTGCAATAGGTTGGGATATAATTTATCTTTATTATTGGTATCTGCACTCAGGTTGTTGACCCACTGTAATAGCTGATAGAACTCTACCAGACGGTCGTGGATGCGCTGACGCATTTCGGCGGCGGCAGCTCGAGTAAAGGTTGTGGCGATGATTTGCTCTGGCGCACGCCGCGCTTCAATCAATAGTCGTAGCACAATGCCAGTCAGCGTCCACGTTTTTCCTGTCCCCGCTGAGGCTTCGATAAGATGCCGACCCGTTAATGCAACAGCAACCGCTGGCGCTATTTCTTCTTTTTCTTCAGCTATAGCCCCTGAGTCACCCAAAACATCTGAATGATCATCAAATAAATTTGGTTGTACAGAAGGTTCAATAATATCGGCTGTATCAGTAAAATCTGTCATATAAGCGCATACTTTTAATTATTATTAATGAGATCAAAAGAATAAAAAAGACACTAAGCACTAGCTATCCAATCCTTTTAGTGCCGTAAGCATCGGCGCATACAACGGCTGCGCCAAGGTGGTTAATGATGCTGATAATGCTCTAAAGGCATCTTGATCACGCAGTACATATTGCCAAATGGCATGCTGAGAGCAAGTGTCGTATACCATGTCTGAGTGATAGCCCGGTCTTAGCCAATCTGAGAAGTCGGCTCGTTTTGGCCAATAGCTGTCGTTTTCATTATCATCTTCTTGCGATTTGGAGCACTTAGCCAGATAATTGAGCGCATACTCAGGCAATAATGTCATGGGAACTTGGCCCGATAGGTTGCCAAAAATCGTCCACTTTATCAGTTCTATCACTGCATCTTCATAGACGATGGGGCTTAGTTTAAATGCGATGAAATCTTTATAGGCACTTACCTGTGAGCTGGGTTTATTAAAGCGCCAAATACTCACGCCGTCATCTAAAGCTATCTGCTCAGCAGTGGTCCGTCTGGCAACCTGCCAATATAAATGCGACAGCCAAAATTTGAGTAAGTGTTTTGGACTGGCAGAATTGGGCAGTATATTCAACCACTGCTTGGGTGATTGCTCAGCATAGGCCGTCGCTGTCTCAATAGCAGCGCTACCATTATGAGTATCTATGGAGACTGATAATGCTAGTGGTTGTGACTGTAGATCTAATTGTGACTTTGATATCGGCACTACCCCTTTAATCTTAAGCTTTTCGGGTAATAGCTTGCACGTTATCTCGTTATCAGTACCATTCAAGATCGTTGGCAGCGCCACCTGAATAGGATGTTCAGCGGTGGGCGTTAGTAACTGTAGGCCTGTAGTATTGTCTGCTACGCCTTCACTTAGCAGGCTACTATCAACAAATCCATTAGCAATTAATTGCTCTTCAAACTCTATGCACTGCTGCTGCAGCTTTTGTTGTTGGTTAGGTAGGGTGGTTTGGCGTGCTACCCCTGCTGGTATGATTTTTTGATACATCAAGGTTGAGATATCTTGCGGAGCAGTATTGTCAGTACGCTTATCAGCCGCCAGCTTATTGATTAAATATTCTTTGATTTGATAAGTCGTTAAGCTGTCCAAAAATAGCGGTTCCTGATGTGCTAATGCATCCTCACCTTGTACCACATGTACCTTTTGGGTACGCAAAAAAGCTTTGGCGGGATGACGTACTTGATATATCAACATACCTTCAACATCGATCTCACCGATGTTGAATACGCTATCAGATACTGCTTGGATAAGCGCTGCTCTATTCATACTGTTAGTATCGCTATTGCCTAAAAGTGTCTCTAGACCCAGCATATCAGCCAATGTAGACATGGTTTGGTCATCTACCTGTCCAAGCTGACCCATACTACGACCAAGCAGCTTAGCTATTGACTCATACTGCGCTTTTGTAGGTAGGCCAATCAGTTGTGGATAATCGCTAGATCTTCTTTTCTGCAGTGTCTCAAACACTGCTTGCCACAGTGGCGCAGGCGGAAATTGTTTTTTCTGAGCCAGTTTGGTTTTGCGCATGGCTTTATTTAGCAACCTATCTAGCTCATCGGCTGCTGCAGTATCAGGGTTACTATCGCTAATATTATGAGACGTATTGCTTGGATCAGCATTGACATTAGACGCATCAGTCTTTCGCTCAGAAACTCCTTCAATATCTACTTCAAACAAACTCTTATGAAAAGGCAGGGCTGGATGCTCAGTAACCAGCCACTGCTTGATGAGCTTTGGTAGATAACGTTTAAGGCTTTCTGTCGTTGGATCGACATCCTCAGACAACGTCTCAAGTGAGTTCACCTGCCACTGTACCTCACCTTGTAAAAACTGTAGCAACTCACTCACTGGGTTGGCAGGTAGGTGTTCATGGGTATCGGTCAAGCTTTGACCATTGTAGAACATCCAGCATGCACTGCGAGCGCATAGCAGGGCATCCAAAAACGCCCCATTGTCGTCATCTTCGCTGACTCGATCACCGCGACGTGAATTGGTTGCTTTCATCAAATCATACCGGTTGTCACGATCACGTCCAGGGAACTCAGAGAGATCCATATTGAGCATCACCACCAGTTCAAAAGGCACGTTTCTGAGCGCCCCAAACCGTCCAAAAGTAATCACTCCAGTAGGCTCCGCACTGACCTGCTGACTCTCAAGCTCAGCTTCGATACTGTCTAGCATAAAGCTCAGCTTTAGTGGCAACTGCTCAACGCCTGCCAGCTTTTGCTCCACTTCTCTGTTGTCAATATCACCACTAGAGTACTGTCTGTAGTGACGATTGGCACGTAAGCTTGATTTAAAACCATTCATCGCATTGTAGATGGCACGCATGGTACGCGTCTGATCGACATCGCCAAAGTAGCGGTGGATCACTTGGGTCTCAATCTGATCTAACCAATCTTCTGCCTTCATTTTTTGTGTATGATCATCACGCCTTGCCACTAAGCCTGTATAGATACGGCAAAGCGCCTCTACAATCATGGCGTCATTTAGGCTGACCTGCGCCAGTGGCAAGCTCATCTCGGGCACAGTAGTATTTGGCCACTCACCCTCCTCTAAAGGGTACAAGCAGTCACTAAGACTCGCTTCTGGCATCACAAGGCCTAAAGTCAATCTGTCTAATGCTTGAGCAAAACTAAAGCGATAATCATAGTCGTTAATATCTAGAGTTTGTTTCAGATGCCATTCATCAAAACCACGGACAAAGCCTGCTTCTAGCAGCAGATCGCAGCCACGGCTCATCTGTTCACGGGTTAATCCAAAACTCTCGAATAAGGGCGGCAGCATCAGCCAGTCTAAAACCTCGGCCGCCTCAAAACGGGCACTATGACTGCCGAGCAGCTTATAAAACCCAATAATCGCTTCCCACAACTGACGAATATCAGCATCGACAACACCCGTCACCTTCGCAGGCAAGGTTAAGCCATCTTGACCCTTGCCACTAACAAAAATAGAGCCAATCAGCGCATGATGACGCTCAACATCTGGCAATAACACCACGATATCTGATATATGGCGTTTTTTCTCACCAGTTTTAATAGGTTCATTGAGCCAACGGCCAATCATAATACGTAGTACTTCAAGCTGACGCTGCAAATTATGACAGGAGTGAATGCTTAGGCTATTGTCTTGAGCAGAGATTGCCCACAAACGATCCTTTTCAAAACGCTTGTTTTCTAGTACGTCATCGTCATACCATGGCGACTCTGGCTCAGCGCTCAACACTATTTGCTCATTTACGGCTTGAGAAACTTTTGTTGCCGCAGCTTGTTGGGTCGATTGCTCGTCAAGCATCAATACGTCATTTTGCAAACGTCGCAATAAACTTGGGCTATTTTGTATGGATTGAGAGCAACCAAAATCAGCCATGCTGTGCTCACTTTCATCACTGATACGGCTCAGATTATCATCAAAACTGTCGTGCCACTCTACTAAATCATCTTGATATTGCTCGTTACCTGATAAATTGGCAAGCATGGCAAAAGTATCACGAGACTGCTTGCCCAGACGTGACAGTAAGCTATGTCCATAATCACGTAAAAATACGCTTTCAGGGTTAATGATTTGCTGGCGCTGTAGCCAAGACTTATCAACAATATCCGCCCAGAATAGCTTAGAAGGATTATAATGTAATAGTGTGATCTTCATATATTTGGACAACTGCTGCAAAAAATCGAGCTCGGTTTGCGGCAGTTGCTGAATAGTAAAAATACGCAATACTTTGGGCAACTGAGCACGCTCATTCGCGTTATTATTTTCCAGAGCTGACCAAAAAGTGTTTTCAATGCTTACGCGGTGTTGATGCACGTCGGCAAACAGATGCGACCATAAGAATCGCTGCGCTGCCTCAAGCTCCACATAATGCACCACCAACCACTCCGGCGTCCCCCGTGCGTACTGATCAAAGCGTAGTGATAACGCATCTTTATCTGCTATCAATGCGTCTACATTGAGTGGCGTATTATGTGACCATAGCGCAAGCCAGTCCTCACGGTGGGTCAAGTAGCGATTAAACACTCTTGCCAAATCACTTGCCAGCTGCCAAATACGGGCGTCTTGTTGTGCCTTATCTTGTTGCGCATTGTCTTGTTGTACGCCCTCTTGCGTCGTTGCTACTTGCGGGTCATCAATCAAGGATGCCAATAGCGGATGTACTGGGTGTGTGTCATCCTTAACAATTGACTCTTGATAGTAAGTGAGATAACCAAACAGACGCCACTGCATCACCGTTGGTGACAACACAGCAACTTCAGGTACATTCAACGTAGCCGCTTCAGGATCTGCTTCTAACAAATAGGCATTGTGCCGGGTGAGCACATCTTGCATGAGTGTCCATTGATACTGACCCCAAAACTTGGTACGCACCAACGTACTAATCCCCGCGCGGCTGGCAATCGTTTTGTCCAACCAATCACCCAATACCATCGAGGGCACAATAACAATAAAGGGCTCAAAAACATGCTGGCTTTTTGACTGGTATTGTTCAAGTAGTTGATCGACAAGGTTTTCGGTACGGTGCGACTGAATGATGGTAAACATAGACAATAATCTGATTAAAGTAGGCGTAGAATATGAATGTTAAGAAAGGCTGTTTATTGTGACTGACAGACTAAAACATACTAGTAAAAGCCTCATGTCAGTAATCAGCCACTGCATGGACAGCGCTGAAAACAACACTCATCAATGCATGTTTGGTAGTCGTTACGGCATGGCATTTCTGCTAGTATATAGGTCGTTATGCTGGTCACAATGAGCAAAAGTCATTATATATATGACCCAAGCGCATTGGTAACGATAGTAATAGATATTGAGAAGATAAAAAATCACTCTATTTATCAGTGTGCCATTGATGGTTATCGTTTGCTAGTATAAATACCAATATTGTAATACCTTGCGACATCTATTGTCGCATTGATCATAAACATAGTTGTAAGTGTTTTGACTATGAAAAGATGAAGGGCGTGGCTTTTTCAAATCAGCTGTTACACCCTATATTAAAACGACACTTTTACGGGGTTATTGAATATTATGCCATTACGTCCTATTGATGCTATTTTTGTCCATCCTAAGCAGCGTTTGTACGTTGTTTATTATCGTGGTGGGCTTTGGTGCCTACCACGTATGAAAATCGATGACAGATCATGGCAAAACAGGCGCCCGTATGTTGATGACAGTCGCTCACTATATCTTAGTATTCACCAAGCTATTAGCGACCCTATACTGGCACAAAAACTACGCACATTAGATTTACCTGCTGCAGTGCGTGGTAGCACGTTATCGCGTTTTGAGTTGTGGTGGGAGACACATGGCTTTAAATGGTTAAAAGACAGACTGACAGCGGGACAATCACCATTAGCAGCTCATCAAGCAATGGGCTTTGAAAGACCGACTGCTAATAAGTTTATTGATGCAAGCGTTCAACCCTCTAATTTCAATACCAATGACAGTTATAGCAATAAAAACGATGAATCGTTAGAATCATCTGCCATAGAAAAGGACGTGTTTGCGGATATGTTGGCAGAGCTAACTGATGAAGTCATGGATCACAAGCTTTAAAGAAACGCTATATCATATATAGTGACTGATACAACTTTTAAGACGAACCCATTAATAGATAGAGAGCAGTAATATATGAAAGACTACAAACTGCTACTGGTTGGACTAATTTCCCTGCTAGTAGCAATTTTTATCGCTCTCTTTACTTGGTTGTGGACCAGTAATTACAAAAATACAGACCCGCTGCCTATCATAACCAGTGAGACGCAACCTGCACCTGCCGCAAACGAAGAAAGCACGGACACCTCCCCTGATAGTACGCTTTCTATTCGTGCAGAACAAAGCCTACAAGTACCGATAGATGACGTTATTGTAAGCTTTGAGTCTCGCTATCCTCATATACAAGTTTTGGCGAATTATATTCCTGCTAATACGTTACTAACGATATCGAACGACGAACGCTCTGATCTTATCTCTGATACAGATATTATTATTGCCAATAACGAGCTGTCCAAAGAGCGTCTCTCGCCCCTACAAGACAAGCTAAAGGCCACTCAACATAGTAGTAATCAAAATCAAACAGGTGCTAATTCGGTCAATAGCAATACGGATAACGATAAGGCTGATAAGGCTGACATTACTGCCAATAGCACCAACAAAGAAGCACGCACGCTAACCTCTTTCAATTATGCTCTAAAAGATGATCAAGCACTTGAAGGTGTGGTTTTGACCGATAATCCTGTTGCCGTTAGTTTCCGTAACTTTTTACTCTCAAGTGCTGGTCAAACTATATTAGAAAAATACGAGTACTATAATATCAATGGCTATGAGAACAGTGTAAATGACTTATTTGAACCATCTTCGCAGGCGAACAAGGCATCCGGTAATAACCCAGTAAATGTCGCTGATGCGCTTGGTAATAGCGAATCGCAATAAATTATTTGTATTTACCTTTTTGCTGATTGCTTTTGTTACTGCTTTTTTCTACAATGTCACTCCATAATGCGCCTATAGCTCAACAGGATAGAGCAGTTGCCTCCTAAGCGATCGATCCGAGTTCGAGTCTTGGTGGGCGCACCACATGAATACACTAAAAAACCCCTTAACTCCCCACAAACGAGGCTTTCAGGGGTTTTTTATTGTCCAAAACTTACCTTATATACCCATAATTACCCCTTGCTTACTGTAATTTTTACAGTATTCTATACAGTATGAGCGCAAAAATACTGTAGAGGATACTGTAAAAATGGCAAAAACCGTCAAACCCCTTACCAATACTCAAGTCGATAAGGCCAAGCCTTTGGACAAACCCTATACCTTAACGGATGGCGGTGGTCTTTATTTACATATTAGCAAGGCCGGCACAAAAGCATGGCGCATTGACTATACGACACCTATCACAAGAAAACGTGTCACAGTAACACTAGGTCAATACCCAGAGATCACTTTAGCAGCTGCAAGACAGATGCGGACTGATATTAAGTATCATCTCGCTAACGGTGATGATCCACGCGATGTCAAAAGAGAGGAAGAGCGTAAGCAATTGCTTGAGTCTAAAAATACGTTTGCTGCTATTGGTGAAGAGTATATGAGCCGTAAGACTCATATCGCCCCCTCTACTATCAAAAATAACTATAGGCAGCTGAAACGGCTAAATGCATACCTTGGTAGCATGCCTATAACTGATATCAAGCCAATGGATGTATTAGAAGCATGTAGATCGGCTGAAGCACAAGGGCTTATTGAGACAGCGATAAAGATGCGTACGATGGCAGGACAAGTATTTAGGTATGCTGTGCAGACTGGACGCTGTGAGCGTGATATTACGCAAGATTTATTGGGTGCATTAAAGACACCAGTCGTACAACATCATGCTACTATCTTAGATACGGATGAGCTTGGTAGATTGCTTAACGATATTGATGAATATCAAGGGTCATTTGAAGTTAGGATCGCTATCAAGCTAATGCCTATGCTTTTCGTAAGGGCTGGCGAGCTACGTTACGCTCTCTGGGATGACTTTGATCTTGATGAAGGCACCTGGACTTTTACGCCAAGAAAAACTCAACGCAGAACTGGCCTATCTCTTATCGTTCCACTTCCTACGCAAGCCATTGCTTTAATACGTGAATTGTCCTTACACGCCCGTAGCCAGTACCTATTCCCAGCTATTCATACGACTGTCCAGCCAATGTCAGAAAACACGATGAATCAAGCTTTGAAGCGGCTTGGCTACAGTGGATCAAAACAGACAGTACATGGGTTTAGAGCCACAGCAAGGACTTTGATTGTAGAGAAGCTAGGTTTTCCTGAAGCATTGGTAGAGCAGCAGCTCGCTCATCGCGTAAGAGACATGCATGGCAGAGCCTATAATCGTACTGTGTTCTTACCAGAGCGCAAAATGATGATGCAGGCATGGGCTGATTACTTAGATGAATTGAAAGCAACTACTGGTTAATAATTGTTACTGCTGTAAAGAAAGAATAATTTGTTATTTAGTTTCTGAGTTAAAAAATTCTGTTATAAGTGGTTCCATTATAGTGGTCTATTAATAGGCTTGAAAGTTGAAGCAATGAGTTCCGCTGGGGTATACCCAAAAATCTCAATAATAATAGTTATTAAACAGTCTCAAAGTACATCACGCGCTAGCTATCGTGATAATTTTTAATAAAAATATCGCTGATTGAAAGATAAAGAGATAAACTATAAACGTTGTAATTCCACCAACGAATGTTTTTAAACAGCGATGAAAGACAACGACTATTAATTGAACCAATTCAATAGAGGATAAGCGATGAAATGGACTGTATTGGTATGTATGCTACCGTTGTTGACTGCTTGCATGAGCATGAAAAATGTAAAAGAATTACCAGCCGAGCTAATTTATCAGCCGCCAGTATCAGACGCAACTGCAACCATCATGGGTAAAATGGAACCACGACATACCAGACTCGTTGGTGATCGTATCGCTTATATCATGGAGATTGATGGTAAGCGTGTACCTAAAGATAAAAAAGAGGCTTACAGCGATACTTGGGATAGTGTCTATCCGATTACAACGGGTGAACATACATTGACCGTCACTTATCGTATGGCTGGACACTATACTCTGCCTACCAAACTTACGTTTGATGCCAAAGCAAACACTAACTATCAGCTGGACTTCGCTACTGATATTGGTACTGCATGGTTTAGTAAAGACAGCTATGTCGATTTTTGGATCAAAGACAAAGCGACAGAAAAACCCGTGACCGAGGTAGTACGAACTGCGCCACCACCTGAGCCGAGGGTTGTTTCTTATCCTGTTATTATTAGTAATTGATAATTTACTTCCATACTTATTCAAGTAATTTTTTTCATGAAAAAGAGAAGGCTGGAAGTAATATGCAGCCTTCTCTTAGTGATTATGATTTAATAAGCTCTGGATCTATAGATTCTAAATAACTACCGTTCTCTTCATAATTTATTAAATTAGAATAACTTATTGTAGGTAGCGGTCTCTTAGTTTAGGATATAAAAAAAGCTACAATATATTAAGTATCATAGCTTTCCTCTCAAATAAATATTAGGTTATAGGTTAATACACTAAATAAAAAGGACATTACGCAACAGGAATATAGATCAGATTACCCTCAAAATAAGGATCTATCCCGTCAGGCTTTGCAAGCGTTGTATCATCAGAATTATCATTAAGTCCATGTGACATAATAAGTCCAGAGCCGTTCTCAAACTCAAACAACACCCCTCGCTCGCTTGGTAAGTCCAGTATTTTAGAGTAAGTCTCAGAAGTCTCTTTGATAATGGTCACTGATTTGACTACTTGATTGAGATAAATACTCCACTCATCATAATCTTTAGCATAAAAAGGAATGGCGTCTTCATCCTCTTCTTGCAACCAGTCATGATGCTCACCATTTTCGTTTCTTTCTACCCACATGTGGACTGTGTTTTGGCTAGGATTACTAGATCCACCAATGACCAATCCATCTTCAAAATAGAATAAAAAAGGCCCTAGTGAACAACAAAAAAAGTCTTTGGGATCCATATAGTAATCTTCAATAAGCTCCTTTTCAGATACATAATTAAACCTAACAATATTGATAAGTTTGCGTCCAACCAAACTTGCCAATAAGCCTGTTAGATTGCTAGGTATGTCCACATCATAAATTGAGGTCGCCATTATCTTTTCTCCGCTATTTTGATTAATGCATTTAACATAGCAATATTCTTATTTGAAGGTTTTTGTTTAGTATAAACTTTTATTGGATCAGCAATAACAACACTGTGATCTTTACCAATTAAAAACTGTAAGTCATCAATTTTTATCTTCTCCTTCACCATTTTGTCTCTGATTAACTTTAACTGGCGCGCGCTCTGAGCATTTAACAAGCTAGTATCTACATTAGCTATTAACTCAACTCCATTTTTCTTGTTATTATATGCAACGATATCTTTTGACCCTTGCGCATAGCGATCCATTATCATCGCAGGTGCGCCATCATGAGTGGTGATTCTAGCGTTGACTACTGGAAAGCCTAGGTCTTTAAGCTGTTGTAGCTTAGCTGCTTCGTCTTGGAGGGCTGACAGTGGCTTACCAGACTTTAGCTTACCGATGACTGTTTTTTCGTCTATGGCATAGACGATCTTGTTGCCACCCGTCCCGATAACGTTGGCTTGTTTGCCCTTCACTATGATAGATGCTAAGTCACAACATTTCGCATTATGAACCCAAACACCCATCTCACCGATATGATAAGTGCTGAAATCTTGTACTTCAAAGTTATAAACTGTATCGGTTTTTTCTAAAGACATTTGACTTACTACGGTGGCTGTCGCTCTTCCATGCTTATCTAACAGCTTCATTCCAGCTTCTAGGATAGATGCTTTACGCCAGCCTTCACCGTCAATCCAAAATGGATGCTCTTCCGTTGTGTTAATGGTTTCTTCTAAGCCATTATTGTGCTTTATTTTAACTTCGTAAATAGGCGCATTAGGCGTGACTTTGGTAGCAATGACAGGGCGATAGTCATATTTGTCACCAAACTCTTCTCTCGACCAAACCAGTTCGCCACGGTTAATGGTTTCGATTGGTTTTAAACCTTGAATAGTATGGATTAACGTGCCAGCGGCGAAACAGTAATCTCCACCACAGATTTGCGCAGGCTTTGAAGCCCCGTTATTACTAGCAGGTTTTACATTTGCTTCAAATGCTTCGGTTAGTAATCTAGCTTTCGCGCCACCAAAGGCTTCTCGCAATATTAATAACTTGTCTGTATCGTTGTCAGCTCTTTGATAAGCCTCTAATGCTCCTACTGGCCATAAGACTATACCTACAGTTGCCGCTATAAGCCTTGCTTCAAGATCACTAAAAATAGGTTTGTTTAGCTCGCCGTTCGCTTTCGCGACTCTAATGTCTGACATTCCATTATTTATAACCGCAATATCGGAACCCTGAGCTGCATCATTGACATCCAACCCATACAACGCTGCTACTGAAGCAGTAATCAGTTTTGTTGTGTTAAGAATAAACGGTTTATCTGCATCAGGAACAAAACTGATGACGTCATTATCATCGTTGATCATATACTGGCGTTTAGACTCAGCCATATAGCTACCAATAGCTTCTCCCAATGCCGAACCCATTGCTCTTGAGCTACAATCTTTACTCGTTACTTGCCCTGCTATGCAGCCTGCCATACCATGAACAATACTTCTAGATAGACCATCCACAAACTTAATATCTGAGAAATTAAAATCACCAATTTGTCCAGCAACTTCTGCAGCCCCTATATCTACAAAAGCGTTTATCAAATTGTTTTTTAGTGCGTCTTGAAAACTAGTACCACTAATAGCTGACTCAATAGCTGCATTGCTTGTACTTTTAGCAACGCCTTGAATAAGTTCATTAGCGAAATCACTATTAGTCATGTTCGGAATATTTAGATTAGCAGTCAATCCAGCTGTCAATGCAGCCGTTGCCATATTGCGTATAGTATCACTACTCGCCATATCTTTTAGCGTTTTACTAATGTCGCCTTTGTTATTAATCAGTGTAATAACCGCTTGCGTCTGCAAAGCAATACCAGCAGCATTAGTAGCTACCATGGATGCGGTAAGGCCACTACCTGCTGGACCTGCTGCGATAGTAATAGCAATAGCGATCAATGCCGCCGCCCCTGGCGTCAATCCCTCTTGCGTATAGTCCCAATTCTTCTGAATCAGATCAACTTGTACCCAGTTGATATCATTGGTCTTATCTAGCGTCGCTAAATACTCATATCCTGGCTGTTTAGACAAATCAAGCGCGATCTTACCCAGCTCAGCTGAACTCTTTTGAATATTCGTTTTGGCTTTATTATTAGCGTCAACAGTAACATCAACGGGCACAGCTACTGTCACACCATTAGGTGAGGTAATGGTTGGTACTTGATTAAACTTAGGCAACGAGGCCGTGGTCACCACACTGCCTTGGTCTACCGTCTTCATCCAAACGGTACTTTCTTTTTCTTGGTTATGCGTGGTGGTGACTTGCTCCTGAACGATTTCTAATATTAACTTGGCGTCTGCTTCTGCATATTTACCAAAGCCGACTTGAATGTCATCACTATTTGACGTGTTAAAGACAGTGCCTTGTAAGACAGTATCGCCACCTGACTTGGTATACGCTTTGCCCCCAACCAACTCTGCTGGCAACTGCGTGATCTCTTGTCTGGTATCGTTGGTATGGTCTTTGTTATAGCGAATACCTAACCAGCTGGATTTTTTCTTGATATCAGTTTCACTAAACTGACGATCCTCGATTTTCCAAAATCCAAGTTCTCTGCCAGCCGTCGCCTTGATACCACCTTCAGGACTGGCATGTAGCTCTGAGCCATAAATGTTGATATCGCTTTCTGCTTTTAAATGGATGTTATTGGCACTGATATCTGTAGTCACAGCGTTACTATTATCTGTAACCTTAGTCGTAGTTTTAACTTTCTTTTTACCATACCAAGTTCGCGATGTAGTTCTTTTTTGTGACCCATCTATAAAGGCGACTTGTGACGCTTCTAAATTTATATCACCCCGAGCAGCATCAATACGCACATTACCGCCAGTAGACTGAATATCGACACTGTTTAGGACGACAGCATTGTTGTCATAAAATCCATCTGATTTGGTGTTTAATGGACGGTTGCCCTTTGCTGCGATCTTGATATCACCTTTTGCGGTCAGTTTGGGCTGATTGATCAGTTGATGATAAGAGTAGTTCGGCCCTGTGACTTTGCCATCTTCAAAATCTCCTTGCTGATAGATGTCTGCAAGTCCTGTGATAACGATGCTGTCATAATTCGTACCAACTGTGTTGCCATTTTCATCTAGTCGGTCTGTAGGTGCCAGATTGCCTTCGGCAAAGATACTGATACCGCTATTATTGCTGGTAATGTCAGCACCTTCAATGAGCACGCCTTGCTTGGCTGCAATCTTAATGTCTTTACCACCTGTCAATGAGACGGCTTTATGTTCAAAGCCTGTTGATGCTTTTTCAGAATTATTCAGTATAAAAGTTAGATTTTTTAAATGTTCATTTAAGGTAGAAATTTTGTTCCTATCTTGCAATGCTCTTTTATATGCTGAATAATTAATTATCCGTTCTCTTTCTTTTTTCATACTATCAAGAACGCGGTAATTTGGGTTATTACGATTATTTTCGTAAGGTATCTGTCTAGAAAGGTACTGCTCTCTTTTTATTAATGCTATACCAGTAGAATAGGTTGCTAGTTCAGTTTCAACTTCTAGTAACTGTACCTTGATCGGCTCAGAGTTATAAGGGGATACATAGTTACTAAAACTGTTTTTAACCCCTTTCAACTCAACACTACCATCAGTAGCAGTGATGTTGATACCAGCCGTAGGGACTGACTTTCCATCGACTAAGGCTACATTACTTCCACTAAATCCTGTTTGGGAGATTAGATCACTGCCTTCAATCAATACTTCTTTACCGCTTAGATTGATATCACCACCAGCAGTCAGCTTGACTACCTGCTCAGAGTCCAGACCTTGGGTACCCGCATATCCTTTTAGATATAGCTGACCCTCACGTGAGGCTAACCTGATATCAGCTCTTTCATTTATATTCAAAACTCTAGGATCAATCTTTAAGTCATCTTTACTAGTGATGATGAGATCATGATATAGCGTATTGACTGCTGTACCATCAGGAAGTTTTTCTAAATTATTAGCTAGCCTATTGATACCTGTATCACCGATCTTGATATTGTCACTAAAAGTGATACCAGCGTCTGAGTTGATAATAACCGCGCCACCTATAAAGTCAGTGTTTTGATGCGCTTGATCAGAGCTACTATTGATAGAAAGAGTTTCGTCCGCCTGTAGGACTGTCTCACCCGCACTATGGAACAGCTCGCTACCAGTCCACTGCATTCCATCATCGATATAACCACCAATGAATGTACTGCTATAATTATTTCCGCGCTGACCATTGGTTATTAGCTGATCACGGCTGTCTAACGATAAGTGTTTATCAGAGTCGAGAGTACTGTTATTGACTCTCATTAAGTTACCTGAGCGCAAACTAGTACTATTTGCTGAGGCAGTCTTACTATTGATAACGTTGAGATGATTGGCAGCATCGATTATCAAGCCATTACTTTCCTTGCTATCAGCGAGTAAATCGGCATTTAAAAGATTGATGTCTCCATCACCATACTGGTTAGGACCACCAAGTTGTTCGGCCTCGGTTTTGGCTATACTGGTCTTTAAGATAATTCCTTGAGCTTTGATATCACTATCAGTCAGATCCAAACCTTCATCACTGTTAATAAGAATAGTGCCTGATGTCGTTAAGTTGCTTGCTGTGATAGACGTTTTACCTTTAGCGCTGATGCTGGCATTGCTGACTTGATCGCTGTTCTTTGATGTGGCGGTCAGTTTATTGATATTGAGATCTTTACCTGATTCAATAGCGATATTGTCTGTGGTCAGTTGACTGCCTGAGATACTGACATTATCAGTTGAAGCCAGTATGGTAGTTTTAGCATCTGTGGTGAGGTTACTAGCAGTGAGCTTACCTTCATTGGCCAAGACGGCTACCGCGCCGCTGTCACTATTGATTTGACTATTGCTAATGACGGAATCCCTACCATCAGTACGTACGATGACGCCATCTTTACCTCGTATATTACTTGTGTAGATAAGGGCACGATCGCCTTCAATATTGAGACTTTTTTCGACATTGATGGGTTGGTTGTTTCTGACGTAAGCCAATCCACCTGCTTTAATATTGGCATTACCTTTTGCTTCAATACCGCCACTACCATCAATACTTAAAACGTTGCCTGCCGTGATATTGAGGTTGTCTGCCTCAACAATACGACTACCAGAGGTTAAGTAAACATTGTTCAATGAGTTAATATTAAGGTCTTTGTCAGATGAAATATTGCTTTTGTTTTTGATATACAGATGACTTGCCGCCTGAGAATTGATATTTACATTATCTAAACCTTTGATTTGACTATTATCAATAATCATGGTGCTTTTGGAATATAAATTTAGCGGTGCACCGTTAGCATTTAAGAGGCTGCTACCCATCACCTGTGAGGATCTATTAGCATTGACTGTGAGACCGCCACTAGAGACCACCTTACTTTTATCACTAATCTTGGTATCATATCCTGAACTGATATAGATATTAGAATTATCAGAAGCGTTGTAGTTACGAATATCAGAGCCATTACTGATATTGACATGCACTTTGGCATCTAGACTTAAGATGTCAGGCGTATACTTTGCTCGACCAGCATTATCGTATTTTCTAACAATACCATCGTTAATATCAATATTTCTATCAGCGTTAATATCGATCATACCGCGTGTTGCAACAATACCACTATGCGCAATATTACCTTGACTACCAGTAGCATTGATACCTATATAACTGTCATACGCGGTGTTTTTTAATTCTCCAGAGTTTTCAATTTTACCTGTGTTATCTAAAATGACTTGTCGTGCACCTTGAATTTTGCCTGCGTTTCTCACACCGAGACCACTTTCTGTACCGATAAGGTTGATAGAGTTGGCATAGATACCGCCAAGGGTACTGACATCGACCGCAAACGTCGGACGAGTTCCTGTTCCTGTAATCTTGGCCGCTGCGCCCGTATCATAGTCGACCGTATTACTACCACTAGCTACACTAATATCTTGATTGGCATGAATCTGACCATTGATTGTTACAGCCCTTGTTAAGACATCCACATAGTTGGCTTGGTTTTTGTTTTTGTTTTTGCCATCATACAGATCACCGCCGAGCGCATTGCCTGTTGCTGCATTATCAAACTGAATTTGACCTTGCTTGACATCAAAGCCAGTCAGGTTACCCGCACTATCAATATTGGGCGTACCTGTGGTCAGTGTCGCGCGATTGGCATTGATAAAGCCACCGCCTTGCACTTGCAGTCCAGAAGGACTCGCGATAATAATATCGGCTCGCTGACCTGCGACCTCAATATTACCTTTTAGCGTCGCTGGGGCACTACTGCGCACTTCATTTAAAATGGTATTGGCAACGCCTTGTGCAAGATATTGGTTACCCGCAATACTGCCCGCTAAGTGTGTATGGGCAGACCCAATACTGTTATTGAGGACAGCTCCGTTACTACCGATATCAAACTGGTTATAGGTATTATGAGATAAACCTTTACTATTGGGAGTGCGGATATTAACAATTGGCGTACCGTTAGCTGATCGTAATAGTGCGGCGCGCTGCGCGACTGAAATGTTACTGGCAGTATTTTGTATTTGAGTGTTTGCGGCTTGCACTTGGGTATAGACCATGCTTTGGCAACATAAGACAGCAAGCACCAAGCGATGATATGAGAAGGATTTGTCAGACTGATGACCTGATGTAGCAACGGTTTTGCGACTGCGATTGTCGCTCCCTGCGGCCTTAGTTTTGCTCTTCGCCGCTTCGCTAACCACCATCATCATGCCACGGGCTTTATTAAATACCACTCTATAACATTGCTTATTCATTTCATAATCACTCTTGAAAGTTAAGAATTGTAACTAAAAGGTAAGTGATTGTAATTATAAACTATTGTAAAGGGTAGCATTTTTCTTAGGAAAACAGCAGAAGAGACTAAGACTAATAAAAAATGGATGATATATAATTTTCAGGTGCTAAACGGAATAAATATAATGATGATCGGTAGTTATGTAGTATGGTGGTGTAGGCTCTAATACCATGCAGTTCTCTAGAGCCGAAAAAAAACTGCACAATATTAGGATTTAGCCATCAATTAAATTAATTATAGACCGTCACTCTAAACCCTCCGACCGTATCTTTATCAAATGAATCGGGAGCTTGTAAGCTTTTGCCTACAAAACCGTCTATGCTGATATTGCTTGCATAGAGCCTAGCGCCAAGGCTTGAGCTGAGCAGATATTTCCCTGCTAAGAATTGCGTACTATCACCATCGACCCAGCCTTGATCTACAGTGACATAGGGCATAAGCGTCATCTGATTCGGTAGCGGTAGTATGCGCGCAATCTCTTGCTGTAATAACATTCCTTTCTCACCTGATAGACTTTGTTCTTCACTTGATCCTTTGAGGGTGTAACGTCCACCAATACTGAACCTGTCTTGGGGTATTAAAATATCAGGACTATATTGACCGCGCCATTGCAGATTATATTGATAAGAGGCATCAGAGATATAAAAAGGGCTTCTGAGGTTTAATTGCGCCTCCAATATACTGGGCTGTGATTCCGCTTCACTGATAAAGCTCTCAGGTGCTGCTATTGCTGAGAAAGCACCCGTGCCTCTTTGGTATTGCATACTGACATTAAACTCACCTAAGCTGGTTTGGCGTTGATGAGTGACACCCGCTTTCCAACCTGAAAATCGACGTCGTTGTACTTCAATCTCGATGTCATCAAAGAAGTTTTTTGAATTACCGTGGTAACCACCTATGGTAGCAATCGTCTTAGACTCACTATCTCTATGGATGATTCTTTGCACATCAATAGCGCTATTATCGGACCTGCCTTTGTAGATAATATCTTCATTCAGTCCTGCTAAGGTTTGATCGAAACCATAATCACTATGTGTTAGTTGTAGTTGCCAGTTCTTATAGGGGTAGCGGTAGTTCGCATAGATACTTTCATTATTAGAGGCACTATCTACGTTATTCCAAGGATCAATCGTATGGGTGTAAGATAGATTAAGAACATCGTTTGATGCTAGTGGTCTATCGATGGTGGCGCTAACCGTCCCTTGATACTGACCCGTATCTTTATTTCCAGAGTCATCAATACCAAGCTGCCACTGTATACGATTAGCACGCTTTTGAGTCACAACGAGATCACTACTGCCATACTGCTCATTGTCAGCCGCGTTGATGCTTGGAATAATATCAATCGTCGTGCTATGTGATTGCGGTAATCTAAAGTTCTCTAGACTGGTTTCAATATCTCTTAAATTGATAACATCGCCTTTGTCTAACACAAGGGCGTTGCTAACATTAACCTTTGGATGACTGTCTTCACCGCGCCATACGTTGTCAAGTCGACCAGGTGTAATGCTAATCTCAAGCGTACCACTGGTTAAGTCTTGGGCAAGTAAACTCGCTTGAGTGGTAATAAACCCTTGCTCGATTAGCTCATTCTGTACATTACGCAACGCATAATTCAGACCTTGCTGACCAATGCATTTACCTAGTATAGATCCCTGCCCGTATTTTATAGGCCCTAAGATAGTGGCAAACTGTCTTTTGAGAGCAGATTCATCAGGCAGTTGTAAATTAACTTGATAGATATTAAAACAAGGACTTTCACCAAGCGGTGGCTGTTTCAAGCTAGTATCTGGCGTTGGTTCACTTAGACTGACAAATGGTTTAGAGGTTTTATACTCTAAATTATCAAGGCGCTGTTGATATTGATTGTATTGCTGCTGCTCTATCTGATTTAGATCAGCTTGAGCATAGACGTGACAGGTAAGACCACCTAGGCTACATAATTGGATACTGGTTATCAAAACAGGTTTTAGATGATTCGCAAATGACATGATTGTGTCTATCATAAAAATAAAAAAACAATTGTATATTATCTACAATTGTTTTTTAAGAATTTTTAGATAAATCACTATCTTACTTATGTTTTTATATTTATAAATAATTTACTATCCATTAATCAAATAACTGCCGTGAGTGTATATCTCTATAGTTATCATCAAAGAAGACACTAGACGAACCGAAGATAGCATCCATCATGGCTTGGTCAGCACTAGCGTTCTCAAAGATTTTCTCGCTTTTAATCACCTCAAACAAGCTCTCAAAGGCCAAATTAATTTTCCTACGTTCTTCGCCTTCAGGATAAGC
Organism: Psychrobacter sp. T6-6; assembly: GCF_052258185.1. Lineage (NCBI taxonomy): Bacteria > Pseudomonadati > Pseudomonadota > Gammaproteobacteria > Moraxellales > Moraxellaceae > Psychrobacter > Psychrobacter sp. T6-6. The sequence continues at coordinate 117,262 of NZ_JBQQEX010000005.1, forward strand.
CTGATGATAGCCGCCGTATAGCGCATTATCTGCCCCATAGCTTAAATAATCATTACGTCTGTTCTTGTCTTTGAGATTATCTTCTAAGAATGCTTGGAACGCACGTGCGGCCATTTCGTGTGTTGTTGACCAGTAAGGCTTTGAACGCTCAGCATCAAGCTTCTTAGAATTGGCATAAAATTCTGATATAAGCTCACCGGTTCTCAAAACAATCGGTTCCCCTATTTTATCTTGGTTAAAAAACGCAACGGCAACCTTGCGCCATTGGTTATGATTTTTTCTACGTTTAGACCTATGTGGCGATCCAAGTTTTGCATCAACAATATCTACTGCTTCTTTAGCATCCTTAGCTTCAAATATCAGTTTAGCCAGGCGCGTACTATTTTCTTTGATATTAAGTAGCGCAAGCTCTACATCCTTATCAGTAATTCTAAATACTTCAGGTGCTCTAACATCGCCATTCTTCATGGCCTCTTGTAGCTTAGCAAAAGCTACTGACAGATTGATTGATTTCTCGGCTACCGTCATAGGATCAATACTTAAATACTTGCCAGCGCCAGTCGCACCATCTACGCCTAACACTTCGCCCAAGATATTGTCGATCGCATGGAACCACTCATGGCCCAGTGAGCCACCACCTTTCATTTTAGTAATATTGATGACACGCTGGACCGGTTCATAATGCGCCAAAGCTCCTTTAGTACCACGGGCACCTAAAGCCAGTGCCAGCCTGCCACCAAAAGCCAAGGACTTAGGATCAATTCCCACAATGTCTGACAGGTCCATCATAGCGGCTGCCGCATTCTCAACGTGAAATTTAGCACTGGTTTTATCCTTCAGCACCCAATTACCTGACTGAATATCGCGAAAGCCAAACGTATCTTTTAATTCTTCAGTAGAGTTGATGGTGACCGGGTCACCGCCAACACGCTCAATACTTTCAGCGACAATCAACTCAAAAGTGCTCTTTCTCTTACCCTTATGCTTGCCTTGCTCATCTGATGGACCTTTATCAGGCTTAATAGTTAATTCCCAGTCATTGTATTTACCTTTAATGGCCCTATTGGCATGTTTGATAAAGGCGTCTGACTGCAGCTCTACAATATTCCAGAATCTTTCTCCTAGTGATATCCATGCTAAGGTTGATAGAGGGTCAACCAGTGCCACTAACTTGTTGGCCAGAGCGATTCGTTCAACGTCGTCCACAAGCTCTTTGTACTTATCAATATCTTCACTAACGACAACCGGCGCTATATCTCTTGCAAATCTTTTGTTGAATTCAATATTAGGATATTTCTCAGCAAGCCAGCTTCTCATTGACGTTTGCCGTGCATAGTAGCTACCACGTCTGCGAGCAGCCCTAAAGCTACCACCCACATATTCTACAAAACCTTGCTCCTTGGCAGTATCGTTAGGCACATCCAAGGTTTCTAGTGCAAGCTTTTCAGCCGCCTTGTATTCGCTCTCAAACTCAAAAGACCTATTTTCGATAAACTGTCTTTGCTCTGTTACTTTAATAACTGCTTGATTATATTGGCCCTCATCCAATGCACTAATAGTGTGACCAGACATTTCGCTGGCAATAGCTTTGAGCTCAGCAATCAGGTCCCTGGTACCAATAATATTTTTATTCTCAGTGAGGCGTGATTTTAGCGTATTGATACCGTTAACATAGGCCCTACGAGCCAGCGCCTTCTGATCAATAATTGGAATAGCGTTAAAATGCGCAGCAAGTCTTAGCTTATTTTCAGTACGGCCGCCAATAACTCGGCGCCCTGATGTGCTATTTTGCAAGAAACCCATTACATCCCAATAAGGCTCAGGTGCCACAGATGCTAAAACCTTTTGAATAAGATAGGCGGTACCGGCTTCCACGTTTTGATCTTTTAACGCCTGATAGTCCACACTCCCCATAATGTTAGATTTTTTAATCACATCTTCAGCAACTAAAGCATCAGCTTCGATTTCATCCCATTCAATATCAGTAGCTTTAACAGTAATGCCGTCTTTGGCCAAATCTTTAATACGGCTACTGGCACGTTCTTTGTGCGACCCTGCGATATAGCCGGTATCGGCATAACGATAATTCTCATCGTTTGGATTGTCACTGTAATCGTCATCACCCGTATTATTCAATTCGTAAACAGTAGCAGCTTGCTGGACCTCTTTTAACGTTAGGGGGCTTATTGCACCGATATCCTTCAATATGTCAGTGAGCTTTTTTGCGGCTATTAAGCGCGCCTTTATGTCTGTGGCCGCTTGCAAGCTGGCAAGTGCTGTCTGCAGTCGTTTTAATTGAGCGAGTTTTTGTTTCATAACCATGGGTCCAGTTGATCGTGTTTAGATGATCAATTATGGCAAACAAAAAAAGTATGCTTTTTATAGTGTTCCAATAAAAAACCCTATCCGTAGATAGGGTTCTTGAGATTCTTACTATTCGATTTTTTTGAATTAGTTCGTGAACGATAGAAGAGAAGATCAACTTTGAAACACCGTGCATCAACCCAACTAATCTTGTTCTTTTGATTAATCTTCATCATTATTTTCTTTATTATCTAAAATATCGTCATCGTCATTCTTTTCATTACCTAAAGCTCGTCTTATAGCCTCTGCTTGACTAAAAACCGAATCAGGATATGGGTTTTTTATTAATGCCTGATTGGCTATTTCACTAAATCTAACAGCTATTGAACCAGAATCTAAAGCTCGACTTATAGCCTCCGCTTGGCTAAAAATTGAATTAGGGTATAGGTCTTTTATCAATGCTTGATCAACTATTTCACTAAACCTGGCAGCTATTGAACCAGAGCCTAAAGCACGGCTCATGGTCTCCATTTGATTGAAATATTTAGTTTGATCAAAACCTTCAAAACTTCGCTGAGGCTGGGTCGACTTAAGTATCTTAGATAAACGTAATATGTGATCAATATTTTGGAATGTCTTAATAGATGTATCATTAATAGCTACGGATGACTTCGCATTTTCCGCATCTTCTACATGACCCTCAATTTTTGAAGTATCTTCGACTAAATCAAATAATGTATTCTTATTTTCCAAGATTGCAATACTCTCAGGTTTGGTAGCCTCTAACCCAGTAAAGTAAACATACGACTGTGAAGCATGCTCTTCACAACCACTTATCTGTCCGTTTAATATGGACATTTTCCTAAGTAATTCTGGATCATCTTCATTATCGGGATAACGTATATGATGGTCGATTTCACCCCAAGCCTCGTCCAAAATACTACGGACTTGTAGCTCGACCTTACAGCCAGTGTGTTTCTCTCCTTGCAACGTATAATGAGTAGACCTATAGCGAGATTCCTTCTTCTCTAATTTGTAGTTATAGATTACTTCCCCATCTTTCTTTACTGAAGAATCTTTCGGAAAAAAGGTAAGATCATCATCACTAGCATGGTAAATTGTAATAGTATTATCTGGACAAACATGCAGCTTCTTAAAAATATATTCGTCTACTAAAGACCAGTGAGCTTTAAAGATGAATATTGCTCTCAATCCAATTAGGTCAGTTACGATTTCTTTGTAATTACTTACGTCAATATTCGCATATTTAGGGTTATTATCAGGCTTTTTCTTTTTCCGTATGATTTTATGAACCAAGTGAATGGGATCTTTGGCACGCCATTTAACAGAATTTACTTCTGAACAATGATTCAAAATACGTGCGAAATGCTCAGCCTGCTGCTCCATAAGACTTCTATTTTGTAAGTAATCCGTATAAATGTTATAGAGAGTATTCACACTTATATCAGCCTCATCTAAATCTGATGCTTTTAGCTTCAACTCAAAAATCATTTGATCTTCATTTTGGATCATTTACGTTTCCTTTATCTTGAGAATTATTTTCCAACCAATGTTGAGCTACGCTATAACATATAGTATGTTGTAACGCTAAGTCAAACTTCTATACGCCAGTCAAAATATGGTACCTAAAAAGCTGGTAACTTTCGCATTGTGCTAACAAAAAACCCCATCAATAATGATGGGGTTTTATCAAATCTATTAACTACTATTTGAACCTTAAACAAATATTATTATAGATATCGCAGACACTTTTCTAATGTCTGACAAAAGTGCTCATAGCCATTTAGTCCACCATTGACAGTCTCACGGACAATGCGAGCGCCATAATTCATCTTATAGTCTTTGGTTTCAATACCCTTTGAAGTCAGCGTATTTAGTGTATAACCATCATCATACGTATTGATTTTTTCAGCTTTGGCATTGCAGCCGTTTAACTGCCAAAAAGCCATTGCTGCTTTTACTGCGTTTTCTAAATCTTCAATATGCTTTGGGTTATCGCCAAACGGAATACCTGTCATGTTCTGCAAGATATAGTAGTTACTACGGAACGTGTTTTGAATGATACCGCCACCGCGATAATCCCAACCGTCGTTGGTACCAGGACGATTGCCATAACGCCCACCATACAGATAATTGGCAGTGACCACCTGCCCTTTCGCCAATAATTTTTTAGCCGCTGCAATAGAGGCAATGCGAGTGCTAAAAACCTGGCGCAATCGACCTGCTGTATAAGCAAAACTTTCACGCTTAGCATTAAAGCCGTTGGACTCAACAATGCAGTTTGAAAGAAAAGAACACATTTGCTTTTTAGTCAAAATGTCATACTGCGGTGCGTACTTTAAAATAAGTGGAATCGCTTCAGCATTGACGCCAGGATAAACCTTACGCAGGTTCGCCAATGTGAGATTGTATGGTCTGTTCTCTGTTGATACGGCATGTATTACGCCTAAGCGCTCAATGAGCTCATCGCGAAATGCTGCGTCTTCCATTGCCTTATTGGTAGTATCAACAAGCAGTTGTGTCAGCATACTGGTACCTGATACGTGCTCACGCAATTTGGCAAAGATATCGGTATCGGTGACTGTGGTAGTAGTCATAAAGTATTACTCCTGTGTGGGTTCGGTTTTGCCGCGCATGATATTAAGCTGTTCTTTTAGCAGCTCGTTTTCAGCGGATAATATCCTTGTTTTGATTGATAAAGATCGATTGCGCTTGGTCGCACGGTGTAAAACAAAAGCCACAATCAGCATCATAAAGACCATGATTACCCGTGCTAAAGCACTCTGATAAGAGGGCTCAAATATTGTGCTGCCCCAGTCCGCCCAAATGAGCATGAGCCACGACAGTACGCCCAGCGCCAATATGGTTGATATTGACTTTTGGACCGTGCAAGTGTTTTTACTCATCAGTAGGTAAACGCATACGGTAATACCAATAAATGGGGCAATGAGATTGATCAAGCGCCAGTCAAATAGTGCGTATAGGTAGCTCACTTGTCATCCTCCTTTAAAATCCACGCAGCCAATAACCTAAGGCGGCTCATTGCCATTGTTTTGATACCGTTAAGGGTAAAGGTAGTAAATATTTTTCTTAGACCATCCCAGAGCTCAGTACTACGGATAGCCTCGCCAAGATTGAAGATCAGTAACGTGCCTGCAAACCCTGAACATAGACCTGTAAACATCAGCATCGCCATTGTTGGACTCGATACAAACGTAGGTAAAATAATAAATGCGCCAATCAACCCCGCTAGAAATCCCATCACAAGATTCATAAATTTTTGGGTATAAGACAAACGTGCCTCTTTCATTACATCCACGTATAAAGATGCGACCGATCCAATGGCGGCTAGTACTACGGTCAAGATAAAGAACACCCAAATGGGTAGGTTTAGGTATAAGAACAAATGCGTCTGACCGAGCTCACGGGCGAAAACCTCGCCACCTGCGCCGACAGCAGCCACATTCGCGCCGTTACCCACAATATTTGCCAGCGCAATTTTTGCGGTGGCGACTTTGTGGCTCATGCCGTGTCACTCCTTTTACTATGCTAAATTTTATATATTTATCGTCTTGCTGAATTGGTCGTAACAACTGCATTTAAACGATCAATAACCCCTGCCTTGTAAATACGCTCGTTTTCAATGGTTTTTGATACGCGCTCAAAGCTGGGCGAGTCTCGATACAGTTTTATAAAAGACAATCCTAGTTTAAGGGCTTCGGGCAAGCTCATTTTGCCGTGTTCCACCATGGTAAAAGCATCTTCAAGCAAGGCACTCTGCAAGTCTTGCGGCTGCCCCTGATAAATGGCCAAGGGTGTGAAATCGTGACGGCTCAATAGTGCCGTCACCTCCTGTTTTTATTACTGTTAAGCCTTTATTGTCGCTACCTAATCTGACAAAGTGCGCCAGCTGGCTTGCGCCATTGCTATAAGCATCGACAAGATCGTTAAATTTACTGGTTGCTGATAGCTCGCTAATAAACGCAAAACGACCTTGGATAATGTCGTTTATCTCGTTATCGCTCATAGTCGGTAGTATCGGTTCCCACACAACATCGTCGCCGCCAATAACGCTTGCTAAATTACCGCTAAGCTGGCACGCCATTTGTCCGATAAGCCAGTCTGCCACGTTCTCGCAAATACCCTCTAAAACAACAACGTGAGCGCCGCGTAAATGATTGATTATCAACTCGCCCACCTGTACTTCATTTGGTACGTCCGACTGTATCGTGAGCATCATGTATTCATCGTTCGCGCCAATATTGCCAGCGTTGTACTCATGATCAGTGGTGGCTTGATGGTTTAGCAGTATGTAGTAACGCTCTTGCGCGGTTAATCGACCTGCCAGCGCTACATCACCGCTTAAGTGGCCAATTAAGGCACTTAAGCGCTTTTCGTTAAAGTCGGACGGTATGTGCGCAATATCTATTGCATCGCCAATACTGAGATCAGGCAAGCTCACGCTTTCATTTAATAATTTAATGGTTAGTGTTGTGGTCATAACTAGCGCCTTGTGTTAATGATATTTTGTGCATCCCATGCGGTTAACGATAAGAAGACGACCTGCACCCTAACGGCAATGCGGTTGCCGTCTTTGGTCATAGGGGCTGTGATCGGTGCTGATACGCTCTCAACGACCATGGGGTTATAGGTTTTGCCGCCGTATTGAAGTTGTACCAATGGGGGGATAATTGAGGGAAACATAGCTTCTGAAAACCCATCTTTTATACCGCCAACCAAAAGCGATTGTTTTGATAGCTCGGCGGCTGAAGACCATACTTGTAATTGCTGCAATGCGTCTTCTACTTCTGCTTGTGCGTTCGCCCATGCTTGAAAAAACAACGTGCCAGTGATACGAATTGAGCTAGCAGACGTGAAGATCTGACGGCTGTTTAACTTTGTGAAGTTTGAGCGCCCCAGTAAGCCTTGCAACTTGCCCTCGGACTCACTCAGCATGTCGCCTACGCCTGTTAACTCGTTGGCTGCTGCTACCCCCTCACTTAATAAAGCCCCTGCTCCTATAGGGTCGCTGGTCGTAGAAAATAGACTGTAATAAGCGGCGTTGATCTGTCCTGACTGAATCATACCCATCAGGTTAGGCAAGCGCCCCTCGGGATTCGATGACTCAAAAGGCGTGCTGTACTGGCTTTCAATCGAAAAATCGGCATCTTCAAAAATTGATTCAAGCGTGGGCTGGCTTGCATCAACGCTATACGTTTGCTGACCTTGGCCGCCCTCAAAATTACTCTCAACAACTGGTCTAATCTTTACAACAAGGTTTTTGTTTAAGCCTTTTTCGCGCCAAACGCTGCCTAACGTTTTACCGTTAGGCTTTTGGCTTTTGTTGTTGGCTGGTGCGTCCAGCATTACGCGCCAGCCATGTCGGTAAGGGCTTTCATGCTGATAGCAACTATTTTTTGCTGCAAGGTGGTACTGATTGCCTCTAGCTTGGCGCTAAGCTCGGCATCATCCTCAACCTGATCTACCAAGTCGATTAACTCGTCAGTGTCGGCGGTCATGGGGTCAAAATCGGCGGCGCTCATTTGCTGCTCGATCTCGTTAATGCGCTTAGCGGCGGTGCTTTCTACTGGCTCAGGTTCCGCTACTGGTTCGGTTGCTGGTGTTGTCTCAGGCTCATCATGCGTGTCTGTTGTGCTCATATCGTCATCTACCTGTATGTCTAGCGCGTCTGCAAGCGCTGATTGATATTCGTTGGTGTTATCAGTGAATACGTGCTTGATCGTGGTGATAACCTCAGTATCGCTAGCGCCTTTTAATATCTTACATTCGCCATACGCATCGATCTCAGCACGCAAGTAAACGCCGCCCTTTTCGATCTGAACGGTGATACCGTAAGTTGGGTTAGATTTACTGTCTAAGCCGTCAAACATTGAGTCTTGATAAGCGGTGTTGGTAAAGTCACCGACCACGGCATCAGCGCCAAGTGAGATCGCCGCGTCCACAGTCTTACAAACGGAATCGGCAAAATTTAGCGTCTGATTTTCAAAAAGGCCGCTGTCAATATGAAATAAGTGGCTATGCTCTGGTTTTTCATCGTAGTCGTCTTGCATACCAACCTGAATATCACCATCGCCAATACCTAGAATGTTTAGCTTGTCTTTGTTACGGTCTAAAAACATTTGCGGGTATTCGCTGCTGTCGATCTCGTCGTATTCGTCATAATCAGCTTCGGCTTGCAAGTCCTCAGCGATTAGCTTTTCAATGCCTTTGAACGCGGGATATGTGGCCAATAGGTCTGCTACGCCGTCAAAGAATGTAGGATTGCTGTTTCTATAGGCGCGAGTTTGGGCGTTGTCAGGGTAAACGATAAAACCGCCGTCCGATTGCATGGCTGCTGACCAATGATCTTTTTTGGTATTATCCATGTAGGCGATATAGTTGCCGTCTTGATCGCGCTCTACTGGCGGGTAGTTCTTGCTAGCATCATCAGCGCTAAAAAACTCTTTACCCTCTTTTAGTTTCATAGACGCATTATTTGCTTTGACCACCTCAAGCTGTTTGAGAACGCTGGCATCGTCAGGATAGTTACCGCCGCTAAAGTTCTCGCCTTTTACATGGTACTTGCCAGCCTGTTCGGTTACGGTGGCCAATACGCGACCACGGCCATTAACATAGACTGAAATGGTTTTTTCTGCTTCATCGCCGCTTTCTTCATTATCAAAATACTGCGGGTAACCGTCTTGATTTGCTTCAATAGCAAAATCCATTCTATCTATATCAGTAGTGCGAATCCTTACTAGCACTGGCTGCTTGTAAGCCTCGACCTGTTCAGCGCTAAACCCAAATTCATTAGCATTCTCAACAAGCCATGCGCGATAGTTTTCGGCATCGCCATTGTCGTATGCCAGCTTTACGGCCATAGCTCTACCGTTGCCACTTTCAACAATTAAATCATCGCCCACGATAGGTGCACCGTTCCCCACTCGGTCTGTTTGGCCTAGTTTTTCGGGTTGAAGTTTTTTAGCATTAGCCTTGATCGCCTCAACGGATTTTTTATCGCTACGATCACGCGGCTGTAGTGCTTGTGGAAAATCAGGATTGGCAACACCTGCCGCATCATGCGATACGATTAGTTTTTTTGCTTCTACTAGCGCAAAATTACTGCTGATCTTAGTGCCTTTGACTGTCGTTGACTTGTTGACGCTGCCTTTGGTTACTTTGTCATCCGTGGTAGTGTCGCTGGCAAGGTCTAAATCTTCATCAAAGAAAATATTTAAGATGAGATCGCTAGCTGCTGCATCATTTGTTGATAATTTGTCAAACTGGTTGACATTTTCATCATCATCTTGATAAGATTTATTTAAGCCTTGGTAATGGCTGGGATCGGAGAGCCGATCAAACGATTCGTTTGAGACAGCATCCCCTAGAGCTGCCAAGGCTTCTTTTTTGTTTATTCCAATATCATAAAGCGCTTCGCCTTTATCTGTTTTCTCAAGCACCACTCTTGCATCTCTAGCGATACCGTCGACTTCTACCGATACCGTCAAAACATAGTAACCATATATATTCGGGGCTTTGTCTTTGTACGCTTCGGTGTAGCTGTAATACTTACCTTTTTTGATCATTTCAGGAATCGCGACAACCAGCTGTAATTTATCGCGGAATGTATGATTTGCTTTTGCAATATGCTTACCACCACGGCGCTTCAAGGCCACATCGCTATCAATCGCTTGGCAAAAAACCACCTTATCTTTTAGGTTTTCATCAAAATAAGCCATTGCATTGTTTTTGGCGGTTTTGAAGTCCACGCCTTCGCTCACGTCTATCTCTTGACCTGTGATAGAGATTGTCGCGTCCTCATTGCTGTTATCATCTTTTTTTGATCCCACCAAAGTTAACTCGGTACTTAATATTTGCGCCAAACGCTCGCGGCGCTTAGTGATTTCAATGGTTGTTTGGCCAGCTAATCTCTCATTGTCCATGATTGACTGAGCAATGCCGATCAAATCTTGCTTACCTACGCGATAAGCAATCAAGAGCTGCTCGTAAGCAGGCATTTTGGCCGCTGCCAGTGCGTCAGCCAGTCTCAAAAACTGCTCTTTAGGTAGCGCTTGGACAGACTCTATGGTCATATCCCATTCTTTGAAACGCTTGCTGGACTTAGACAAACTGCTGATAATCGCTTCCATTTCGTTGTACTTGTCGGCCTCGCTTTTGGCTGCGACCTGTTCATCGGTAAGCTGCGCGTCAGGATTAAAAATAAGCTGGCTTATGGGCGCTCTCATTGAGCCGCCGTCATCAATAAAGATTCCCGTAGTTCCATCAGGTGAATAGCTTTTGAATATGCCACGGCTGATCTCGCCGTACTCACCCATCCATATAACCGCATCACCCTCTGAAAAAGCGCCGCCCTTTGGCTTCTCAGGCTCAGGCGGTTTTTCGCTTTCATCCTTACGCTCTTGCATGGCCATATCGATTTTTTTGTTTAAGTCCATAATGTCGATATCTAACATGCTGATCGTAGACTTTCTATCAGCGACCGTCTGTTCTGCGTCCAATAGCTCTTGCTCAACCTTGGCTTTACGTGCTTGCGCGGCTTTAAAGCGTTTAGAGTTCTTAGCTGCCAGTCGCATGATGCGGCGTGCCAGCGCGGGTAGCTGCACGTTCTCGCCGTGTTTTGGTGACAAAGCGGCGGTTACGTCACGCTTGTTTAACATCCATTTCCACGACACCATGTAATCGGTTGGTAGTAGTTTTGACGACGACTCTAGCGGCTTATGGAACCAAATAGACAGCTTTTGGCCGTCCGATAAATCAAAGACAAACGCAATGTTAATCACACCTTGGCGCTTAAATTCTTTAGTTTGCGTGACGTTAGTTACAGATAGATCGTCGTTGCTCAGGTCGCTAAGCGCCTTGAACAAACGGTCTTTTAGCAGTGGTAGACGGCTTTTAGTGTCCATCAACGCATCAAACTCTGCTTCCTCCGCGTCCATTTCAAAAAGCGCGTCTGCCAAGACAAAATCAGCAACAAGCTCGTGGCGGGTATCGGCGCGGGTAAGGTCAAGGTACAAATTGCGATCTTTACCACCATGACTGACTAGGCTATCGTTATGATCCCATTCAACGCTGTCAAACGTGACGCGCTCGGACTCAACGACCAATTCAGGCGCGGTAATTACTGGTAGATAGCTTTTGTTTTGTGATGGGTTATTCATTAGTTTGTTGATAGCGTCAATCGACCATGCGTGATCTTGATCGATACCGTCAAACTGCATGGCGTTATTGGCGATTAGTTTGCAATGAGTGCCGCCCAAGCCGTCTAGCTGGGTCTTGGCGACCTGTAGGGCGTGGTTGCTGTCCATCGCGCCGCCAATGGCCATGCTGTCGATATAGGTATTTATTGAGTCAAAAACATTTACAACGTGCCAGCTGTCGTCAGCACTACCAACGGCGCTGTCAAAGCTCACGCTGTCAAAGCCTGTGCTGTCCGCTAGTACCGCTGGGATATCACGATAGCGCCCAGTAATGCGGCCAGTCTCATAACGACTGTACCGACTGAGCGATTGACCGTTGGGGGTTGTAATGTGGTGGGTGCTGTGCGCTTTATTCTGTGTGGTGTATGCCATTTCGCCGTACCTATGAGTAATTAATAAGATACGGTTATTCTGACAAGTTTTGAGGTAGGCACTTTAGGGGTGTTCCGTGGGTTAGCGCTCGAAAATTAACGGCCGCATTTTTTGAAAGGTGATTGATTCTTTTACAACCTCACTTCTACCAGTCGCGCCAGTCTCAGCACGACCGCTTTTGGCCGCCACAATCCAAGATCGTGTGACGGCTGGCGGGTCATGCGGTTTTTTATGGTTGATCAAGCCAATGGTTAACTTAAAACAATAATCCTTTGGTACATTGACCGTACCATCTTTATTGAACGCCAAGTCGTAGCACGCTCTGAACGACTTAAATATCTCGCCTGTACTGGTTTCAATAAAGGTCATGTCCATTTCATCGGCGGTCTTTTGCGTTAGATAGCTGGCGGGTAACGCGCCAGCATAAAACGATTCCGCATCAGCGCTACCTAGTGACAAGTCAGCCTCGGTCACAAGGTAACTTAAGGTCTGATCAGTAAACCACGGTATGCCGCCGCCAATACCGTAGATATCTTCGATCGTCACGACATACATACACTGTAACAAAATCTCATGCGCTCTAACTTCGCCATACATTTTTCTAAGATCCTGTATTGGCAAGTAGCTCTTAGCGGCGTTGATAGCGCTATTGGCATAGCTATTGGCGATGCGGGTAGCGTTTTTGGCTACGTTGTCAAAAAAGTTAGTCTTCATCATCAAAGTCCAATTCGTCGGGTAGCTCGTCGTCTTGCGGCGGCGCGGGTTGTCCATCAGGCATCATCATGTGATCACCCTCGGCTGGTGGCGGCGTGGTAATAGAAATAGCGATCTTCTCAGCCATGGCCACGTCATAACCCATTTCGTCTTCTAGGATTAATTGCGTGGTTTCTTTGTCCAAGCCTAGCTCTTTGATCATTTGTATGGCTTGCGTCTGAATGGTTGTTGTGTTGGCGCGGTTCTGCTTGTTGTTTAGCGCTTGTGAGGCTGCCGCGTTTTGGTCGCTGTAGAAGTCAAACTGCCATGGGTACTCTTTAGAATCAAAGTGCTCTCCGTACTTGATGCCCCAATGAATACTCATTAAGTGATTAAGCGCATCAATGATTGCCTGACGTATTAACATAGATCTATTCATGATCTGTGCTGACGTGTGGAACGCCGCCCCATCGCCTAAACCACCCGCCAGCATGTCAGCCCACCCCATCAGTGCGAGATCAATACCAAGGCCACCCGCTAAGCGTCTTAGGTTGATCATTAACGTACCCTCGTTAAGCGGTGCTTGGCGCTGTGAGATATCGCCCACTGACTGCAAGATCTGCTTATCGCCCCATTGCGGCATAACGTGATAGCTTGTACCGTACAACGCCTCGCCGCCCTTGAACGCGTCTTCTACCTGTCCGCGATAGTTGCTAAGCATTTTGGTAAGCCCCTCTTTATACTTTTTAGCTTGCGCTGGGGGCATACCCTCCATGTTGATCGTTAAAAAGGCTTGCTTTACGCTGTCTGCAATCTGTTGGTTATTGAGTCCAGCACGGCTAATGGTCACGTCCTGCCACGGTTCCTCGATTGGGTATAGGAATGAGCCGCCAACCTCGCTTGGTAAAATCGGGTTGTCATAGCGGTTGTTATAGATCAGTGTTTTTTCATCTTGCCAAACTTGTAGCGCCATTTGCGGTACGTTGGTAATGCGCGGCATTTTTACCCGCAGCATTTGCATCGGTGTTAGCTTGGCGATTGAGCGCTCAAAGTCTTCTTCTTCTAACGCATGAAAACCGATAGTATCCCCCGCTTGCTCAAACGGCATGATTAGTGGCGGCGCGGTGTGTCGGTTATTCATCAAGCCAACAACGCCTTTGCGCTCGTCGGTATAGATACGCGCATAACTGTCACCAAAACCGATCGCCTGACGTGCCAGCGGGAATATATGACGATTGATAATCTCGGTCATGTGACGTGATTCACGGTCTACCTTGTCGCGTAACTCTTTGGCGCGGCGGCCTTTGCCTCTAATGCGATCATGCGGGGTTATAAAGATCATATCCCCTGTCGTTTCGTGGCCACCCAGCGCGGCGGTGGCGTGTAAACTTAACGCCTCTGCGATCTGTGGGTCTTTTTGCATGATCTCCCACATGGTGTAGATCTGCTGGCGGGTGCGAGGTATTTTTTCTTTGTTGTAAAACGTGCCAAGCTCAAATTGGTTTATGGCATCGTATTGATGATTTGCATCATGAATACTCAATGGTGTGCGTGCGTGTCTCGTTTTGCGGTCGGTTATAAGCATACCCGCCATTCTGTTAAAAATTTTCATATTACCGCCTGATTAATTAGTTGGGTGTACTGGTGTCGCTGCCGCCTTCTTTTACGCCGCTGTGATAGTGGTATCTCACTGAAATGTTGCCAGCGGTCATATCAACCGTTGAGTGCACGCTGCCGTTAATGGTCTGATTGCCGTATGACACGCTGTTGCCGTTGATGGTTTGGCCACCATTGATCAGCTGATTGCCTGTCATAAAGTAATTACCAACTTGGTTGATATCGCCTTTTGCGTTTGTCTCAGCATTGATATTTAGCTCACTGGCATTGATGGTCACGGTATCGGCATCAAGGTTTATTTTGCTGGCTTTTAAGTCGATAAAATCTTTAGCGCTTAGCGTTATGCTGGTACGCGCCAATAGCTCGATATTCTCTTGACGTATGCGGCGCACGTCTACGGTTGCGCGGCCTTGTCCGTGACGGCGGTAAAACACCACCACTGGCATTGATACATCACCTTGCTCAAAAAACACCCATACATCAGCCCCCGCCAATAGCTCACGCTCGGTGTCCAAGTCGTCATCGCCAATAGGGTACGCCAGCATTGCGGTGATACCGTCTGCCACGCCGTCTGTGAGGCCAGCAATAGAGACTTTGGCGGTACGGTTAACCTTGTCATAGCTCACAAGTTTAGCGGGGTGCATATAAGGGGATATAAAGCTCATTGTTTGGTGTCCTCGACCTGTGCCAGCCATGCTTTTGTTGCCGCGACTGATTGGCCGCCTAACGCGCCTGATTCGTATTTGTGAACACCAGTAAGTGTGACCAATAATTGACCATCAATCGTTATGGCCGCGCCAGCGTCCAAGCGCTCGTCCAGCTGGCGCGTTATTGTGGCTTTGGTGATCAAAATGCGGCGTAGGTTCTGTAGTTCGCGGGTATCGGCGCGGGGATAGTATTGTATTGAGCGCTCAGCTTTTGCCGTGCCTAAAATGTCTGATCCATTGTCATCGATCGATAGGTAGTTAACGTTGCCGTGCCTGACCTCGTTTGGGTTGTCTACCCACTGAACCGCGCTTTTGTCAAAAAGGATAGCGTCACCGTTCGTAAGCTCGTTTAGGCGTATAACAGATAGGCCGCTTTCGGTATTGCATACCACGGCGGCTTCTCGCTGCAATGCCAGTGCAATCGGTACGGTTGGTAGCTGTCCTTTTAGGCATGTAAAGCTGGCAAGTTTGATATCACGCGTTATTCTCACTTTTGCGCCAAGCGCTCGGTAAACTTCGTTAAAACTGGTGTTTTCCAAGTGCACAGCCTTATTGGTCACGCCAAGCAACGCTTCACAGCCAGCAAGAACGGCGATCACATGGATAGCAGCAACGCGGCGGCCAGCCTTAACCGACTGCTCGTTGATCACTTGTGACTTAATAATTACCAACGGCACGCCTTTTGGTGTGGTCATCTTGCGATTAATGGTAAATAAATCACGCAATCTATCATCAGCCTTTACCACAAGCTCCAACGTCACTGGTACTGGTACAAGGTCGGTTCGATAGATTGCGCTGATTAGATTACCACCGCCAATTTGACTACCATCTTCTAATTGAATATTCACGCGTTTGTCTCAATAAATGGTTGGTTAGGGTGTGGCCGCCAGTCGATCGGCGGCCACGGTATCGCTTACAACCAAGTCGAACCACAGCTTGTCATAAGTGGCTCTATCGTTAACCGATTGCACCTCACATTGACCGTCTGATATCTTTGTCCAAGTGGCTGTAATTATTGCTGTAGTGGCATCTGTCATAACTGCTCCATGATTTCTTTATAAGTGCCACAACCAAGGGCTAGTGTTGGGATAGCGCGGGTCATCATCGGGTATCTCAATGCTAAACGGCTGGAATTGGAACGCCTCTTTTTGCATAACCCTTACGGCTTCGTCGTACAACTGGCGTGCTTCACTTGACGACATGCCAGCGGGTTGAACGCCTAAATTTTGCGCCCCCTCCATTCGCCGCGCCTGTACTAGATCGCAATGAGCGCGGATAACTGGCTCAACAATAAGCCAGTCGTCCACACCTAAAACGGTATTGTTATCAACGACCAATAGCGGCTTATCGCATGATTGATCGCTTTTGGGGCAATGCTGCAACTCGCCTGACCACCCCGCATACTTTTTAGTATTAATAACAAACACCTTGATAACGTCACTGAGCAATAAAGAATATCCAGTCGTTAAAAGTTCATCATACAAATCATTGGCTGCATCTTCGATCGTGCCAATAACGTGATTTACGTCTGTATCGTTAACGCTCATGAGGCCACCTTAACCAAAAATGGTAACGTCATTTGAAGAAAATGTAGGTGTTAAGCCGCCAAGGGCGCTTAGTGCGCTGTTTAGGGTGTCAGCGAAAACGTCCGTACCTGTTGAGCCAAGTTTGCTTGCATCGCCAAAATAGTTGTAGCGACATGCTGCCTGTACCTGCAAGATTTGGCTGCGGCTGGCCGCATCAATCTCACCGCCGCCGTCAGCAAATGTGATCGCGCAATCGATAAGCTCATATTCGCGCTCGCCTTTGATGGTGTCGCCGTCATCAACAAAGCCGTCATAAATGCGTACCAGTGGAATAACGCCGTCATGAATATTAACGAGATCATCAGCAAATCGTGAGATCGCGCCGCTTTCGGTTTCAATAAACGTCCATTGGCTCTCAAAGTTGGTTTTACGCGTGCCAGCGGCGTGTGCTTGTAGGCCGCGTGCTAAATCTACATCGGCGGGGTCATGGTGGCTTGAGATCGGGCGCTGGAAGTTCTGTAGCAGCATATATAGGTCTTCGTAACCATCAATGACCAATACCGCATTACACGCCAGCATAGCCGCGCCTAGCGACTTCATCGTGTTGTATTGCTTGCGGTAGGCTGCAAGACTGGGGGTTTTTGTTTTCATGAAAAAATAGCCTTATCAATGAATGAGTGATAAAGCTATTTTGACAAGTTATTAGGCGGGGCTTTTAGGGGTGTTCCATCGATCGCGTTGCGATCTAAGGTTAGTAAGGTGAAAAATTGGCTATTTGGTGCAACGTGCCAGCGGCGGCCACGGTTAACCCTGTGTCCTCGGTGCTCAGGCTAACGGCGATCTCAGGCACAACTTGCCACGGTACAAGGCGAGTCATTGTTGGGGCAAGCTCTGAAAGCTCAGCAATATTTACTGACGCATCGATCTTGATACGCACGCGGCTGGTTAAAAACAGCCCATCGGCGCTCGTTTCTCTGACGTGGTTTGGGTAGCTGTCAGCTAGCGCTTTTGAGTGCCATAATTGTTTGACCTCGCTTTGGTTCGGGTACAGCATGTCTAAAACAAATTGCAAAAACCCTAACCCGCGCTCACTGGCCATAGACTCCCAGTTTGCATAAATAATGCTCATTAGCTTGTCGCTTAAGCCGTCATCATTGCGCCGTAGCACTGCAAGGCCGTTTAGCTTGGTAAAGCGCTCAACAACGGTACGACCACCCTGCCAAGGCACGCCGTAGTTGTAAATATCATTCAGCTGGTCGATCATCTGATCTTGAATGGTGGCAACAAACACGCCAGCCATAGCGCGTTCTAATTCATTGGCTGCGCTGCTATTCAAAATCGGTGACAAAAAATCGCTGGCTGTTAGGCTTACATCGTCCATATCGCGTTACCACTGTCTGCTGTTCGGGTTAGGTTAATGGTGATACTGTCGCTATTCAAAAACGCCCATTCATGCGGTTTCACTGGGTTAGCGCTCACGTCTTCGCTGCTCACGGTAAAGTCACTAATGCGATCTTGAAACGCTGATATATCAGTACGCAAGCGCGTTGCAATCTCTAGCTGATTGAACCCATCGGCGTTATGGTGGATTGCGGCAAGCGAACCTTTGCCGTAACCGATCAATAGCAACTCTTTAATCTGTGTGCGTACCGCGTCCATATCGTGCACGGCGGCCAAACGCCCTGTAATGGTTATGTTGTATGGTCGCTCGACCACAGATCTAACCCTAACGCGCCCATCTAACAAACTGTCGGCGCGTGCGACTAATTGCTTGATATCGGTGATCAGCTGGGCTTCTTCGCTGGAACCGTCATTTTTAGCCACGATCGCAAGGTTTAAGTGATTGATGCTATCCAATGACGCGCCATAGTATTTTTCATGCGTGGCTTCATTCCATATCGCCATGTAATCAAAGCGGCTCATAAAGTGCTGCATGATCAAAAAGGTAAAATTACCCATAAAAACCGCGTTACGGTCGTACATTGATGGAAAACTGGCCAACAACCTAAGTTGATTGATAGTCAATGGGTTAGCGCCAGCGCGGATCATATCGCCAGCTTTGAAATATAGGTTTAGCTTGCTTTCATCGCTGGTATTGATCTCACTGAGCGCCGCTTGCCCTAGACTGGCGGTATCGACCTCACCGTAACTCTGTGTCAATGCAAACTCGTAAACCTCACCCGCCTGTACGGTCTTGCCAGCGCGATCACTCGCCCCAAAAATAACGTTGATCTTAACGAGATCATCGCTTTGCAAGGTATAGGATGGCGCGTCTATTGCGGCGTTCATGAATTTAGGCGCGTGCTGGTAGATCTCACCAGTAGTCGTATTGGTAACGCCAATGCCTGAAAAGTACGCGCCGTCTGTGGTTGATAGCGACACGGTATAAAACGGCTCATTTACTGGTACGGTCATGCTGACGCGGTTGATAATGCTCTGCTCAACTAAAACGGTTTTAACCTCACCCGCCCCCAGCGTGAGTGAGGCAAGCAAGCGCCATTGTCGCCCTGTACCGTCCTCGATCAGTCGGCCTTGCGACATATTTAAGGTGCTTTGGGCGTTGTTTTCAACGGTTAAAAGGTGCTGGCAAGGTGTGGCCGTTGGTAGCACGCCTTTGTTGATTGCGTCAGCAATAATGGTGCGGTTTTTTGACTTAATAAACGGCTCAATCGCGTTCACATCGTTATCACGTTTTAGGAATAACGCCACCTCAACGATGGACGTTAACATGGCGCGAACGGTTGGATCGCCAGCACGCCAGCGCTCGGCCACCTCGGGGTAATCGTTAATGTTGCTGTTTATGCTTTCTAGTATATTATTGCGCTCGAACATTGTAGTAGTCCTGATCTACGGTTTCTGTTGTTGACTCGCCAAGCTCGATATCAATACCGCCTACGCTTAGGTAGATATATAACTTGTCATAGCCAGCGGTGGCCGTGTTAATACTAAGCTGACTATCACTAAGCTGGTTTAATAGCGGAATATCACGGCGTAACTGCGCTAAAAAACCATCGGCGTTATCGGTGCTAAGCTCACGCAATAGCATAGTGCGCACGTCTGCACCGTAACTTTGGCCAAAATAACCATTTGGCGGCGTGGCCAGCCAGTGATCAATCATGTCTTTTATTTTTGGGGCATCAATCATGGCCAACCCTGCATGTCTTGGTTTGTTTTAATAGGTCGCTTACGTGCTGCATCATCGATCGCGGCCAACTGAGCAAACGGACTGTGTGCCACAAAAACAAGCATCATTAGCAGCCATAACAGCCCCACACCCATAACTCCCAGTATCGCCAGTAAGCCTACCCCGCCAGCGCCCCACGTTTGCGTCTGCACCATCAAGGCGTAAAAGCGCCATAGTAAAAACAAGTAGAACGCGGCAAGCGGCACGGCAACACTGGTTGCACCCTTGGCTGATTTGGTTAGCGCCACACCTAATGTGGTACTGCTCATCATGTCACCCAGCGCTTTAATGCGTGCCTTACAATCGAAAAATAAGAAGATAAGGATCATCCACGCCGCGCCAGTTAAAAAAGCGTCTACTATGTAGCTGTTTTGCATGGTGTCACCTATTATTTATTGGATTCTTTGATCTTGGCCAACTGCTCTGTTAACTCGGCCTTTTCGGTGGATTTGTTTTGAATAATAACGTCCAGTTCTTTGATCTCGTCAAGCAAGGCGTTACGTTGCTGGGCTTTATTCATTGGTCGATTAGCGCTACCGCCGCCACTTTTAGCGGGGGTTTTACGCACTTTCATCTTGGCACGCTTGGTATCAAATTTCTTTTGCCCTGTCTTGATCATGGTTGCCAGTGCATCGACTGAGGCATTAAACGATTCGTCATAACCGTTATCAAAATCGCCTGATAGCGGAACCATCTTACCGTTAACATCGATACGGAAAATGTCGTATTTTTCGCCGTCATCAACCAAGCGTAAATAGATCTTTACCGTTTGGCCATTCTCTAGCGCCATGCTGACTGGGCGAACGCTTGCGCCTGATATACGCTTTACCTTTTCAATGGCGGTGTCTACTACCTTTTGCTTTGTGCTGTACGCCAGTCGTTTTGAGAAGTCGGCAACCAATTTGGTCTTTTTTGTGATCTCGGATAGTTTCATGTGCCACCTGTATAAAATGAATGTTAGTGTTTATCTCTCTATTGTAGGTGGATAGCTTGGCGGGTCGTTGGCGGTGTTCCAATAAAAAAACCGCCCCATAATGAGGCGGTTTTTTCGTTGCTAGCAAGTCGTTATTAAGAGTTAAAATAACGTGATGAACCCGCATTTTGTAAGGCTTTTAAACGGTTTTTATTACCTTTGTAAATATTCATTTTCATGCCCTTATTGAACGATTTTATTTGCTTCATAATCGCTCTGCCTGTACCCGCTTTTTTACGTGCTTTTTTAAGCGCGGCTTTTTGGCCAGCCTTAAGCAATGGCTTACCACCGATACGCTTGTTGATAGTCACTTTCTTACCGTTACGGATCGCTTTAACCGCTTTGTAGGTCAGCGTTTTACCGTTGACTTTTTTCACCGTCTTTTTGCCAACGCGTAATTTTTTACCAGCGGCGTCAAACTGCGGCTGTTGGCCGTCCATGCTGTCAAACGCGCCTGATTCCTCGGCATCGTCTACGTCTTCATCGCTATAAGCGAACGCGGCCACAAACACATCAAAATCATCACCATCATCAGGCATGTTCTCTAGTACCGTTTCGGCGGCGGCAAGCGCTGCGGCGTCTGCCACTTCAACGTCATCATCAAACATATCATCGATCACTGAGTCTTCAACGCCAAGGGTAGATAACGCGTCGGCAACGTGGGCTGAAAATACGTTTTTAACGTCTTGATCGATACCCTCGATATCTTCGTCGTCATCATCGACAAACGCTTCAAGCATTAGCGCGTCTAATACTTCGCTTGGCAAGATATCTTCGTCGTCATAGTCGGCTTCTGATAGCGTGGCGGCAAGCATAAAGGACACAGATAGTGCCTGAATACGCATTTGACTGGTTGCGACCATAGCCATACGTTCACTGATTGGATCAGCGCCCAACTTGTCGGCGGCATCTTTTGGGTTTAGCGCGTCAAACTGGGCTTGTTGGCGCTCATGGTTACGATCGCGGCGGCGTTGGCTCATCATTGGGTTTAACATAATTATTCCTTAAAAAAATAGGTGTTTACACTGTGGTTGGTACTGATCGCTAACGCTGGCGTGCTGGCGATCAGCGGGGTTATTACTTCGTTACTGTGGTTTCTAAAAATGCTTGGCGTGCGCAACCTTGCGGACGGCGGCTAAACTTGATATCTGCCTTGCTGAACGGATCATCAGCGCGTGGCGTGATACTGAGCGCGTAATAACGGCCGCCAAGCTCCGACGAGCGCACCAATAAGCCTTTACCGCTATCATCAACAACGCACGCGTCTAAAAAGCGCTCACACTCACTGGTCGCATCTTTAATAAAGCTGCTCATACCCTTTAGTAAATGCTTTTTGGTGATACCGATCACGACATTGGCGGTATAAGTCTCAATCTCGGACGAGTTGATCAAGCGTAAGGCGCTTGTCTTGCTGTTGTACTGGGTTAGCGCATCGCCATAGATAAAGCGGTCGCCGCCCTCAAAGCGTTCATTGATGACCACGTTCACGCCAGCGCTGGCAAGGGCGTTTTGCGCTTCTTCGTCAAGCGTTAAGCCGCTGATCTTTTCCATATCACGGAATGATACTGGGAAGTCGTAACCCGCAATCGGGCGATAGATCGGCGGGATACCTGCGGCGTTACTGGCGGCATTGCGAATCAATAGTTGTGCGAGGTAGTCACCAACACAAGGTCGCCATTTTTTACGCGCCAGTACGGTTGTTGCGGTGCTAGGGCGTGACTTGTTAGGGTTCCAAAACACCCAAAAACGATGGTCGTTAATGCTTAGCGTTTCAGTCAGTGCGACCGCTGATTGCCAGTCGGTAATATTGCCAATATCAAGCAATACGTGACAGTTGATCTTACCCATAACCTCTGCCAGCGCTTCAATATTAGGTAGGCTTGCCACCTCACAACACACTAGATAGCGTGGACGGTCGCGCATGTCTAGCAATGCGTTTTTGATCTCTTTTGGCGTAAGATCGGTTACGGTGCTGGCTGGTACGGCCAACTCAACTTCTTTGGTTCTAAACGCCCCAAGCTCATTTAACGCGCCCATGGCATCAAGCGCCGTCATGATCGCGGCGGCATCGTTTGCGCTATAACTGGTATTGACCGACTCGAAAAAGTCGTAATTGCTATCTAGTGCGCCGTAAAAGTCTAGCTTACCTGTGATATAGCTAAAATCGTCGGCGTGCTGTTCCTCTAACGCTTCAACGCCGCCACCAGTGTATAAACGTCCTTTTAACTCCGTTAATACGCTGCCGTCGATCTTGTCGCTAAAACTGATCTTAAAAACAAGGTTGTTTAGGGGATCTTCACTGGGTGCAAAAGTCTTTTCATCGACCGCCACAACTTTTGCCACAACGTTTGAGTCAAACGCGTATTGTGTGACAAGCTCAACGCTTGCCAGCGCTGCGGGGTTGGGTGACTCCGTAAGCGTCATAGAAGACGCTAGAATACTTAAATAAAGGGTCTGAGCGCTCATAATAAATTGCCTATACTGTGTTGGTATTCAATCAGTATAGGCAAGGTTTGATTTGTGCTTTTAGGGGTGTTCCATGGCCAATATTAGCGCGGCAAGCCCACTTCTGCTTCGGGAAATGAAAAAACCATAGAACACTCTGATAGAAATTCAACATAATCACCATCAGCATGATACGTGGCGGGTGCTAAGCCTTTTTCATTTAAAGCGCCGTTGGTATTAGTCAGTCGCGCCTTTACAAGATCAAAGATATCTTTTCTAGGAAAGTCAAGGCCGCCCCATGGGTCAAGCTCTGCCATGTCATCGTCCGTGCAAGGCATCACCCTTAGCGTGGCTGGCGCGTTATTGATTGTAAGTCCTATGCCGCCACCTGACGCTTGGTTGAGAAGATCCTGTAGCTCGTCAAACGGCGTTGTTCTGATCGCCTCTACCCACTGCTCAGGGGTGTACATTTCACTAATGGGAGTGCTGCTAGCAAAAAAATCTCTCATTAACTCTTGAGTAAAGCAAGCGAGGCTGTTTGTGCTTTGGTTTGGGTAGTCGCTATAAGCGTTAGGACTTAACAGCACCCCCATAATAGCGGGTTCTGCTTCGGGGCTATTAAGATTAATTATAGGGAGATACTGCCCCCAGCCCTCATTGATAAAACCATCGCTAGGTAGAAAAAAGCCATTTAGCAATGTCAAAATAGCCGCGTCCTCAAAGTCTGCGTCTGGCATCTGATCGACAATATCACGAAAATAAGTATCTGAAAAACTGATTAAGAATGGTGCACCATCATTTATCTGTACCTTGGTACATGCGGCATAAAACATAAATTACCTCTTGTTTATTAGTCGTTAAATATAATAATTTAGGTGTTTGAAAGAATAGCGATATTTGGATCAGGATTGCCTAACGATAAATCAAGATAGCTATACCTTGTTGGCTCAACGATTGTGCCGCCACCTGTACGCAATATATTTACCTCGCTAATACCGCGCTTGAACGCGTCCTCAACGACTAAGTAATTAGGGTTTGTGGGGTCGCGGCCAAGTAACGCTTGATAATTACTGGCTGTGACCTTGAACGGCTTATCCATACGGCCGCGCTTAAACTTGCCAATGACCACGCCGTTAGCTAACGCTGGCAAACTGGCTGTCTCCGTCTTATCGATAACGCCTTGATACTGGATACCAGCCGCGCTACCTAGTGTTTTACTCTCGATCATAATTAATCCTATTAAAAAGCCTATACTGTTTTTATAGTATAGGCTCTGTTGTACTAAGGGCTTTTAGCGTGTTCCGTTATCATGCTACGTTTAATAACTCTTGATGAATACCATATTGAGATTTAAAAAATATCGTATCTAAAAATGGGTCATACCATGCTGGCGCGTAATTGTCTGCATCAAGCGTTGGTGAGTGGTGCGGTAGCATTTCTACTATCGAATCAAACATATCAACGTGCCTTTGCACACCTTCCACAAAAAGCGAGTCTATATCGCTTTCGCTGCATCGATGGATCTCTAGGGTTATGGGTTCCACATAAACGGTTATTTGATATGTTGAATTTTGACTGTTGATCTCAGTATCAATAAGCTGTTGCAAGTCGTTAAGATCAGTAGCAGCGACTAGATCGCTAAACCCAAAAGGTGTAAACACAGACTTTAGATTGCTTAGCATTAATCTAAATTCCTGCTCATTGTAGGCCGTCAACGATTGCGGGTGTTCGATACCAAAAAGAGAACCGATCATAAACCCGCTTTCATCAGGTGGTGCGCTTAAATCACCCATGCCGCCTAAGCCACCAAACGGATCAGGCATATCAGGCATAAGGATTTTCCACCCATCAAGCCCTGTAAAAAAACGCTTTAGCAGACGCATAGCTGATAATTGTTCGTTGCTGGATATTGGCGCTTCGTTATAATCAAGATCGACAAAATTTTGAATCTCGAATGGTTGATTGTTAATTCGTGTTTTTAAACAAGCTGCTATGACAGCCATAAACCCTCTCCTGTATTGTTTGACTCTCCAACCAATAGACCGTCTACTGGCGTTACTGGGGTTACTCGAATATAGCTGTTAGGTGCTCTTGGTTGCTGGCTTGGTAGTGGTAGATCAGCAACATAATCGGTTCGACCGTTCTCACCGCGTGGACAAGTGCCCCACACTGGACGAGGTAACACCCATGCGTCAGCGCCTTTATCAAAATATTCAGCACCAAACGGTAGATTAGGTGTGCACCAATTAGACAGATCTTGGTTGAACATGCCAGCCTGTTGCAACATGCTATTCATATTAATCACATGGCTTACGTCCCACATGCTAATGTCTTGATTGAATAAGTTTGCTCGAAAAAAAAGATAGCTAATATCAATTAATTCTGGTGGTATATATTCAGGTACGGTTAGTAGTGTGTTTGGCAATCCAGTTGTGAAACTGGGTATTTTTGACGAAAATTGACTGATAACAACTTTAGCTAATGGGTCGCTGGTTGTCTCAGTATGGTTGCCGTCGTAAGATATATCAACATAAACGGCTGTCGCATCAAGCTCAAAATTCTTAACCTCAGTTGCGGCGATCTTTAGATACATATCAACACCGCCGTCGTAAATATCCACCTCAATACCATTAGCGGTAAAACCTGTTGAATCAGCGATAACTTCGCCTGACTCCGTAAGCGACCAGTCACCCACTGGATCTTCTATATAAATATATACTGGATATTCGCTAGATGAGTTCTCGTAGCTCTCAACGCTAAAAATAACGGTTCCTGTGTTAACTGGAATCGCTGGCTTGGCTGCCCCGCTTGCGCTGCTGCCAGTGCGCAATACGCTAAGCTGACTAATACCGCGCTTGAACGCGTCTTCTACCGCTAAATAGCTCGGATTAGACGGATCGCGGCCTAATAACGCCTGATAGGTGCTCGGCGTAACTTTGAACGGTTTGTCCATGCGGCCACGTTTGAATTTACCAGTAACAACCCCATTGGCCAATGACGGTAAACTGCTTGTCTCCGTCTTATCGATAACGCCTTGATACTGGATACCAGCCGCGCTACCTAACGTTTTACTCTCGATCATAATAAACCCCTTATGATGTTAAAAAATAGCGATCGAAATTGCTTACGATCGCCACCAACGCGCCAATACTTTAGTTGTTCACGCGTAGCTTATTACCGCGTGTGTGGTTGTACTGCTTCACGTTACGCAAGATCTGACCTTTATCAGCTGAGGCCGTAGGGTAAATCTTAGTTGTTTTCTTAGCGGGAACCAGCGTACCAGTCGCCGTTTCAAAAAAAGGGAACGAACCAGTATTGAAAACGGCCACATGATCTGCTTCTGCCGTACCAGCTGGCGCGGCGTTCAAAGCTCTAAACATTCTTTGTTGTCGTTCTCTAGGGTTTATTCGTTGAGGGCGACTTGCTGCTTCGTCTGCTTCGTCAGCTGGCGCGTCTTGTGGTGCTGGCTCTGCTTCATCAGCTGGCGTATCGGTCGGCTCGTCTTGCGGTGCTGGCTGCTCGTCTGCTTCGTCAGCTGGCGCGTCTTGTGGCTCAGGTTGTGGCTCTGACTGTTCGCCGTTCGCTTCGGCAAGCGCGGCTTCAAAATCAAAGTTACGATGATCGAGCAAACGCCATGTAAGCTCTGACTTATTATCAGCGCTTAGGTAATCTACTTCGGCTTCGGTCAATAGATCTTCTAGCTGATCAACCGTATATTTTTTATATACGCGCTTGAACTCTGTTAGCTGCTCTAGCTGCTCTAGGTTTTCAGGTAATGCTTTTACGTCTGACATATTGGTAGTCCTTGGGTAGTGGTTAAAATTATGATTAAAAAAAGCCTTGCTGCCACTTATGACAGCAAGGCTTTTAGTGGCTAAACCTGTGCTTACTTATTAAAGCGCTGGCAAGTTGATCATTTCAATCAACATGCACTGGTTGCGATAGCGTGGAACTGGGTTTACTTCGCCAGCCATACGGCTATAAATGGCCACGTCTTTTTCAAACGCGTTAGCATTAGACGCTAGTACCATCGGCGGTACTGCGGTAAAGCCTACGAACGGCGCTTGTGCTGGCGTGATAGCGCGTGGCACTAACAAAGCGTGTGCGGTTGTGGTGTCGTTTTCTTCGTCAAAAACGCCCATGCTTGTTGGCACGTAATAAACGTTTGCACCGTTGTTTTTAAGGCGGCCAATACGGTAGACCGAATACTGATCACCAAACGGTACGCCTGTTGATTCGTAGTTTTGGCCACCCATGCCTGAGAAGAACGCCGCGCCGCGATCTGATACATAAAGATCGTAACCTGCGATCGCCATATTGATAGAACGAGATAAGCGAGTACGCGCCAGCCCCAACGTGATATTGATGTTAGAGAACGCATCAGGTAGGTTGGTTGGTGATACGCCTGTCTTGTTAAAGTCGAACGTAATCACGCGGCCATTTTTAGGATCTTGGTTAGACATACACATATTAAACGCGGTGCGCAATAAGCGGCCTGTCTGCTCAAAGTAGTAACGTTGCATAGCGATTGTTTGCGCCGCGCCGTACCAGTTGATACCAAGCTCATTAGATAGCTGGGTGATTGCATCGATTGACGCGGTTGAACGTGAACGGTGCGGGTGTGCATAGATAGAACGGTGTAAGAACTCCATATCTACCGATGGTTCGCGCAAAATGCTGTTACCGTTGCTGTCTTTACGCTCGTAGTCAAAGATCAATTCGACGGTTACGTCGTAGTCTTCAGGATCAACGCCGTTTGCTGTGTCAAAATTAACGGTAACGGTGTTGGCATCAAGATCAGCAACGGCGGTTGTTACGATATAAGTATCTGAACCGATCTCTACTGGGTCTAGCGGCTGTAACACACTGCGGCCACCGTTGGTTGGGTGATCACGATGTTTGTCATTGGCAATCTCAATGCCTTTTACCATAACGGTAACGCGACCGCCTAAGAACGGCGCTGTAGATGAGTCTTTATCCACCACAAATTTGATTGTTTTATCGGTGTGCTTGTGTGCTGTGTAGGCCACATGCGATTCAAGAGAGAACGTGCCAGCGGCCGTCTTTTCCATAGCTAATGTATGACGGTTTTCAAGGTATGGCATACCCGCTTTGTCGCCGTCCATCAATTCGCCGCGAGTCATAACGCCCATGTCTAAACCTGCAACCGCTGTGCCGTAAACGATTGGCAATTCGTTACTACCCATTGGGTTAGGTAGCATTGATAGTAGCGGTAGTGAGTTAGAGATACCGTAGGCAATAATCACCTGTGTTGCGGCTGGCACGATTGATAGCGCCTCATGATGACCAAGTGTTAAGCTATCAAACGCATATTCAGCGCCAGCGTCTTGCTTCTCACCACCACCAAACGGCGCGGCCGCTGTGGTCAATGCTGCTGCAAGCGCATATTCTGACGGCATTTCACCACCGTTACGGCGCTTAAATTCGATAATACCGTCTTCTAAACCATCAAATACCGCTTGCTGGCCGTCTTCCATGTATTTACTGTTTAAAATACGTTGTAGCGACTCAGGTAATTCACTCATAGCCACATCACGGCCTTTGCTGTGACTTGCCAGCATTGAGTCAAACGCGGCAACCTGATCGCCGTTGTTATGTTGGTCGCCCAAAAAACGCATAAGGCGGCGCGTTGCTTGCACCTCTTTATGTGCTGCTGAGTCGAATTGTGCTGCTTGCTTCTTATCCATGGGATTAATCCTATATGGTCGGTTGGATAGTGATAGAACGTCTAAACTGATAGGATTAATATTAATAGGCTTTCAAATGGGCGTTTTAGGGGTGTTCCAAACGCAAAAAAGCCGCTTGTTAGGCGGCTTTTTTATAAATAGACTTGATGGGTTTTAACCCTTGGCTTTCGCTTTCATATCACGCTGCATGTAAAAACTTATGTTCATTGCGCTATCTCCATACTAAGACGCATGTAACTAACCTCACCTTTATCTTTCACAACCCCGCACATTTCTTTATAGTAGTCTTTTGCACTTTCTATACTATGGAACATCATAGCTTTTTTATAATCAGCGGTAGTTGCGTTATATCCTGACCATAGCCAGCTTGTATCTGCTTTCAACAAGGCGCTGCCAATTTTTATTACGATTGCGTCATTCATACCATTACTCCATTAATCCATAGTTGGTGGCGTGAATCCAACAACACCTCTAAGCGCTTGCCAGCCTTTACCGTCTTTGAATTTTACGCGTGTTGGAATGTTGTTAGGTTTAAACATGGCTGGCGCGACCATTAAATACCCTGCATAATTAAAGCGCTTAACCCATCCATGATAACAATAACCCAGTAAAAAGCTCTTAACGATACTATCCAGTGGTACAGTGCTCATAACGCAACCGTCCAAGTCGTCAAGATGCAAGGCGCGATCATAAGCGCTGCGCCAGTCGTTTTTGCTAAAACCTGCCAAGTCTTCTCTATCGGCATAATTGCGCTGCACTTCATCCCACAACGTATCAAAAACACCCCAACACTTATGCTTTTTGATCTTTTTATTGGCGGGAACCAGCTTGCCAACTTCGATATAGTTAATCATGGCCAACCATCCTATCTTATTGTTTCACCTCTATTATAACCAAGTATCCTTACTCATAGGGCGTGGCAACGTCCTTGATCTTAGCTTCATCAAACGCATCAAGATAATCAAGATCGAACCGCTGCGACAATGCGTATCGCTTGCCAGCGCTGGCAAGCATTGCTTGCGCCATGATGCCTGTAACCTCGTGGTACTCCTTATGACCATTCAACATAAAACAAAGAAGATCGCCTTTTTTCGGTTCCCAGTTTGGCATATTTTTTAAGCGTTCATCGCCCTCTAATTCGATATCGTAAGGCTCAACCAGTACGATTGATGACATTTCCTCGGGCAAGACAAAACCGCCAGTATCGTGAAACGCGCCGCCTAAGCTATCGAGCATTAACACCATTGCATGACCTAATGGCTCATAATCGATCGCGTGCTCGTCGCTATTGCTTACCGTACCAAGTCCTGACCATGTATCGCTGGCGCGGTCGTCTGTGCTGTTACCGACTGGTACAACCACACGTCTAAAAGCGAATGTCGGTATCACTGACTGACTGCGCAAGGTGATAATGCGATTGGTTAAGCGCTGGCCATTGGTTACTAGCTCGTTTTCTATCCGTAAGCTCATTTATTGCCCCATTTTTTCTGATAGTTGTTAATCTCGGTTTGATAGATCTCTTTAAAATTGGCTGGCACGTTCTTTTTACCCATCTGCCCTTTGGCGTACTGGTAGCTGGCGCGTTCGGCTTGCGTGGGTTGGTGGGGCGACTTGGTTTGCTGGCGCTTCTGCTCAGCCTTGATTTGCTTCTCAGCGGCGGTAACGGCTTGCTTAATCCGCTTACTCCAATGCAAACGGCCGTTCCAGTTGTTAAGCGCCTCGGTTTGCTTCATGGCTTCACGTTCTAGCGTCTTGGCTGGCCTACGGTGCGACTTCACTTGGTTGCTGGCCTTGGCTATGTCTTCACGCGCATAATCTTTGATCTTGGCGATCATGTGCGCACTGGTGACGTACTTCATGACACGTAAGGCATGTTTGCAAGCCACGCCAGTTAATTTAGGGTTACGTGTTGAGGGGTAACGGTTCTCGTCAATGCCGTAATTATACTTACCAACGGTGGCCACATACCTGTACCAGTAGCGATGACGACCGCAATCACAGTCAAAGCGAATTTTGCCGTCAATAACCGCATTTTTAACGTCAACAACGGTTGGCGCTTTGGTGCGACCTAGCAGCAAGTTTGGATAGTCGAGCAACTGTACCGTGACATAGTGGTGCGTGTCCTTACTACCGATACCCGCGTTCGTGACAAAATGAATCACGTTACCCTTGCGCTTAAACACGCTGGCAAGGTGGATCTGAGTATTAGCACGCTTGATATCTTCTACGCGGGATTGGTTGATCACTTGCTGGGGCGTGATACCGCCTAAGAACTTGTTTGAGGCCGCTTTGACATTGGCAAGATAGGCATCAAGTATCGCGGCGTTAAGCGTCTTTTTTAACTCGCGGTTGCGCTTGGTATCGCCTAGTGTAAATTCCAATAACTCGCCAGCACTAATGCCAGCGCGGTTTTTGGCTGTTTTAACCAATGACTGTAGTTTTTTGGTCGTCAGGCGTTCGCCGTGCTCGATATCCTGTAGCACGTCCTTAAAATATTGTTTTTGGCGGCTGGCGTGCTTGCGCTGCTGACCAACGGTTTTACCTATCTGTGTTCGCCAGCGTCTAAGCTCGTCAAGCGTCATGCCGTTAAGCTGTCGATCTTGATAGCTGGTGCTGTCTTCACGATCAGGGCTTAAAAAGTCCTCGGGGTAATCATCCATTGATGCTATCCCCTGTACTCATGTGCTCACGCTTAAGCTGTGCTAAGTTTGCTGGCAAGGGTAAAAAGATTGTACGGCGCGGCAACGGTTCCCCTATGCGGTTCGTGCCAGCGCATAGCATTACAATATCTGCATTATCGCGGTTCCCATAGGCACGGTAAGCAATCAAGCTGGGGTCGTGCACTTCGTCCGTGCCAATATCCCACACGATCAGCTTATCGGTACGCGATCGGCGTACCAGTAAGTCAACGTGTGTTCTAACGGCGTTTAGGTAGATATTTTGCATAAAAGATCGCCTTATTAAGCTGTGCGCAGCCAATGACCAACAACGCGTGACGGCTGTATGTTGTTGTGAGGTTCATCGCCGCCTACCTCTTTCATGATCTCATCGCCTGAAAAGTTGATAGTGCTGAACTCGCCTTTGACGCTTGAATCTACATCAACTGGGTTTTGTAAATCACCATCAGGGTTGGTTTGCAACATCATTGGGTGTTTATGACTTGCCATTTCCTCTTTGGTCAGTTGGTGCTTATTTTCACCAAACTCATTACCCATGGTTTTGTAGTCGTCAGGGTCGCTTGACTTGGTGGAAAAACCCACAAGCGTTCTACCCTCCGCGTATCGTTCCCACTCCCCATAGCCATGATGCGCTGCTACGGCGGCGGCGTTGGCGTGGTTTATAGTGGTGGTGTAAATATCATTCACCTTGATTGGTTCTAGCTTCTCAATCAATTCACGCAACCATAGTACATTCTCACCCAGCTGGCGGGTTGCTTGGTTGGCGTTACCGCCGTCACCGCCTAAAATTGGCTCGTTTATGTCAACTTGATTTATATCAGGGTTCCAACGCGGGGTTAGGGATAAATTACTCATTTTTTTGTCCTTGATTGATATTGGTTACTGGTAGCTGGCGCTGCCGTCGTAGTTATGTTTGCCGTCGTAGAAGTATCTATAAGGTAATATTCGTTCCCATATATGCGTTGTGTGCAATTTATACATAGACGGTTGTTGTTGTACTGCCTCGGTCGTCATACCCTCTTGCCCTAACGTAAAGCCGCCCACCTCAACAAACTTGTCACTACCATCTGAGCCAACGATAATTTTGCCTTTAACGCGCCGCCAGTAAGTCTCTACCCCTAAAAGCTCGTCAAACAACGGCTTTGGGTTTATATCACTGTGGCTAAAGTACAAGTAACCGATAGGGATAGCGGTATCAAGCAAGTGCTGCATTTGCGGTATGTCTAAATACTGGCCATGTGGGTTATGTGTGCTTAAGTGCCCCTCCATGATCGCCAGTGGCTTGTTATGATTGTTATTGGCTACCGACACGCCAGCGACTTCGCTGTCATCGAGCAACATACCAAACGAGGCCATAAGGCTTTGGGTTGGGCTTACGGCAAAAAATGGCGCTGCATTTGAACTGGCGATAGCGAATAACACGCCGTCATCAGTGATCACGCCCACCTCAAACACAGATTGATTGCTACTAACAAAAACCTCGGCGCTAAACCGTAGTACGTTGCTGATTGTCTCAACGCCCCCGCTAATGATCGCGTATCGCGCCGCTTCACTTACAAGCTGGGTTTCATCACCAGTGCTGGCATGTCTGCCTGTACCGATCGCCAAGTGAGACAATACAGCGCCCCCGCTGGCAAGTGCTTGCTTGCCAGCGTTGGTTACTTTAAATATGATAGCGTCAGCCATGATTAACGCCCCTTGGTTGTGCCAGCTGAATAGTTGGTGATCGTTACCTCACCCTCTTTAATGAATCCAGCAAGGCCACCTTGCGCCGCTGGCGTGCGGAATACGCTTAACTCGGCCGTATCTGCTTTAGCGATTCGCAATTCGTTATAACCGCTGGTGTCATTTGTTGCTATTGCTACATATTCAGGTATCACCGATCCTGCTTGACCTGCTTCACCAACATCACCGCCGTTACCGCCTTTCACATCGTTGTAAAAATCCAGCTCAGTAGTGTATGTATCGTTATAAAAATTTGAGCCATTATCTGTTGCGCCTGAGCCGTACCACTCGTTAAGCTGCGCTCTACTAGCGGGTTTTTTGGTGATAGCCCTTGTAAAGCGCCATTTCTTGCCGTCCGATAGCTGATAATTGTCGGTATACATTTGAGTTTCAAAAGGCGAATCCCACACGTTCGCACCACCGCGACCGCCTGTCAGCAAATCACCGTCTTTTGCCTCATAACTCATCATAAACTCACCTTGTCGCTTTATTTCAGCCAAGGTGACATTTTCTGACCTGTTGCCATACTCTGCAATGCCGTTAAACAATGAGTAGTCATCACCGCCCATATCAGGTATTGGCAGATTAATCTTGTCGAAAAAATCGGCGCGGTACGCTTGCTCGTTCGATACAGTGCCCCACGGTTTCCTCACAACATGGTCTATATGATCGTCACTAGGTACATGGCCGCCGCTTGGTGTTTGTACCGTACTATCTCGCCAGTCAATCCTAACGGCATAAGTACCATCCTCTTTTACGATAGGGTCACTATTTGGATAATTTGGCGCACCTTGCCATAAATTAGCGGAAACACTAGCTGACATAACAACATCATTAACCCCTAGCGCTGGATAATAGTCGCTAATATCGATGTTATGGCGCTGATTAAAGGCTTTAACGCCTGTGTAGTTATAAGTTGCGCTACCAAGTGGTGCACCGCCGCCCACGCCAGCCTCAACCACGCCATAAAACATAAATTGATACTTATAATCAGTATCGCCGTAAGACGGCAATGTAGAACTCTTATTGACCATAAACCCGCTACTACCGCCACCACCGCCACCGCCGCCAGCGATTAATCCGTAATTCTCAACCGTAATTTCGCCTTTTATAGCCGTACCACCATCACCACCTGCTACAGCGGGGATGAGTCGGCGCTCTCTATTAGCGTAGTCGCTGTATGTGCTGATCGGTAATGGTGATTCATTGTCATCAATCGATCTTGCGCTACGCCCCGCATCACCGCCGCGCCCTAAAATGCGTCCGTGGTTCTCAACGACTGGCTGTGATTCAGCTGGCCAGTTTGCACCCTCTGTTATGGCTGGCGTGTCGGTATTGGGCGCGATAATGTCCACGCCCTCATCTACGATAAAGCGCACCTTATCGGTTGCCGTAGGGTAGCTACCGCTTTGTTGCTTGTAATACTCGTCAAGCTGTAGGCCGCTAGTGGTACTTTGGGTGATATGGACGATCGATTCAGTATTACCAAGATCATTGATCGGTACATTGATCGATAGGCTGGCTGGTGCGCCTATGGTTAGCCGTACATGCTTTTGGGATTCGTCGGCGTTGTCATCAGGCGTGGTGATAAAGTCGATATACGCTATGCCATTTCTTAAGATAGCTGTGCCGCTTTCGGACTTATCAGGCGCGGTTATGTCATTGCTACCGCTGTTTAACGCGCCCTCTTTTACCGTCCAGTTAAGAATCTGACCATCAGGCACGTTATTTGCCGTCACCGAAAAACGCACCGCCCCGCCCTCGGTGATCGATGTTTTATCGGCGGTCACATTCCACACAGTCTCGATCACGTCATCAGGGTTGTAACGCTCAAAAATGTTTTTAGTGTAAAGCGGGTAAACGTTCGGACGCTCGTTATTGACTGCGGGGGTTGTCATACCCTTTTGACCTAAAACCAAGCCCACGTCCTTGATATAGTCGTCGCTTGGATCTGTACCTACGATGATCTTACCCGCCAGCCTACGCCAAGCGGTATCGATGCCTAGCAGCTGGTCGAACTCAGGTTTTGGGTTGGCTGTGCTGTTGGTGTGGTGTAAGTAACCGACTGGGAACATAACATCAAGTAAAAGCTGAAAGCGGCTTAACGGCACGTACTGCGGGTGTGGATCGGTTGCCGCCAAGTGGTTTTGCATAACAGCGGTTGCTAAGCTGGCGTTAGGGTCTACGTTGACTGTGACGCTACCTGTATCGATATCGGTTATCGTTATACCAAACGCGACCACAAACGCAATGTTAGGGTAAAGCGTGACAAGTGGGTCTGCACTCGATGCGGCCACCGCAAACAAAACGCCTGTCTTGGTAAATACGCCCATTTCATACACTGGCGTCACTTCGTCCGTGTGCATGGTGCTGGTAAAGCGTAAGGTATCGCCTACCACCTCGCCTGACACGATATCACTGCGACCGACTTCATTAGCCAGTGAGACTTCACCGCCTGACGGTGTGTACCCGCTACTACCAACGGCAACATGGGTTAGATCGATAAGTATTTTTGTATCATCGCCGCTGGCTTGTAGCGCCGCTTGCTTGCCAGCACTGGTGATCTTAAGAACAATGGGTGTTGTGCTTGCCGTCATAATTATTATTCGCTATTCAATTAATGAGTATGAATAATTTTACCGCGTGCCAGCTGGCGTGCTGGGCTGTGTTCCATCGCTTTTATTAGGGTCATGTGACGGTCATGTGACGGTCACGGCGGGTTTTTTTTGCTTGTGGCTTCGTCTTTATCCAACAAACAACCGTTTAGTTATTTATCAATCCTGCAGAATTTATTTAAGACTTAAGTTATTGATATATATACAAACGCGTTTTTGGCCAAAAAAAATAGAATAAAACTAATGTTTGCTTTATCCCATAAGCTCAGCTAATTCGTCCAAGTCCTCCCATTGCTGCTTGTCCTTGTCACTGCCTTTGAAACCGACCTTGTTTGCTGGCGTGTAATTGATGTTCTCCATAAAGGCGAACGCGAATGTATCGGCAATATCGGGTGAGGTGATACCGTCTTTTAGCATGTCCTTTTTACTGGTAATGCCCCAGCGTGATTTTTCATCAAAGAAGTACGGCAAGCGGCTCATTTGCGTTTCAAGGTTAGTTATTGTTTGGTGCATACGGCGCACTTTTGGCGCAATACTGAATATGCCACGCTCAACGGTTTTTGCCATGGTCACATAGGCGTGAGCACGTTTGTTGAAGTAAAGCGTTTTTAGGTTGTTGTTAAAACAAGGCACGCCCCAGTTTACCGTTTCAAAATACAAGCCCTCGGCCTTAAGTGACTGGCATAACCCCATGCCAGCGCCCATAGGATCGATAACAATGGTCGCGCCAGCATATTCGGCAACGGTGGCATAGATCTTGGCTTTCAACTCGTTAATATTGGCGCGGTTGCTAAATAGCGGTATATCGATCAAGTGCGCATGGCGCTCAATGCGGCCTTGGTAGTCTTTATCGACCACCTTAAACACACTAATCACGCTGCTATCACGGCCAACGTCACCGCCAACGTCCACAGTTATGATATAGCCGTACTCGTCGTCCTCCGTGACCACTGGCTTGCGCTTAAGCATTTGTGTTATTTCTGAGCGCGTCAGTAAGAATTTACCCTTTAGCTCGGGGAACTTGCCACGTATGCGAATCATATAACCCGCATGATCACGGCTGCCATACTGGTATAGCGCCTCGATCAGCTTGGATTCACTCACCAGCGGGGATAACTCGCCGTTAAATTCTAACGATATCCAAACGCCGCCGTTTGTGTAGCTTAGTTTGTGGTGGGTGTCATAGAAAAAGCCAGTGTTAGTCGCTGGCTGGCTCGTCAGTACGGCTCTGTTGTTTTCATGGGTCAGTGCACCGATAGCGACCTCCATCACCGCATCATCGATACCGCAAGCCTCGTCAGCCCACACCATGTAGTGATCACCATGCTGGCCAGCAATGTTGGTCGGTTGATGTTTAGGCGCGGTCTTGGCGAAAACGAACCACGTATCTTTAAAACCTTTGATGTAGATCTTCTCTGCCAGTACCACGACAAAATCAGCAAGCCAGCCCAGCGCGGGGTTGTTGCGTAAACGCTGAATACAAATATTAATCTCTTTCCAAACGACCGTCCTTAGCTGGCCAATTTGCGGCGCGGTAAAAAGCATGACCGATTCAGGGTAAAAAAGTAAGTGCCATAGCGCAATGATGCCAGCGCTACGTGATTTACCTGTACCGTGACCTGACGCAACGGACGTGCGACTACTTGGAATTTGGATAGACTCAAAAAGCAATTCCTGCTGCGGGGTTACGGCCTGACCTGCTTCGATCGTCATGTCTAACGCTTCAACCGCAAAACGTGTTATGTCATAGCGGTATCGGTCGCACACTTCTAGCCATTCAGGTAGCTCTAATAAACTATCAACCATACCGCCACCGCCTAAATGCTAAACGGCATCATGTCGAACTCGTCGTCCTGCGCCTCGCCCTGTTCGGCTTCGGGCTGGCGGGTCATGACATAACCACCGTGTGCTGATCTTGCCGCCCATACTGCCAGTAATACCGCAATATGGCCGTTATTAATCCCCATGCTGTCAAAGTCGAGCGCCTTGCCGCGTTCATCAACCTTACGCGTCTGAATAACCTGTTTGGGGTCGTAGCGCTGCACCTCGCTACTGAGCACCAACAAGCCAGCGGCTTGTACGGCTTTATAAGCAGACATAACCGCTTGCATCTGCTCTTTTTCGTTGAACGCCAAGCCCCAGTGGTTAAAAACACTTGGCGTGTCGGTAACAACGATCGTGTCGCCCTTGGCTGTCGGTTGGTCGCGCCACTCAGCCTCTTTACTGATCAAGATCTTGCCGCTGTCAGTAAGGGTAACGGCTAAAATGCGTATGGCTTCGCCGTCATAGGTAGCGGCGCGTGCGTCGATATAAACGGCGTTTGGATTGGCGGGTTTTTTATCGCTCATGGTGTGTCGTCCTTAATATCGTATTGATTGATCTCACCAGTAATCGGATCGGCGGTTACGCGGGTGTGTCGGTTCGCTTTACGCTCGATCACGTCCGCTTCGATCACAAAGCTGTTTAGCTTCTCAGGTGGGTCACGGTGGCCGCCTACTGGTGGCAAGTGTGGCGGTATGCTGCCGTCAGGTTCGCCAGTATCGGTAATGTCATCGTCATAGCCGCCCAAGCCCACCACGTTTGGCTCAACGCCTACCACAACGCAATCAATCGTCACGGCGTGCACTGTCTCAATGCTTACTTCTGCCTTATCAGGGTATAGGCTGTTTTCTACCACTCTAAAATCCCATTGATCACTAATGATCGACTCGCCAGCAAAACCCAATTCATAATTAACCTTGAAACTGCGCTTGGCTTCGTGCTTCCAAAAACTGACAAGCTGGTTAGTAATTGATGACGCGGCGTGAGGGTCAGGCGCAAAAAAGGCAATTTGGCATCGATAACCCACGGCCGCTGTTCTCGCCTGTACGACACGCTGTAGCGGGTCGGTTGGGATCACCACGTTTTGCCACGTTGAGGAACCAATAACGACTTCTCGTTCAGGCGACGACTCAATAGCACTGATTGCCGTCACCATGACTGGTAGATTGACTGACGTACCTGAATTGGTCGTGTCACCCATCGCCTCGGCGTTCTCGTTCTCTTGTACCGCCTTTAGCATTTTTTCAACATCATCAACCATGCTACCTTTGGCCACGATGATAGCGCCCTCAATGCGGCGCGTTTTCCAGTCTCTAATGGACTTTTGGCCAGCTGGCGTGCACCATTGACGAAAATCCCTTAGTTTTAATCCCCATGCGTTCTGTATTGATTCTAGCGGGGATAACAAACGGCTAACCTTGTTCAAAATAATCTCCTAAGTGCGTCTGAAAATGGTTGGTCGGTCGGTAAATTCTGAGCGTGCTTGTACTGCCTCGCTGGTATTCCAAATCGTTATCGTGTCATCGCCCTTGAAACGCGGCACAATGTGGACGTGCAAATGAAAAACCGTCTGATCTGCGTCAGCACCTTTATTCACGATTAAGTTGTAGTTATCCAAGCCAAGATCTTTAGCGATCGTGGCGGCCAGCTCGAACGT
Organism: Psychrobacter sp. T6-6; assembly: GCF_052258185.1. Taxonomy (NCBI): domain Bacteria; kingdom Pseudomonadati; phylum Pseudomonadota; class Gammaproteobacteria; order Moraxellales; family Moraxellaceae; genus Psychrobacter; species Psychrobacter sp. T6-6. The sequence continues at coordinate 156,526 of NZ_JBQQEX010000005.1, forward strand.
TGCGCCAGTAATTTCAGGCGCGGCGCTGGCATCGTCAACGTGTGGCACTGGTATAACCACCAAGTGCCCCCGCGTTATAGGGTTAAGCGGCGTAAAAGACAGAAAATCAACGCCTCTCAAGTGGTGCTCTCTTATATCGCCAGCCTGTATTTTTGAGTGATCACAAAACACACAGCCAGCCTTATAGTGCTTACTCATACAACCCCCTAATTAGCGACCTTTAAAAATGCGGGTGCGTTCGCGGCGCTGCTGTCTCTTTTGATTGGCATCAGCTTTCTTACTATCGCTTGCCGTGCGTAGGTCGGCATCGCTTGTGCCCTGTGCGTTGAAACTATCCCACTGTGCCACGGCTTCATCAAACGACACTGACGGACAAATCAGGCCGTCATAAACCTCTAGTTTGCGATCGTGGCGGCGCTGGCGTAGGCGCTCCAACTTCTCTCGGCGGCTGATCTGCTCGTCCTGCGATCGCATTAACTCATTTTGGTAATGGCTGATCATGGTGTCGGCGTTATTGGCGGTCACTATGCTGTCGTACTGGTGCAAAATAGCGGCTTCAAGTGCTGATTTGTGGCTGGCTTGCTGCGGGGTTAAGCCGTCCATGCTGTCAAAAGCCATTTCAGCTTCATCTTCATCAAGCCAAAACAAGCTATCGAACATGCCATTGCCACGGTTGGTGTTGTAGTTTGGCTGTCGCACATAGTCGAACCCATAAAAACCTGTGATATCAAACTTGCCAGCTGCGCCGCGCTTACGCATAACAGCGCTGCTAAACCCGCCAGCCTTGCTCGTATAAAGTTTCTGTGAGTATTTACCAGTATCGGTATCTAAAAACTCATGTCTTGATGTGACATTGCCGTCACTGTCGGCGCTTAGCTCGATTGTGCGTAGGGCTGGCTCGATACGGATATTTTCGCCAGTTTTAGGGTTCACCCAAACATCAGGCGGGTTCATGCCAAAACGTGCGCGTATCTCATGGCCGTAGTAACCGTATAGATCGCCGCTGGCAACAAGCTCTTGTGTGTCAGGCGCGTTAATACGCTCGATCATCGATCGAATGTTCATGTCTGATCGATCAACGCCAACATGCTTGCGGTCACGGTCTGCTAGGTTGTAGGTAATTGGCTCTGTTCTTTTTGACATAAAAAATGCCCCTTAAATAAACGTAGTGAATACGTCTAGTTTAAGGGGCTTGCGGGGGCTGGCTGGTGGGGTGTTCCTATTGGCTATTGTGATCTAAAGTGCTTAATATCGCCCTCTGTCATGCTTAACGATAAACCAAGGTCACTTAACCTCGATTCAATCTCTTTCAAGCTACCTTTGCCCAACTGATTAATACCTATGACCTCGATAGGGTCTAAGCTAACCAACTCACCTATGGTTTTAACGCCAGCGGCTAACAGACAATTTGTAGTCCTAACCGTCATTTCTAAATCTTTAACCAGTCTCGTAAATATATCGTCTTTGTCTAGCGTTTGGCTTCCTGCGCCGCCCTCGATCTCGTCAATAACTAAATCGTGCTCGTAACCGCCCTTTAACCAAAATAGCGTATTGATAAAGCTGGCGGGGATAGGGGCTTCATCGTTTAGGCGCGTGATCTTGCCAGCCAATACCAAGTGCCCTACCGCTGCTTGCCAAATTCGCCAGTAAGTAACGCTGGTATTGCTGGTGGCGAACGTAAAGTCTGATAAATACTCAAAAAATGGTAGTAACAAGCGATCCTCGGCGGCTGGTCGCGGGTTACTTAGGTTGAATCTAGCTATGTCACGATTCAGCTGCTCTAGCAATAGGTTGTAATGCGAGGCCACCATAAATACCGACATATCATACGAATCAGCTGGCTTGCGGCGGCGGCTCTCATAATCGGCAATGACGCGCTTGTCTTGCTCAACGTTAGGCAAGTCTGCAAACTCGGTCATATTCAAGCCCATAGCGCGGCGCTGGGCGATTAAAAGTAATACTTTGTCGTTCTGCATAGGGTTTATCCTTAAGATAGCGTGAGCGCCAGTTAAGGCGCTCGTTTGGTTTATTCGTGGTCGTTAAAAACTGGCTTTATATCAAGATTGTCAGCGTATGTATTAGCAAAACCGTTATTGTCCATTAACAATACATATAGATGAAATAAATCATCGATTGTTTTTACTTCATCCAGCGCCAAATCATCGATAATCTCTTGCAAATACTCAGCGTAACTTGCCTTATCAAAATCACTTTCATAAAGCGCGTTTATTTTTAGCAATCTTGCATCAGTACCGCCAAGATCGCTTAGCTCAAGCTGAGTGCTAGGTAAAGAATGATCGCCATGATAGTAAGACTGGCCGTTTTGGTAAACCGCGTCCAGCCCCATTACTTGATTGTAAACATCAAGGTTGTGGCGCACATACTCGCTCATATTGCTTGATGAATGTTTTTGGCTATTGTGATAGTTATGATCAAAATCAGTAGTTTTCTTTAGGTTAGCCATTTTTTCTTTCTTGATAGCCGTCAAGTGCGCGTTCATTGGTATCTCCACTTTCGCCAAATCGCTCATAAAATCGTTGTTTTCGTGGTCATCCCACGCGCTATCTATCGTAAGGCTTTTAGCAACCCTTACGCCTGACGTTCTATCTATAATTTCATACGATTGGTTGTTGTTGATATAAAAAGATCCAACCCTAAAAGTTAAATCTAGCTCAGCTGCTCTTTTTCTTAATTGCTTTAGTTTTTCCGCTTTAGTGTAAGAAGACATTTTAATACCTCATAGCAATGGCTGGCGTGCCAGCATAAATAAGCCGCAATCGACTCGATAAGTTGAATATTAGACGTAATTTTACGTCATGTCAACCAAACAAGTGATTTATTATAAGTACACCTAATTACCGTATATAAACACTTAAAGATAAAATAAGCTCGTTTTATATAAAATAATTTGACGTAATATTACATTTTAACGGCTTATCACCTGCCAGCAAAAAGCCCCCGCTATTTCTAACGAGGGCTTTTTAAATGTCCGAACGATCTGCTATTTTTCGCCGCGCTTCTTAAACTCGTTTGATACCTCAACGGCCATGGCTGTTAATTGCTCAACGGTGCGGCCATTGGTTAATGCTTCATAACTGGCATTGCCTTTCAAACAATGCTGGCTTGTCTTCTTATCGATAGACTGAGCATAGGCATAGATCTCACGTTCAGTGTATAAGCGCATAGCGTTTAGCTGGCTTGTCTTGATCAAGTCCACCCTTGCTTGGTTCCGTGACTCAATGAAACTGTCAACGACCGTGCTAATTGGCTGGTTGGTTGATACCGACACGCTGGCCAAGCGCATAAACCGACTACCCAGCATTTGCTTCGCCTTTTCATACGGTATGGCTTTTAGCGGGTAAAGATCTTCTACTGCGATATCCATGTAAGCGGCGCACATCAAGTTATCGTTTTTTGATAGGTCGGCCGCCTGTACTTGACTGATCATAGCCATGCCAGCCAACAACCCAATGCTGGCACGTTTTAAAACTGTCTGTAACTGCATAATTAACCCCTATGTAACAAGTTTGTTGATTGTAGCACCGCCTATACTGCCACGTCACCCCCACTGGCGCTGTTGACCTAAACCGCCAGTAATAGCATGAGCCAAGCTACGATCTGATACGTTTTGATTAATGCCGTCATTACTACTCTGTATCATGATCGGCTTGTCAGCGCCGCCGCTATCGACGCGCTGTTTAATTTTTGGCATGTTAGGCACGCTGAGCATAGGCGAGGTAGGAAAGTTTGCGGGGGCATAACCAAGATCCTTGCCAGCTGGCTTGCTTGCATCAAAAATCATAGGTGTGTTGTCGCTAAAGTTACCGCTAACGCCAGCGGCGCTCTTATCGGGTGTCATCTTGCCAAGCTGAACACCAAGCGCACTACTGTTGTTTTTAGCCTTGCTTGCCAGCGAACCCTCAACCTCCTTACTCTCAGGCTGTTTTTGTGTGACGGCATCTTTGACCACGTTCTTAACGTCCGATACCTTAGCAATGGCCAATACGTCTGCCTGTTCGCTCTTGATGCGGTTACGCACACCATCCCTTACGTTTGCGTTGCTGCTTTTAAAGTCACTATCGACATAACGCGCCTTGTCTGCATAAAGCGCTTTTAACACAGCCTCGTTGTCGGTCATATCAACGCCTGATTCTGATACCCGCTTAAACCGTGACTTATGGTTAGCGCCGTATTGCGTTGAATGTGAATAGATCGCCTCCTGAATACCGCGATTACTGGTGTCAAAGCCGTAACCCTCTGCGATCTTTTTGGCTGGCATGTAATGCGTTCGGGTAATGTAGTCCTTTTGCGACTTCTCAAACTCGTCACTTCGTCGGCTGGCCACGTCTTTATAACGCTTGTTAAAAGCAGCTGAGCCAGCAGACAGCCCCGCAAACTCCCCCGCAAACTTCTTACCCTCGGGGCTTTTTAGATAAGCGGCCATAGTGCCAGTTTTTGACGATAGTTGGTGTGTACCGTAAGACACGCCGCCGTGATCCCCAGCGCCAGTAGATACCGTATCAACGCCGCGACCGCCTGACTCGTACTTCTCGGACACTGAGCCAAGATCTGCCAGTCCAAGCGCTTCACTAAGCCCAGCCCCAGTAGATGATACCGCATCACCAATGTCGGACGCTTTTTTATCCAGCCACGCGCTCATTTTACCCGCCAGGGCGTCCATACGATCAAAAAACGGCTTAATACCGTTATCCCATGTATCGCTCATTTTTGCTGGCAAGTTGTAGGCTGTGATCGCACTTGTCCAACTCTCAATGTATGGTGAGGCAACCCCGCCAAGCCATTCGCCGCCCTCACTACCAAGCCAACCACCAACGACTGCGCCAACCACTGTGCCGACGACTGGCACGACTGATCCAGCGATTGCACCAGCGATTGCACCAGCGCCAGCGCCAGCCAGTTTACCCACACCCTCCGACTTGCCTTGATGATCGAGGTTATCCCAGTCCATCGCAAGCCCGGCTGTACCAGCCAGCGCCCCAATAACGCCCAACCCCTTTAGGCCACCCATACTTTTGAATAGCTTTTTAAGGCCGCCGCCACGACCACTGCCGCCAAGTAAGCCGCCAAGCAACCCACCGCCAGCGCCGCCGCGCTGTTTTCTAATGGCTTTTAAGATCTTGTCTAGTAGCTTCTCGTTCTCGTTGTTGTGGCGATCTTGATCATTTGGCAACGGTTCCCGCCGCTTCATAGCCTTTAGTTTTGATAGGCTAAATTTAGCGCCGCGTGTTGCCAGCTTGCCAGCACGACCAAGCGGGGATAGAAGATCTTTTGCTTCTCTAAAACTGTCTACCAGCGGGTCAATGCCAGTGGTATCACTACGACCTACACCCAGTGAGCCAAAACCGCCGTTTTTACCCGCCGTACTCGATCTTGAGTCGCCACCCCCAATGAAACGACCGTTCGCGTCACGTTCGCGTCCTGACACGTCTGTATTACCGTTAGAAGTACGCGTTCGGCTGTTGGCGTTAGCACTATCACGGCTGATCGGTATCGCATCATCACTCGCTTGGTTCCCGCCTTGGTTGCGTCCAGCGCTGCGGGTTTGGCTGCCAATATTTTGAGTGCTGCTATTTGATTGTGTCTCACGACCTGACTGCGCACGCTGTGTGCTGCTTGGTGCACGTCTTGTTACGCTGGCGGGTTCACCAGTAATGCGGGTTTGACTGGACGAGGTTCGGCTTCTTTCGGTGCGGTCACGGTTGTTATTGACGCGGGTTTGACTGTTGGCTTGATAGACTGACGCTTTGACCGCCCTTGTTAGCTCGGTCATGCGCGTATTAGCGATCTGATTTTGGCTCTTTAAAATTTGGATAATCTCTTGCGTGTCGTCGTGTACGCGGTCGATCCCCTCATTCATTTTATTAACGCCAACGATAAAGCCGCCAGCATCGTAGTTTAGGTATGTCATGATCTATGCCTTATTTGATAATTCAGTCATTAGATTATGGCATTGCTAAGCGATACGGCGGCCTTGGTGTTCCTTTGTTTCCCAGCTTAGGGGTATTTCTAGCATTTACCCCCTAAAATGTCATTTTACTAGGTAAAGTGTGTTTCCTGCGGGTAAAGGTAGAAGTAAGGACGCATTGCCCCCTGTTTGCCCTAAAAGCCTTTGCTGTATTATAATTACCTTATTAATTGGTAGCCGCTTGATATTTCTGTTAAGCGGCTTTTTAACGTCTGTAATCGACTTAAGCTGGCGTGCCAGCATTAATCAACGCTCGTATAATCGATATCATCGATATCATCGTCGGCGCTGCACTCGTTGCCCTCGTCATCAAGGCCAAAATCGGCGCTTGCCTCCGCGTTTTTAATGCGCTGTAAACGTTCGTGCAATTCAGGCTGCAAACGTTCGCGTGCTTCGCGCTCTTTTTGATCAATATCACCCAATGCGGCCAATGCCCCTCGGCGGCGGTCTTGATCTGATTGTTTGAAGTCGTCCGCTGTGATACCGCATAACGGCATTTCAACTTCTGATATGGTCTTAAGCGCCATAGCCAAGCTGGTTGTAGTCTCAGTTAAGGACTTGCTTAGCACCATGGCTCTCTGTAGGTTCTGTGACGCGGCTTCAACCTCGGCTATCGGTCCCTTTTTATCGTTCTCGCCTATCTCAAAATTAGCGCCGTACTCACCTGCCAGCGCTTCACATTCTACCCTTGCCGCTTCCTCGGCAAGATCAGGTATGCTTAGCGTTATGCCTAATGCTTGCTCGAAAAGATCGCCTAAATTGGTAAACCTACGTCTAGTCTTAGCAATAATAGCAGCACGACCTTTAGCATCGATCACTACATTGTCGGCTATTTCGCTAATCCTGCTTCCTGTTGCTTCCGCTTCCCTCTCTAAATGAGTGTTTTGTGCTTTACTAGTTTTTGAAGGAATCAAAGTATTATTTTCCGATTCCTGCTTCCTAGATTGCTTGCTTCCTGCGTCCTCCTCCTCTATTTTGAGGCTGTTTTTAGGCGATTTAACAAGGCTTTGCTTCGTCCATGCTTCCTTTTTTCGCCTTTTGCTTACCGAACCGCTAGACTTTGGTGCACTGCTTCCATAGGTCGTTTGTAGCTGATCCAGTAATTCTCGATCGGTGATTTGAGGTGTGTGTTCCCATATCAGTTTGGCCGCCGCCCATATCTCGTCTTTTGAATACTGATCACTCATGGCGCAACCCCCAAAACCATGTCATCTTCTATCATAGATGGTTTAGGTAGCGGTATGCTGTACTGGTAGTGACGGTCACGATCCTTTAGCAAACGGTGGCGGTCTTCACGATCAACACGCTCAGTAATCTGCATCATTTGCGTATCAATAGCTTGCGCTTGCCGTGCCTGTTTCACCTCTATTGACCTGACAACACGCATCACAGTACTAGCGGCCACGACTGCCTCAACGCTGGCGCTATCGGCCTTATGATCCTCTCTGACGATACTACATAGACGTTTGGAAGCATCTAATAGCGCGGCATGGTCATTTTTACAGATCGACTTCACATGACTAACGATCACGTCAGCCACATTGCCTGTTAACATTTCAATAAGTGCGTGTGATTGGTTAACAACGTGATTCACGGTACCCGCCAACATATCGATTTCAGGTTCTGTCGATAGACCACATATATAATCTAATGATTGGCCGTAAAGGTCCTGAAAGATAAGAAGGTCAATAAGCGTTAAATCTTTTTTGCCGTTCTCAATCTCACTAATACGATTTCGGTTGTTCGAGACACCCCACACAGCTTGCATGACCTCAGTTTGAGACATACCGGCGTTACGCCGCGCCGCTGCTAAATTTAGTCCTATCGTGACATTAATGTTTTTAATATCACGCCTTGTATATCCTGATCGTTTAGCCACTGTTCCCCCTGAGCGTCATAAGTTGCAAAATACTGGCAATGTTCATATAATTAAGATGCTTAGCTACTCAGAACAAACTATGTACTCAAAAGCGTCAATGCTTCCAACATTGGCGCTTTTTATTGTCTAATTCTCATCAAGTTTTTTTACATGGACCTTAATTGCAAGGTTAGTATCAACCTCCTCACAACCTACCGTCCTTTAGATGGGTCCGATCAGTTTCGTATATTTCGATACCGTATTTTTCTTTCATGTGCTTACTTTTATTGATGTAATCCTGCGTACGCGTGCCCTTAAAATCTTCTACCACTTCACAGTCGGTCCTGGTATCGATATAAACAAAATCGGCTTTATAGGTCACCGCTCTAATTGCCTTGCCAGCCTCGTTTCTGCTTTTGGGAATGAGCTCATAAGGCACTTGTAAGCGTAAGTCTTTAATCCTACCGGCGCGCTCTTTGAGCTTTAAAAAGATATAACGCTCACTTTCACCTTTGCTATGAAACTTAATACCATCAACGATTGTCTTCACGTTGCCATACTTACTTTTTTTGGTCCCTGGCTTGGTTGTCCATAGCTCAGATACTTTGTGCGCATTGATCTTACCCACACTGGTAGAAGCTATATCTTTCCAGCTGATACCGCGTTTTTTAGCCAAAACCATATTCTCCTCTAATTGGTTTGTCGTTAGTTTTTATGCCCTTTCATTCTTCTATTACCGCCCAGCCAGCCTCATCACTAACAAACGCAGCAAAGTCACTGGCATTCATTTCATAAAAGTTGGTCAGCTCAACCCTATCTGCAAGAATCCATGCTTTATTAGCCACACGTATGATGTCTTCAAAAGTTAGCGGCTCTGGCTGCTCAAACAACAATGTGTCGTTAATTACTGTTGGCCATAAGTGTTCTGGCAATGTTGCGCGTGGCAAGCTTACTTTTACAAAAGCAACAAAATAGCGGTCTGGATGATTCTTTTTATATTCAATATCAGCCAGCTCTTTCTCTGTCTTTTGCTTGTCTAGCCAGCGCTCAAACTTCCAAGCGCCGCGCCCTACTTCTATTTTTTCTGCCTGGTTCATAGATAGCTTGTGGTCCGATGTGCTCATACTGCCTCTTTCATATCTTCCAACAACCTGTCATAAGCTGTTACTCGAGCTTCACCAGGTTGAACATATCTGTCTACATAAGCCTCAGTCTCAAGATTGGTCATACCAGGCAAAGGCATACGCTTACATCCATTTAAAAATAGTGGCATGTCGTCATTGGCCTTAGCAGTCTCATGGCTTGGATGGTAAATAGGAGGCAAATCACTATCAAAGTCTGAAGCGTTTTTGGCAGTGGTACCGGTCCAGTCTTCGTTATCTGTGGTAAAGCGGCCTTTGGCCTTTTCCTGACGTGCTTGAGTTATCGACTGTTTATTGATTTCATCCATTAACCATTTGCGCAATTTGGCTTTACGATTTGATTCAGTGACTAGCGGTTTACCCTTGATTGCCTGCTCGGCATGATGGGCTTTAAAGTCGTCGATGTGTATCGTGTATTCTGTACCTGTGAAGCTCATTTGCTTACCAGCCATCAATAGCATGTCTTGCATTTCTTTGTAGCTGGGCGCTTGCCAGTTCTCAATGTCACCCGAATGCTGACTACGTATCTGTTCAGCTTGGACTGGTACCTGAGCATTTAAGCGCTTTTGCTCTGCCAGCCTCATGTCTTCTTCTGTTTGCTGAGTCAGCTCAAAACTGTCCTCAAAAGAATCACTAACAGTCACCGGGCTTGTGTGTTTGCCCTCACTCACTTGGTTATTGGTTGATGGTTTATGGTTAGTGGTTTCTGGTTCTTGGTTATGTGATGAATTTTGCTCGTTCGCTCTGTTCGTGATTTCGTTCGCTCGTTCGCTTTGCTGTTCGCCCATTCGTTCGTCATTATTTATATTGGCGTTCGCTTTCGCGTTCGTCCGTTCGTCTTCTTGCATGTCTGTTAATGCGTCACCGTTAAAATGTTTACCGTATAAAGCTCTAAGCGTTGCTATAGCTGTCTTTAGCGTGACAGACTCGCCAGCAGTTTTAAGCTTTTCAACCATATATTTGCGTTCGCGTTTGCTTCGCTCACGTGCACTTAGTTGTTCGCTTTCGCGTTCGTCCTGATGTTCGTCATCGTTCGTGATAGCGTTCGCTTTTGCGTTCGTCCGTTCGTGATGGCGTTCGCCCTCGTTCGCTTTGGCGTTCGCTCTGTTCGTGATTCGTGTGTGTTCGTCATGGCCAAACTTTTCAATATAGGCAACGCGAATATTAGTTACGCCCGCATTGGCGGCGACAGTCTCGCCAGCATCTGATAACCGCTTGATCATTTCTTTGGTCGCACCTGATATGGCTTTGTAGTGATAGCTACTAATGATCTTGTCCCATTCTGAACACTTATATAACTTGCCAGCCTTCTTGAACTTATCTTTGAGGACAAAAGTTAGCGCTGCTTTTTCTTCATCATTGGTGGCACGTACACGACGCTGTAGCAGTGCCATATCGCCGCCATCAATAGGCTGTTCCTGCAATAGATACAGTGATCGCAAGTCAAAATAGATACTGCGCTCAGTGCGCGTCATGTGTAGCGTGCTGCTATCCCAGTCGCTAAAGTTGTGTGCGATATAGTGCATTACACTGCCTCCTTCCCGCTTACCAGCTTCATTTGCTCTGATATTAAGTCAATGATGTAAATCTGGCCTGCTTGGGTGATCAGATTACGATCGCGGCCTTGATTGGTCAGCTTCATCTGTCCATAGCTTTTCTGAAGAAACCAATGGTTAAATACTTTCTTTGGTAACCGCCGCTTGTCATACACACCAAGGTCAATCAATTTCACATTTAGCGCTTGAGCCGACATATTTAGTTTTTTGGCCACATCAGATATCGTGACAAGGACACTGCTTGCGGCAACGGTGTCATGAAAATCAATTTTTGGTTGGCTAATCTGTAGTTGATGCTCTAATGCTGTTTTCTCTTTTACAGCTTGCAAGTGGGCTTCTAATGCTTCGATATAGTTCTGAGGCAATGCGACTGCCGGCTGCTGTGTGATTGAGGGTGACATGCGCCGCTCACACTCTAAAAAATAGTTTCTAACTCGCTCGCCCATTTCAGTCTTAACCTGCATGGCCAGCTTTTTTGCAAATTCGATAGAAAGTAGATAATTTTGCGTTTTGTTGCCGTTCACCCATTGGGTGAACCCTTGGTAATCGGTCCCTTTGATGGCAAACGCATTACTGTCTATATTGCGTGCATGCCATTTGGCCCAATGAGCTGTATTGAGCCCCAATGACCGATAAAGCTCTTTGGCATCTACGACATGCTTCAGCTCTTTGTGTTGTTGTAGCTTTGGTAGCTTCATGGCATAATCTCCTTTGTATTAAGTTTTATGTAAGACGCAAAACCCCGATCAGGTGCGACTGATTGGGGTTTTTTATTGCACAAATCTGAAGATAATGATCAAGAGGATGCAAGCAACAAAGCCTGAAAGAAATGTGGCGTAAACGAACGCATCGGCAATCTTTTTGGCTTGGCTTTCTTTTTGATTGATCAGCGTCATTTGGTCACGATGTTTTTGTTCGTTTTCTCGCTTTTGTTGCAATGCTTCGATATATGCCTGCATCCATAAAAAGTCTTTGTCTTCGAAACTCATCTGAGAAAGAGGCTTCACTGGTTACCATCCTTTACTTTTTCAGCTCCCCAGCGTGCAACGATGTGCGGGTTGTCGCTGGCGTGCTTTTCGTCAACGTGCTGACCAAGGGCTTGCAGTTCAGACAATGCTGTTTGAATCTTCGCCTTTAGTGCGACGCGTTGATCACAGCTGATCTGGCCGTCTTCAAGTGCTTGGTGCAGCTCAGTCATAACATCGCCTTGGCAGGCAGACGCGGACAGTGCAGTCATGATGAGATCATCTTTTTTGGTAGCGCTACTGACTTCGCAGTACACGCCACCTAGACGATGGGCCATGGCTTGTATGATGCTGTGATCACCAGTGAACTCCATAATAGCGAGTGCTTCATCTAGTCTCAGATGGTGAGTATCGCAATTAGGATTAACTTTGCTGTTCAGTACATTGCTAGACATACCCATGCGTGCGGCAATTGCGGTTGATCCGCCATGCTGAGTGTTGTGCACTGTCTTGTGTGCTGCGTCTATTGCGTCCATCGTGTTGCACCTGTCTATAAAAACGTTTTGTTGAGCCCTATATTTTTGTATCTTTTAATATAGGGTTAGGCTGGTTCTAGTTGCTGCTCTTGTCTCTGAATAATTTCTTCGATTTGATATTTACGCAGTTCAGGAATTTTTTCATCGTTCCATTGAGAAACAGCAGAATGTTTAATGCCAAGCATACGAGCAAGTTCATTGACAGAGCCGTCAGCAATTTTGAGCGCGTCATCTTTAGTCACAATAGTTACCTCGGTTGTTGATAAAGTAAGTTAAGTTACCTATTAAAGCATAGAAAACTTACCTTATCAAGTGGTAAGATAACTTACCTATAAGAAAGGAAAAAATATGGATACTTTGGGACAGCGAATATTAAAACTGAGAAAAGAAAAAAAGCTTGCACGTGATGCACTTGGTACAAAAATAGGTGTCTCGAAGACATCAATAAAGAATTGGGAGGATGATGAAAATCCACCAAAACTTGCGCATCTTCAAGCAATGGCTAACTACTTTGGTTGCAGTGTTGAGTATTTAACTCATGGCACAGGCAATGGTGATAACTTTAAAAAGATCCAAGAAAAACCAATTAGGCGTGCGCCAGTATTGAACTTTGTCCAAGCAGGATCTTTTTGCGAATATCATGACGATGCAATATCAGACGAATCTGAGCCAGTTATAGGTAACGCTGGCGTCAACGTGTATTGGATAAGACTGGAAGGCAATAGCATGGAGCCTGATTTTGAATCTGGGGAGCTAGTGCTGATTGATCCAGACATTCAGCCAAACCCTGCTGACTATGTTATTGCTTTACGTAAAGATGAGAAAGCCGTAACTTTTAAAAAATGGCGTCCTCGTGGTTTTGACGAAGCTACTGGTGAGGAATATTCTCAACTAATTCCTTCGAATCCAGACTTTCCTATTATTGATAGTCGCTTTACTCCTTTTTCAATTTGTGGCGTAGCAGTTCAGCGGAATCAGGTATTGAGAAAATAGTGAAGCCATTCGAATATTATTGGATATACCACTTTATTAAATACGCTACAATAGTCGACAAAATGCCATTAGGTTGGTGTGTGTATCGTGAGGCGTTTGATTGGGATTAGCAATACTTTGGGGTGTTACTATTCTTCTCGATAACAACCCTATACTTTTGATTCTTTATACATTGTTTGTAGGTTATACAGCTGGCAGCAACTCTAAAAGCATTAAATCGATGTGTAGTAGCATGGTCGATGCCGACCAACGCGATGAAGCGACTAGAGATATGATTTACGATTTAGAGTACGAACTTAAAACTGAGATTGAGAACAAAGCAAATGAGGTGAAAGCGGAAATTAAAGAGTATTTGAGCTTGAACTATCCCGATCGAAATAATTTAGGATCAGCGATAATCGACATCAGAGATGAAATTGGTCTTCCCAAAAAACGATTTTTCGATTAGATATATTTAATACCTGAATAATTCACAGAAGAGAACTTCATCTATGAAAAAAATGATACTAGCTACAGCACTCTCTATTTTTTCCCTGTCGCCCAATGCCGCTGTCACTACAATAGACAATCCATTTCAAAGCAATACAGTTCTGAAGGAATCTATCGAAGTGGATCATCCTCTATTCGCTAAAGGATCTGGTGGTGCTCAATGCAAAGGCTTACCTAGTACCTGCGGCCAAATGGCTAATTGTGAGCAAGCTAAGCAGGCACTGGAGTGTGGTAACAAACGACTAGATAGAGACAAAGACGGAGTACCATGCGAGTCAATATGTCCAGGTGGTTAGTCATTTCAACAGCTCTATCAGTAGCTGCATGCTCTCCTACTCAAGATGATAGTTACGCTAGTCAATTTGTTTCTGGTGGTGTCACAGTGCACGAAGCATTCTGGCCCGCTGATCATGATACGCCCTATCCGTTCACTGCAGATGGCGAGATATCATGTGTCTATTATCCAGATTTTGGCATTGAGGTATATTTTCAACCTTTCGGCTATATCGAAGACTATTCTATTGGCACACCACTTAACAAGGCAGCTGTAGAATCTCTGAAGAAAGACGGCATGATCCCAAACGTGCCTTATAGCATTAAGAAGGGGGCTGACTTGAGTGAGGCTAGAGAGGTTGGGTCGAAGGCGTGTGATGAGCAGCGGGTAAGTTAAACAACATAAGAGCAGATCAATTAAAAGTAATATTTAAGCTACTTATAGCTGATTTGAGATTTCTGGGGAAAATAAATGCCTAAAAATAAGCACAGAAAGACAAGAAAAAAAGTAACTAATATGCCTTTTCCAACTGCACAGCAAAAGGCTGATCGTCAACAAGAGCAAATCGATCAGCTGCAGGACAGAATTGATGGGCATGGTAAGAATATTGATGCAATATGTGAAAGTCACGCTTTACAGATCTCACTGTTAAGTAACTTTGCCAGACATGATTTAAAAAACTACATACATTCTATCGATGGTATTGTTAGCACCTATAGTGCTGAAGATATTGGAAAAGAGCAGCTACAATCAATAAAATTAAATATCAACTTAATGCGCGAAACTCTGGATAATTTTTCAAAATTAGTGGTGCATAACGATGCTAATACTTGTGATTTAGATGAGCTGATACAAGCTATCGCAATACTAAATAGAGATTCCTTTGCAGAATTTGATATAGATTTTATGATCGACAATGAGATTGATCAGAGCATTGTATTCCAAATACCATTCACGTCTATGCTGCAGTTGCTCAATAATTTAATAATGAATGCCACAAAGGCTCTAAAGTCGACCAATAATGATAGAAAAATTGTATTGCAAGCCACCAAAGATGATAGTAGTCTGACCATAAGAGTCTTTGATAACGGCTCTGATATAAGCGATAGCACTAGGAAAAGACTATTTGAGTTCGGTTTCTCTACAACTGGCGGTTCTGGTATTGGTCTTTACCATGCCCGCTATTTATGTGAAATGTACAATGGCTCTATTACTTATCAAGACTTACCCTATGAAAACCTAAAAAAATGCTTTGTAATAACTTTGCCTTTAATTAAGGATGAAAAGTAGTGAAAAAAACGATATTAATCATAGATGATGAAAAAGACCAAGTTGATAACCTTAGTAGGTATCTAGGTGCTAACTTGCCTTCTGACTATCATACTATTAAAGCTCACGAAGAAGCTGATATTATTGAAAAAGTTGATAATGCATACTACTCGCTTGTTGTTTTAGATCTACGCATGGATGATTATGAAATTGATGGTGTAAAAATAGCCAATAAAATTATAGAAACTAATTCATTTGCCAAAATTCTAATTACCTCTGCTTTTACAGCTGAATTCTATCAAGCGTTAAAGCCCTTGCTTTTATCGGGAAAGGTTATTGATACAGTAGATAAAACCAGCTTTACTGAGTTTGCGGAGCAAGTAAAAAACTCTATTGAAACCTATCACGATAAGTTATTTGCTTCTAATGATAGCATCCAAAATGCTTTATTAGAGAGCTATGCAGAATGTAAGAATACCGAACATAACTATCAGAAAGGCGTGAAATTTGAGAACTTTGTTAGCCTACTCTTTAACAATATAGGTTTTGATAAAATCATAAAACGTAATATCGATAAATCGAGAAACGAAGTTGATCTAATTATCAGAAATGATATTGATGATAAGTTCTTGGAAAAATTTGGCAAATATTTTCTTATAGAATGTAAGAATATGCCAGTAACTAATGTAGACAAGAATATGTTTATCGTATTCAAAAACAAGCTTGAAAATACAGCCAGCTTATCTGAATTTGGAATTATTGCTACTACAGGTAATTTCACGAGCACTGCATATATAGAGGCAGTAAGAGAGTCTGGCAAGGATAAAAAAATTGTATTTCTTACTAACCTTCACTTTGAAAGACTGATTGCCTCCATTGATAGGTTGGAGACATTCAAGTCTTTTATAGATGAGCAGGTAAAAGATAATTAATATGAGTCTCTGACCTATAAAACCCACCATCTGGTGGGTTTGTTATTGCCTTTCAACCAATCCGAACCTAGCTACAAACTTTCTTAGACTGGCTAATCTTGCCATTCTTACAAACAAACCTACCATCTTTGCAATGCGATACACCGCCCATACTCTTAGAACAAGGATAGTTCTGAGCATTCGCCTGTACTACTGGCGCCATCATTAATATAGATACGAAAAGCGCTGAAAATAGCTTCATAGAAATAGCCTCAGTAGGTAGATAACGTAAGTTTAGAATGTATCACTGCTCTATTCTATTGGCAACTATTATCTTACTTATGTTCGTTTTTATAAATAATTAATTATGATTCTGTAGCCCGCCTTGAGCGGGGCTTTTCTGTGCTTGTATATATTAAAGTAATAAAAATTACTTTCTTTCTTGACATAAAAAGTAAGTTAAGTTACCTTAAGTACATGGCGACGGAGAGAACTAGTCATAATTATCTAGTGGCACCAAATTTTAGACAATAAAAAGCCCTGAACATCCGACCAAGAACGCAGGGCTTTTAACTCAACAAAGAGTGAACAGATTATGGCACAACATCTAGCACTACTCAACCAGATAAAGTCAGGCGGTGCACATATCGCTGCAGGACTGGCGGTAGGTATGTCTCTCGCCATGGTTGGCAACATCACTGGCTGCAACAGCTACCTGCTCAACCAAGCTGAACAAGACGTAGCGACATCAACGCTTGAGCCGCGCATGAGCTCAAGTGATAGTCCTGAATTAATAGAGTTCAGAAAGCAGAACGCTTACGCCAATCAAAAACTAGCTGAAATGCGCTTATATGCTACTGGAGGCAGCCAATGAACTTACACATCAAACTAAACCTAAACTCAGTGCGTAAATTTCCTGATGGTACGTTTGGGGCTCAGGTGATCACATCGGATGCTGATGATAATCACGCGTTCTATGCATGCAAAGTTAGGCGCATTGCTCCATATGAGATAGAGCTTGATCGCAGTAA
This sequence comes from Psychrobacter sp. T6-6, assembly GCF_052258185.1. Classification (NCBI taxonomy): domain Bacteria; kingdom Pseudomonadati; phylum Pseudomonadota; class Gammaproteobacteria; order Moraxellales; family Moraxellaceae; genus Psychrobacter; species Psychrobacter sp. T6-6. Next base: position 173,536 of record NZ_JBQQEX010000005.1, read on the forward strand.
TATACATGAATTCATCGCTGGCCGCTGGCAGACTGCCACTGTCAATGATGCGTTGGCCAAAAAACTGACAGGTTCAATGCGTAGCTTTATATCATCATATGCTCACCTATTTACTAAAGACGTCTCTGAAGGCAGAGACGGTAAACAGTTTGGTATGTGGACTGATGCAGTTGTCGCTATCGCTGATAGCGGTGGCAAGCATAAATTAAAAATAGGCGACAAGATATTCGTATCTAGAGATACTATCTCTCTTTTAGCTAATGGCCAAAATACAATCGAGTACCGTCTAATCGGTGACTCATTACGTATTCTTAGCCTCAACTTAGCTGATAACCCATGCCTGGCCAAACGTCTAAATAAGCAGTTTGATGTTGCTAAGAAAAAATACATGGCTGGCAGAAACAGTAGACCGATTGGTGGCATGTCTTGGGCAGCAAATCAAAATGATCGTAAAGAGTTTGGCAAATCTCGGTATAACCACCGCGAACTTCAACGTGATAGAGCTTAGAGAGTTAGTAAATACCTATCTCAATCTCTTTTATCAAAGGTGCATCTCTGCTCTCAATGTAAAGAAAAAATAATCCAATAACTAATGATACAAACCGCTTAGTAACGATAAGATAAAGACTGAAAATAGGTATTAGGAGTTAATCATGAATCATAGTAGAAGAAAATCAATAGATGAAACTTACACTGCGAATGTACGCTGTGAAAAAATGATACCTATCTATATGTGCTTAGCCGACACGCTTAGCAAAGACTTAACAGACGCTATACTTGGTTGTAGTGACGTTTGTAACTTACTTCAACTACCTAATGATATAGAAGGTGATGACTGTATTGCTGAAGAGCTGCAGCGTAACGATAAAGTTGGTTACCTCGCACAATTTGCCACCCCTACCCCTCATAACTTTTCATCTGATGGTAGTGTTTGCTTTAGCGATTGGGGATTGTGTCAGACTAAATGGTTTTATGCTGATGATATTGGGAATCTTGAGAGCGCAGCGATCAGTTGGGCCCACACACACTTTGAAGAATGCAAGGCTAGAGCGACCAGTTACGGATAAAGAATAGCTAATTGTTATACCGCATGACTTGAAGAAGCGACATGTAAGCCTTTCTTCAGTTGGGATAATTGATTGTAAGAGTATTGAAGACAAAGGAGATTGAAATGATAGGTAGGTATTACACCACAGGCGACATCAAAGAAATATTTGGCTGGGAATCTAATACAACCATTCATCGCAAGCGTGATGCCGGATTTTTACCGCCACCTGATCTTGAAGGACGGCCCAATAAATGGTTAAAGGTTAAGATCGATGCGCTAGTAAACGATACCAACAAAGACAAAAATGACGCCTAATTGCGTCATTTAAATGAACAACTTATATACTTACTTGGATTGGTACTACATTGCCTACGTGAGTATTTATTTTATTTTCAACTTCAGAATAAATATCAATATCATTATCATCTACCTCAAGTGTCACTAATAACGAATAATTTACTGATTTGGAGCATCTTTCTTTGTCTTTATTAAGTTTCCACCACCCTGTTACAGGCTTGACTACGATCGTAGAAGTCTCTGCAAGATCAGCTGCAGTTCCTTCCCAGTAATCTTTGTGTATGCACCCGTTGCCCTGTAATGAGTTCCCAAAGAACCAACCATGATCAAATTTATGCTCGGTATAGTTTTCACTTCTTCGATCACTTCTGTTATTACTTTCAATGAAATCTTGTCTTGGTTGCCCAGGTTTACACAGATTAAAAGAAAGTCCATGAGATCTATAAACATATTTGCTTTTTATATTTGATACTCGCGGATTGGGTTCAATAAAATAAGACAAAGTAATTGTCATTTTTACTGTAGAGTCTAAAGGCAATTGGCTGAGAACTTGCTTTGGCCATGGCAGGTCATGAATATTGAATTCGTTAAGATTAAAACTATTATCATCGACTGGCTTTATAGAGGACTCAATAATCAGACTCAACCTATTATTTTTACTATTAATCGCTTTTTCTAAATTGGGTATCCCATACCCACATACGCTAAGTATATTTTTTTTATATTCCTTAAGTACAGTCTTCTGAGGATGACTCTGAGCTAATCTATTTAGCTCATCAAGAATAGGCTGAGACCATTCAGCTGAATGAATTATCAGACCTCGAATAGTTTCAGCAGTCGCCATAGGGTAAGCAGCCGTTATTTTTGCTGCCATGTACGAAGCTTCCGCAGTAGCTGCGCTCGTATCAGTATGTGAACCAAATACGTTGCCTTGAGTTTTACCAGAAGCTGTTAACAGAGCTAAATCTTCGTGAAAATCAATAACACCATTATCGATAATTCTATTCCCCCCTTCGCACAGTATTTCTGGTTTGAAAGGGGAGCCATCCCATTCCCAATCATGAGAACTTGATGTTGTAGGATTGATATCGCCTAATGCTGAACAGATTGTTGGGTTAACAAGATTGGTGACATTATAAAGCTTAGTACAACTTCCTACAGTGATAGCATTCCATGCTTGAGCAGGGTTCTGAATTTTAGCGGTTCTTGCATTTGTCCAATAGTCCTTTTGAACATTAGAAGCATTTCCTGCTGAGACAACAAAGACATCAGTAGATAGCTCTGAATTCTGATAGCAAAAAGTATCTATAGCTGCAGACCATGATGTGGGATACCCTTCACATTCGCATTCATTATCTGTAACTGCTAGACTATATACTCTTTTACTGTTAGGCCTCTCAATTACCAGGTTGCTTATTGTCCCTAGCATTACGTCACCATAAAGCCTTTTAGGGTTAACTCCTCGAGGCGGCAAGATTCTTCCCGACTCAATTTCATGAGTAACTTCTATTGCATGTGTACCAACTAAATCATCTAGAATATTTGCACCAAAAGCAGCTACACCGGCCTGAAAAGAGCCATGATAATGCTGTAGTGGGGAAATTGAACTGTCACTATAATCATCCCAGTTTGGATCCCATGATGTACTATAGCTTGCATTGCATACCTTACTAAGCAGACGGTTATTATAGTTAACACCAGTATCAAGTATGCTGACGAATATTTGGTCTTCACTACAGTTCATATTTATACGTTGATTAAAATCCTCTGTAAATAAATGTTGGGACGGCATATCCATGTCAATAAAGACATTAGGAGACTCTGACGATCTTCTTAATTCAACTACGTTTGGGTAATCAGCTATTAAACTTTCAAGCCTTTCCCTTGTAGATTCAACTTTAAATACTGTAACGGTGGGCAAAGAAAGTGAGGATATATAAGGCGTACTTTCGTATAAGTAGTCGTTGAGTACTAATTGAAATTCTTCTTTTATACTTTCATTACGAAAAGTCATCCATAATTCACAGCAGATAATATCATTTGATCCAGATGGTAATAAAGATAAATCATCAGTCCAGAGGTCTTCTAAGGTTGATGCTCTGATCAAGGAAATATTATTCAGCATTGGGAGATTTTTAGGATTCCCATTTTTAGTATCCTCATTAATAAATTTTTGGATACTTCTACTGAATTTTTCTTGGTTCTTTTGAGTCGTGTAAAACGTTAGAACTTGGCTATCACCTTCTAATTTTAGTGTTTTGAGTTCAAAATACCTGTTATCAAATTTGTCGACACTAAGCTCTTCATTCTTGTCGCTTACAATACTTAAAAAAACACCTTTATCACTGCTCAAAGGAAGAACCTGAGTCTGTGTATCACTCCTATCAATTGCTGCCTTTGTTTCAATTACTCTTAAGGACTCTGTCAATCGAGTCAGTAATTCATTGCCATGTCTAGTCCTATCTTTAGCAGGAAGACGATATCTAGGACCCCCTCCATGAGGATGATATGAATATGTTTCTTTTGCATTGTAAAATAGATGAGCTTTATTAATCATTCAGATACTCTTTAGAATCTTGTTTTATTACTTAAAGATCTTAGCAGAAACTTCTCATCTACAACTTTATTATTATTCAATACAGCTTCTTTGGCAGCATCATCACAGGCTTTGGAAATTTCAGCATAACTTAAACCTCTTGCTTTATCATAGACCTCCGACCAGTCCTTTAACTTGAAGTTGAAAAGTGTAAACTTATTTTTAATAACACACCTTATTTCCTCCTGATCTGGTAAACCGAACTCTATAATATCGTCAAAACGGCGAAAAAGTGCTTTATCTAAAGAATCAATATTATTTGTAGCTGCAATAACTATACTATCTGACTGCTCTTCTTCAAAGAAGACTAAAAAGGAATTTAAAACCCTTTTTATTTCGCCTATATCGTTTCCCTGCTCTCTAGAAGAGCCAATTGAATCAAATTCATCAAAAAGATAAACTGCTGTATTGCTAGAAATAAAATTGAAGATAGATCTTAATTTTGCTGCTGTTTCACCCATATATTTACTCATCAAACCATCGAGTAAAATTGCATAAAAAGGTATATTCAATTCAGTAGCCAGCATAGCTGCAGACATAGTCTTCCCAGTTCCTGGAAGGCCATGGAAGAGTAATTTTCTACGCGGGGTCAGACCAAACTCTCTGAGACTAGAAATATTACTATGTTCAGTGATCACTCTATCCAACTGTACCTGAACTGTTGGAGAAAAAACTATCTCGTTCTTTCTGACCGAAGTAAACTTCAGCTGAAGACTTCCATCCAACTCATCTTTAACAGAAAGGTTCAACCCATTCTTATCAAAATTTTTTTGAATTGGTGAACCTTTATCAATGATAGACTTTAGTTCTTTAGCGAGCTTGTGGTGACCAGATCTGGCCTCATTAGCAGCAATTTGTAGAGAAATTGACTGGAATCGGCCAGTATCATTTTGGTAATGAGCCCTCACTAGGTTTTTGATTTGCTCAGCGGTTGCCATTTTAAAATCTCAAAAGTGCTAGTAATTTAGATATAAAATTATATCAAAATACTATGTAAATGGCTTGTAAATTATAGGTATTAAAAAAAATCTTATAGATGAAAACGGAGTTTCATGTTGAGTAATCATTGATTCAGGTATGACACTAATGTTACTAGCTTAATCAGATACCAGTTATCTGATCTCGAAGGACGGCCTAATAAATGGTTAAAGGTTAAGATCGATGCGTTAGTAAACGATACCAACAAAGACAAAAATGACGCCTAATTGCGTCATTTTTTGTTTATACAGTATAATACACAGTACCCATAAAAATATATTTTATTAAAATAAATAAAATCATATACTTATATTATTATTTCGAGTCTTGGTGGGCGCACCAATCATAGTACTTAGACATAATCTTATCTCAGCCTGTTTTATCTCGCTCATATTCTATGGTTCTCTTTGTTGACTGCCTATCACTACCCAACAGTACTAATGCCCACTCTTTTATCACCATTAATTTGGTAGCGAATCACTAATACATGGCTTAATACCCATACCACCCTTTTCCCTCCTCCATAACTTTATTAATAGTTTTTTGATATCGATAGTCATTAAAAATATCGTTACGATATCAATCACTACAAAAAAATAAGTCATAAAAATTATAATATTAAAAGTAAGCTGTTGAATTTTTTGACAATATAAAAGTCAAGATAAGTTCGCATATTGGGTACTTAACTAGTAATACTTTCGGTACACTGATAAAAATTAAGGTTGAATAATCGCGCAAAACAATCTAATAATAGGTTTGTAGGTTCTAGACATTTATCTAGCAACTTATATCCACTATTTTTAGGAAATGACTACAATGACGTATAAGAATGTAACTGTCGCGGGAAGCGGCGTCCTAGGCTACCAAATCGCTTTTCAAGCCGCGTTTCATGGTTTTAATGTCAGTGTTTATGACATCAATGACGAGGTATTAGAAAAGGCAAAATCAAAATTTCAATTGATGTGCAAGGCTTTTCGAAAAGACTTGAGGGCAACCCAGGAGCAGTTAGATAAAGCCTTTGACAATCTGAGCTATACTTCAGACTTAGCTGAAGCGGTCAAAGATGCTGATCTCATGATTGAAGCCATTCCAGAAATCCCCAAGATCAAAATCGAATTTTATGAAAAGCTAGCCAAGCTCGCCCCAGAGAAAACCATATTTGCCACCAATACTTCAACCTTGCTTCCTAGCCATTTTGCAGAATCAACAGGGCGCCCTGCCCAGTTTTTAGCGCTTCATTTTGCCAATAAAATTTGGATGCACAATGTCGCTGAAATCATGGGACATCCTGGCACAGACCCTCAAGTATTTGATGATGTTGTTGCTTTTGCTACTGCCATTGGTATGGTGGCAACGCCGCTGGATAAAGAGCAGCCTGGCTATATTATGAATAGTTTGTTAGCGCCTTTTATAGATGCAGCTTTGCAATTGGTGGCAAAAGAGGTTGCCGATCCGCATACGATAGATAAGACGTGGATGATAGTCACTGGCGCGCCGTCAGGTCCATTTGCCATATTGGACACTATCGGTATCAACACTGCCTACAACATCACCAAAATATCTGCTGAAGCCACTCAAAACCCGGTAAGGTTCAAGGCTGCTAAGTATTTAAAAGAGCAATTGATTGATCAAAACAAGCTAGGGTCTGCAACTGGTGAAGGATTCTACACTTATCCAAACCCTGCCTTTATGAATCCTGATTTTTTGAAATGATAAATGTTATAAAATCTGTTAAATAAAGCGGTCACCCCACCAGTTATCACTTAGTAGATTAGTAGCTTGGTAGATTAGTAGAGCTGCACTGATGACTATTTGAAAAACAAAGAACCTTTGTAGATTAAATACTACAAGGGTTCTTTGTTGTCTATATTTTGAGTGGTACTTTTTTAAAGCATCGAAGCTCGCTACTCTGTTTCATCAACTACCGATGCCATCAGCCACTCGATTCTATCAACTGCTGATCTATTCATAATTCTGGTTAAAGATAACAGACAATTCACTCGCGGCCTCTTGCATCAACGGCAAATAGCTGAGTAATTCATCCATACTTTTTCTGACGGTTGGACCATGAGTAAATAGCGTAGCAAATGCTTGCTGCTCACCATTGGGAATCATAACCGCACAGGCGACCATTCCTGGAATAAACTCTTCATTATCTATACCCACCTTGGTCTCACGTGTCTTTACAATTGTCTGCATGAGTTGCTTTTTATCCGTTTGGGTATGGGTTGTGAGCGCATGTATCGACATCTTTTCAATGATACGCTCACACTTGTCATCTGACAGCTGTGCCAGTAGTAACTTGCCACTGGCACTGGCCCACACGGGTACATGCGTACCGGAAGGTAGAAATATCTGTAGTGGCCAGTCTGACATGACGCGATCAACATACACCACATCTAAGTCTTGCAAAATCGCAATACCAACTGTCTCTCCTATCTTCGCTGATAGCTCATTTAGTATTGCCAACCGCTCATTCTTAAAATCACTGTTCTGCAACAAATTCATAGCAAGCTTGTACGTGCGCTTTCCGCAAGTGACTTTTCCTGGCAAGTCTAATTGAATAAACCCAAGACCCTGCAATTGATCCAGTAATCGATACATACTGGGTACCGGCACCTCCAAGGTTTCTGACAAATCACTGACACTCATTGGTCTTTGAGAGCTTGCCAGCACCTCTACAATCTGCAAAACACGTTCAACACTCGATCCTTTCTTCTTTTTAGTCTCACTCATTAATTACTCCAAACCTGTAGCTGACGCTCAGCAAATAAATTTATTCATTATAGCGATAAAATTTATGCTTTTGCGTCTTGTCATTATAAACATATTCTGTTAACTTTCACATAACGATAAAATATTTATCGTTATGTGAAAGTTAGTTGTTAGGTATACATTATTTTGTCAGCAGCTCATATGACCAATAAACAACTTAGCAAGCTGATAATGGAAGTCATTCATACAAGGATTAGTAATTATGTCGCACAGTATCCTTCTGCCAAGGACCATGGAGATTGGACGCGATGCTTGCCAAAAGCTACCGCAGATATTAAAGAGTTTGGGTATCAAAAAACCCCTGATTATCACTGACGATATGATGGTCAAACTTGGCTATGTCGATAATATCCAACACATTTTAGAAGAAGCGAAAATCAGTGCTGATGTGTTTTCGGACACCGTTCCAGAACCTACTGAGATGTCTATCAGCGCATGTGTCTCACAAGTCAAAGCGCAAGACTATGATGGTCTTATTGCACTAGGCGGCGGTAGCCCTATCGATAGCGCCAAAGCTATCTCAATACTGGGTAAGTTTGGCGGGGTCATGCGTGACTATAAGTTTCCTCGTCAAGTCGATGAAACTGGTTTACCTATCATCGCTATCCCAACAACTGCTGGTACAGGTTCAGAAGTCACTCGATTTACCATCATCACTGATGATGAGAACAACGAAAAACTGTTGTGCGTGGGTATGGGATTCATGCCTATAGCAGCGATTATCGACTATACCCTAACGCTTAGCGTACCGCCGCGCACTACTGCAGATACAGGCATTGACGCGATGACTCATGCCATCGAAGCGTATATCAGTCCCAAACGAAATGCCTATAGCGATCAGCAAGCATTGGCGGCGCTGCGTCTGATTGGACCCAATATCCAAACGGCTTATCATGACGGCAAAGATGACACGGCCCGCGAGACCATGATGCTCGGCTCTACCTTGGCTGGTATCGCTTTTTGCAACTCTTCAGTTGCGCTCGTACATGGTATGAGCCGTCCGATCGGTGCGTTTTTCCATGTGCCACATGGTCTATCGAACGCCATGCTACTGCCAACGATTACCGAATTTGGTATCTCAAGTGCGCCCGACCGCTATGCTGACTGCGCACGTGCATTAGGCGTCGCTGACTCTAGTGATACAGATGATGACGCCAACACCCGTTTAATCGACTTTCTCAAAAACTTAAACAAAGAATTGCATGTGCCCACATTGGCAGAGTTTGGTGTGCAGCGAGCCGACTTTGACAAGCTCGTCAATACCATGTGCGAGCAAGCATTTGCATCGGGCTCACCCAATAACAACCCACGCATACCCAATTTAGAAGAAATGATTCAGCTTTATACCATGCTGTGGGATGACAGCAGCACAGATCACGCCTAGCACTCTGTGATACCAACATTACACCCATTTACTATCGACCACCCAATAACACACCTGTTTAAAGGACATAAACTATGCAAACTATCGGACACTTCATCAACGGTAGCTTAGTCAACAATGACAGCCAAACTCAAGACGTCTACAACCCTTCAACGGGCGATGTCAGCAAAAAAGTTGCGTTAGGTGGTGCAAAAACCATCGGCGAAGCGGTCGCTGCCGCCAAGGCTGCCTTTCCAGCGTGGAGCAAAACGTCGCCACTAAAACGTGCGCGCGTGATGTTCAAGTTCAAAGCATTGCTCGAGCAAAATGCAGATGAGATTTGCCGCCTAATCGGTGAAGAGCATGGCAAAATCGTCCATGATGCAGCAGGCGAGCTACAACGCGGTATTGAGAACGTCGAATATGCGTGCGGCGCACCTGAATTACTAAAAGGAGAACACAGCCGTAATGTCAGTACCGATATAGACTCTTGGAGTGAATTTCACCCCTTAGGTGTTGTCGCTGGTATCACACCATTTAACTTCCCTGCGATGGTGCCCCTGTGGATGTTCCCGATGGCGATCGTTTGTGGTAATACCTTTATCCTAAAGCCCTCTGAGCGCGACCCAAGCGCAACGCTATTTATTGCGCAGCTACTACATGAAGCAGGGCTTCCAGAAGGCGTCATCAACGTCGTCAATGGTGGCAAAGAAGCGGTTGATGCTATTTTGCATCATCCAGATGTCAAAGCAGTCAGCTTTGTCGGCTCTACCCCTATCGCTGAATACATCTATACGACCGCAGCGGCACAAGGCAAACGCTGCCAAGCCTTAGGCGGTGCAAAAAACCATGCGATCGTGATGCCAGATGCGGACTTGGATAATGTCGTGACCTCATTACTTGGTGCTGCTTTTGGCTCATCAGGTGAGCGCTGTATGGCGTTGTCTGTCGCTGTGGCTGTCGGTGATGAAACCGCGGATAAGATGATTGCCGCTCTACAGCCAGCTATCGAAGCGCTAAAGTTTGGCGTCCATTCAGAGAAGAATAACGACTTTGGCCCTGTCATTACCAAGGCACATAAATCTAAAGTCGTAGAGCATATCAAGAGTGCTGCTGATCAAGGTGCCACCTTAGTTGCAGATGGCTCTGATGTTCAACCAGAAGGTTATGAAGCTGGGTTCTTCGTTGGTCCAACCCTGATTGATCATGTCACAAAAGACATGGACAGCTACAAGTCTGAAATTTTTGGTCCAGTATTGCAAGTCATGCGTGTACAGACTATGGCCGAGGCTATACAACTGATCAATGACCATGAATACGGTAATGGTACATGTATCTACACCCGCGATGGTGAAGCGGCACGTCACTTTATCGACAATATTGAAGTTGGCATGGTCGGTATCAATATCCCGCTACCTGTACCCGTGGCATCACAAAGCTTTGGTGGCTGGAAACGCTCATTATTTGGTGACTTGGCCATGTACGGACCAGACGGCGTGAGATTTTTTACTCGACGCAAAACCGTCACTCAGCGCTGGCCGAGCACGGCAGTGAGAGATGAAAAGCAATTCTCCATGCCCACTTAATCCTATTATCTCTCAAGAGCATCACCTCACCGTTGCTCTCAAAAACATTAAATAGTATGTCAAAAACTGGTGCTTGCGTCTTACCCACATTAACCGTGGATAGATAGCGAGCACTCTGACTGTGTCAGTTTGATGGTCTCTAGTATATCGGCTATCAAACCCCATGACGTTCTGACTTTTTGTAGTAACACCATAATATTCTAAGGATAGATAACTATGCGAGAAACTTTTGAATTACCCCTCGTAGGTGTCAAAATCATCGATTTTGGTCAATATATTGCAGATCCTGCTGTTGGCATGATGCTTGGCGATCTCGGCGCTACCGTAGTTCATATAGACCCGCCGTCAGGTCCAAAATGGCACAGCCCGGCTAATGCCGTATTAAACCGCAATAAATTAATGCTAAAAATCGACCTTAAGACTGCTGAGGGAGTAGCGCAGGCTGAAGCGTTGATCTTGGAAAGTGACATTGTGATTGAAGGCTTTCGTCCTGGAAAAATGGCAGAGATGGGACTCGATTTGGTAGCACTGCGCAAAAAACGTCCACAGCTGATTGCCTTATCGATTCCTGGATTTGCCTCAAACGACGAACATCGCCGTGAGCTTCGTGCTTATGAGAGTATCATTTCAGCAAGCTCAGGGGTATTTACTGACATGGGTCTCAATCGCGTACTCATGGGTATCAACCCGTCATTTTCTCCGCTACCGCTGCCTTCTGCTTATGGTGCCATGCTGGCAGGTTCTGCCGTTGTCTTTGCTCTACAAGCTCGTGAAAACACAGGTCTTGGCGACGCTATTGAGGTTCCGCTTGCAGCGGCTGTTATGGAAGGCCTTTGCTACAATTCGATAGAAATCGAGGACTTACCTGAGCGTTATTTGACTCAGCGTGAGGTTGAGATTCAGCGCCGCCGTGTCGAAGGTATTCCAATGAACATGGGCTATGAAGAGCTACAAGAATTGCTAGATCCTTTTTATCGCAGCTATATGTGCAAAGATGGGCGCATGTTTTACGTGGTATGCCCTAGCCACAAACATCATGCAAAGCGTTGCCTAGAAGTTTTAGGGTTATACGATGAGTTAGTTGAGGAAGGGTTAACTGAAGAGGAGGATACTTATGTCCCTTCTAGTCAATGGCATTCTGATACCTCGCTTGGTGTTTATCCAATGCCAAAATACTGGGCAGATCATATTGCTGAAAAAATGAAAGGCGCATTCTTGAAACGCACCTCAAAAGAGTGGCAAAAGATCTTTGGGAAACGCGGTATACCTGGCGCGCCCCAACGTTGGCTACAAGAGTGGATCCATGATGATCATGCCGAAACAACAGGACTGATGATCGAAGTCGAGGACCCCACTTATGGCAAGATGATTCAACCAGGTCCAATTGTGTGGCTTGAAGAGTGCGGCGAACAAATGCTGCAACCCAAACCACCGAAGCTTGTAGATTTTGATGAGGCCTTTAAAAAACTAAAGAGCATCAAAACCAAGCTGCCTTCAGTAAAGGAGACTGATGAGACCTATGGCTGGCTAGACGGTATCAAAGTGCTCGATCTGTGTAATGTAATTGCTGGACCGCATTCAGCAGCTTACTTGGCACGGTTTGGTGCAGAAGTCATCAAGCTCGATCCTGCGTCACCACTATACGACAGTTGGAACACCGTTATTTACGGTATGTCTCAAATGGTAGGCAAGCAGTCGATACTTGCTGATATTCGTTATGGACAAGGACGGGAAGTATTCGAACAACTGGTTCGTTCAGCCGATGTCATTGTTTGGAATGCAACAGACACACAAATCAAAAAAATGGGCTTGGATACTGAGGGTTTAAAAGCATTAAACCCTGAGGCGATCTTCTGCAAGCTAGATTGTTTCAGTGGCGTTCGCAAAGGTCCATGCAGTGACTTCATTGGTTATGACGATGTCGTGCAGGCGTCTACTGGCATTATGTTACGCTGCGGCGGCGCTATGGATACGCCTGAAGAACATGCGCATGTCGGTACTATCGATGTTATGTGCGGTTTTGGCGGTGCAATGAGCATTGGCGTAGCACTCTATCAAAAGTATCGTACAGGCCAAATTGGGCGTGGTCGTACCTCATTAGTCGCAAACAGCGCGTTGTTGCAAATCCCATACTGCTACGACTTTGAAAAACGGGGTTTGTTCGAAGAACCCTCAGGCCGAGAGACCAACGGTTACGATGAATTGACGCGTTTTTACTACACCTCTTCGGGGAACTATTTGCTACTGAACGCTTATGAAGGCGACGTCGAAAACTTTGAGAAAGTCGAAGGTTTAGAAGGTTTTAGTCAGCTCGACAAAGACGATCGCGCGGCCTTCTTATCTAACATTTTCCAAAAAGCACCTGCTCATGATTGGATAGAACGCTTACAAGCGGCTGATATTGCGGCGGTCATTTGTGCAGATATCAATGCGTTGCGTGCCGAATACAGTCACCCGGCAGACAACACGCCAGGCACTGATCGTGGTAGTTACTCTTTCTCAATTTATGAAGACCATCCAAGTGGTCATAGAGTCACGCAGCTTGACCCCTATGCCATTCGCCCATCTGACAGCAAGATATATGCGCTTTCTAGACCTGAAAAGTTCGGAAAATCAACCCGTCAAATCATGCTAGATCTTGGCTATAGTGAGGCAGACATTGAGACGGGTATCGCCAGTGGCAGTTTGAGTGACAGTTGGGGTGATGAGTTTTTACCAAGTTAAATCAAAATTTAGCTCAAAAAAAAGCACCAAGTGATCCAAAGGATTGTGGAACTTGGTGTTCACTTAAGCAAAGAGATATCATCTAAAGGATTAGTCATGAGATATAAAAACAAACCCCCTTTAACCAAACTGCCAATAAAAGTCGCAACCAAAGGCTTTTATGAAGGGTTTAACAAAGACGTTACCATCACCGCTAAAATATTACTTGGCCTACTCATTGTTTGGGCTGTCATATCTCCTGAAAACTCGATGACCGTATTGGGTTCGATCAATAGTTTTTTACTCAACCACTTCTCGACATGGTACATCTTAGCCGTCGCTTTTTTCTTGATTTTAGCGATGCTTTTGGCATTTATTCCGCGCTATGGCAAGCTGATTTTAGGAGATTCAGGTGACACGCCTGAGTTCTCTAATTTTTCATGGTTTTCTATGATCTTCGGCGCAGGTATTGGCGTGGGTATGTTGACCTTTGCGACCGCAGAGCCCATGTATCACTTTGCCAATAACCCCGAAGTCATCAAAGGCATAGCAACTGGTTATGATGCTGATAATGTGCGATACGCCTACAAGTGGGCTTTTCTACATTGGGGCTTTAGTGCTTGGATTTGCTATTCCTTAGTCGGTCTATCGATGGCGTATTTTTCTTTTCGGCGCAAATTACCGCTTACTATCCGTTCAGGACTTGCGCCGTTATTTGGCAAAAGACTCTCCGGCAGGCTTGGTGATGCAATCGATATTGTCGCCGTTATTGCGACTATTTTGGGCGTGGCTCAGACACTAGGATTTGGGGTTGAGCAGTTTGTGTCTAGTATGCACCGTGTCGGTATGGGCGATTGGTTAATCAACACTGATGGAAAGTCGTCAGCAGCAGCGATTATCGTTGCGCTGGTTGTTATCGTTGGTGTTGCCACGCTCTCAGCACTTTCTGGTCTCGGCAAAGGGGTTAAATGGCTATCCAACCTCAACATGGGTTTAAGCGTTATTCTCTTTGCATTTTTCTTAATCTTTGGTTCAACATTCTTCGGCTTACAGTCCTTTTTCGTCGGTTTGTTTGACTATGTTGTCGCGTTGCCTGAATTGCTCGTGACTGTTTGGCAGCCAGATGGTACCCCTGTTGGCGAAACGCTTGCTACTTGGCAAAAGGACTGGTCAGTGTTTTATTGGGCGTGGTGGATTGCTTTTGGTCCCTTTGTTGGTGTTTTCTTTGCCCGTATCTCACGGGGTCGCAGTATTCGCGCTTATCTACTTGGTACGGTCGTTCTCCCCGCGCTCATGTGTTTTATTTGGTTTTCGATTGTGGGCGGTACCGCGATTGATTTAACGCTAGGTGGTACGGATGCTATTTCAAGCGTAGGACAGGAATCTCAATTGCTAGCCATGCTCGATGTCATGCTCTCGCCAACTGCTGCTTGGGCGATGGCTTTGTTGGTTTTAGTGTTACTCCTAACCTATCTAGTGACCACATTAGATTCAGCTATTTTAGTCATCAATACGATCAACTCAGGCGGTAACGAAGGTCCAAAAGGTCGTCCACATATTATCTTTTGGGGCGTCATACTGGCATTGGTTGTTGGTGTGCTCCTGATCAGTGGCGGCTTAGGGGCGATCAAAACCGCAATGGTTATTGGTGCCCTGCCCTTTAGTTTCGTTATGGTGCTGATGGGCATAGCGCTTATAAAAGCCATTCTCTACGACACCAGTCACGATAACGTGAGCGACATAAAGTCAGTCGATGAATAATAATGCTAAAGCGCATCATGTGATACTGCAAATCGCCTCAATGTTTCTATCTTGAGGCAACTTGATTGATCGTTCAACAAATCAATAACGGTTGACGTACAAACCCATAACGGCGAAGGCCATAATATTTTTAGCATTAATGTATTATGGATTTCGTCAGGTTGGTTTGTCTTACGTCAACAAGGTAGCTCTTGATAAAATCATGCTGTCCTATATTTTTGCCACCTCACGCTCTTGTGATTTCAGCAATATTACTGTTTGGCAAGACTGATGGGTTTGGTGTTCTATTGAGATGGAATAGTTGATCGAGTATAGAGAATAATAGTGAGATAAGACCATACACTTCCTGAATAATCACTTTACAAAACCACGATTACTGATATTCATCTTTAGGAGAATGATATGAGCACTAATATAACAAGAAACAGTACATATATTGATGGGCATGAAATTTCATTTTTGGAGCAAGGTTCTGGTAGTCCAGTTATCTTGCTACATGGTATTCCAACCAACAGCCTTATGTGGCGCAATATCATTCCACAGCTTGCCAAAACACATCGTGTCATCGCCCCTGACCTTCTCAATTACGGGGAATCTGCGAAATCAAAACATGCAGACGTGTCTATCAATGCTCAAAGCAGCATGGTGGTAAAACTCATGGATGCGCTAGGTGCGCGTCAAGCGGATGTTATTGGGCATGATATTGGTGGAGGGGTTGCTCAACTGATAGCAGTCAATCATCCAGAAAAAGTTCGCAAGCTTGTATTGATCGATAGTATTTGTTTTGATTCATGGCCTATCCCAGATTTTGAGCCGCTACAAGAGTCTGGCGCTGAATCAGACATGAGTCTAGAGGACTTTGTTAGTATGATGCAGGGTTTTATGCCAAAAGGCGTAGAAGATAAAAGCGTCATGACTGATGAGCTAATTGAGACTTACGTTAAGCCTTGGTCAACTGAGGATGGTAAGCAAGCATTTTTCCGCAATCTGAGACGGTTAAACAAAGAATATACTCAGGCCATTACTGACGAGCTGCGCAATCTACCTCATCAGACCTTGATACTGTGGGGTGATCAAGACCCTTTTCAAAAACCAAAATATGCGCCAAAATTAGAAGAGGCCATTCCAAATGCTCAGCTCATCTGGATCAATGACGTTGGTCATTGGCTGATTGATGAAAAACCAACTGAGATTGGTGAACACGTTATTCAATTCCTTGGCTAACGTATGAGCGGTAAATAAATATACTACCCTACCCGACAGAGCGCTGTACCAAATAGTAATGACATTATACTATTTGATACAGCGCTCTGTTATATGGCTTACTGTTTCCGATATGGCTATTTTCGGCATTGCTTTTTATCGTTAGAAAACCGTTATCAATACGGTCTTTTACTGATATTACCTATTATCGATATTGTCTGTTTTATAGGCTACTCACCATAGTATCAGGCGATAAAATAGCGGCTAACGCCTCATCACTGAGTAGTTTTTCTTGTTTGACCAATTCCGCCACACCTGAACCACTCAGCAATGCATGTCCTGCAATACGACTGGCATTTTCATAGCCAATATGCGGCACTAGTGCAGTGACAATACCGATACTGTTTTCGACATGCTGTGCGCAGCGCGTTTCATTTGCCGTAATCCCTTGAATACAGCGCTCATCCAACATACGAATCGATTTTTCCAATATACGTGTGTTGTTGAGGAGGTTATAAACGATTAGCGGCTCCATTGCATTTAACTGCAACTGACCTGCTTCTGCGGCCATAGTGATCGTCATATCTGTCCCCATAACCTGAAATGCCGCTTGATTCATGGCCTCAGGGATCACAGGATTGACTTTACCTGGCATAATGGATGAGCCAGGCTGCATGGCTGGTAGATTAATCTCTCCAAGTCCTGTACGCGGTCCACTCGATAGCAATCGCAAATCATTGCTCAACTTAGACAACTTGATAGACAAGCGTTTGAGTGTGCCAGAAAACGCCACAAACGCACCCATATCCGCACTCGCTGCAATGAGGTCTTCAGCTGTCTTTACAGGTAGATCGCTGATCGCAGCTAACTCATCAATCGCTACCGCAGCATAACCCTTTGGTGCATTGATACCCGTTCCAATAGCGGTGCCTCCTAAATTCAGCTCACACAGCTGCAGGCAAGCCTGTTCGATTTGTGCGATTTCGCTACCGATATCACTAGCCAAGGCACGGAACTCTTGACCCAATGTCATCGGCACAGCATCTTGTAATTGCGTACGCCCCATCTTTAGAACACTACTGAACGCTTCTGCTTTATCCATTAAACTGCGCTTTAAATTAATGATCGTATCCTTTAGAGGCGCTGCTGCAAATACAATAGCCAAACGCGCGGCACTAGGATAGACGTCATTAGTAGACTGCGAGCGGTTGACATCATTATTGGGATGTAGGTACTCATATTGACCGTACTTCAGCCCCATTTTTGCAAGTCCAATGTTAGCAATCACTTCGTTGGCATTCATGTTTGTGGACGTGCCTGCCCCGCCTTGTATCAAATCAACAATGAACTGCTCATGGTACTTACCATCGATGATGTCTGTGCATGCATCGGTGATAGCGCTAAGCTTAGCATCGCTCAGCAAGTCATAATGGTGATTGGTTTTGGCAGCCGCTGACTTAACCATAGCCAGCGCTCGTATCAACTCAGGAAAATGACTGATTGGCACTCCTGTGATATTAAAATTCTGATACGCTCGCTGCGTTTGAATACCATACAAAGCAGTAGCAGGTATAGCTTGTTTGCCAAGTAAGTCTTTTTCAATACGGGTAGGTGTTTGGTCGTTGCTCAGACGTTCAGTATGGCTCATATATTCGTTCTTCTTAGAAATGATTCAAATAGAAAAGGTGGCAATGTAGAAAAGTCACAGTGCGGTTGTTGGCGGTTGTTATATGCTGATTATTTGACAGCTGACTGGTACCAGTTGCTAAGCATAAGGGGCTAGACAAGCATGAATATACTCAGCGCCATGCGCTATAGCCGTTAAATCTACAACCAATCAACAAGTACTCTCAATCAAATAAAGCAGAGCCATCGTAACGAAGAAGATGCCACAAGAAAAACGTAAACATTCTGCTCTCAGCCCCAAAATTTTTGGTGCTCGTTGATATAGGTAGCAAATAAGGTTGCCCTACAAAGAGAACCATCTGATTTACAACTGCTTTGAGAGATACTTTTTGGAGGAATAAAGCGTGGGAAATATAAGGCACATAACAAATAGAAAAAGAGTGTTTAGGCGCTTTTATTTATAGAAATAAGCGTTTTATGATTCGGGCATAGCAAATGGAATAATACTGTGGGGATAATAACTACAAAGACATTGATTGCAACGAGACTATTTATAGAAACTCCGGTTATCACGAGACTAGTTATATAAAAACTGGTTATCACAGACCCAATACTTGCTTTAAAGCAGCGATTTGTGGTTGCTGACGGTCTACATAACGATAGGCAAGCACCACCTCTCGAACCAGACTATTATCACCCAAATGATGAATCTGGACTGGTGCCGTACTCCTGATCCACAGCCCAGCATATGGAATCAGCGCCACACCCAAACCAGACTCAACCATTCTGACAATGGCATCGAGATCATTGATCTCCATAATGGTGTTTACCTTGATGTCTTGCTGCTTAAAAAACTTGCTCAATTTTGCCCCAGAAGAAGACTGCAAGCTGTAATGAATAAAAGGATGTTGCTCAAAGGTTTGTTTTAGGCTATGAAAAGGCCATTTCTTAGGCGTGATCAGTACATAAGGCTCAGTCATAATAGACTGAGTAACGATGTCTTTGGGCAAGGTAAAAGCCGGCTGTATCGTAATGGCAGCGTCGATACTCCCTACTGCCAGTTTTTCAAACAACTCTATAGAACGCCCTGGGATGATCTCTGTCTGCATTAGCGGCGCCAATATCGTAATGGCTTTTAGTGCCTCTGGCAAAATACCAACTTGAACTGAGTTGATCGCACCAATTCTAAGCTGACCATAATAGCTGGCAATATCTGTGTCTGAAGGCGACTGCATGGTTGCATAGAGCTGCAATATCTCTTTAGCGGTTGGTAGTACCCGTGCTCCTTGCGGATTAAGCGTGACAGCACGAGCAGAGCGAGTAAAGAGCGCCAAACCCAGCGTATCCTCCAGACTTTTTATCTGCGCACTCACAGCGGACTGGGTAAGATTGATGTGCCGAGCAGCCGCTGCAAAACTGTCCAATTCGCAAACTGCAACAAAGGTTTTAAGCTCTCTTATCATTGGTGTCACCGCATGTAGTGTTGATATTTGCTTCAGGCTTTTTTTAGGCTCTACAGCTATTATCACCTCTGTACAAAGGCAATAGCAATTGAAGTTAGCGTATAAATGAATACTTCGTTAAGTAGTATAAGCTAACGCTTCATTAACATCTAACAAATTGACAGCAAGGGTTGGCTTATACTACCATTGAAAACTCACTTTATTAATCTTACCTATCACATGTAAGATCATTTCGGAGTAACCTCATGCAGTGGACTAAACCAGCTTTTCAAGACATCCGTATCGGTTTCGAAATCACTATGTATTTTGAAGCACGCTAAAAACTCATAAACCTGAATACATTAAAAGCCCTAGATGATTAGGGCTTTTACTTTTTTAGCAATTTGGAAATATTGATCTATGTATATTCACGTTTTAGGCTCAGCAGCGGGCGGCGGCTTTCCGCAGTGGAACTGTAATTGCGAAAACTGCCACGGTGTGCGTCAAGATACCATCGACGCAAAGACCCGTACCCAATCCTCAATCGCCATATCAGAAAATGGCACCGATTGGATTTTATTTAACGCATCCCCTGATATTCGCCAGCAGCTATTTGACTTTAAAGCCGCTCAGCCAGCCCGTCATTTAAGAGACACAGGCATCACTGATGTGGTACTGATGGACAGCCAGCTTGACCATACCACAGGTCTGTTGACCTTACGTGAAGGCTGTCCCATCTCTGTATGGTGTACGGATATGGTGCATGAAGATCTCAGCACAGGATTTCCACTGTTTAACATGTTAAAGCACTGGAACGGCGGTCTCCAATACAATCAAATCGACCCAAAACAAAGCTTTCAAATTGACGGTTATAGCAATCTAGAGCTAACACCTTTGGTCATCAGAAGTTCAGCGCCACCTTACTCACCGCATCGTAACGACCCTCATGATGGCGACAACATTGCACTGATTGTGAAAGATTTAAAAACACAAAAGCAGCTGTTCTATGCGCCAGGCCTAGGCAAAATTGATGATGAAGTGATGCAAATCATGAAAGCGTCTGATTGCGTGATGATTGACGGCACGCTATGGACAGACAACGAGATGCAAGAACGCGGCGTTGGCACTAAAACGGGCCAAGACATGGGGCATTTGCACATCAGTGGTAATGATGGCTCGCTACATTATTTAGATCAGCTAGATAATGCTCGTAAGGTGCTCATTCATATCAACAACACCAACCCGATATTAAATGAACAATCTGAACAAGCGGCGACATTAAAACAGCACGGTGTTGAAGTGGCCTTTGATGGTATGCAGATAGAGCTTTAAGATAAACGGTAAGATAAAGACAGCAATCGCAAGGTAAAAATAATGCAAGAACAAACCGCAGCACTTAGCCCAGAAGCGTTTGAACAAGCGATTATGGCAAAAGGTCAGTATTATCATATTCGCCATCCTTTTCATATCATGATGCATGAAGGGCGCGCGACGCAGCAACAAATCCAAGCGTGGGTCGCCAATCGGTTTTATTACCAAATCAATATCCCGCTAAAAGACGCGGCGATTATGGCGAACTGCCCTGATCAGCGCGTGCGTCAAGAGTGGATCCAGCGCATGATTGATCAAGATGGCGTTTATCCTGATGGCGGCGGGCGCGAAGCGTGGCTTGGTCTAGCGGAAGCGGTTGGACTGACGCGTGAGCAGGTGATTTCGGAAGAATTGGTTTTGCCCGGTGTGCGTTTTGCTGTTGATGCTTATGTGAACTTTGCACGCCGTACGTCATGGCGTGAGGCGGCGAGTAGCTCACTGACCGAGCTGTTTGCGCCGCAGATTCACCAATCGCGTCTAGAGTCTTGGCCCAAGCACTATCCTTGGATCAAAGAAGAAGGCTATACCTATTTTCGCTCGCGCCTCAGCCAAGCTCGCCGCGATGTTGAGCATGGTCTGACCATTACCCTTGATTCATTCAAGACGGCTGAGCAG
The DNA here is from genome assembly GCF_052258185.1 of Psychrobacter sp. T6-6. NCBI lineage: Bacteria > Pseudomonadati > Pseudomonadota > Gammaproteobacteria > Moraxellales > Moraxellaceae > Psychrobacter > Psychrobacter sp. T6-6. The sequence continues at coordinate 194,900 of NZ_JBQQEX010000005.1, forward strand.
CAAGAACGCATGCTTGAAATATTACAATTTAAACTCGATATTTTGTGGACGATCTTGGATGCCTTGAGCCTCGCCTATGTGCATGACCAAGCGCCTTATCAAAGCGTCACTACTGAGAATGTCTGGCATAAAGGATTGTTCAAATGAGTATACCTGCTAGTTTACCTGAGCTGGATCAATCTCTGGTTCCCACATGGCGTCATGGCTATCGCTTCCAGTTTGAGCCAGCGCAAGACGCTTATGTCCTGCTCTACCCTGAGGGAATGATAAAACTTAATGATAGCGCCAGTATCATTGGACAACATATTGATGGCACGGCATCGGTTGCTGATATTATCAAAAAGGTGAAAGCGATGTTTGGCGATGTCCCTGAAATCGAGCAAGATATCATTGAATATATGTTGGTTGCCCAGCGCGAACATTGGATTGATTTAGTATGACTGCATCCGTCGGACTGCCGCTATGGTTACTCGCTGAGCTGACCTATCGCTGCCCCTTACAATGCCCGTATTGCTCCAACCCTATTGATTATGCTCAGTATAAAGACGAGCTGACAACAAAAGAGTGGTTTGATGTGTTTGATCAGGCGCGGCAAATGGGCGCGGTACAGCTGGGGTTTTCTGGCGGTGAGCCACTGGTACGTCAAGACTTAGAAGAAATGGTCGCTTATGCGCATCAGAAAGGTTTTTATACCAATCTTATCACTTCAGGTATGGGACTGACTGAAGCACGCATCGCCAGTCTAAAAGAAGCAGGCTTACAGCATATTCAGATCAGCTTCCAAGCCAGTGATCCGACAGTAAATAACCTCTTAGCAGGTTCAAAACATGCCTTTGAGCAAAAGTATGAGATGTCACGTCTGGTTAAACAGTACGACTATCCGATGGTGCTTAACTTTGTCATTCATCGACAAAACATCGATCAGATTGACCAGATTATTGATCTCTGTTTAGAGCTAGAGGCCGATACGGTTGAATTGGCTATTTGTCAGTTTTATGGTTGGGCATTTGAAAACATCGAAGGTTTACTACCGACCAAAGCGCAAGTGGTTCACGCCGAACGCATTACCAACGAATATCGCCAAAAAATCGAAGCACGTGGTATCAAATGCAAACTGATCTTTGTGGTGCCTGATTATTACGAAGAGCGACCAAAACCTTGTATGGATGGCTGGGGCAAGATTTTCTTAACAGTAGCACCAGACGGCACTGCCCTACCGTGTCATGCTGCCAGACAGTTGCCCATGTCCTTTCCCAATATCAGGCAGACACCATTAAAAGATATCTGGTATGACTCAGACAGCTTCAATCAGTATCGCGGTGATGACTGGATGCCTGAGATGTGCCAAAGCTGCCCCGATAAAGAGCGCGATTATGGCGGCTGCCGTTGCCAAGCGTTTATGCTGACAGGCGATGCCAAAAACGCCGATCCTGTGTGCGGCAAATCGCCATATCACTACCTGATAGAGGAAGCACGTATCAATAGCGAGACGCCCGTGCCTTTTGAGGAATTACGGTTTCGCAATCCTAAAAACTCTAAACGATTAAGTAGCAAACAGTTGAGTAGTCACCGAACCAACGAAATACAAGCCAATAAAGCACAAACGAGTCAAGAGCAACTGATTCCCACGCGCACGGTCACGGATTAATGATGAATAACCAGCCCATAATTTTTGACGGTCATAATGATCTATTAACTCGTCTATGGCTAAGCTCGGCTGACGATCCCGTACATGATTTTATTTATGGTACGCTACCGGGGCATTTGGATCTAGCGCGCTGCCGACAAGCAGGATGGATGGGCGGCTTGTTTTCTATTTTTTTACCGCCCTACGCTTATGTGAAAAACAACCACCCTGATAAGTTAGCCAACCCGTCAAACTCAGACTTCACTCCGCAAGAAATCGTTGATATTTGCTGCGCGCAATTAGAATTTGCTCAGCAATTACAAGATCGATCTGATGGTCAGATTCAGATCTGTACGTCTCTAAATCAAATTCGAGCCTGTCAGCAGAACCAGCAACTGGCTATCGTTTTGCATCTTGAAGGCGCTGAGTTTTTAGCTATCCAACCTGATCTGCTAGATGTATTCTATGAGGCAGGCCTTAGAAGTATTGGCCCGCTGTGGAATAGAAAAAGTCTGTTTGGTGATGGTTTAAATGCGTCTTTTCCGCACTCTCCAAATACAGGCTCTGGTCTAACTCGCGAAGGCAAAGATCTTGTTTTGGCGTGCCGTGATCAGCATATGCTGATTGATGTGTCCCATATGAATGAACGCGCGTTTTGGGATACGCTAGAGATTGCGGATCAGCTCATTGTTGCAACCCACTCCAATGCGCACGCCTTATGTCCGCAAGCAAGAAACCTGACTGATCAACAACTGGCTGCCATCAAGCAAAATGGCGGTCTAGTTGGGGTGAACTTCGATGTGGCATTCTTGCGTGCGGATGGGCAGCGAGATACGCAGACCTCCCTTGATGTCATTGTCGATCATCTTGCTTACTTGATTGACCATTTGGGCGAAGATCATGTTGGCTTTGGCTCTGATTTTGATGGTTGTCTATTGCCGGATGAATTGTCTGATATCAGTCAAATCGCCAAACTGATTGAGCGGATGCAGCAGCGGCACTTCTCTGATGCGCTTATTGAAAAAATCACGTCAAAGAACTGGTTTGCTGTGTTAGATAAGATATGGAAGGAGTAAGCTAGATGAGTTTTACGAAAAAAGGTAGCAGTAGGACTAGATAGCAAATATTTTTCAGTAAATAGTAATATAGTTAAGAGCGATGTAAAAACACTCAATATTGTTATCTAAAACGTTTTTAAGACAGCCATAAAGGGAGTCTATCTATAAGCATCAATTCCCTAGAAGCCTATAATTGACTACTTGTAAAAACTAGTACATATCTAAGATGAAATAATGGCTATCAGAACAAAGTAGGCGGCACTTGATGGTTAGTATCTACACGAATGAAAAAGACTGAGTCCTACAAATTGTAGAACTCAGTCTTTGAAGTAAAATAGCACACTCCAATTAAGCTTAACCGTCATTATGTATTTTACATAATTAATTGCTAAGCTCTATGCTAGCTCTAATCAATGGAAATAACTATTAATTAATAAGGAAAGAAACCCCTAAATTACCACCTTGTTCATCGCTGTTGCCACCGAAAGCACTATTGAACCCAAATTTACCATCTACTGTTGTGTAGTTAACGCCTAGCGCGTAACCAGTTTCACCCGACCAGGTGCCACCTGCTAAACCAACACTGAACTTACCTGGTACAGTTGAATATTTAAGACCAGCAAATGCTAATGATGAGGCTAACCCTTTGTTTTGACGATCTTCTAATGAGTTAATCTCACGATCTGTATAGCCAAATGCTGCAGCTTGACTTTGGAATAATTGACCACCGTTCACAGCGTCGGTTGATGACGCAGAGACTTCGCCCGCTGCTACATTCCTTACAACATTATTGCCCATACTAACTGTAGCACCTCTACTAGCAATAAGTGACTCTGACACTTCTAGCGTTTGTGTACTAATGTCATCAGGTCTAAAAGTATTTGTTAGAACCAATTCATTAGCAGTCACACTACCTGCTACTGATAAATTACCTGTAGTACTGATGTCACCAGTATTAACAATACCATTAGTGGTCGTGGTACCTGTTGCTGTCAAGTTGGTAGCAGTCAAACTGTCCGTATTGATAGCGCCTGTGTTAGCAATGCCATTCGTCGTTGTTTGACCGGCAACACTTAATGTATTCCCTAGTATAGCTGCACCAGTATTCGTTAGTGTGCCTGTGTTGGTAATGTCACCATCGTTCGCCAAAAGACCTGTATTATCAAGACCATTTGTAGTGATGGTACCTGTTGCTGTCAGGTTGGCCGTAGTCAAACTGTCCGTACTGATAGCGCCTGTGTTGTCTAAACCATTAGTACTAGATTGACCAGCTACGCTCAATGTATCTTCTAAGGTTGTTGCGCCTGTGTTGGTCAG
>NZ_JBQQEX010000006.1:0-178596 GCF_052258185.1 Psychrobacter sp. T6-6
AGCTATTAAAAATAATAAATAGTTTCAATAGGTTATGAATTGGTCGATTGGTTGATGTAGTAGAGGAATAGGTACGTGCTTCCCTTTTAGTAAGAATATTCTGCTTTAACAGATATAGATCCTTTACTATTTCCAGATCTTTTTTTGTATTAGGATAACTCTACTTACCTTATAACTTGCCCATTTTCTCAAAAAACGCTCTATACGCAGCAACTTTCTTATCCAGCGATAACGGATAGGCTCGTGAAGTCGACGGTAACCTATGTAGGGTTAGATTATTGACATCAGTTTTCTGGTTATCTGTACTCTGCCACTCGTAAGGATAATTGATACTTTGGTTGGTTTTGGGGTGCTTCGACTTGGCAAGTGGTTCTTTCAATAGTTCGATCAGCACTTCGGTTGCCTTACCTCCTGTCGTGAACAACGTTTTTACCTTTGGTACTTGTGGCAAAATACTATCTAAGTCAACGGGGGTAACTACCGTTAGGTTTTTATCCGACGCATTACCTGTCTCGCGAATGGCTTGTTTTACTGTGGGACATGAAGCGATACCTCGCTCAAACATAAAGTCACGGATACGTTCAGGATCAAATCGCTTCTCATCGCCTACTCTAAAATAATCAGCATCATCAAAGAATACTCGACCATATATTCGCCACATGTCGTTATAAAAGTTAGGGTAATGAAAATTCATTGCCCACTTATCGGCAGTCGGTGGAAAAGTACCCATCATCATGATAGTCGCGTTCGGTGGCAACACAGGCTCGAAAGGATGCGTTTCAATTTCTACAGCTTTGTTTTTAGTAGATGTGAGCGTTGTCTCTTTATCTTGGGTCATTGATGTTTTTATAGTCATGATATTCTTCATCAGAAAAGCAGTTTTTTTGGTATCATAGCAGGTCTAAACACTACCTCACTTATCATTACGCTTATAGTCAAATTTAGTCGGTTCAATCAGTTGACTTAAATGGCGCGATATCCTTTTACTTAGCCTGAACTGTTTAGGCTTTGATGGCCGTTGTGAACGTAAATATTGTCGTTGCGCTAAATCAATATCATCATAAAGCTGTGAGAGTAATTTGATTGTCTCAATTTTGAAGGCGTTAATTTTACTATTTACGCGTGATAAATAGGGTTAAAGTGCGGTAAGTGTTTGTATCTTTTATACTAATAGCAACCGCAGCAACTGCGCAAGCATCAGACAAGAAACCAAGAGAGATTCTATGAGTGACTTAAACAACGATTTGAACATTACGGTAATCGATCATCCACTAGTCCGTCATAAACTCAGTCTCATGCGTGAAAAAGACTGTAGCACTTATAAGTTTCGCACATTGACCAAAGAACTTGCGCGCTTGATGGCGTATGAAGCAAGTCGCGATTTTGAGATTGAGACGTTTCCAATGCAAGGCTGGTGCGGCGAGATTACTGGTGAGCAAATCATCGGTAAGACAGCAACTATCGTACCTATTCTGCGCGCAGGTATTGGCATGCTTGATGGCGTGCTCGATCTAATCCCTACTGCTAAAATTTCTGTTGTCGGCCTACAACGTGATGAAGAAACGCTACAGCCAGTACCGTTTTTTGAAAAATTCGTCAGCCATATGGACAAACGTCCTGCGCTGATCATTGACCCGATGCTAGCCACAGGTGGCTCAATGGTAGCAACCATCGAGATGCTCAAGAAAAATGGTTGTACGAATATCAAAGCATTGGTACTCGTGGCGGCACCTGAAGGCGTACGCTTGGTGAACGAAGCGCATCCTGACGTGACTATCTATACCGCTGCGCTAGACAGTCATTTGGATGAGCATGGTTATATCATCCCAGGTTTGGGTGATGCTGGCGATAAGATTTTTGGTAAGCAGTTATCTAATAAATAGTACCAAAACAGACAAAGTCGTCATTAGGGTTATAGCAAAAGTAGACAGTATCGCTAATAAGGACAGATAATGAACGTATTGATTACAGGGGCAAGCGCAGGGTTTGGTAAAGCGCTAGCAGAGCGTTTGGTTGCAAACGGTCATCGCGTGATTGGTTGTGCTAGACGCCTTGATAAACTGAATGCTTTGGCAGATACCCTAGGCGATGCGTTTTTGCCCGTGGTTATGGATGTGAGTGAAACAGACTCTATCCCGCAAATTCTTGCTGATCTGCCTAATGGTTTCAAGCAAATCGATGTGCTCGTAAATAATGCAGGATTAGCGCTCGGTACAGAGCCTGCACACAAAGCCAGTCTCGATGACTGGATGCGTATGAATGATACCAATGTCAAAGGTTTGATGGCGTTGACTCATGCTGTCCTGCCAGCGATGGTTGCGCGCGATAGTGGTTATATCATTAATGTTGGCTCAATCGCAGGTAACTGGCCTTATTTTGGTGGCAACGTTTACGGCGCAACCAAAGCATTTGTAAAACAATTCAGCCTAAACTTACGTGCCGATCTGCTTGGTACGCAAGTGCGTGTGACCAATCTTGAGCCAGGAGTAGTTGCGGGTACTGAGTTTTCAAACGTACGCTATCACGGTGATGATGACAAAGCGGCAAAGGTCTATGATGGTTTTAAGACCATGACGGGTGAAGATATTGGCGATATTTTGCTGTGGCTGATTGAGTCACCTGCGCATATTAATGTCAATCGCTTAGAAGTCATGCCAGTGGCCCAAACCTACAATGGCTTAACCGTTGCCAAGCAAGACAGTTAAGACAGGTCTAGCTCCTCGATATACTTATTAGCGTAACTCATACGACCGAAGCAATATAGAGCCCTCTATATTGCTTTTTTTTATGTCTTCAATCGTTACCTCACCCACCAGACGCAGGTCCTGAAAGTCCATAATCAACACTTCATTGCGCAGCCGCTCGCTCGTGCGTTTGTTGTGACGTATTGCAAACCCCAATACTTGCTTACCCGTGATGGTAATTTGGTTAATCACTACTCTGGAGGCATTGGTGACTGATGTCTTGGATGTTTTCTGAGCATTGACGATCGCAGTGGCTGGATTGACAGTAGTGGTAAGCAGTTTGGTCTGTCGCACACTTTTTGGCATATCTCCTGCAAAAAAAAGCACCTGTGTGAGCGGCAGATACTGCGTATGGCGCATTAGCTCCTGACGGAACAACGAAGGCATATCTATATTGAAACTGTCTTCTGTCTGCTGATAAAAGGCGGTAAAGTTGCGATGCAGGTACCGTCCAAATACCGTGGTATTGATCCATTCTTTATAAATATTATTCGCCAGTAGCTGCTTGGTAAAGGCGCTGGCATCAACCGTGACCTCGTTATTTAACATCGACAATAAAAGTGCTTGTGGACTGGTAAAGGTCTGCTGCTCCCAGACTTGTGGATACAAGCTACTATCCAATAATGATAATATCGATTTGCCCATACCCTTCTACCCTTGTCAGTTATTGCTACTGCTTTTACCACCCGCCAAATTTTGTGCTATGGTCAGATGACTGTTTAATATAACAGTCTTTTATCAGCGGTAAAGCCCATTTTGTAGCGACCTGTCTCAACAAATAAACAGGTGGCTTCATAACCCAAAGTGATCCCTCTATGAAAAAAAACCTTAGCGCCTTGGCTGCTCCTTATCAGTTACAGACGATCACTATCAAATCAGCGGATGGTATAGCGCTACCCGTATCGGTTATTGGACACGGCAAACCCGTCATGATGCTGCATGCTTATGGTATGGATGCACGAGAGTTTTTACCTTTTATACTGCCACTGATCGGTAAATACGAATTTTATCTGCCACATTTTCGGGGGTTTGGTGCCGCACAAAATATCGAGCTGACGCCGTTTGATTTTATCAATCAGTACGCTGAAGATATTGATGACATCATTGAGCATGTCTGCATAAACCGTAACGTAGAATCACTGCCCGTTGCTGCGATTTCGATGGGGGCGTTGGTGATGTGGTCTTATTTTACCCACTTTGGCACATCTCACATCAGCCGCTATTTGAACATCGATCAAAGCCCTGTGATTCACAATCAACCAGATTGGCAAGGTGGATTGTTTGGTGATCGGCAAACAGAGATGTTTGCAGTTTTCCAAGAAATTATTGATATGACGCTACCGTATGCGCAAGTCGAATGCTTTACGCATTTGCCTTTTTCTCTTAAACGCCGTGTGACAGACATTGAAAAATTATTTTCTTTACTCTCTGTCAGCCGCCCGCGCTCAAAAGCCATCGTGCAAGCGCTCACTCATCAAAACGATCATAAACTGGCATTTTATAATCACCAAACATGGAAACACAAAATGCGCTGCCTGCAAGCCTATCTCGCCATACCTTATGATTTTCGGGTAGGTATAGAAAACATCACCATTCCCGTCGTCAGTTTGATCGGTGGTCAATCAACGCTCTATGACCCTAAATGGCAGCAAAGAATCACCCAAATGCTGCCCAATGCTAGTGAAATCATACTGCCACACTCAGGTCATGCCGTGCCACTAGATGCACCTATAGCCTTCTATAAAGTCCTAAAAGAATTTCTACAAGATTAACTAGAGTTTTACACAACCGCTTTATAATCACTACTATAGCTTTACAACCTGTCATAGCAATTCATTTGGGCTGATTCTATACTTAAACGCTGATGCAAATCCTTAATAACTCACTACGAGTGACAGTCACTGATAAGCATCAACAAAATATATGACTACAATAATATCAAAAGGATGAAACCATGCCCTACGCTACCGTTGCAACACAGGACGACCAATCCGTCGAACTCTATTACGAAACCCAAGGTATAGGCAAACCTATCATACTCATCCATGGCTGGCCACTCAGTGGTCGCGCTTGGGAAGCACAGCTACCTGCGCTAGTCGCAGCAGGCTATCAAGTCATTACTTATGATAGACGCGGCTTTGGTCAGTCATCCAAACCATGGAACGGCTACGACTACGATACCCTAGCCCAAGACTTAAAAGGTCTTATGGAGACACTTGATTTGCAAGATGCCACCATCGTTGGTTTCTCTATGGGCGGCGGTGAAGTGGCGCGTTATCTGGGTAAATACGGCTCCGAGCGTGTGAGCAAAGCGGTACTCGCCTCTGCGGTCCCACCGTACTTATTTAAAGCAGATGATAATCCTGATGGTGGTCTTGAAGAGTCAGATATTCAAGGTTTTTTGGATGGTGTTAGCAATGATCGTATTGCCTTTTTAAATGACTTTACTAAGAACTTCTTTACCCCAAAAGATGGTAAGTTGCTGGTCAGCAAGCCAATGCGCCTATACAATCGTGATATTGCTGCATTTGCTTCTGCTAAAGCGACACTTGATTGCGTTAAATCCTTTAGCTATACCGACTTTCGCGATGATTTAAAAGCGTTTGATGTACCGACATTAGTCATACATGGCGATGCGGATCAAATTGTACCGATCGAAGCGAGTGGTGAACGCTCTCACGATATGATTGCAGACAGTAGATTACACGTCATTGAAGGTGGTCCACACGGTATCAATGTGACCCATAGCGAAGAGTTCAATAAAGCATTGATTGCATTTTTGAACAACTAATGGCGCATCTATCTAAAACCTAGATATAAAACAAAAAACGACCTCAACGGGTCGTTTTTTTTGGGTGAAATTTCTCGTGCGTGGTGGTTCAGTACTAATCATTCAATGGTTGAATCAACTCAAATCGTGGTACCTCTTTACCTTCAACGCTGACTGTTTCAGCAAACATCGCAAGCGGTCGTACCCACACCCCATACTCACCGTACAGACAACGATAGACTACGAGCGACTCTTCAGTCTCTGAGTGCTGCGCGGTATGCAATACTTGATACAAGCTGCCTTTGTAATGGCGGTAAATGCCTTGAGTTATAGTGGCTTGATTTGTCATCATTACAGTTTACTCTTTATATTTTGTTATTCACTCGCTATGACAGATTGAGCAGGCACTTGAGCAATAAGCACTTAAGCAACAGTCACTTTTGCATAGGCTTTCTTGCCCGCTTGAATCACGACCGTCTGACCTGAGGTTAGACTAAACCCACCATCAACCACTTCACCGTCGACTTTTACTGCGCCGCGCTTGACCATATCTTTAGCAGCTGCACCGTTTTTGGCAAGCTCAGCTTGGTTTAGGATTTGCGCGATAAATAAGGCTTCTTGACCTGCTTCAAGCGTTAATGTCACTTCTGGCAAATCAACCGGTAGCTCACCATCTGCCAAGACATTACCAGCAGATTTATGCGCATTGGCAGCAGCATCCGCATCATGGAAACGCTCAATCAATTCCTCGGCAAGGATACGTTTGATTTCTTGTGGGTTGCGCCCGGCTTCCATTTCCGCCATCAAGGCTTCGATCTGCTCCATCGGCTTGAAACTTAAAAACTCAAAGTAACGATGGATTAAGGTATCAGGCATCGATAGGATTTTCTGGTACATGGTACCTGGCGCATCATAGATAGCGACATAATTATTTAGTGACTTAGACATTTTATTAACGCCGTCCAATCCTTCTAAGATTGGCACCGTGATGCAGACTTGTTGCTCTTGATCATATCGCCCTTGCAATGTACGTCCCATTAGCAAATTGAAGGTTTGATCGGTACCACCGAGCTCAACATCGGCTTTTAGCGCGATAGAGTCATAGCCTTGCACTAATGGATACAGAAACTCATGGATTGAAATAGGCGTTTGCGAAGCATAGCGTTTAGAGAAATCATCACGCTCAAGCATACGCGAGACCGTCTGCTGACTGGCAAGCTGAATCATGTCAGCGGCGCTCATGTCACTGAACCACTCAGAGTTAAAGACCACGCGAGTTTTTTCTTTGTCTAAGATTTTAAATACTTGCTCAGCATAGGTTGTTGCATTGGCTTTGATTTGCTCATCAGTCAATGGCGGACGTGTAGAGTTCTTACCAGAAGGGTCGCCAATCTTGGCCGTGTAGTCACCGATTAGAAAATAAATCTCATGACCTAAATCTTGAAAATGCTTGAGCTTATTGATCAGTACTGTATGACCTAAATGCAGGTCGGGCGCAGTAGGATCAAAGCCTGCCTTGATACGTAGCGGGCGATTAAGCTTTAGCTTAGCCACCAAATCGTCTTCGGAGAGTATCTCTTGCGTACCGCGCTGAATGAGGGCCAGTTGTTCTTCTAGGGTGTAGGTTTTATCGGTCATGGTACTCTCTATATATTACTTTCGTTAGGGTTTTTATAAGTGATGGTTACCGGCTCTATACCTTATGACGTTTAGAAGCTCAAAAGGTAAGAAAAAATGCTAGAATTTGACGGATATACTAGCGTTTTTTAAGGTAAATTGCCATGACCAACCCCGCATCAACTACTGATACTGACCATAATGCCCTTGCCGACTTGCTTATGAATAATGGTTTGGATAATAGTTCAGACGATATCGACGACTTAACCCATGATAGTTCGAACTACGCCACACTGACCGACGCTCTTGAGCAAACGGTGTTTGAAAGCTTTGATGATGGCTTATATATCGGAATGATGTCAGGCACTAGTTTGGATGGGATGGATGCGGTTCTTTGTCAGTTCAATAACGACATGGCTGATAAAGAAAATACCAACAAAGAAAACACTATTGATGAAGAGAATAGCCAACCAGCAATGCAACTGCTCGCGACGTATAGTCAAGAGTTTCCACCAAGACTACGTGAAGTGCTACTGGGGTTATGTCAGCCGAATGGTGTGAATCAACTCGTACCGGAGGTCAATGAACCAAACAGTGAATTGGATTGGTTTGGCTGGGCAAGCCGCGCGTATGCGGAGTTCGCAAGCGAAGTGGTCAATACCTTATTGCAGCAATCAAATACCGACCCCGAATCAGTACTGGCGATTGGCTGTCATGGACAAACCGTCCGTCATCGCCCGCAAATGGGCTTTAGTTTGCAACTGGTCGACGCCAATATCATCGCTGAGCGTACAGGCATCAGCGTGGTCAGTGATTTTCGTCGTCGTGACATGGCAGTTGGTGGTCAAGGTGCGCCTCTAGTACCTGCGTTTCATCAGGCCTTATTTGCGATACCTGATAGCACACGCGTGCTCCTAAATTTGGGCGGTATTGCTAATATAACCGTCTTGCCAGCGTTAACTAATGGCGTGGACAGCAACCTAGATAGCAACACAGATAGCGCAGATAATGTCATTGGCTATGATACTGGACCTGCTAATCTATTGTTAGATGCATGGACGGCGTTGCATACAGATAATGACTATGATGCAAAAGGCGCTTGGGCACAATCTGGCACCATCATTGAGCCACTATTACACCAGCTGTTGACCCATGCATTTTTCGCTCAGCCTCACCCCAAGAGTACTGGTCGTGAAGACTTTAATTTGGCATGGCTACAGGGTGAGCTACAGGCTTTTGAACAAGCCAATGCTAATGTCAGTTATTCAGCAGCTGATGTACAAGCCACTTTGACTGAACTAACCGCTATCAGTGCGAGCACGCAAATCAGTATGTTTACAGATACGGATAAAAACAGCTCGGTATACGTCTGTGGTGGCGGCGCACTGAATGATTATCTAATGACACGTCTACAAGCTCATCTACTTCGCTGCACAGTACAAACCACTGATCATTTAGGGCTGGCGCCAACATGGGTAGAAGCCGTCGCTTTTGCGTGGTTAGCCCGTCAAACTATCATGGGTGAAACAGGTAATTTGCCAGCAGTAACTGGTGCCAATAAACGCGTGGTATTGGGTCAAGTCTGTTTTGCCTGACCAGTTATATTTTAGTTTACATACGTGCACCTATGTGTTTTATAATAACTTTTAAAACGCCATCCTCTTAGGACCCGTAAGTATAGGACATATCGTATGAGCCAACACAGCAGTTCACCTATTGACCAAGCCACCAATGATGACACAAACAATATGACCGCAGCACCTGTACATAAATCGCGTCAAAAACCACCACACTACGAGCGTTCTGATGAGACTCGCGTGGTGGTCACAGGGATGGGCGCCATCACACCGCTTGGTCTAGATGTTGATAGCTCGTGGTCCAAATTGCTCAATGGTGATAGTGGTATCGCACCGATTACTCATTTCGATGCCACAGGCTACCGTGCTCAGATCGCAGGCGTGGTCAAAGACTTCGATGCCAAACAGTATATGAGCGCCAAAGATGCCCGCCGCTATGATGAGTTTATACATTATGGGATTGCAGCATCTTCTATGGCATTGAAGCATGCTGGGTTTATTGATGAGATCGGTGCTGCTGATGCGCCAGTACAGGGTGTGGAGCAAGATCGTTTTGGTATTATTTTGGGCTCAGGTATTGGTGGTATCCAAACCATCGAAAACAGCCGCGATACCCTACGTGAAAAAGGCGCAGCCAAGGTGTCGCCTTTCATCATTCCAGGATCTATTGTCAATATGGCGGCAGGATTGGTCGCGATTAAACACACCCTAAAAGGTCCGAACTTGGCGACATCAACCGCTTGTACCACTGCCACTCATGCTATGGGTCTGGCAGCACGTTTGATTGCTTACGGTGATGCTGATGTCATGCTGGCGGGTGGTAGTGAAAAAGGCTCAAGCCCGCTTGGTATATCAGGGTTTAGCGCCATGCACGCACTCTCAACGCGTAACGATGAGCCGACCAAAGCGTCGCGTCCATTCGATAAAGGTCGTGACGGTTTTGTACTTGGGGATGGTGCTGGCGTGGTCGTATTAGAAAGTCTTGCTCACGCCAAAGCTCGCGGCGCGACGATATTGGCAGAGCTTGTCGGGTTTGGTATGAGCGATGATGCCAGTCATATTACCGCACCACCAGAAGACGGTAGCGGCGCTGCAAAAGCGATGCGAAATGCACTCAATGATGCGGGTATCGAGCCATCAAGCGTGGGTTATGTCAATGCTCATGGTACCAGTACACCTGCGGGCGACGTGGCGGAGTCCATTGCTATCGAAACTGTGTTCTCTCCTGTTAAAGACAGTATCTTGGTCAGCTCGACCAAATCAATGACGGGGCATTTGCTGGGTGCTGCTGGCGGTGTTGAAGCTATCTTTACCGTACTTGCCCTACAGAACCAACATGTACCACCGACAATCAACTTAGATGACGTCGAAGACAACTGTAACCTCGATTATGTAGCTAATCAATCGCGTAAGGTCGATAACCTACAGTATGCTGTCTCTAATAGCTTTGGTTTTGGCGGTACCAATGGGTCTTTGGTATTTGCACGTTGGCCTATCAGTCAATAACAGCCACCCATCTGCATCGCAGTGCATGATAATGATTGCGTTGTAACGCTGGTGTCAGATTGGCTACGTTTGTCCACTTGCAGCCCCTTATCGTACTTGCGTATGATAAGGGGTAATTTTTGGAACATTTATGGAAGATACCATGTCAAGCTACTCATTTTCCCATCAGTTTTATCAGCGTTGGACGTGCGCGCCTGAGCCGGTACGCGCAGCAATCACTCAAGAGCTCAAAGACATCACCACTCTACTACAAGCTGACACTCCATTTGAAAGCTTTGAATTTAATACGCATGATCTGGACGCTCATGTGGACGAGCTATACGACAACTATAATGCTGAACAAGCCATTGCCAAAGCGATCGCTGACAAACAAGAGCAAGCAGATGTAGCAGCCGAAAAACAGCGATTAGAAGAAGAACAAAAGAAAAAGGCTGAAGAAGCGGCTCTCCAAGCAGAAGCTGAACTGGCTGAAGAAGCTCAAAAAGAACAAGAAAAAAATGAGCCGATAGCAGCAGATAAAAATAATACTGATGAAAAATTTATCGCTACTAGCATAGATAAAGTAAATGCTGATAAAGACAGTCCAGTTACTGATAATTCTATTGCAAAGACCGAAACAGCAGCATCAGAACCACAAAAGACTGAAAGTAGTGCTAGCGATAACAAAAATGCTGACCACAAAGCCATTAACGAACAAACTCATGCTATTGGTGATAGCCATATTAAAGACATTCATCATAAAACCAGCACAGCGATTAACTTAGTCTTAAAAGACTCAAAATTAGATATAATGCATCAAGAGCTCATCCGTGAACTTGAAACGCAAGTCGATGATTATTTGAGTGAGCAGATGATGCTATTGTCTGAAAATCTAAAGTCTTGGCTACGTGCTGAAGTCACCCAGCATTTAAACGAACAGAATGATTCAACTGTCAATAACGAAGCCGCTAAGAGCATCCATTAATTTTGCTCATTTTTTAATATTGGACTTGCCGTTAGAAATAGCCGCTCAGCAGTAAGTAACGAGCATTAAAAAGCCCCGTAAATCTTTACGGGGCTTTTTAATGCTTTTATTTAATGTTTTGAGCTCAGTATTAAATGGCTTTGGTACGTTCAGTCAACCATTCAAGCGCAGCGCCTTCGACCCGATCTTTTAGCTCTGTATAGACTTGGCTATGATAGTCATTGAGCCAGTCTATCTCGGTTTGATCCAACAACGATGGCTCAATCAGGCGCGTATCAATTGGACAGTAAGTGATGGTCTCAAAGTTTAAGAAATCACCAAATTCTGTCTCAGTAGGCTTGGTAACTGGCGTATTTACTACCAAATTCTCAATACGGATACCCCATTTGCCTTCGCGGTACAGACCTGGCTCATTACTTGAAATCATACCGACTTTCATCGCGCGCTCTTTTGGCGTGCTGGCACTATAGGCGATGACTTGTGGGCCTTCGTGTACATTTAAGAAATAACCAACGCCGTGACCGGTACCATGACCATAGTCCATCTGTGCTTGCCACAACGGAGCACGGCAAATCGCATCAATCAATGGTGAGGCAATGCCATCAGGGAAATGGGCGCGAGCTAGTGCAATATGTGCTTTTAGCACTGTTGTAAAATCACGCTTATGCTCGGCGGTGACTTGACCAATACCAACCACACGGGTGATATCTGTCGTGCCGTTCTGGTACTGCGCACCTGAGTCTATCAGTAACAATCCGCCTTCGCCCTCAGCCACATCAAGGTAGCTGAAACTCTCTGGCGTCGCGCGGTAATGTGGCAATGCACCATTTTCATTAAAACCCGCGATAGTCGGGAAGCTTGGCGACACATAATGCGGCTGACGACTACGTACCTCTATCAGCATACTATCGACATCCAGCTCACTTAGACGCTCGCCTGCCGTTAGACGCTGCTCAAACTCAGCAAAGAACTCACTCAATGCCGCACCATCTTGACGCATCGCTTCACGCACATGCTCGATATCTGCATCAGACTTCACAGACTTAAGCAGTGTGCTGGGTGCCATCTGCTCAATAAAACCAATATCATCTGCCATTTTTGAGAGCGTACCTACGGCAACTTTGCTCGGATCTAGTAGCAATAAATCGTCTGGCGTCAGTGCGCCAAGTGCTTCTTGTACAGCCGAATAATCAGCCAAGGCGATACCGCTGTCTTTTAGACTCTGTGCTATGTCAGCACTGACTTTACCATTATCAACAAACAACGTCGCACGGTCTGCATCAATCAGCATATGTGATAAAAACACAGGGTTGTAGTCAACATCAGCGCCACGTAAGTTCGTCAACCAAGCGATGTCATCTAAGCTTGAAAGCAAATGATGGGTTGCTCCTGCCGCTGCCATACCTTCGCGTACTGCGGCAAGTTTTAAAGCAGCAGACTGGGCAAGGAACTGCTCATCATGTACGTATAGCTTGGCAGCTGGCAGAGCCGGGCGATCTGTCCAAACGCTCGTCAATACATCACGCTCAGTGATCAAAATAATGTCATTCACATCAAGGGCCGTGAGCAATCGGTCTTGCTCAGCGATAGAGAGTACATTGCCATCTATTGCCACGCTATCCCCTTCTTGTAGATGTTCGGCTAACCAATCGATATGGTTTGGTTGACCTGGCGCGAGCTTTTCTAAAGTGATACCTGTACCTGCTAACTGATCAGCAGCATGTACCCAGTAACGGCTATCAGTCCACAGACCAGCAAACTCAGCTGTTACAACTAGCGTACCAACAGAACCGGTAAATCCTGATAGCCATTGGCGGGTTTGCCAATACTCTGGTAGATACTCAGACAGGTGAGGATCAGCAGAGGGCACGATGATTGCAGTGAGATCTTGCTCTACTAAGCTCGCACGTAGGCTAGCTATCCGCTCGTGAATGGTTTGTTTTTTCATTGAATGTGTCCTTCTAGATGTTTTAAGAATATGATGATGACGTGATTATTTATAATCGTCTTGTTCTAATAGTCATTTCGCTTGGGTTATTGATACCGCTTTAGTTTTAATAAAATATTTATTATCGATAGTAATTGTTTAAGTAAGCACTTTCTTTAACTGTGTTTGCTTGATAGTTGCTTCTACTTATTGAGAATATTTGATTGAGGTTGATATTGCGTCACTGATGTTTAGCGTGAGCTACTCTTAGATGTTTGGGCAGAGTGTAAGCTTTCAATGACTGATGCCAAATATCTCACTAAATAAAACAATAAGACGTGCTACCAGCAATGGTAACACGTCTTGTCATACGTCATTTATGCCGTTGTCGTTCGCGGCTATACCGGTCACTCAGCTCCATAGACGTCGCTTACTGTTTGGCCAGCTGCTTCTCACGCTCACTATCTCTAAGCATTTTGTTGATAGGTTTAGCGAGTGCTAGCAAAAACAATGCTGTCACCACCAAGAATATGGTCATGGTAGTAAACAGTCCTGGCAACCCTTCGATTTTGTCAGCAGATACATGACCACCGAAGAACGCAGCAACCAAGTTACCCATGGCGATAGAAGCGAAGAACAACCCCATCATCTGACCTTGCATGCCCTCCGGCGCCAGCTTAGTCATTGCAGATAATCCAACAGGGCTTAATGCCAACTCACCTAGCGT
Source organism: Psychrobacter sp. T6-6 (assembly GCF_052258185.1). Classification (NCBI taxonomy): domain Bacteria; kingdom Pseudomonadati; phylum Pseudomonadota; class Gammaproteobacteria; order Moraxellales; family Moraxellaceae; genus Psychrobacter; species Psychrobacter sp. T6-6. Next base: position 13,833 of record NZ_JBQQEX010000006.1, read on the forward strand.
CAGTAATAATAAACTACCAACCAACCATAGTGGCGATGCCAAGCCAGCACCCGGTGCTAAAATGCTTTTAGAGGCAAAAATCATCAAAGCAAAACCCGCAGCGGCAAGTAACATACCCAGCGCAAACTTCGCCATACTGCTTGGCTCAAGACCTCGGTTACCAAGCTTGACCCAGATGATACTGACGATAGGCGCCAGTATCAAAATAAACAATGGGTTCAATGACTGGAACCAGATACTAGGAACGTCAAACCCTAAAACGTTTAGATCGGTATAACGATCAGCAAATAAGTTAAAAGATGTGGGCTGCTGCTCAAAACTTGACCAAAACAGCGTCGAACCGATGATTAAGACAAAACAAATCAACAAGCGTAATTTGTCCGTCTTATCGAGGCGCGGTGAGATAAACATAATCGCAAAATATAAGATGACCACCGCAGCGATGATATACGTCATGTACTCTGCGACCATCTCAGGATTGAACGATATCATGCCAGTAGACACTAATAGCACTACGGCGACTAACAACGCGACAAACCCACCAACCCAGCGTCCAATGTTTTTGTAGCGGTCATTGGAATGCTCCCATTCGGCAGAGATACCTTTGGCTGTGGCATAACGAGTCAGATTTTTTTGCGCGACAAAACGATAGATAAGCAAGGACACGAGCATCCCCAAACCACCGACGCCAAAGCCGACATGCCACATGCCTTTTTCTTTGAAGACACCAACGATCAGTGCCGCCAATAGCGCGCCGATATTGATACCCATATAAAACAAGGTAAAACCACCGTCACGGCGAGAGTCCCCTTTAGGGTATAGCGCGCCAACCATGACTGAGATACAGGTCTTAAATAATCCTGAGCCCAAGACGATACAGATTAGACCTACGAAGAACAATGTCATGCCAAACATGGCAGAAAGCGCGATACATAAGTGACCAAGAGCAATCACAATACTGCCCCACCACAGCGCGCGCTCTTGACCAAGCCAGTTGTCAGCCAACCAACCCCCTGGTACCGCTGCTAAATACAACGAACCTGCAAAAATACCATAGATAGCAGAAGCCGTGACTTCACTAAAACCAAAACCGCCGCTACCCACAGTCGCAACCATAAATAGAACTAATAATGGACGGATACTATAGTAGGAGAACCGCTCCCACATTTCGGTAAAAAATAATGAGCGTAATGGCGCTGGGTGTCCCATAAAGCCATTGTCTAGTGCTTGCAGCTCTGCTGCACTAGTACCTGTTTTTGATTCTGTAATCACAGCTTTATTCCTTTAAAGATTGTTTTTTTAATGACCAAATGCCCTATTATCCAGACGAGCGGTCATATAGGCGGAACATTGTTTCACTTGGCCATAATCAAGTAAAGAAATAATTGGTTAAAAATTACACAAATACCCATAAAAAAGCCCGCTCTCGATGATTGAGAACGGGCTTTTTTATAGGTTTATCAACACATCTATCATATTGATATGACTAATAATCAGTACTTATAGAATGACCTACTTATAAGGTATTTCGCAATGTAGCTATTTACCTATCGAGTCACGACAGCAAACACTACTGTGCGGCGGCAGTATCGTCAGCGGTCGTGCCGGCATCGCCAGCATCTAAATCGCCATCTGCTTGCTCAGCGGTCAAGTCAGTATCGGCAACCGCGGCTTGGCTCACTGTACCAGAAGCTGTCGCTGTACCTGCTTCTGCAGTAACAATTGCGCTATCAGCGTCTGTTGCTGCTGCTGGTGTTACCGCTGCATCTGCAGCCGTATCAGGTGCTGCTGCATCTTCTGCAACCATCGCAGTATCTGTCTCAGCAGCTGTGTCTTCAGTCGCAATGGCTTCTGCCTCGTCTGCCGCCGCTGATGCTTCCGTTGACTCAGCAGTGATATGCTCACCTGCTGGACGCAAAAATGCAGAAACACCAATGAGTAAGACAATACCTAAGAACATGGCAATGCCGCCCAGAGTAAACAACAGCTCTTTTTTTGGATTGTTATTGACGATACCTTCTGACATACCTTATCACCTTGCACAAAATATTTGAAATATTGACCTATTATATCGCAATTTATACTGATTTGTGAAAACCCTTAAGTATTTAAAGGGTTTATTATCAACAATTTTACTACTCATTTTTGGTATATATAGCCATCATTCACCCAATTACCTGATTATCATAGGCTATCACCATTGAGCGTGTATCGTTTTTACTTACCCAGACGTACTGGAGTCTTTGGACGCTTGCCCAAGTAACTCAGTATGAGTAATAGCGCCATAATAAATAAAATAGGATAATGACCAAAGCGCATGAATGGTGTGTTACCCACTCGTGCTTGCACCTCACCGCGTAATACCGTGCGCTCGAACTGTGGCGCGCGTTCTACGATACGACCTTTGTGATCGATGATAGCGGTCACACCTGTATTGGTCGCACGCATAAACCAGCGACCGTTCTCTAGTGCGCGCATCTGTACCATTTGCAGATGTTGTAGTGGACCTGCTGACGTACCGAACCAAGCATCGTTTGAGATGGTTAATAAAAAGTCCGTACCAATCGCGTTTTTGCGCGTCGTATCTGGATACGCGACTTCATAGCAGATGGCAGCACCTAAGCTATGACCACGCACCTGTAACGGTGATTGTTGGTCACTGCCTCGGCTATAACTCATAATGTCTTGACTACCAGCCAGATTGGGCAATATGTCAAGCACACCTTGAAACGGGATGTATTCACCAAACGGTACTAGACGCTGCTTTTTGTATAGACCCTCTGCCTGAGCACCAAGCGCCACCACGCTATTATAAAACGGCGCATACTTGTCTGTACTGGCATCAAACGTGGCTTCGTCTTTGTAGGGAATACCCGTCACCCATGTCGTATCCGTTTCTTTCGCCATCGCTACCATTTCATTGATGAAGCCAACTGCTTCTGTCTGAAACATAGGAATCGATGACTCAGGCCACAAAACAAGATCACGGCCCCATTCGTCACGCGTCAAAGTAGCGTAGATTTTTAGGGTTTCAATCTGATACTCAGTGAGCCATTTTAGATCTTGCGGGATATTGCCTTGAATCAATGACACTGACAGATCAGGTGTACCTTTGGGCTTGGTCCATTGCGGATTGACCAACCACAGCGTAGTACTAATAACCAGCAACGCAATAGATGGAATCATGTAACCGCCACGGCGACGCAGCAGCTCAACGATACTGGTAGCCAATAGTATCGCCACAAAGGAAACCGTGAAGACGCCAGCAACAGGAGCGAGCGATGACAGCCAATACTGCTCAGTAAAGGCATAACCGACAAACAACCAAGGAAACCCTGTGAACAACCATGTTTTCAGCCACTCTTGGAGTATCCAAAGCGCGGCAAAAGATAATGGCTGTTTGCCAACCACGCGATTGAAAATCAACGCCAAAAACCCATGGAACAATCCCATGCCAAGACCCATCAACGCAATCATAATTAGCGCAAGCCATGCAGGGGTGGAGCCGTAAACATGAATAGATGTATATAGCCAAAATGCCCCCACGCACCAAAGCCCTGTACCGTATGCCTGACCAATAACAAAGGCGCGGCGACCTGTCATCTCAGGCATCAATAGTGCATATAAGATAGCAGGCGATATCAGAGCCACTGGCCAAATGCCATAAGGCGCGAGCGCAAGTATAAAAGCAGCCCCTGCCAACAAAGATATCAGTGCCGCCAATCCCAAATGTAAGCCTTTTGACTTCTCAGGGTTCAAGCGTTTTTGTAAATCAACAGTAGACAGGCGCATAGCAATTATCCAAGACTATATTTTTCAAATATTTCACGGCTCAGCACTAAAAAATTAAAGTAGAGCTGAGGCAAAGCTGGCTGCATCATACGTCATGCAGAACCACAAATAAAACCCACCCATGATACCAGTCAAAACCCATCAATGGGTAAATTTGCGTAGCGAAACCTCAAACTAAAAAGTAAAAGCCAGAAAGCAAAAAAACACGATTTTTTATCGTGTTTTTTATTACATTTACTAGCGAAATTCATTGAGCACTCAGCTGCTAAGACCTGGCTAACAAACTATATGAATAAGTTAATGGCTACCTATTAATATCTGCTGGTCTGCAGTGGTCTTGGTCAGCTCTAGGTTTTGGATAAATCGTCCCTCAACATCAGTGATGGTAATCTGCCAATCATCTATCAAAACGCTCTCGCCTTCTAGGTCGCCGACATAACCGAGTGCTTGCATGACCAATCCGCCCATCGTGTCGACATCGGTATCATCGAAACGACTACCAAGCTCATCATTGCAGTCTTCGATGACGGTAGACGCTTGGACACGCCATGTGTTCGGCTTTTCTGGATCTGCAACGATGTTGTTGATGTCGCTGTCTTCATCAAAGTCGTCATGCTCATCCACGATGTCACCGACGATTTCCTCAAGCAAGTCTTCCATGGTCACCACACCGCCAAAGTTACCAAACTCATCGACGACAATCGCCATATGAACTTGCGTCCGCTGCAACGAGCGTAGCAAAGTATCTGAGCGCGCAGTTTCACTAATATAGAGCGGCTGACGTACTAGGTCTTTTAGGCGTTTGCTATCGATTTTGTCTTCTTGGTTACGCACCATATGAACCAAAATAGGAATCAAATCTTTGGCCAGTAAGATACCAATAACGGCATCATCATCTTGACTGTCAAAAACAGGATAGCGCGAGTGCGTGGTCTCAAGAATAATGTCCATCACTTCAGCAAGGCTGGTGCTTTCGTGAATACCAATCACTTGCGGGCGTGGCGTCATGATTTCGCGCACTTGGGTTGCTGGTAGATCGAGTACGCCTTCTAGCATATCGACCGTATCAGGCTCTAAGAACTGGCGCGAGTCTTGTACCAGACGAATCAATTCGTCACGGGTCTCGGGGGCGGTCGATAGCCAGCGTTTTAAGCCGCGCATCGACCAACTACTCGGGCTGGGAGTGTCGTCAGACATGGTGGTGTGATTTAACCTCTTTAGTTAATGGCAATTAAAATAATCGTGAATAAAAACAAGTAGCGCCTAGATGGGGACAAAAGTAGCAAATAAAATGGCTGATTTATCATTAGTTGATGATTCAATCGTAAACATGCCAGCACAAATTAGCTTCACTTTATCGCAAGGCTCACCGACATTCAACGACAAATTCACTCAATTTGTATTGTCAGCGTGTTATAAACTTTGCTATGGTCAAAGCCTTTATTTAGCAAAACAAACCCTATGTCGCTACGTTCTCTTTTTTCTCGCTTGCTCTCGTCGCGTTCACGCCGCCATCCTAAGGATCGTAGCGTGAGCGATAGCGTAGCAGATAGCAAACAGCCAAAATCCACATGGCGACATCGGCTCGTGTCTTTTTTGATTGCTATTACTCTGCTCCTATCGGCAGTATGGTTGCTGCTAGCGATTTGGTACCAGTACGGGATAGGCTCTATAGTGACCTGGCTTTTCACCATTGTCATCATAAGTCTACTAGGAACACTGCTTAGCACCCGCTATTGGCGTGCCGTCACAAAAATACTGTATCGCCATACCTCAGCTGACAACACAGTGACTAATAAAGCCACTGCCAATAAATGGCTCATCGGACTATACGGCGCGATTTGGTTTATGGGTCTAGGTTGGTTTTTTTCTATTGAGCCCAAGCAGGATCGTGACTGGATGGCTGAGGTCGATCAGCAAGTCGCTTATAAGCGTAATGCGACCAACCCTAATTTGATTACTCTAACCAATGTCCGCAACTTTGATTGGCGTACAGATACAGAAGCAACCGCGCACTGGGATACCCGTACGATTGATTTGTCCAAACTCTCAGGCATCGATGTGACCAACTCTTATTGGATGGGACCACTCATCGCTCATACTTTGGTCAGCTTTCGTTTTGAAGACGATAGACCACTTGCCTTTTCCTTTGAAATTCGTAAAGAAGATGGTGAGTCGTTTTCAGCCCTTGCTGGGTTTTTTAGGCGTTATGAGCTGAGCCTGATTGCGGCAGAAGAGCGTGACATTATCTATACCCGTAGCAACGCACGCGGTGAGCAGGTCTATCTATTTCCCATCAGCAACTTGCAACAGCATGAAGTCAGATCATTATTTGAGTCCTACCTGACTGCCATTGATGAGCTAAATAACAAACCTGCTTGGTACAACACATTGACGAGCAACTGCACCAATATTATCTTTTATATGGCGCGTATTGTCAGTGGCGATCGCTTGCCATGGGATTACCGGATTTGGGTCTCTGGGTGGTTACCTAACTATCTATATGATGTTGGTATGCTCGATGCAGCGCCAGAACAGCCCGATCAACCTTGGTCGATGGATACATGGTATGAGCGTACTCATATTAATCCAAAGTCGCTCGGTTTTGACAATCTGCACTCCATTGGCAATAGCCATGCATTCTCACAGCAAATTCGTCAAGACATTCCACTACCACCACTCGCCCACTCTCAATCTAGTGCTGAGGCAAAAGCCAAGTCTACTGCTCAGGCGTCTAACTAAGTATCATCTAACGAATAAATGAAGAAATAAAAGTAGCGCAGTATTTTTGCTAAGGGTTAACCCAACTGACCACCCGTATCTCCATCTCTTCCTCAGACATACTGGTTTCAGACACACAGCGCCCTGCAACGCCGACATTAGCAGCGCGCATTTCGTGTTGTGTCACCACTGGATCCTGAGTCAATAACAGGTGCCAGCTTGGCAGACTCTGTCCTTTATATAACCGCTTGTAAGCACAGTGCGATGGTAGCCACATCATGTTGGGCAAGTTGTCCATGGTGAGCTGAATGCAATCTGGGACATACTCTTGACGCGTCGCATAATGGCTACAATACCCCGTCGCACAGTCCATTAGCTGGCAGGTGACATCGGTATATTCAACTAGCTCTTCGTCTACATTGCCGTCCTCATCCTCATCGATGTATTTGATCAAACAGCAACTGCCGCAGCCATCACACAATGCTTCCCATTCGCTATGATTCAGCTCGTTCAATGCAAATTGCGACCAAAACTGCGGGCGCAGTGGCTCAGACTTAAAGCCATTATTAGAATCGACACTAGAGCTATCAGGAAACAAACTTATCGATTGCGTAGGCTTAGTATCTGAATCAATACTTGAGTGCAAGTCTGGTTTGTCATCATTTTTGTTTAACAAATTTATAGTCATAAGGTCGCAGTAGCATTTTGATAAAGAGCGTTACAGTATTATAGCTGTTTTTGCTAGACATGGGCGTTAAGGTAGTACGAGTTAGGAACACGAACCATCACAGCCACAAAGAATTAAAACTCATAACATAAAAAAGGACAATAATATGTCAATTAAGACTTTTGAATTAATCAGTACAACCGAAAACGGTATCGAACTTATCAGCTATGTTGCACTGCCAGAAAATGCTTCAGATGATAATCCAGCAGCAGGTATTTTGGTCGCACCAGAATGGTGGGGCGTGGTCGACCATCCAAAATCAGTAGTAGAGCGTTTGGCCAAAGCAGGCTACGCGGCTGTCGCTATGGATGTCTACGGTGAAGGAAAATTAACTACTGATGCTGCCATGGCCAACATGTGGATGGAGCAAGTATTGGCTGATCAAGACATGCTCATGTCGCGCTGCCGTCTGATTCTAAATGACTTTAGCGATCAGTTATCAGTTGATGGTGACAACCTAGGCGCAATCGGTTACTGCTTCGGTGGTAAAGTTGTCCTCGATATGGCGCGCGAAGGCATGCCACTAAAAGCTGTTGCAACCTTCCATGGTAACCCAACGCCAAAGCAGCCAGCAGACAAAAACTTTGCCGCAAAAGTACTCGTCGCTCATGGCCGTGATGACTCAATGGTATCGATGGACGCTATCGAAGGTCTAAAATCAGAGCTAGATGCTGCTGATGTCGATTACACTATCGATGTCTATGACAACGCTAAGCACGGCTTTACCAATCCGCATGCTGATGAGCGCGCTGCCAACAATGAAGTAGACCTTGGCTATAATGAAGCAGCGGCTAAGCAAAGCTGGGAAAACATGATTGAGTTTATGAAAGCAAACTTGGCATAAAAGCAGTTTGATATAAAACTTATCAAGAAGGACAGCTTAACTATTTAAGCTGTCCTTTTATTTTGCGTATATTTTAACCACCATTTCTGAGACACGTTATCAGACCAGTCTTGTACTTCTTATCAAATCGCGTCATTATCACCTTACTATCTGTTGGCTTGAGTGACGAAGATGTTATATCTATTGGTGACCCAGCTCGGTTGGCTGGCTTTTACGATTCTATTGATTGTGGTAGTCGCGTTATACACTAGGACAACTCGAAAAATCGAGCATCTACGCCGCGATGTCACGAAACTACAATCTGAGCTTACACAGCGAAAAGACCTCAGAAAAGACAATAGTATAAGTCGTATGACTGCCTCATCTAACCGTTTGGCTGATGACAATGGTCATGTGCGTAGACCTTTTGCTGAAGATATCGCAACTGAAAACAATGCGCCTAAAAATAATGCGACTGAGCCCTCTAATAACGTTGCAACAAACAATGCTACTGAGGGTACAGCTTTTGATTCACAACATCCGTCAACAGCTGATACCTTACCAAGCACATCATCAGTCACATCCTCACTCCCGTCGTCACCCACATCACCGCCACCATTGCCAACGATGGCACCGGTGTCAACACCAGCGCCAGCCAAAAATAGCATATCGGGCGTCGCTAATGATGGAACTATAGGTCAACCCCACTCAAAAACAACTGCGTATAGCGTGCCAGTACCGAGCGCACCAGCTGCCCCAATTGAGCCTGATGAACGCTCACTACCCATCGTCACATCGCTCATTCATTCCATCAAAAACTGGTTTTTCGGTGGTAATCTTGTCGTGCGTGTCGGGGTACTGGTACTACTCATCGGAGTGGTATTGCTACTGCGATTATTAAGTGAGTATGTCGAGATTTCAATTACCACAAAGCTGATAGCCGTCGGTATCACAGGATTAGCATTGTCAGCACTTGGATTGAAGCTCACGGCAAAACGCTTCTCGTATGGCATTACGCTACAAGGTGCAGGCTTAGCGATTGCTTATTTGAGTACTTTTTTTGCCTATAGCGTCTATCAGATCATTCCGAGTGTACCGAGCTTTATTGGGCTAGGGTTATTGTCTGCGATTACGATTGCTTTAGCCGTACGCCAAAATGCCTTTCCTTTAGCGTTATTGGCATTGTCTGGTGGATTTTTTGCACCAATTCTGACCAGTGACGATACGGGGAGTTTAGTCACGTTATTTAGCTATTATCTATTGTTAAATGTCACGATTGCCGTTATTGCTCATTATCGCCCATGGAAAATCCTAAATTTATTCGGTGCATCGGTGACGTTTGGCTTGGCCTACTACTGGGGCGTCAGTGAAAATCTGAGCGCTGTCATAGAGTCGCAGCGTTGGTCACTTGTGATACTGGTTGCATTACATTTACTGCTTTATTTATTTGTCGTCATTCGTTATGCGCAGCAAATCATTACTTACAATACGCTTAATGACCAGAGTCTTAACCATACAGATGATGCAAACATACTAGGACATTTGGACAAAACACCTAAAAGTAATCACCCCTACCTATTCCCCATCGATACCGGACTGCTGTTTTCAGTACCGATTCTGGCTTTTGGCTTATTTGCTGCCTTACTCGATGACATTCCAAATGCCCTAACCTTTACTAGTACAATTTTGGCAGCGGTGTATCTCGGACTAGGCTGGCTGTTTGTGCAGCGTAGTGGGCGCTATGCACTCATTACTGAAGGTATGCTGGCATTGGGTTTTGGGTTTTTAGCGCTGGTAATACCGCTGGCGCTGGATGCTGAGTGGATTGCTTTTGGGTGGTCAGTACAGGGGCTCGCATTGGTCTGGTTTGGCAGGCGCTCCTTACGGTCATGGTCCGTGTTATTTGGTTTGCTTTTACAGCTTGTTAGTATCGGCATGCTCTTGACCACCGCGATATTCTCTATCAAAGACTATCCCGTCTTAGCCTTTAGTGTCTCAGCGATTGCTTATCTGGCGACTGTCTTTATCTTACGCGCCAGCAACTCCCCTACCATGCTCATGACTGAGCTCAATAATAGCAACACTGATGGCAACAGCAATAAGCACAACGCGGCAACTGCCTCAGAGTCGGTTACTCGTTACGCCCGTACGCTTGGTGTCAGCACCCAAGCTGCCCAGCAATGGCTAACCTCTATTGATAATCAAAGCCGCGCATTCAAGCTTGTTTGGCACAGTCCTAGACTAATAAAGTTCCTAACAGTGACTGCTATGGCGTGGGTGTTACAAGTGCTCATACTTGATCTTCATCATTGGTTTGATATTTGGCAGTTAGAGACCACGGTCATTGCGCTAGCTGCACTCATTAGCCTAACGACCTATTGGATGATCAATCGCTATCGCCCATGGGCGGAGATCCGGCAGTTTAGTCGTGGATTGCTACTATTGTTTTGTCTCATGCTAGTGGTACAACTCCCACAAAAGTTTGAGCTCAATTTGACATGGACGCCAGCAGAATGGCTGATATTCGTAGGTTTGATAATCGGCTGGCTCATGATAGGTCAGCTATGGCTAAAAGCATGGTCTGATATCTGCTTTGATACAGGGTCTAATAATAACAATACCTCACGCTATACGGCTATTAGTTGGCTGGGTACTGGTATCTTACTGATTGCTGCCGCTGCGCATTATGGCTTACCAGACTCTGATGGCATCATGGCAGTATTGAGCTCAGTGGTGCTCATTTTGACTGGGCTATGGCTCAGTCATCGTGATCTCAGTCATCGTGATCTCACTCAAAGCGAAAAAAACCCATCAACCAATAAAACTTCACAACAAGGGCTACTGTATTGGTTTGACTGGCAACAGGCACTACGAGGATGTGCTGCGATCTTTGCGCCCATTGCTTTACTTTGGGTTGTCATGACCAATTGGTCTTATGACGGTATAGTTTGGGACATATCTTATTTTCCATTATTCAACCTTTACGACATTACCTCATGGTTGACGCTATTGGTTGGTTTTAGTCTTTATTATATAAGCTGGCGACACCGAGACAAAAACCCTATCCAATCAAGTACAGTCACCAAAACCAAGCAGATATTCAATGCTGGCAGTTTGCTAATAGTACTAGGGTTTATTAGCTTTTGGCTGATATCTAGCATGTTAGTTAGAACGCTGCACGCCTTTATCGGTACACCGCTCTGGGACGGTACTGGCACTCAAGGCGGTGCATGGCAAAGTGAGCAAGTGCAAACAGGACTGACGATTTTATGGACGCTCTTGGCATTGGTCGCCACCATTATGGCGAGTCGCTACTGGCAACGCGCGCTTTGGTTTATGGGTATTGGATTGCTAGGTGTCGTCGTGCTCAAGCTGGTACTGGTTGATCTGTCACAGACCGAAGCGATTTGGCGCGTGATTTCCTTCCTTGGCGCGGGTAGCTTGATACTATTGATTGGTTATCTTGCGCCTTTACCACCAACCACCAAGGAAATAGAAAATAAGAATCAAGAGTAGTGGCGTACCTGGTCAAGCGAGCGGATCAAGTGAACTGGTCAGGTGAAATTGTCCCGTGAATACATGGGTTCTGTAGTAAACTGGCGACTATGAATAAAGACAATGCCAAAAGTTACCAAAATCGCGCACTGTCTTTAATGCAATATTTTATGAATAAAAAGGTTATGAAAGACAATGGATAAGAGAACAAGCATTCAGTGGTTCCCTGGGCACATGAACAAAGCCCGTAACGAAATCAAAGAAATCATGCCGCAGATGGATTTGGTCATCGAGGTCATTGATGCGCGTATCCCTCATAGTAGTGAAAACCCGATGGTTGCAGCACTACGCGGCGAAAAGCCTGTAATCAAAATCCTGAATAAAGCCGATCTTGCCGATCCAGAATTGACCCAAGCGTGGATGGACCATCTTGAGCAGCAAAATGGTGTCAAGGCCATTGCTTGTGATACGGAGAAAGCAGATGACGTCAAACGCATCATCGCCATCTGTAAGCATCTCGTACCCAACAAAGTCGGTACTGGCCGTCAGATCAAAGCGATGATTATGGGCATCCCGAACGTCGGTAAATCAACACTGATCAATACGCTAGCAGGACGCGCCGTGGCAAAGACAGGCGACGAGCCAGCCGTAACCAAGTCGCAGCAGTTGATTAAGCTCGATGATGACATCATGCTCTATGACACGCCTGGTATGCTGTGGCCAAAAGTTGAAAACGAAAACTCTGGCTATCGTCTAGCCGCAACGGGTGGCATCCGTGATACGGCGTTTGATTTTGCTGATGTGGCAAGCTATACCGCTGAGTACCTCATGCACGCCTATCCTGAGCTGCTAAAATCTCGCTACAAAATTGAAGAACTGCCCAAGACTGACTGGGAGTTCTTTGAAGTGGCGGGTCGTAATCGCGGCTGTGTGCGCGCGGGCAACCAAGTCGATACGTATCGCATGTCTGAGATTCTCATCAATGAGCTGCGTAGCGCGAAAATTGGGCGTATGACGCTTGAAACCCCAGCTATGATTGAAGCAGAAGAAATTGTCGTCGCTGAACAACGTCTCGCTGCTGAAGAGAAGCGCAAAGCTAAGGAAGAAGAAAAACGTCTACGTAAAAAGCGTACCCGTCAGAATCGGAAGTAGATCCCTCAACAATATAAGCTTTTATGAATCCATTAATACCCTCAGCAAAAACCATTCAAATCTACCTGCCCACAGGTAACCCTCGTGGGCTGCGTGTCGCTGAGATGACCACGCGCACCGTGCGTCTGATTGAAGTACCGCGCATTCATATTGCAGATTTTTTGAACATGCCCGATGCCAAACGAGTGGGCTTATACTTTTTAATCGGCGATACTGATAGTACGGACAAACCACTACTCTATATTGGGCAAACAGGCGATTTAACCCAGCGCCTAAAAAGCCATAATAATGGTAAAGATTTTTGGACAAGGGTGTTTGTCATGCTCTCAACCAATAACACCATTACCCAGACGCATGCGCTGTATATGGAGCATAAAGCCATTCAAATTGCCACAGACGTTGGGCGTTACGATTTGCAAAATGGTAATAATGGCAGCAAGCCGCACACGCCTGCACCGCTTCAAGCAGACTGCGAAGAACTGTTTCACACATTAGATATTTTACTATCTACCCTCGGACAGCCAGTTTTTGAAGCGATCGGTATTGATACTCCTAATACTGAAGCTTACCAACCAGTGATACCAGATACCTGCCAGTCTCTCCAAGACGCACCAGAAGTCGTACCTAACAAGCAACCAATGCTGTTTTATTGCAAAGCCAAAGACTGCGATGCTCAAGGCTACTACGATAATGATGGTTTTGTCTTGTTAAAAGGCTCCCTCTTTCGCAAAAGGCATACGCCATCATTGGGGAAATGGGCTGTTAACAAGACACACGAGCTGTTAGTAAATGGCAAATTAGTTGAACACAATAGTGATTCTTATCGACTCACAGAAGACCAGCTTTTTAAAACGCCAAGTGGCGCAGCGCAAGCGGTTACTGGCCGACCAACCAATGGCTGGGTAGAATGGAAAAACGGCTCAGGGCAAACACTTAGCGACATTTACCGCTAGTAAATCAACCAGATAATCACCATATAGGATAAACGCTTTGCTTAAGTATAATCAAAGCTCCCTTTACTTAATGTCAATTTTATAAGAGCCTATGACCCAACCTACCGCCATACCCGACACTCCCTTTTCTCAGCCTACAACAGCATTAGACTCTTTCGCTCCACGCCTACTCGATTGGTTTGCCGAAAACGGTCGCCACGATTTGCCGTGGCAACAGCATCAAACCGACACGCCCAATCCTTATATTGTTTGGCTATCTGAAGTGATGCTTCAGCAAACGCAGGTCACCACCGTATTACCCTACTTTGCGCGTTTTATGGAGACGTTTCCGACCGTGCAGGATTTAGCCGCAGCAGAATGGGATACCGTAGCAGAGCATTGGGCAGGACTTGGCTACTATGCGCGTGCACGTAATCTGCACAAAGGCGCGAAGCAGTTGGTCGAGGTAATCGATGAAACAGGCAACTTCCCGCAGACGCTCGCAGGGTGGGAGGCTATTTCTGGTGTTGGTCCATCTACTGCTGGCGCGATCATGGCGATGGGATTACACCGTTACGGCGTCATCTGCGATGGCAATGTCAAACGCGTATTAACGCGCTGGGCGGCCATCGATGGTGACATTACCAAGTCTGCCACGACCAAAGAGTTATGGGCACTAGCGGAGCGCCTGACCCCAAAAGAAAACTCAGGACTGTTTGCTCAAGCGATGATGGATATGGGCGCAACGCTATGTGTTCGCCGCAAGCCTGCGTGCCTATTATGTCCATTGCAAGCCGACTGCTTGGCACATGCAGAAGGGCGCGAGACTGACTACCCCGTCAAAGCCAAAAAACAGCCCAAACCAAGTAAGTTTAGTAATGCATTGCTGATAGAAAATGTAGACGGTGAGATACTATGGCTACAACGCCCTGACAATGGCATTTGGGGTGGATTGTGGAGCTTGCCATTACAGTTTGTAGAAAAAATTGACGGTAAGACAAGTAGTAAAGCCACTGGTAAGACTGATGCTAAAAAACCAGCGAGCGATGATAAATCATCAACTGTGCCAAGTGACGTCCGTAGTCATGAAAAAGTATACGAAGCCGAATTCACCACGGCTGAGCAAATTATTAATGAATGGTTGACGAATAATAAGCTAGCTGCACAATCAGTCAGTAAGTCATTGCTTGATGATGCGCCTATCAAGCACTCATTAACTCATTTTCATTGGTATTTAACCCCACAAAAACTAACGGTCAATGCTTCGCAAATACTAGAGCTCAATGAGAAATTAGCAGCGGCTGAGATTGATTTTAAATGGCTGACTGAACAAACAGCCCAGGATAGTTTAGGACTGCCGCGTGCGATGATTAAGATCTTAGAATAAAAGTCAGTGTAAAAAACTGGTACAAAAAAAGCGACTCACTATAGACAGTGAGTCGCTTTTTTATGATGGCAATGTAAAGGTAGCTGAAACTAAGAATCTTAAGACTTTGGCACACGCAAGCGCATTAGACCTTCTTGCTGCACGGTTGCGACCAGTTTGCCTTCTTGCCAAAACTGACCATGGTTTAACCCTTTCGCATTAGAAGTGGTGTCACTCCACATGTCGTATAGCATCCATTTATTCAGATCAAACTCACGATGAAAATGCATCGAGTGATCGATACTAGCGGCTTGTAACCCACTGGTCATAAAGCTCACGCCATGTGACATCAGCCCCGTGCCAACCAAATAAAAATCCGACGAAAATGCCAATAGTGCTTGCTGAATCGCTACTGGCTGATTCCCAAGCTTATGAATACGTAGCCAGTTTGCCTGTTTGGGTTTCATAGGTTCTGGGCTAATCGGGTTACGCGGCTTAACGGGTTTTATCTCGACATGACGGCGGCGCATAAATCTTGCTTTGAGCGCTTCTGGTACTTTTCCAACATTCTCTTCTTTTAACTCTTGCTCGGTCAGCAAGTCTTCTGGCGGTGGATAAACAGGCATGTCCTCTTGGTACTCAAGCCCTTCCTCCATCGGTGAAAACGAGGCAATCATCGAAAATATCACTTGCTCAACAGGCGGCTTACCACGTACTTCTTTATACTGAATAGCCGTCACTTCGCGTGCAGAGAGGCTGCGACCATCACGCAGACGGCGCACTTGATAGATCACTGGTTGATTGATATCCCCGCCGCGCAAAAAGTACCCATGCAGTGAATGACAGGGCTTGTCTTGCTCCAAGGTATGCGCGGCTGCCATGATCGCTTGGGCAAGCACTTGTCCACCAAATATACGACTGCCCACATAGTCATGGCTTTTGCCTTCAAAGACATCAGGGGTAACTTCAATAAGTGCGATGGTAGCCAGCAGCTCATCGATCAGTTGTGAATTATTGGACATGACGATATGTTTCCTTATTTTTATCAACAACACCCAGCATTCGAAAATAAGCATCTAACCATATCGACGCGATATAACTGCTGCGCTTGCATGTAAAATAACATGAGATCACTTGCTAACAGACACAAGCGATACTGTAGAACGAACATACAACGGTAGCTAACAGAGCCATCGCTACATATTTATTTTCGATAGAAAAGGTAAACATCTTACCCAATATCTATAGCTTTGACTAGCTACTGTCGGCTTACTTGCGAGTGTTGCTTTGCTGTTTTTGCTCAACAAATAACGATTTATCAGTGTGTGTAAGTAGTATGAACCAAAAAAACGAGATGTCTGATAACATCTCGTTTTTTGATGGTTTCAACGATAATACTGCACTATCTATGGCTTGACGGCGACCAGCACACGAATAGAGTCCGGTACCAATGACAAGTTACCAAGCGCTTGCTCGCCTTGGGCCTTGAGCTGTTCTAGACGCTCAATCTCTTCAGGACGTACGTTTGGATTAATAGTTTGCAGATGCTTGAGACGTTTGATCTCGCGCGACCACTGCTGACTAAAGCGGCTACTGGCTTGCTCACCAATCTCAGCGATCTGCGCGCGTGCGATATCTTCAGCTTCATAGTAACGCTGCTCAATCACATCGCTGCGTACCTTGATGACTTGGCGGGCACGGTTTTTGTCCAAACGCTCAATATGCGGCATGATCATATCGGCACTAATACGAGCAGATAAGTCACTGCCTTGCTCACTGATAAAGACGCGGATGTTTTGTGTGGTCAATGTCGCGGGCAAATTAAGCAGCTTTGGTGCGATGGCTTCAACGCGGAAGTTGACCTCTAGCAGTACCATGCCTTGCGGGACAGCAGCGCTTTTAAGCATAGCCACAGTGGTATTACCAAAGGTGCTGGTACTCGCCAGCTCATAGATGGCGCGCATCAACGGATGCTCATGCGTGATAAAGTCGATATCTTCACGCTGCAGCGCTTGCTCACGCTCAAATGTCAATGTCATACCATCTTCATCGCCAAGCGGCAACCCGTCGATATAGTCACTAATCTCTGTGCTGTCGATAGGCGCGATAACCCACGAGCCATCACGCTGGATGTTATGATCGATATTGGCAGAGGCAAAGAAACGCTCAATGAAGTGCGGTAATAGATTGTTGCCATCAAAATCGCGCATAGCGTCAGCGATACGACCAGCGACACGCGGGCGACACGAGTTGTACTCTAACAGACGATCGCGACCCGCTTGCAACTGCGCTTCAAGCCCCAGTCGCGTTTGCAGCGCTTCATCGATAATGTCTTGTAGAATGACATTGTTTTCAGCGGTGTCAGCGCCTTCAAGCATAGGCTTAAGATCTTGAATATACTGCTCTTGTACGCTTTGTGCGGTTGGCGATATTTGGCTAAACATGTTCAGCGCATCGTTATACCAGTGATACAGACGCTCTTGTGCCGTACCCTGCACATAAGGGACATGCAGCATGATCTGCTGGGTTTGTCCGATACGATCTAGGCGACCAATACGCTGCTCTAGCGTATCTGGATTGGCAGGGAGATCCCATAGTACCAGTTGGCTTGCAAACTGGAAGTTGCGACCTTCTGAGCCAATCTCCGAACACAATAGTATCTGCGCGCCTTCACTATCAGCAAAGAATGCGGCGGCTTGGTCACGCTCTAGTAGCGTCATCTGCTCAGTAAAGATAGCGGTTTTTATACCGGCATGCAGACGCAATACCGCTTCTAGGCTCTCTACGGTTGCACCACTACGCGCGATCAACAGCACCTTTTGCTGCTTAAGCTCACCGCGTAGGATATCAATCAACCAAGAGACACGCGGGTCGTCCTCTAACCAGCCACCATCTGGTTGGTTTTCTTCACCCCACAGCTGCTCACGCAATTTGCCATTGGTTTGATAGCTGTCACGCCATGCTTCAGGCAATGGTAGTGGATGCGGCTGGCTACTACGACCATAGAACCCCTTGACACTCTCACGCGTATTACGGAATAAAATACGACCCGTACCATGACGATCTAGTAGCTCGTTGAGCGCATGCGTGCGTAGCTTGTCGTCTTCATTAATCGAAGCCAGCTCATCAATACTGATGTCCAATAGACTACTCAGAGCAGCGATTTGACCTTCATTTAGCGGCTTGTCTTCTATCAAGACACCAGCCACAGCTGCCGTCTCCTCAAAAGCAGCCTGACCATCAATGAACTCATCTAGATCATCAAAACGGTCTGGATCGAGCAGACGTAGACGGGCAAAGTGACTTTGCGCACCAAGCTGTTCTGGTGTTGCGGTCAGCAGCATGACCCCTGGGGTCTCTTCTGCAAAATCTGCCACCAGATCATATTGATCATTACCGCCCTGTGCTTCATCCCAATGCAGATGATGCGCCTCATCAACGACCAGTAGGTCAAACCCTGCATCCATCGCTTGATCATACAAATCAGGATGGTCTATCAATAGATCCATACCTGCGATGATGCATTGCTCAGTGGCAAAGACGTTTTGCTCAGGGTCATGTTCTTTGATAGCAGCCGTACGCACCAAATCAAACAGCGCAAAATTTAGATTAAATCGGCGACGCAGCTCGATCATCCACTGATACTGCAAGCTGTCTGGCACTAAAATGAGCACGCGCTCAGCCTTGCCTGTTAGCAGCTGCTGATGGATAATCATACCCGCTTCGATGGTTTTACCAAGACCCACTTCGTCAGCCAATAGTACACGCGGCGCGATACGCTTACCGACTTCGTGTGCGATATAGAGCTGATGCTCGATAATATCGACACGCGCACCCATCAGACCCTTTAGAGGATGACCTGCCAGTGCTGACTGCATACGCAAGATATCTTGGCGCAGCTCATACCAGTCACCACGTTCGATACGACCAGCAAGCAGACGCTCAAGCGGCTTAGCCAATGTGATATTGGCAGCCAAACGGGTCTCCATGATGCCTTTTTCGTGCTCATCAACGCCGTACTTGAGTACACCCATGACTTCATCGACAGCATTTACGGTGTAGCTTTTGCCATCTTGGTCATAGATGGTATCGCCCACTTTGAACACCACGCGCGATAGTGGCGCAGAGTTTTTTGCGTAGACGCGCGTCTCTTCACTTTGTGGAAATAAAATATGCACACATCGATCATCGACATCGATAACCACACCTAAGCCAAGCTCAGATTCCGTATCAGATAAATAACGTTGGCCAACGGCGAATTCAGTACTGTGCAATGAAGCAATAGAGATAGTCATAGGGCGATGTCTTTTGTACTCAGATAATTAAAAATTAGATAGCAATGGTGGCTTTTGATAGCGATAAGATTACAAACCATGCACAGCATCAGTAAATGTGAATGCAGTATTGTAATCTTGGTAAAATTAGTCTTAAGAAAACCAATAGCTAAGCCATACCATTATATAACGTTAGCGGCTAGATGAGTGCGTTAAGTTGAATTTTCAAGAGGTCGATTGTGATACCCATAATTTTATGAAGACTTCAGACCAAATCAGCCTGGGTAGATCGGTTTATTATATAAATTACTTTGTTTTTAGCCGCTTATGTCTACGGCGATAGCATTTCACGAATTGGTTTTTGACTAAAAATATTAGCGTGCTACATTAAGCCGATAATGATTTATTTGATGAATGCTTATGTAAAGTGATTTGTTCGAGCATTTTCTATATAAAACTGACCTATATGACAACAATAAATCCTATATGACAACAATAAATAAGGAGCAACCATGCAAGCCGTTTTTTTAGACAAAGGTACTTTTTCTGACGGTATCGACCTGCCTGCACCAACAGGCGTGAGCGATTACGTCACTTATAATGACACACCAAAAGATACAGACGTCATCATCGAGCGCTGTCGTGACGCCGATATTATTATCACTAATAAAGTCCACATCAGCGCTGAGGTAATAGCACAACTCCCCAAGCTAAAGCTTATCCAGTTGACTGCTACTGGCATGAACAATGTCGATCATGACGCTTGCGATAAGCATGACGTCACACTTTATAATGTCGCAGGTTACGCGGTAAAAAGCGTCCCTGAGCACACCTTTATGCTGATGCTAACTGCCTTGCGTGCTGGCATTCACTACCATCAAAAAGTCGCTGATGGTACATGGCTAGCAAATGGCAATTTTTGCCTGCTAGATATTCCGCTGATAGACTTGGAAGACAAGACGCTAGGCATCATTGGTATCGGTACGATTGGCAAGCGCGTAACCGAGATCGCACGTGCTTTTGGCATGACAGTACTCTGGGCAGAGCATCAAGAGCGCACTCCTCGTAGTGATGAGTACACTGCATTTGATGACGTGCTAGCACAGGCTGATGTGATAAGCCTGCATTGCCCGCTAAACGAGCAGACCGAGCATCTCATTAATAAAGACACTCTGGCAAAAATGAGCAAGCAACCACTCATCGTAAATGTGGCTCGTGGCGGTGTGGTCGACAGTCAGGCATTGACCGACGCGATTAACAAGGAACAAGTTATCGGTTATGCCAGTGACGTGTTCGAACAAGAGCCTATTGCTAAGGACGACCCACTGCTCAGTCTCAGTGACCATCCGCGTGTTATCTTTAGTCCGCACAATGCTTGGGGCAGTAAAAGCGCACAAGAGACTTTATGGCAGATGTTGAGCAAACAGGTGGCTGAATTTATTGACAGTCACCATTGAAAACGAACATCAATAGCGACTGTCATACACTGATTAGCTACTAATGACTAAACCGCAACCAGTCGTCTTTTATTTTGCGGTATTTAAGCATGACATGATCGCTAAGATAGTTATTGGTCACGTACCACGGGTAGCGATCGCCTTGCTTAGGCAGTCTGTCTGTGGCGCGCCTGACATATCCAGATGACAGCGAGCCCATCACAGTGTCTGTCTGAGCACAGGCAGTAGCTTTCGCCGTCTCTGCTTGTGGCAATGCAACTTGGTAACGGTTTTTATGCATGTAACTCAGTAGCCTGACCAGATACTGACACGCCAAATCGATTTTTAGCGTCCATGAAGCATTGGTGTAACCGAACAAAGCCGCCATGTTAGGTATGCCCTCAATCATGACTGCCTTATACGTCATGCGCGTGCCGATATCGATAGCTTGACCATCGATATATACCGCTGCGCCGCCCAGCATTTGCAGTTTCAAACCCGTTGCAGTAACGATGATGTCAGCATCGAGATGCTCTCCTGATTGCAGCAGGATACCAGTCGTGGTAAAACGGTCGATCTGATCGGTCACCACCGCTGCACGTTTGCCTTGCAAAGACTCAAATAAATCACTGTCTGGTACGGCGCATACTCGTTGATCCCAAGGATCATAGTCAGGCATGAAATGCTCGACATCAATATCGCTACCTTTTAGCTCTTTTTTTACGCCACTCTTGAGTACAGCTCTCATCAGCTTGGGTGCGTGAGTCGCTAATTTATATAACCCTTGCTGCCGTAGCACATTACGTGCACGTAGCGCTGTATAAGCTTGCTCTTTTGACAAGGGTGAAAATTTACCTGATAGCCAATCCATAGCATAATCATCGCCTGGCACACTCGCCACATAAGTTGGCGTCCGCTGTAGCATCGTGATGTGGCGTGCACACTGATCACTATCTTCGTCCACCATCGCAGGCAGTAGCGTCATGGCAGTCGCACCGCTACCGATGATGACTACTTTTTTGTCGTGATACTTTAGATCATTCCAGTGCTGTGGATGGACAATATGCCCACGGAAGTCCTCTTCGCCATCAAAATGAGGTCGATACCCTTGCTCATAGTCGTAGTAGCCCGTAGCACCCACGACGAACTTTGCTGTTTTGACAAATACCTCTCCGCTGGCATGATTTTTTATGGTTGCTGTCCATAACTGATCAATGCTCGACCATGCTATCTGCTGGACTTCATGCTCGTAGCGGATATGATCTGTAATACCAAACTCGCGCGCCGTATCAGCGATATAACGCTTAATATCGCCCCCTGCTGCCAACATTCTATAATCTAGCCACGGCCTAAAGTTATAGCCAAAGGTGAGCGCATCGGAGTCAGAACGAATACCAGGATAAGTAAATAAATCCCACGTACCGCCAAGATCAGCACGTTTTTCTAGTACGACAAAGCGCTGCGAGGTATTTTTCTTATCGACTGATTTATTTTTCTTTTGCTTTTTTGCGCTTTTTTGGCCAAATAAGTTTGTGTGCTGTAGTTGCTGTAAACGGCAAGCCATGCCAATACCGGCGATACCGGCGCCAATAATCATGACTTCATAATCGGCTGGCACATTCAATTTTTTGCTTTTACGTCTAAGACGTTTTTTGATACCTTGTGCGGTGTTGTTAAGCATGCTCTCATCCTTGTGTGCATAGCTGATGCTATGTGACTGACTTTGAGGCCATAGCTGTTATGGCCTCTATTCATTTCCCTTTACAAAATCTAACGCTCTAAAACACAGAATCTAACGCCCTAAAACGGACATGGGCTTTCCCAATCCATCCAAGCACCCAATACTGGATGTTTTAACCGTAATTGCTGCGCATGTAAGTTTAGCCTTGGTGCAATCTTGAGTGCCGCACCTTCAGCATAAATCGGGTCACCAATCATCACGTGACCTGCATGGACCATATGTACGCGCAACTGATGACTGCGACCCGTCACCGGTTTGAGCATCACTCGAGTAACTGCTTCACCATTACACATTTCGTGCGCTATGACTTCATACAATGTTAATGCATGTTTTGACCAGTCGTGATCGACGATATGACGCGGTTTGGTAGTCGGCTCATAACGCACTGGCACGGAGATCTTACCCGTTGCACCCACCTGCTCCCATTCGCCAAAGACCCGCGCTTGATATTTTTTTTGTGGTAGACGCTCAATAAACTGCTTACTGATATTGGTTTGGGCTTCTGCATTTTTTGCAAAAATAAGCAGTCCTGATGTATCCATATCTAATCGATGAATCAGTTTGACCGCTGGATTGGCACGCGCAAGCCGAGCGAGCAGACTTACCTTTAGCGTTTTGCCATCGACACTTAGCAGCCCTGCTGGTTTATCAACCACCCAAATATCATCGTCCTCATAAACAGTAATTTCTTGTGCAAAATTCTTGAAAAACTCGAGCGGGTAAGCATTTTCTTGAGCGTTAAGGGCATTGACTTCTTCATCGGTAAAAGGCATAAAATTAACTACTTATGTAAATTGGATTAAATATGTGATTTTGATTGATGTCGTTTTGATACGCTAGCGCTGTGGTTACTGTGCTCAAAATATTGTTGTTTGATACCGAAAGCAACCGCTGCTATATGACTGGCAGGTGCTTAAAGAAATGCATTATTGTCACAATGGTTATAGCAAGTAACAGGGAAAACCTAAGCAGTATTATTTTGTCTTGATTTATTGTGCTAATCGTAATTGTTAAACAATTTAACCAGCCTGCATCTGTCAAGCATGAGCAAACATGTTAATATAATGGCACATTTTCACCCCTTCTAAACAATTCTTTAATCATCAATCGATTCATTATTAAATCAATATGCACGTCGATACGTGATGATAGAAGTTACAAAACAAGAGAGATAAAATTATGTCAGACATTATTGTACATACTACCGACACAGACTTTGATCAAGACGTTCTACAATCAGACGTGCCTGTACTGGTAGACTTCTGGGCACCATGGTGTGGTCCTTGTAAAGCCATTGCCCCTATTTTAGAAGATCTAGCAACTGAGTACCAAGATAAAGTTAAAATCGTCAAAGTAGATGTGGACAACAACCCACAAGCAGCAAGCCGTTTCGGTATTCGCAACATCCCAACGTTATTTGTATTCAAAGACGGCGAAAAGGTTGACTCAGTAATGGGTCTACAACCAAAAGCTGAATTGGCTAAAGTCCTAGACAAGCATTTATAAGCCGAATGCAGTTGCTCTAAACTATTTGGGGCAAATAAGTAGAACACGTGAAAAGCCATTATCTGAATCAGATAGTGGCTTTTTTGCTTGTTTTTTGTGCAAAAAACTTGATTATACGAATTTTTTGGCAAAAATTATTGACAATGCTATTGTGAAGACCGTATAGTCTGCTGACAAGAGAAAACCAACTGTTTTCCTAGTATCTTGTCGCTATTCTCCTCGTGTTTATCAACAAAAACACAATCGTCATTATAAACACCATTGCTGAACAAAATGACTAAACGCAATTACTGATATTGAGTTTTTGACGCAGACTCTTATGTAGCCTTTTTTATCCCTATTTCTTAAGACCTTGCATCTACCGATCGCAATGCGTCCATAAGCAGACATGCATAACCAAAACTACATAAACCACAGCGCTGTACAACTACCCTCTATCCTCATATTACTGTTATTTTAATCACTGTCGTGATTTGTGCTGCTAATGGCATCTCTCATCTGATCAATTGCTAATGACCTATCTATGAATCTAACTGAATTAAAGAAAAAATCAATCTCTGAGCTATTGGCTATCGCCAAAGAAATGGGTCTTGATAACATGGCGCGTAGCCGTAAACAAGACATTATCTTTGCTATCCTAAAAACTCACGCTCGTAATGGCGAGGCTATCTATGGCGATGGCGTACTTGAGGTTCTTCCTGATGGCTTTGGCTTTTTGCGCTCATCAGAAGGCTCTTATTTAGCAGGTCCTGACGATATCTACGTCAGCCCTAGTCAGATCCGCCGCTTCAGCCTAAAAACTGGTGACAGTATCGCTGGTACGATTCGCCCACCAAAAGATTCTGAGCGTTATTTTGCGCTTCTTAAAGTCGGCGAGATCAACTTTGATACACCAGACCGCTCACGTCATAAGCTTATCTTTGAGAACCTAACGCCCCTATTCCCAACTGAGCAGCTAAAACTTGAGCTTGGTAACGGTACTACTGAGGATTTGACGGGTCGTATCATTGACCTAATCGCTCCGATTGGTAAAGGTCAGCGCTCTATCATCGTCGCACCGCCAAAAGCAGGTAAAACGATGTTATTGCAATCTATTGCTCAGTCCATCACTCGCAATAATCCTGAATGCTACCTGATTGTACTTTTGATTGATGAACGTCCAGAAGAAGTCACCGAGATGGAGCGTACCGTGCGCGGTGAAGTGGTTGCCTCGACCTTTGATGAGCCGCCACAGCGTCACGTACAAGTGGCTGAAATGGTCATCGAAAAAGCCAAGCGTTTGGTTGAGCATAAGCAAGACGTGGTCATTTTATTAGATTCGATTACTCGTCTGGCGCGGGCTTATAACACCGTCATACCGTCATCAGGTAAAGTCTTGACTGGTGGTTTGGACGCCAATGCTCTAGAACGTCCAAAACGTTTCTTCGGTGCTGCGCGTAACGTCGAGGAAGGCGGAAGCTTGACGATTATTGCCAGTGCATTGATCGATACTGGTAGTAAAATGGACAGTGTTATCTTTGAAGAATTTAAAGGAACGGGTAACCAAGAAATCACGCTTGAGCGCGACTTGGCCGAAAAACGCGTCTTCCCTGCGATTAATATCAAAAAATCTGGTACGCGCCGCGAAGAGCGTCTATTGGATGAAGATAAGCTGCGTAAGGTATGGATCTTGCGTAAACTACTACAGCCAATGGATGGTGTCCAAGCGACTGAGTTCTTGTTAGATCGTCTCAAAGAAGCAAAAACTAATGACGAATTCTTTGAGCAAATGAAGCGCAAATCACAGCATTAATTTGCACACACTTTGCTAGCGCTGTTTTTGTAGCCAACTCAGATTAAGACCACTACTAGGTGGTCTTTTTTTGCTTATCTAAAACTCAGCGTACTCGCTATCATACTATTACTATTACTATTACGTCAGTTATGTCACCTAAGAAGGTATCAACACGATAAAGTGTCAATATAGAAAAACACTAATATAAATAGGTGATCATACGTGTAAGTGCCAGCTTGATGATACAGTCTGGCAACATCGATTACATTTTATTTGCAAAGTTTAGCGTTTTTACTACGACCAATAAGTTGTTAACCGACTATTATGGCAGACAGTAGAAATATATTTGAAAATACAATGGGTACTACTTTCTAAAAGTTCTGTATTCTAACTTGACGACTCAATAGGTGATAATATGAAATTTGCTAAAACAATCGCAATGACTGCAATTACTAGTTCAGCACTAATCATGACTGGCTGTAACTCATACGGTGGCATGAGCAACACTGCTAAAGGCGCAACTGCTGGTGCTGCTGCTGGCGCACTTATCAGAAGTAAAGGCGACAGCAAAGATATCGCTCGTGGCGCGTTAGCTGGTGCAGCTATCGGCGGTGCTGGTGGTTATGTTCTTGATAACAACTAATAGTACTTTACTTTGATATTCTCTGACTGTTAGGTTGGTAATATCAGATACAAGATATTAAAAAAGCCTGCAATCAATTGCAGGCTTTTTTAATGTCTTTATTTTAGTGTTATATGTGAGCTGTGGTGTTTACGGTTTAGTATACGTCGCTTTTAGCTCACGCTACTGATAGTTCTAGAGCGCACCACTAAAGGTGTCGCAAGATTGTACGTTACCGCTCTCTAGACCACGAGTAAACCATTCCACACGTTGTTGACTGGTGCCGTGAGTGAAGTTATCAGGAACAACTGCCCCGCCGCTAGCTTGTGCTAGACGATCATCACCGATTTGACTGGCAGCATTCACAGCTTCATCAATGTCACCTGCTTCTAAGAACTGTACGCGCTCTTGATTACGCTGCGCCCATACACCCGCAAAGCAATCTGCCTGCAGCTCTTGTAATACTGATAATTTATTAGATTGTGCTTGCGTGACTTGCTGACGAGCTTCGTTAACTTGCTGACTGATACCAAGTAGCGTCTGCACATGGTGACCGACTTCATGTGATATGACATAAGCCTGCGCAAAATCTCCTGCTTTGCCTTGGTTCTCTTGACTACCTGACCCTTGCTGATCTCCTGAGATACCAAGGTTCTGACGCATCTCTACAAAAAACGAGGTATCTAAATAGATTGTTTGATCACCAGGGCAATAAAATGGACCTGTCGCTGAACTGGCACTACCGCAAGCTGAGCTGACTTGACCATTAAAAAGAATTAGCGAGGGCTCTTTATAAGTACTACCTCCTTCATTGAATATCTGATGCCATACTTCTTCTGTATCCGCCAGTACCACTTTTACGAACTGTGTATCCCGATCAGTACTGGTCGCAGGCTCGGTAGAGGTCCCATTACTACCACCACCAGCAACCACCTGACCTGTTTGTAATGCGGTCATTGGATTGACGCCAAAGACTAGCCATAAAATTCCAGCAATAATAATACCGCCAATACCGCCGCCTATCATCTTACCGCCACCCTTACTGGATTGTACGTTAGAGCTACCTCGTCTGCCTTGCCATTTCATAGTTTGTTCCTCAAATATACGATATCTATAGTCATTCGTATTGGTTATTCATTATGTGATACAGTTTTTAGTACAAAGTTTCCAATTGGTTTTCTGTTCAGCCATCTGATATTTTCGTTAGATACTCTAAAACGAGCGATTCTAAAATACTTCAGCTGTCTTCGTCCCTCATAGTCTCAAGAACTGATATATTTTCTTATACTACTTATAGGTAAAACGCCAAGAATAATCAAAAACCATGGTGAATATTAAGCACCTAACACTTTCTTGAGTAGGCTGATGTCATTGATTATACGTCGATTAATTTTATTTGTTGTATTAAAAATACTATCAGTTAGACAAAGTAAAATATTATTGAAAATATTATTGTTACTTAATTGTACAGCCTATTCCTATTTACATAGAAAACATATAGAATGCGTGAAAGCTGAGTAGCTGTAACTGAGACTAGTTGGATTCTGAGAAATCTTGGAATTCAGCCTTTGTTGCTGCTACTGCTCATTTCATTTTTCCGGAGAAAACCTTATGAAACTTAAATTACTTGCTCTAGCTGGTATCATGACTGCAACTATGGGCTTAACTGCTTGTGATAGCAGCAAAGAAAACGCTGCTGAAGATCTATCTGACGCACAAGAAGAAGTGCAAGACGCATCTGAAGAGCTAAACGAAGCTGCTGCTGAAGGCGAAATGACTGCTGATGCTGAAGCTGCTGTTGTTGATGCTGAAGCTGACATCGCTGATGCACAAGCTGCTACTGCTACTGACGAAATGGACGCTGAAGTTCCTGTAGACGGTACGACTACTAGCATGGACGTAGCTAGCGAAACTGATACTGCTGCTGTTGAAGCTTCTGACGAAGTAGTAGTTGAAGAAGCTCAGTAATTTATTGTTCATACAATAGATACACTGTAGTAAAAAAAAGAGAGCATATGCTCTCTTTTTTTATGTCCAAATTATGGTGTTAATATCGCATGCTGTATCTAGTCTCGGCTGCTATAGCGATATCAGAACTATATATTATAACACTGATATAAAAGACCACAGTAGATGCTCTATAAAGTAATAATAAACGCTACTAGAGCATCATTTGAGCTCCTACTAAACAACACATCAAGTATCAAATAAACGCTCATCGACTTTTTGGCGAAACTTTTGTCCCGTTTTAAAAGTAACAACGCGGCGAGCAGATACAGCAACTGGCTCCCCTGTCTTTGGGTTACGACCGGGACGGCTGTTCTTATCTTTAAGCTCAAAGTTGCCAAAGCCTGATAGCTTGACCTCTTTGCCATCAATCAAACTATCTGACAGCTCATCAAAAAAGTTCTCTACCAAACAGCGGCCTTCTTGGCGTGTTAGGTTCAGGTGACTCATCAAGTGCTCAATCATGTCAGATTTGGTTAAGGTGCTCACAGTACGACTCCTATGCTATGTCGTGATGTCGAATATCATGGTTTAGCGGTATGAGGTTAAGAGTAGTCATTATAAAGGTTTTTTGACTGCTTTTTAACACAGTATGCATTAAAATCCTTTATTAATAACGACTTAACGTATTCTATAAACAAAAAAGGTTATAGATAATGGTTTTACGAATAACAATGCTCTATAGCCTAATAAGTAAAAGGCTATAGAGCACTGGGTGTTTTAAGTACTAAAAATTAGCTATCGCGTAACTGCGCTGAGTGCTGCTCTGTTAATGCCTGTACGACATTGTTCGTAGCAGTCTTTACAGCGTCATCAGATAGGGTCTGAGTACTGTCTTGCCATATCAATGCAAACGCCAATGAACGCTGACCTGTAGGCACGTTATCCCCTTGATACACATCGAACAGCCACAAATCAACCAACAAGTCCCCTGCCGCAGCTCTCACCGTTGACTCTAAGGTCTGCAAACTGATATCACTGTCAACTAAGATAGCAATATCACGGCGTACTTGTGGAAACTTACTTGGCGTGGTGATCGCATGCTGCTCACGAGCCATCGTTAATAGCGGTGCTAATGACAATTGAGCAACCCATGTCGTTGGCAAATCTAGTTGCTTTGCCGTACTTGGATGCAGCTGACCCAACCAACCGACGTATATATCATCGATATACAACTCAGCGCTTTGGCCAGGGTGCAAGAAGCTCAGCGTGCTACGCTCGTAGCGGATACGGGCGCTATCGATTTGTGCTGGTAATAGCTGCTCAACATCATGCTTTAGGTCATAGAAATCTAAGGCACGGTTTTGATACGCTTGCTCACTCCATATATCACCAACGGCAACTAAAGCAATGCTTGGCGTTTGTACCAACTCGCTAATACTTTGTCCAACAAAGCTAAGACCTGTCTCAAAAAAACGTACACGCGGCTGCTGACGATTCAAGTTGTATTGCACGCAAGGCAGTAGGCTCGATAGTAACGTACGACGCATCACAGCCAAATCACTAGAGATAGGATTTGCCAGTGCCAATACCTCCCCTAGCGCCTCATCATCAAGTAATGCTTCTAGTTTTGCATCACTAAAGCTAAAGCTGATAGCTTCCATATAGCCATTATCAACTAATGCCAGCTTCATCTGATGCGTCAAATCTGCAGTATCGTCATAATCCATGCTGACTTGCAAATGTGGCAATACGCTTGGAATATTGTCATAGCCATAGATACGAGCGATTTCTTCGATTAAATCCTCGCGGATACTCATATCAAAACGATAAGATGGCGGTATGCAAACCAGTTCATCACTCTGCTGCGTGACGTCAAAACCCAATTGAGTCAAGATACGTACCATCTCTGATGGCTCAATATCAATACCAATGACATCACGAACTTTTGCGATTGGCAATGTAATTGGCGCGCGTGCTGGGAGATGCTCGAGAGTCTCAACTGTTACTATTTGACCTGCTTCGCCGCCCGTGATGCTAGTGATCAGATCACAAGCACGTGCCAACGCCAGCTGTGGTAATTCAAAGTCGACGCCACGCTCAAAACGCTGCGAGGCATCAGTATGTAGACCAAAACGACGTGCGCGTGCAGCGATAGCAAGCTGATTAAAGAAAGCACTCTCTAACACAATGTTGGTGGTGCTATCCGTGACGCTACTGCGCTGTCCACCCATGATACCAGCTAAGGCCAAGGCACCTTTATCATCAGCAATGATGAGCTCATCACCCGTCAAGGTAACGGTTTGCTCATTGAGTAAAGTAAGGGTTTCAGACGGTTGTGCCAAACGTACAACGATATCACCGACGATGGTATCAGCATCAAACGCATGTAACGGTTGCCCCAACTCCATCAACACATAGTTGGTCACATCGACTAAAAAGCCATGCGAGCGTAGACCTGACTGTACCAACGCATCTCGCATCCATTTCGGCGTCTCAATGCTGCGATCGATATTGCTAATCGATTGTAACAAGTATCGAGGACATGCTTCTACTGCATCAACGGTTACCGCTGGTGTTGTGCCATTACTAGAAGCGACTATGTTGTCAGGAATCGCTGGTATTTGTACAGACAAATCATTGATGACTGAGATCTCACGAGCAATACCGCGAACGCTAAAGCAATCACCACGGTTTGGCGTGATAGAGATGTCCAGTATTTGATTATCCAGACCTAAGTATTCACGGATATCAGTACCGATTGGTGCATCTTCAGGCAACTCAAGCAAGCCATCGATGTCATCGACCAAGTCAATTTCAGAAGCGCCGCACAGCATGCCATTTGAGGCCACACCGCGTAGCTTGCTCTTTTTAATCTTAAAACCTTTGCTATCGTCACTTGGTAATACCGCACCGACAGTTGCAACGGGTACTTTCATACCGACGGTCACATTGGGCGCACCGCAGACGATTTGTAATGGCTCAGCAGCGCCGATATTTACCTGCGTCACACGCAGTTTATCTGCATCTGAATGCTGCTCAACACTGATGACTTCACCGATAACCACACCACTAAACTCACGGGCAACGGCATAACGATCATCAATCTCAAGCCCTGCCATGGTTAGCTGCTCGGCCAACTCTTCACTAGTATTGTTGGGATTTACCCATTGACGTAGCCACTGTTCGCTAATTTTCATAAATATCTCGGATCAGAATTTTATAATAAAGATGTTGGAGTAAAGCTTGGCAAATTAACTTGCTATATTAACAAGGGGCACTTTTATATCAACAAAAGCACTCTAGCCAAATTGCTTTAAGAAGCGCACGTCATTTTGGAAAAATAAACGTAAATCATCGATACCGTAATACAGCATCGCAAAGCGCTCGATACCCATACCAAAAGCAAAGCCAGTATATTTGTCGCTATCGATACCGCAGTTGGTCAATACTTGTGGGTGCACCATGCCGCAGCCCATTACCTCAAGCCATTTGCCGTTATCATCCAAGATATCTACTTCCGCAGACGGCTCAGTGAATGGGAAAAACGAAGGACGGAAGCGCACGGTTAGCTCTTTGGCAAAAAACGCTTCTAGAAACTCACTGATCAAACCCTTTAGCTCAGCAAACGTGCTCGACTCGGTAACCATAAGTCCCTCTAGCTGATGGAACATTGGTGAGTGGGTTTGGTCTGAGTCATTACGGTACACACGGCCAGGACAAATAATACGAATTGGTGGCTCGTTTTTTTCCATGGTACGGATCTGTACCGGACTGGTATGCGTACGTAATAGATAATGCGCATCAAAATAAAAAGTATCATGCATCGCACGTGCAGGATGATGCGAGGGAATGTTTAATGCTTCAAAGTTATAGTAATCACTCTCAACTTCAGGGCCGGTTGCGACATTAAAGCCTGCTTGAATAAAATACTGCTGCATGCGCTGAGTAATCATCGTTACTGGATGCAAATGACCTTTTTGACCACCGCGAGCGGGTAAAGTAACATCAATACTCTCACTCTCTAACTTGGCGTTGAGCGCAGCCACTTCTAATTGCTGCTGTTGATCAGTAAGTGCTTGCTGAATGCGACTACGCACTTGATGCAACCAGCCGCCATAGATCTTTTTATTATCGGCATCGAGTTTACCCATTTGCTTTGACCAACCTGTCAATGGGCTTTTTTTACCAGTCAATTGCACACGTAAGTCTTGTAGTGTACGCGCATCAGTTACTTGCACAATCAAAGCTTCAGCAGCACTCGCAAACTCAGTAAGTTGAGCCTCATTGAGCTCACTTAGCTCTGAAGACAAGGTCGGTAACGCCGACAAGTCGTTGGTAGCAGCAGGGTTAGTCATAAGACGCATTATTCCTGATTTAAACGGACAATTAATTGTAGGGATTTGACCAAATATTGCAAACCATTTATCCAGTTATATTCATATACAGAATGTACAGAGAGACTGGCTATTAGAATGGCTTGAATATTTAGTCGATGATAAGCGTATTTACTGTCGATACAGTCTCAACATCGATTAGGCATGGAATAATTTAATATAAAAAAAGCCACCGACCAGCGGTAGCTTCTATTAATATCATACTATTAATCAATATTAGTCCTATCCGTTTAGATAACTACTTATAAATAATTATTTAAAAGCATCATATCTAAAGGACGGTTAATATTTAGGCCAATTCCGCTTTTGCTTTTTCGACCAATGCTGTGAAAGTTGCTGCATCATGCATAGCGATGTCTGCTAGAACGCGACGATCGATTGCGATGTTTGCTTTTTTCATACCATTGATAAAGCGGCTATAGCTTAAGCCATTTAAGCGTGCACCAGCATTGATACGTGCGATCCAAAGACGACGGAAAGTACGTTTCTTGTTGCGACGGTCACGATAAGCATATTGACCAGCTTTGGTCACTGCCTGTACCGCTACGCGGTAAACACGTGAACGGGCACCGTAGTAGCCTTTTGCGCGCTTTAAGATTTTTTTGTGACGGCGATTTGCCTGTACACCACGTTTTACACGGGCCATAATTTACTCCAAGATTTTTTTGATCACTGTTAAGCGAGTGATGATGTTGTCAAATGACAAACACCATTGTCAGATTGCAAAGTCAAATATCATTTCATCAGATAATTTCTGATTAGATATAGATGACGGTAGGCTATTAGATGTATGGGCACATACGACGAACTGCTGCTTCGTCAGATTTATGCACTAACTTAAGACCACGCAACTGGCGAATACGCTTAGGTGATTTCTTGGTCAAAATATGGCTTTTGAATGCTTGCTTACGCTTGAAGCCATTCGCTGTTTTTTTGAAGCGTTTAGCTGCGCCGCTTCTGGTTTTCATCTTGTTTTTCATGATGATTTGCCTCTTTTTCTGTTTTAGAACCTGGTCGTCAAATAGTCATGCTGGCCAATTGTTATCATAAATAACAACCAAACCTCTATTTGCCTCGAGGTGGGAGGCGCTATTTTAGCAGATAGTGCGTTGTTTTGCCAAGTAAAGTTTTGGCTTGGCTCTGGTGAATAATAAAGACGGGTAGCCAATAGAATACAAGCCTTAACAGCACTGCCAAAAATTCCAATAAAATATCTAATTTGTCTCCAAATAGATTGAATGTCAGCTTAAGCTGTGCTTAAGTATGTACTGTATGTTTCCATGATACGCGTGCCATTGAATCAAGCGTATTTATCGCCTACATATAGCTGTACTATAAGGTCTTAATCACTGTAATACTACTCGCCTCTCGCATGATAGGTGGCGTAATCAATTACCATCACTTTAGGAGATAGTGTGTCAGAACAAGCGTTAGCATTTGAAGATGACTTATTCGTCTTTGAGACAGTGATGCGTGTGCGTCATACTGAGATTGACTTGGGACAGCATATGGCCGTTGAGTCTCTAACAGCACTCCTGTCTGAGGCACGTCTTAGATTCCTACAAGCCAAAGGTATTAAGGATATCAACGCAGAGCAACAGGGTTTGATTATTGATCAATTGCAGCTAGATATCATGAGCCGTATACGAGTGCGCGAAGAGCTTTTATTCGAAGTCGGTGTGGAGCCAATATATGACAATGGCGGTCACATAGTCATAAAGGTCACCCGTATGCATACTGGTGAAATCATGGCACAATCACGGCAGCACTTTGTCAATTATGACTTTAGCCTCAATAAAGTAGTCAAACTCGATAAGACGACCAAAGAAGCGCTGTATCCGCATTTATTTAGGCTGTAAAATAGTGGGCTATAGCGTACTTTTATTTTAATCAGTATTCATCTGATACAACTTGTCGAATCATCTCCTCGCATCCTTCATTACTTCACTCATAACATTGCTTCACTCATAAGTAGTATAATTGCTTATTGATCTTTTTCACCTTTTACCTATAAGACGATAGATTCATTATGACTTTACCTGCTTGGCTGACTGCCGTAACTTTTAACGATGATGGTTTGATTCCTGCGATTGCTCAAGATCACCAGTCAGGTCGTATCTTGATGATGGCTTGGATGAATAGCGACGCACTACAACTAACGGCACAAACAAAGACCGCCGTTTATTTTTCGCGCTCGCGTGCCAAATTATGGCACAAGGGAGAATTATCAGGTCATACGCAGACGGTGCATGATATTCGTCTAGACTGTGATGCTGACGTGATTGTCCTTAGTGTCACGCAAGCGGGCGGTATTGCCTGTCATACGGGCCGTGAATCTTGCTTTTATCAGCGTTTAGATTTATCTGGTCCAACGCCAGAGTGGCAAACGGTTGATAAGGTACTAAAAGACCCTGCTGATATTTATCATGCTACAAAAACTACTAACGATATGCCTGAAGGCAAGAAAGATGATACCCATGCTGATTCTGCTACTAACCAAGAGTCAGTTGATAAAGCCTCTGTACTACAACAGCTCGATCAAGTCTTAGCAGAACGAAAACAAGCCGATGCTGACAGTTCATACGTAGCCAGTCTATATGCCAAAGGCTTAAATAAGATATTAGAAAAAGTCGGTGAAGAAAGTACAGAGAGCATCATCGCTGCTAAGGATTTTGCTCACTGTGATAAAAGTAGGGATAAGGCGCAGTATGACGAGGCGCGTCACGAGCTAATATATGAAGTGGCAGATGTCTGGTTTCACACCCTAGTTGGACTGGCGTGGTTTGATATTGAGTCAGATGCTGTGTTGGGCGAACTGGGCAGACGTTTTGGGTTGTCAGGTATCGATGAAAAGGCTGCCAGATAGCACTTATGCAATAAGCATCACTTTTATTTGATTACTGTTGTTTTCATCTATTTGTAATAACTGCAGGTTATAATATATCTCTGTTTTATCTCGACTTATATGTCGATGCTTTTTGTTTGATACGTAAACCTTTTGTAACTGCAAAATATACATATAAAGACTGAAAACTAAGTCACAAAACCAAGTCACAAGGATACCGTTATGGGTAGTTTTTCTATTACACATTGGCTAATACTATTGGTTGTTGTCGTTGTCGTTTTTGGCACTTCAAAACTTAGAAATGCTGGCAAAGATTTAGGCGGTGCGGTTAAAGGCTTTAAAGAAGCGGTCAAAGACGAAAATACAGAACACGCCAAAAAACACGTGGTGCTTGATCACGACGGCACAGCCCATACCGAAGAGCGCACAGCAACCACCAAGGTTGATGATAAGCATAATGTATAGCATTTAGACAGTGACATCGGACCATTATGTTTGATATTGGGTTTTCTGAATTACTCCTCTTTGGCGTTATCGCTCTCATTGTCTTGGGCCCAGAAAAACTGCCGCAGGCAGCGCGTACGGCTGGGCAATGGTATGCCAAAATTCGTCGCACCGTCTCGACCTTACAGTCCGAGATAGAAGCAGAGTTGGATCTGGCTGAGACACGCCAACAAATGCAAAAAGAGCTTGCCAAAATTCGCGAAACCGAAGCTGATATGAGACGTGAGATGGCTGAGATGCGTGGCAACATGAAAGCTTTTGAAAGCTCACATAGTCCATCTTCAATGTCTGATGACGTCACAAATGATAGCAATAATGAAGAGAGTAAAGAAAACGGCACCCCTCATCGAAAATCAGCCACACCAAAAGCATTCGACTATCGTTATGCCACTGATACGCGCGAAGATACTTTAGAAGATAACCAACTATCTAAGAGTGACCACAGTAGCGATGACAGTGATAGGGTCGTTCCAATTACTCAAGTCATAAATACCCGGCCATGGGAAAACATGTGGTTTCGCCTCGGTGCTTATGACAAGGCAAGACGTTTACCGATTCCCCCATATGTACCAAATTATAAAGCCGATACTTTGCTAAATAACCCTATAGATATACAGACTTCTGACAACAAGCAGGAGACTGATTGATGCAATTATTCAAACGCAAAAAAAGCCGCCAAGAAAAAATCGCGCACTCAGACAGCCCTGCCAATATCACTGGTCAAGATACAGATACAGCAAACGATCCTAAAGACAAAGCAGCAGATGACGTGCTGAGCTCGTTGGGCGACATGCCCATTACCGAGCACCTAATCGAGCTGCGCCGGCATTTGATCAAAATATGCGTGGCTGTTTTAGTCATATTTTTGGCATTAGTCGGTTATTCACGTGAGCTTTATAATTTTTTGTCAGATCCGCTAGTTGCGCAGTTGCCCGCCAATTCAACGATGATTGCCACTGATATCACATCCAACTTTATGGCACCGATACGCCTGACGGTCTTCGTTGCTGCATTTTTGGCGATGCCCTATATCCTCTATCAAATTTGGTCATTTGTCGCGCCAGGCTTATACAAAAAAGAAAAGAAAATTGCTATTCCAGTCCTCCTGTCCTCGATATTTTTGTTTTATGCAGGTGTGGCCTTTTCTTATTTTATTGTCCTAAAAGGCGTCTTAAAATTCTTTATTTTGTTTGCCCCGCAAAACGTACTACCGATGACCGATATCGATAGTTATCTGAGTTTTGCCTTAAAACTATTTATGGTATTTGGCTTAACCTTTGAGATTCCCGTTGTCACTTTACTATTGATATTGGCTGGCATTGTCTCCATTCAAAGTCTAGAAGAAAAACGCCGTTATATCATTGTTGGCTGTTTTGCTGTGGCTGCCGTCGTCACGCCACCTGATGGGGTATCGATGTTGATGTTAGCCTTTCCAATGTGGCTGTTGTTTGAGCTTGGTTTATTTCTGGCAAAAATTTTGATAAAAGAAGAGACAAGCCCTAATCTGACATCAGCAGTCAAAAAATAGTCTCACCAGTGCCCTATTTGGATGTCCAATAGGTCCTAATTTAGATTAGAATGAGACTAGATACATAAAACTGTGCTGTAAACTGCTCACATATTTTCTTCTTGTCCCATCAGTAAGCTTAGCGCTTATTATCACGTTTTAGCACCATCATCATCTCTAAGCCATTGTTTATCCAATGGCTTTTTTTGCCCCTTGTGTTTTAATCATTTTTTGTACTTTAGGTAACTTTATTATGTCCGCATCGATGCCAGCTTATATGAGCGACCCCACTGATGAGCAGCTTGCCGCGCTGAATATGGCGATGGATCACAAGTCATTTAAAGTGGTCGCTTATGCAGGTGCTGGTAAGACAACGACCCTCAAGCTAATTGGGGAACGTTTACGTGGGCGCGGTCTATATTTGGCGTTTAACAAAGCCATTGCCAATGATGCACGGCAGAAGTTTCCGCCGCATGTAGAATGCCGTACGTTTCACTCGCTGGCCTATCGACATGTCGCTCGTGATATTACCGCAAAGCTGTCTTTGCCGCGCTTTTCACCCAAACGTCTGGGTGACGACTTGGGACTGCAGCCTGTGCAAGTACGTCGGCAAATGGATGGGGTCAATAGATATATTACGCTCACGCCAGCCAGGTTATCTCGGTTCGTCAGCGATGCGGTCAGTAATTTCTGTAGTACACATGCCAGCTACCCTGCGCCAAGGCATATCCTGTTCCCCAGTTGGCTCGATGCGTCGGACGCAGAGCAACTGCGTGAGATGCTCTACCCTGCTGTTGAGCAACGCTGGTTACAATCGATCGATGCGCGTCATCCTGCAGGTATCGGCCATGATATTTACCTTAAACTATGGGCGCTATCCAAGCCTAGTATCCCTGCGGATTTTATTTTGTTTGATGAAGCGCAAGATGCTGACCCCTTGATGATGGGCATTTTGACCCAGCAATCGAGACAAGTCATCTATGTGGGCGATGCGCATCAGCAGATTTATGAATGGCGCGGCGCGGTCAATGCCATGAAAAAACTGCCACTACCGCAGACATTATTGACGCAGTCCTTTCGCTTTGGTGAACCGATTGCAGAAGTGGCCAATACCTTGCTAAAAGCCCTACAAGAAGAGGTGCCACTAAAGGGCAATCCGAACAAACAGTCCTCTACCGATAAAGGCATGGTACATAGTAAAAAAGACGCTATTCTCTGTCGTACCAATGCCGCAGCGATGTCACAACTACTCACAGGGTTAAAGCACGGGCATCGCGTTGCGCTACAAGCAGATACCGATCGTATGCTCAAGTTCTGTCAGGCAGCCGAAAACTTAAAAAATGGTAAGTCGGCCTACGGTGTACCTGAGCTGGCTTATTTCTATAATTGGGGTGATGTGCAAGAGTACGCTGAAACCAATGAAGGCAGCGATTTGAAAACACTGGTCAAACTGGTCGATGACCACGGCACTAATGTACTCAGCCAAGCGGTCAACAGTCTCACCAGTATTGACAATGCGGACTATGTCATCTCGACCGCGCACAAAGCCAAAGGGCTCGAGTGGGGCAAAGTACAGCTCGATGATGACTTTTATTATGATGTGACCACTAATGCGGTCAAGATAAGCCCAGAGGAATTGCGCTTGCTCTATGTTGCCTGTACGCGCGCGCAGAGTAATTTAGACATTCACAATATTAAAGACTTGATCTCTGGATTACAGACAGGGAAAAAAGTGATTTTTGGGTCTTGAGCTCTTTTTAGTTTTTAAACCTTCTGTTGCCATATATCTAACTTCCCTTTTGTATATAAGCCAGAATCATCAGCATAGATTCCGTTCACCAGTTCATTTAAAGTCACTTGATTTAGCTCGCATCTAAAAGGCAGTTTTTTGTGCGACTGGCTGACGGCAGAAATTCTGATTTGTCCTGCTTGCTCATCGAACCATGCATAAAATAGCATTTCTGAAACACCACTTTTTCTATGATATAAATTAGCGCATTTACTAATAAACTCTATGACAGAATCTTCGCTCCACTCTACAAGTAGATCTTGGTTAAAGCCAAAGCTAACTATGTTTTGCGCTGCTTCCTGATGAATATCTTCAGCACATATCACTACCATGTCTTCTAACTCTGTTAACCACCTTCTAAACGTATTGTGCATATTTTATCCCAAGTAGCTAATCTGTTTTTAAAGTAGAGGATCTACTGTAGTAATTTTTGGTGCACTAGGGGATAGAATGCTAATACAGTCGTCTATTCCGATTACTAGATACTCTGTTAATAGGTCTTTTTCAAAATAACCTGTTACAAAGCCTTCTCGCTGTTTTTCTAAGTCGAACCAACCTCCATCGTTAACCTCCCATAGCCAACCGTTCGGGCAATCATCATTCCAAAATTCAACAAGGTTTCCATTATCTAATACTCTAAATCCAATAATATCAGTGAAATCGACGTACACCATTTGCCGTATTTCTTCAGTTGAAAAGAATAAAGACACTCTTAATAACCATGAATCATAACTTATATGATTAATTAACGGTACAACACTATAAAGCGGAATACTTTTGACTGACTCTACTCGTATTTCAGACATAATAAAGTCCTGTTTTAATTTATTAAGGACTATAATACTAGAATGAAATTATTTTACATTTATTAAAAACAGTCTTTTGAATATATGCCTCTATCAGAAAACCTATTTGCCAACCCCGTCCGCCTCCTCGCACCCATGGAAGGCTTGACCGATCCATTGATGCGCCAAATTCTAACGCAGATTGCATCAGATTTAGGGCGTCCTTATGATTGGTCAGTGAGTGAGTTTATTCGTATTACTCAGCATGTCTTGCCTGCGCATGTTTTCTATAGGTACGTCCCCGAACTCCATCATGATGCCAAGACCGCCTCTGGCACGCCCATCCATGTGCAGATTTTGGGTAGCGACGCGCAGCTGATGGCAGAAAACGCTGCTTATGCTTGCGAGCTTGGCGCACCTGCGATTGATATCAACTTCGGTTGCCCTGCCAAGACGGTCAATAGCCATCGTGGGGGTTCTGTATTGTTAGATGAACCCGAAACCATGTATCAGATTATCAGTGCAGTACGTCTGTCTGTGCCCGCGCATATTCCTGTATCAGCAAAGATTCGCTTGGGCTATACCGATACTAGCCGAATGGATGATATTCGCGGCGCGATTGCCGCAAGTGGCGCTGACTGGCTCACTATTCATGCCCGCACCAAGACCCAAGGCTATAAGCCGCCTGCCTATTGGGACAAAATCCAAAGTTTTAATGCGCTCGATATTCCAGTCATTGCCAACGGGGAAATATGGACAGCAGCGCAAGCAAATGACTGTATGACGCAGTCGGCAACGCATCATTTGATGTTAGGTCGCGGTGCAGTCACGCGTCCCGATCTGGTTGCACAGGTCGATAGCCATACTAATGCTAATGCTGAGAGCAATACTGAAAGTCTAGAGAATGCCTCTACATTGTTATGGCAAGATTTGATCGCCCATCAGATTAAGTTTTTGGAGGGCGCAGCAAAGAATGATGTGGTGTTGGTCGGTCGTTATAAGCAGTGGCTAGGTATGCTTACCAAAGGCTATGCTGAGGCGCAAACATTATGGGAAAGGATTAAAAGAGAAAAAAATAAAGCGGTGATTATTAGCGCACTACAAGCGAGTGTGCAAAAATAATCACCTAGTCATACGTGGCTTGCTTTATAAGTAACAATGGGCAGTGCTATACGCTGACTCGTATCGCTAAATAAAACAGCATTAGACAACATGCCATCGACAATACCCAGAGAATAGAGCGAAATGTCGATAAGTTGGTAATATAAGCGGTGCAGTAGCCAATCCTAATCATTACATACAACCAAGCCAATACATTAATAATAGACTGCGGTACAAAGAGTAGCATCGCTGTCAGTACAGCTGCTAAAAATACAGGTAAGGTTTCATAGCTGTTTTTTTGTGCGGCATCAGCGCGTGCAGCAATACCAGTAGTGCTTTGCATAAAGTCACGTGGATGCGCATTGTTTCTGATTCTAAATCCACCGGATATTTTTGCCACTAAAGATACTGCCCATGGCAGTAAACTTGCGGCTATCATCGCCCAGATAGCGGAGGCAACTTTATCAGAAACTAAGTCAAAGAGTGCACTGATCATTGTATAAGTCCCTAACCTGCAATCACTTCAAAATCGTGGGTAATGTTGACCCCACCTTCCACTAGCATACGGCTAGCAGAGCAGTATTTTTCTGCTGATAAATTAATGGCTTTTTCGACTTGTTTTTCTTTGACATCTTGACCCGTGACAATGAAATGCATATGGATATCAGTATAGACTGCTGGTACGGTCTCAGCGCGCTGGGCAGTTAGCTCACAACGTACATCCGTTACTGCTTGGCGTGATTTCTGTAAAATCTCTACGACATCGTAACTGGCGCATCCACCCAATCCTAGCAGGATCAGCTCCATCGGGCTTGAGCCTTTTTCTTTATCAGCATCAAGCTGTACGTTATGCCCTGATGGTGACACGCCCATAAAGGCTTTGTTTTCTTGCCATGTGACGCTTGCTTTTGATTCTGACATTGCAGATGCTCCTTACTTTGATTGGCATATTGCCTATTTTTATTGTTTGAAATATATAACACTTGGCTAGTGTAGCATAAGCCAAAGCAAGATTTTATAGAGCCATTGTTCTGCTACCGTGTCACGATGAGTAAATACACTACTCTTACTCTTCGATTTTTGATAAAGCTGTTATTTCGTAAACCTTTTGATTGTTTTGGAATAGTGCATTTGTCGCTGCTCATTACCACGCCTACAAAACCATTATCTTATAAACATACAAGAGTTCATTTATAAATAGTTGATTTTAAAAGGTAAAACTCGTGAAACATTTTATAGCAAAATACTGTTACACATTTTGCTTATTTCTTGGTTTAATAACGGTAATGAAACTCGTTTTAGGCAGATATCA
Source organism: Psychrobacter sp. T6-6 (assembly GCF_052258185.1). Lineage (NCBI taxonomy): Bacteria > Pseudomonadati > Pseudomonadota > Gammaproteobacteria > Moraxellales > Moraxellaceae > Psychrobacter > Psychrobacter sp. T6-6. Next base: position 56,381 of record NZ_JBQQEX010000006.1, read on the forward strand.
ATAACAATCACCTTATAATAATTACGATTGCTATTATGATTTGGATCTAGGACGAGCTATTTTTAAACAAATTAAAAGGTTTAGTCATGATAGATGCAGACGGCTTTCGCGCCAACGTCGGCATCATCTTGGCAAATACACAAGGGCAGGTTCTGTGGGCAAAACGTATTGGTCACAACGCTTGGCAATTTCCGCAGGGTGGTATCGACCGCGGGGAGACGCCGATGGATGCAATGTATCGCGAGCTCTGGGAAGAGGTCGGCTTACATCCGCGTCACGTAGACTTATTGGCAGTCACGCAAGACTGGTTGCGCTATCGTTTGCCAAAACGTTATGTACGTCATGGCCAGCACCCCTTGTGTATTGGGCAAAAACAAAAATGGTTTTTGCTACGCTTAGATGAGCCAAATACTCAACATATTCGCTTCGATGAAGGGAAGCCTGAATTTGACCATTGGCAATGGGTCAGTTACTGGTACCCACTCGGACAAGTAATTCACTTTAAACGAGGCGTTTATCGCCGTGCCTTGCAAGAATTGGTACGCGAACTCCCCCTAAAGCAAGAACTGATCATTCCTGAGCAGAATAACCATCTGCTTATGTAATGAGTTACTCAATAGTACGATGCAAAACACCCACTATAATAGCTAGAATTTTTAGCAATTACCGTGGGTGTTTTTTATGCTCCTAGACCTATACTCTCAAAACGCTATTGATGACTACTTTGGATTACCGTCAAATTCTCGGCTGATGATATCGGTCGTGAAATCTGCATCTCTATCTTTGCGTAATGTCAAAATGCTTTGAGTTCGCGTACCATAAGTTGGTGTGTTGGTTTTAACATCACCAAAAACTATTGGTTCAATATAAACAGAGGACAAGGTTTGCTCAATCTCAGTGCTCATACCTGTCTCTGGCAGCTGATCATCTGGTGCTTTGGTGTTATCCGATAGTACATCGAATGCCGCCGCTTGCCAGTATTCAGCCGAACTGTCCTCAGCAATCAATGGCAACACCTCTTGGCGCAGCCTGCCGCGCAGACGTTCTGTCTTAAACCAAGCTGATTCTGGCTGACCGTTAGATATGACATGCAGACCTGCATATAATGGCGTGGGTGCATGACCGCGATTATTAACGATGACAGCTTGAGTGGCGTCACCAATAATCAGGTTAAAGCCTGCATAGTTTTGCAAATCAATCTGCCGTGCAAATGTCATCGGACTAAGCATACTAGTCAAAAAATGGGTGACCAGCTCACCTCGTGAACGCTCATTAATACCTGCCTGCACACCATCACGAAAGTTCAATACTGCCGCCCAGCGTCCGTTCTGCTCATATATAACGCTTCCTTCTTTATCTGGCAGTGGCTGCTGATGAATGCCCAGCCAAGTCCCACCGCTTTGGCTATCACGTCCTGCATAAATAGGCTGGTCAGCCCACTGATGTAGCGGATCCGTCGGACGCTGTAAAAACTCATCGCGATTGGACAATAGTACTAAAGGTAGTTCGTCAAATAACTGCCAAGCAATGGCAACAATACACATAGCATTCCTTTTATTATTTTATGTTGGGCGCGAGATTTTCGGTAAAAATAAAAATCATCACTTAAAGCTGATTTACTAATCAAGCGCCGGTTATCAATTACCACTCAATATTTTATTAGCAGGGTAACTGATTTGAGACGTTGAGCGTATAACCTGTGACTGTTTACTCGGCAAGTCAAAATCCCACGCCACCATGCCTTGATTGTCATTCCAATTGCGATCAGTGATAGGCGGCGTGTGGGTGACTGTAACTTTCAGACTATCATCGCGGCTGATAGGCTCGCTACCTAGTACTTGCAAGCGTACAGCGCGGTTATGCTGGTTAGTAAATTGATAGGCTTGGGTAGTCGTTAAGGTTTGTGTGCGGCTTAGCACACCTTTTTCACCTTGCTTATCTTCGTTGATCAGCGCTTTCACGAGAATATTTGAATCACGGCCAAAACCAATCCCCTGCTCTTTTAGCATCTGATAATTATAGCGCGACTGTCCGACATAGTTGTCATCACGGTACAGCTGTAATGACCCATCCACCCACTCTGGCGTCAGAAATGGCGCTGATGCATACCAATACGCTGTCGTCTCAACGCTAGGGGTACTTCGAACCCACAGCTTACTGCCGCCAGACTGCTCGCCAATAACTGTGCGTACCCGTCTACCATCACTAGGGATACTCACCAGCTGCGCTAACCGATACTCGATGATACCGTTTTTGTTCTGGCTACTGACCGTAAAGTTCGGTAGCGGCGCCATATTTGGCGAGCTAGAGTCGTCGCTATAGCTCTCTCTTGCAGACACGACTACAGGCGTGTTATCCGCCATAGCTGATGCATACTGAGCATTTTGGTTTTCTTCATATAGCGATAGGCGCGGTACATATGGCAGTTGTCCTGTCGCACTTTGGTTGGGATTAGCGGTACTGAGAGTGACAGGTACGTTGGTCCAGTTCTCACCCGTTTGCTGGGCGATGATCGCCGAGGCGGTGAGACTCAACTGATCACTATTGGTGTTGAGACGCGCCTGATACGTAGGCTCCCAACCTGCACCCTGTACTTGATAGTGCAATTTAACGCTACTTGGCAAGCGACTGGCAGTGCGCACACTTACCTGTGTCACATCATTGGAGGTTGACGTTGCGCTGCCCGCCATCAGCTGATTCAGTGCGTCTTGGGCACTTGCCTGTCGCCGCTCAATATTAAAAATCTTTTGGTTAATGCGGGTTGCTTGCGCTTCTATGTCGCGTGCGTTATTTGCAATCGTACTCGCTGTGTTGACTTGCGTGGCTTTAGTCAAATTTTGTAAGTATGCTTTTGCCAAGCGCGCCGCTTCTAATTCAGCATTGATACTGGCTAGAGTGTTTTGCTGCGTCTGCACTTTAGTATCGCCTTGGTATTGGCATTGGGCGGCTTGCTCTCCACTCAACGCTTCAATACTGATTTCACCAATATTGACATTACCTATTGCCTGTACGCTTAGACTTTCTTTATCTATATAAGGTGACAGGCAAGAGAATATCACGGTTTGCTCGCCACTCTCTGTGATAGGCAACGAACGTGTGACACTTGCCAGTCCCTGATAGATAGTCACTTGCTCGACGCTACTGATAGCTGCTTGTGCACTAGATATACCCCATACTGCACTGCTACCGCATATCACTGGCAGGACATTGAGCCGCGTCATTCGAGCGAACGCAGACAATATACTGGTACGATCATTTGAGACAGACCAGTGTGTTAGGTGGACATTCATACGTCATTCCTCAAAATGAAATTATCCTAGCGTCACCGTCAGTCTTATATCAGATAAGCGCATAAGAGAACCTCTATCTTAGCAAGATTACCGTAGCCGTTTTGACCGTTTTTAATAGAAACTTTTTTATCGCCTCAGGTCTTTGAATGAGAGCTTCTCTATTTCAGTGTGCTGCTCTATACACTGCACCAACTTTTTATTCCTCTCCCCTTTATGGTGCACTTTTATTAACAATCGTGCACTAAATTAATGAAAACAACCGACAAGATTTAATTATTGCTCAATTATTACTCGATTACTGACTTTTTTGACTTGGCACAGAACTTGAAGTCTTAATTATTGTTCAGCAGCAGTATTTTTACTTTTTGTGTTTATTTAGGAGATGTCCATGTTTTCGTTACCAACTTTAGCCAATCCTCAGTGTGTTGACTCTCACTTACCCAGCAAAATCAAATCTCGCTTCTCACTATTAACCATCGCTGTCGTTGGTAGCTTGAGCCTCGCTGGCTGTCAAAAACCTGCTGAAACGGCGACCTCTACAGAGACAACAACCGAAACCACTACAGAAACAACGACGACTCCTGCTGCTGATGGCGACACCATCAAAGTGGGCATTTTGCATTCACTATCTGGCACCATGGCAATCTCCGAAACCTCTCTAAAAGACACGGCACTCATGACCATCGATGAGATTAATGCCAGCGGCGGCGTACTCGGCAAACAGCTAGAACCTGTGGTCGTTGATCCTGCTTCTGATTGGCCGTTGTTTGCTGAAAAAGCCCGTCAACTACTCACCCAAGACAAAGTAGATGTTATTTTTGGTGGCTGGACATCAGTATCACGCAAGTCAGTATTACCAGTGGTTGAAGAGCTAAATGGCTTGATGTTCTATCCTGTGCAGTACGAAGGACAGGAGCAATCAGAAAACATCTTTTATACTGGCGCAGCGCCTAATCAGCAGGCTATACCCGCGGTTGAATACTTAATGAGTGAAGAAGGTGGCGGCGCAGAACGCTTTGTACTGTTAGGTACTGATTACGTCTACCCACGAACCACCAACCAGATCTTAAAGGCGTTCTTAAAGTCAAAAGGTATTGCTGATGAAGACATCATGGAAGAGTACACACCGTTTGGCTTTAGTAATTATCAAACCATCGTCTCCAATGTCAAAAAGTTCTCAACAGGCAAAAAGACAGCCGTAATCTCTACCATCAATGGCGACTCAAATGTTCCGTTCTATCGTGAACTTGCCAACCAAGGTATCAACGCCTCAGACATTCCGGTTATGGCATTCTCAGTCGGTGAAGAAGAGCTACGCGGCATCGATACCAGTTTATTGCAAGGGCATTTGGCGGCATGGAACTACTTTATGTCGATCAAAAACCCAACCAACAGCGACTTTACCAAACGTTATAAGCAGTATGCACTAGATCAAAAACTACCAAATGCTGAAAAGGTTGTGACCAATGATCCGATGGAAGCCACCTATGTGGGCATCAATATGTGGAAACAAGCCGTTGAACAAGCAGGTACCACTGATGTCGATAAAGTACGTATTAGCATGGCTGGACAGACATTTGATGCGCCTTCAGGCTACACGCTAAAAATGGATGAGGAAAACCATCATTTATGGAAACCTGTCATGATTGGTCAAATTCGTGCCGATGGTCAATTTGATACGATTTTTAAGACGCCAGAAGTCATCCAAGCTCAGCCTTGGAGCGAGTACATTCCTAAATAGATCGTATTTTTAATGACTGTATGCTGACAAATATATGGCTGGTGAGCCTATAACGCCTGAGCATAATCACGAATCAGAGCGCGTTCAACCGCCATAGCTATGTTTGACTTTATAGTTATGTTTGACCTTTTAAAACCCTTCAAACTTTATCAAACCTTTATCGCTTAAGACATGAGCGGTAGAGGCTGAAGGTTTGTTGTCTGTAAAACATAGGGAGCCGCATATGCAGCGCCACACTTTACGCCCATTTGCAGGGCAAATATCGTCCAAAAATGATAACGCTCAACAAGCATCGTTAAGCGGGCTAATGACGCACGTCACTCGTTTTTCAGTGTGCACGATTTTGCGGCTACTTGCAGTCACCACGTTATTCATAACGACCTTGGCCACCACTGCACATGCTGATCACGGTGACCATGGTAATACAGAACATGCCCATGACCATATGATTAAGGCCACTCAATCTGCGAACACCGTCGCTGCGACATCGGAGTCAATGACCGACGGTAATGACACATTACGCATAAACAATGATCAGTCATTGACCACACCTGCTAATGCCTCAACGCCTGCAAAATCTCCCACTGCTCATCCAGCAACGATTAGCCAAGCAACTGTAGGCGATGCTATTCCCCAATTTGTGGCAGGAGACTTTAGTCAACGCCAAGCCATGCTAAGCAATTGGCCAGGATCGGTTGAGAGTTTGGACAGTTTGGTTGAGTTGATTGCAAATGACGAGCTATACCAAGGCAATGATGGACAGACTTATTTGCTCAATGCAGAGGATCAGCTATTTACTTATCCTGACAAAAAAGAAACGTCAGACTGGCCTAGTGATTTATCACAAATAACGTTGACCAACACATTACGCTCAGCGCTTATTTTTGGACAGGCAAAGGTAAAGCTCGAATCTGATAAGCCAGCTCAGCGCCTGCAAGCGGTGGAGATTTTGGCTAATAACATCGATCAAGTCGATCCAGCCATTATCACAGCAGCAGCCGCAAATGAAGACAATACCAAAGTCAAAAAAGCATTAGCCGCACTACAAGCTCGTATTGACTTCAAAAACGGTGACCTCCCCACTCAGATCGCCGCGGTCAATCTACTCGCCGATAGCGACAGCCCGCAGGTATTGGTTGATATCGAGTCCGCTCTTGCAGCCGATAACGTGGATCCTACGCTCGAAGCAGCGCTAATTGATGCCAGAGATAGCGTGGCACGCCGTATTCAGATAAGCACGTGGACGGGGCATATTTTCACTGGTATGAGTACGGCCAGTATTTTATTGCTAGCAGCGCTTGGTCTTGCAATTACCTTTGGGTTGCTTGGCGTCATTAATATGGCGCACGGTGAGCTGATCATGATTGGCGCTTATACCACCTATATGGTGCAAAACGCATTCCAAGCTTATATGCCAGACATGGCGGGCTGGTACTTGCTTGTTGCTATTCCCGCAGCATTTTTGGTCAGCGCCATCATCGGTATGATTATTGAGCGCATTGTCATTCGTCCGTTATATGGTCGTGAGCTAGAGACACTATTAGCGACCTTTGGCGTGAGTCTGATTCTCATGCAGCTGGTGCGGATGATTTTTGGCGCACAAAACGTTGAAGTCAGTAACGTGGCATGGCTCAGCGGTGCGTATCAAGTGTCCTCAAGCCTAGTACTACCTTATAACCGTATCGCCATTATCGTGTTTACGGTCATCGTCGTGGCGCTACTGGTGTACTTGCTCAACAAGACTCGCTTTGGGTTATTTATACGCGCCGTCACTCAAAACCGTCAAATGGCGCGTGCCGTTGGTATCCCTTCAGCACGCATCGATATGATGGCATTCGGTCTAGGCTCTGGGCTGGCTGGTATGGCAGGTTGTGCACTGGCGCAAGTAGGCAACGTCGGTCCTGATCTGGGTCAGACCTATATCATTGATACGTTTTTAGTCGTCGTTGTGGGCGGTGTCGGACAAGTGTGGGGCGCGGTATTGGCCGCCTTGGGATTGGGTGTCAGTGGCACCGTACTTGAGATTGGTATTGGCGCAGTATTGGCTAAGATTGTGCTGTTGGTTCTTGTGATTCTGTTTATTCAGAAGCGGCCACAAGGTTTATTTGCCCTCAAAGGCCGCTTTGTCGAATAAGGAGAGCTCTATGATACTGACCAAATTACTGTCTGACTCGCGGCGCAGTGCCATTTTAATCGGTTTATGTTTTGCCATACTTTTAATACTCCCTTGGCTACACCTAATGCCAGAGACCTCACCTTTTCATCTCTCAGCTTATTGGATCACGCTTATTGGTAAGATCATGGCACTGGCGATGGTAGCATTAGCACTAGATCTGGTCTGGGGCTATGCTGGCATTCTAAGCTTGGGACATGGTCTATATTTTGCGTTGGGTGGTTATGCGTTTGGTATGTACTTAACGCGTGAGACTGCTGGCAATGGCTTGCCTGATTTTATGCGTTTTCTGAGCTGGACTGAGATGCCATGGTACTGGGCAGGTACGCAGCATTTTTGGTGGGCAGTAGCATTAGTAGTCTTAGTACCAGGACTGATTGCCTTTATCTTTGGTTTTTTTGCCTTTCGCTCCAAGATCAAAGGCGTATATTTCTCCATCATCACCCAAGCAATGGTATATGCTGCAGCGTTGCTATTCTTCCGTAACGAAACAGGCTTCGGTGGTAATAATGGTTTTACTGGTTTCACTACCCTTTTAGGCTACGATATTACGGCTGCCTCAACCCGTGCCGTGCTATGTTTCGTGACTGCTTTGGCACTGCTGGTGTCTTACATGGGTTTGCGTCATTTGATGAACCAGCCTTATGGACGCGTACTGGGTGCGATTCGCGATAGCGAAAACCGCTTGCAGTATTTGGGTTATCGTACCCTATGGTACAAGCTATCCGCTTGGGTATTGTCCGCTGTCATTGCTGGTATCGCAGGCGCGCTCTATGTGCCGCAAGTCGGTATTATCAACCCGAGTGAAATGAACCCTGTGAACTCAATCGAGATGGCAGTCTGGGTCGCGACTGGCGGCCGAGGAAGTTTGATCGGTGCGATTTTGGGAACGGGTGTGGTGAATGCGGTCAAAACCTACTTTACAGTCGCTTACCCTGAGTTTTGGCTATTGATATTAGGCGGGCTATTCGTCGTAGTCACCTTGTTTTTACCCAATGGCATTATGGGCTTGTTTGACCGATTCAAAAAGGAGAAACAATAATGCTAAGTGATAAACCATCAACGACTGAGCAGCTTATCAATGAGTATGGGCGTACTCATGGCGGTACGGGACGCAGTCATCCTAAGCCATCAGGCGTCGATTTTAGCCACGGTATTGCGCTATACCTAGAAGATGTGAGCGTTTGGTTTGATTCATTTCGAGCACTCAACAATCTCTCACTCTATATCGAAGAGGGCGAGCTACGCTGTATTATTGGTCCCAATGGTGCAGGTAAAACCACGCTGATGGATGTCATCACTGGTAAGACCCGCCCTACTGACGGTAGTGTATTTTTTGGTCAAACGCATAACCTTGCTAGCCTATCTACCGAAGAAATCGCTGAAGCAGGTATCGGTCGTAAGTTTCAAAAGCCCACCGTATTTGAAAATTTTAATGTCATGGATAATTTACTACTTGCGGCGCCAAAAGATAAGCGCGTTGCTAAAAGCTTATTTAACAAACTCGATGCCGATACTCGCGACACACTCGATGCTACTCTTGAACAAATTCGTTTGACCGACAAAACCAACAAACCTGCCGGGCTGCTCTCTCACGGTCAAAAGCAATGGCTAGAGATTGGCATGCTGCTGATGCAGAGCCCCAAGCTTATTTTGCTCGATGAGCCAGTAGCAGGCATGACCGATGCCGAAACCGAGCATACAGCAGAGCTATGTCTACGACTAAAGAAAAATCATACTCTAGTGGTGGTTGAGCATGACATGACTTTTATCGATGCTATCAGTGAAAAAGTCACAGTATTGGCACAAGGGGCGATATTAGCCGAAGGTACTTTGGCGGAAGTGCAAGCCAATGAAGCGGTTATTGAGTCCTATTTGGGCCGATAATTGGTCAATAGCTAGAGTGATGATCAAGTGTATCTCGAGTAAATACACGGCTAGACAATATAGACATCAGAAAACAATGTAGAGGTTAGGAGACCGTCATGTTACAAGTCAATGGCATCAATCAATATTACGGCGGCAGTCATATTTTACGAGACGTCTCGTTCACAGCACCTATAGGCGCGTGCAGCGTGGTACTTGGGCGTAATGGCGTGGGCAAAACCACGCTGCTCAAATGCTTAATGGGTATATTGCCGATCAAATCAGGGCAAATCTTACTCAACGATAAAGACATCAGTAAGATGTCACCAGAGCAGCGTGTCCGAGCAGGTTTGGCCTATGTACCGCAAGGTCGCGATATCTTTTCGACACTGACGGTAGAAGAAAATATCTTGATTGGTATGGCAAAATTCTCACGCAGTAAAGCCAAGCAAGTACCCAAGCATTTATATGATATCTTTCCAGTGCTCGATGAGATGAAGCATCGTCGCGGCGGTGATCTGTCTGGTGGCCAGCAGCAGCAGCTTGCTATCGCTCGTGCGCTCGCCTCCGAGCCATCAGTATTGATCTTGGATGAGCCAACCGAAGGTATACAGCCGTCTATTATCAAAGATATCGGCCGCGTGCTTCGCGACTTAGCAGACAAGGGTGATATGGCGATTGTGTTGGTCGAGCAGTTCTATGAGTTTGCCGAAGAGCTCGCTGATAACTATACAGTGCTATCACGGGGCAAGGTTGTGTCTCAAGGTGCAGGCGACACCATGGTCGACAACAACGTACAAGAACTGGTGGCTATCTAATTGTTTCAATCCTATCTACTTGGTAGTGGGCATCTTTTATGCGCTAAGAACGCCATACTTTTCTTAGACTGTCCACTATCAAGAACCTCCTATGGTCACCTCAACCCCTTCTTCTATCACTGCGGCTATATCTGAGATCTAACGCTCCTTATCTCTCACACCTCTTGCCTAGCACTCTATCAACGACCCTCAACACCAATAGTAAATCTCCTAGCGCCCCCTAACTGGCGTCATAGCAATTATGTATGCTGGGCGCATGAAATTTGCTATTATAGTCAGCACTTTATTATCAATATTATGACACTCTTATGACGATTCACCCTCAGTACGATCCTGTCGCTTTAGCACTGGGACCTGTCGAAGTCCACTGGTATGGGCTGATGTATTTACTGGCATTTGCTGCCGCTTATGGCCTGGCATGGTATCGCAGTACCAAGCGTGAGGGCTGGACGACAGATATGGTCTCAGACTTAGTGTTCTTTGGCGCACTTGGCGTTATCTTAGGCGGCCGTGTCGGTTATGTGTTGTTTTATCAATTTAGCGAGCTGCTACAAAACCCTGCCTACTTGTTCAAAGTCTGGGAAGGCGGTATGTCATTCCATGGCGGTCTGATCGGTGTGATGCTAGGTATGCTGTACTTTGCTCGCAAGTATAAAAAGACACCGTTTCAAGTGCTTGATTTTATCGTACCCTGCGTACCGACGGGTTTGCTGTTTGGTCGCATCGGTAACTATATCAACGGCGAGCTATGGGGCCGCGTCTCTGATGGTGGCTATAACTGGCTCACCTACTTTCCCCAAGCGGCTGGGTTTGATATGCAGCAGCTACAGGCCAATCCGGCACTGCAAGACGTTATGACTGAGGTCAATGGTCAGTACCTACTACCTCGTCATCCGTCACAGCTATACGAGGCCTTTGCCGAAGGTCTGCTATTGTTCTTATTCCTGTGGTGGTATTCATCAAAACCCCGTCCACGCATGGCGGTGACTGGTGTCTTTATGCTGGGCTATGGCTTGAGCCGTTTCATCATTGAGTTCTTCCGTCAGCCAGACGTTGATCAAGGGTTTATCTTGCTCGGTTGGATGACCAAAGGTCAGATATTGAGCGCACCGATGATTATTATTGGTCTGTTTTTGATCGGTTACGCTTACAAGCGCGGCATCTACGACTGGGGCAAACAAGCGGCTTACTAAGGCTGTGCTCCCAGTAGAGTGATGGATAACTTGAATAATAGGGTAAATGGTCGCAGCACCTACCCTAGCAATACTTTTCATAATGACAGCGGCGGTATCGGTTATTTGACTAGTCGGTAGCTACTGTCAGCAGTAACTAAAGAGCATTTTTATGATCAATGGTAACCACAGTAATAACGAGCAAGCGTATCTTGATTTGCTACGCCACGTCTTAGACAACGGTACCGAAAAAGGTGATCGTACGGGTACGGGTACGCTGAGTCACTTTGGTGCGCAGTTGCGTTTTGACTTAGCAGAAGGTTTTCCACTGCTAACCACCAAAAAGGTTCACTTCAAATCTATTGCTTACGAACTGCTATGGTTTTTGAGTGGTAGCACTCATGTTCAGTACCTACAAGACAATGGAGTGCGCATTTGGAATGAGTGGGCAATAGCGGAGCAAACCGCACGCTTCAATCGTCCCGAAGGTGATCTTGGCCCAGTATATGGTCATCAATGGCGCAACTATGGCGCGACCAAAAATGAAGACGCCAGTTATAATTCTGATGGCGTCGATCAAATTGCACAAGTGGTCGAACAAATAAAAACCAATCCTAACTCGCGCCGCTTGATTGTTTCAGGTTGGAATCCAGGTGAGGCAGAGCAAGTAGCACTGCCCCCTTGTCATACGTTGTTTCAGTTCTTTGTGGCAGACGGCAAACTCTCTTGTCAGCTGTATCAGCGTTCGGCTGATTTATTTTTGGGTGTGCCATTCAATATCGCCAGCTATGCGTTATTGACTCACATGGTGGCACAGGTTTGCGGTCTGGATGTCGGTGAGTTCGTCTGGACAGGTGGTGATTGCCATATCTATCAAAACCACCGCGAGCAAGCTGAGTTGCAACTGACACGTTCGCTTTATAAGCTGCCAACACTGTCTTTGAATACGGATATCACAGATATATTTGCGTTTAAATATGAAGATATTAGCGTCAATGACTACGAGTCGCACCCTGCTATCAAGGCAAAAGTTGCTGTATAGAGCTGGTCTTAGTACCCGCTCTACGTAAGATCAAAATTTAGAAATATAAACGTTTAAAAATATAGTATAAAGGACACATTATGAGCTATGCCCACACTGAAGTCGCCCAGATCGCTGCCATAAGTAGCAATCGTTGTATCGGTAAAGACAATAAACTACCGTGGCACATCTCGGCAGATCTGCAACATTTCAAAAAAATGACCACACGCGATCCGCAAAATACTGCATCTAGTAGTGATATGCAGGGCATCGTTATCATGGGCCGTAAAACATTTGAGTCAATGGATAGCAAGCCACTACCCAAACGTGTGTGCTTCATCATCTCTACCCGGATGGACTATGCAGAGCAGCAAGGGCTAGTCGGACATGACCACGTGCATGTGGTTCATAATTTGGACGATGCACTCACTCACGCGGCAAGTTTGGCACATGGGCTACACCTAGATACGATTTGGGTGATTGGCGGTGAGCGTGTATTCAGTGAAGCGCTGATGTATACCGATCGTATTGAACTGACCCACGTAGATACTGATATTACCGATGGTGATGCGTTCTATCCTGAGTTACCTGCTCGTTTCAACGTAGCAGAAGAGTCTGAGCAGATGCATGATGAAAAAAGTGATTTAAACTTTAAATTTACGACTTATAAAGTAGAAGCCTAACGTCAGTTAGTCTTCTATTCTACTTAAAAGCATATAACGTAAGAGGAGAAATCAAATATGGAAAATTAAAAAAGCCCAGCAACGCTAATTGCTGAGCTTAAAAAACATTTAAATAAGACAACCGTGGAGCTAGGCTCCATTGTTAGCATATTGCAAATATTTTATATACCTGTCGGAAGGTCCATATATTTTATAGCAAATGCTAATAAACGTCTACGTCTCCATTGTTGTGAAATTATCATCATAATCATGGAGGTCATAATGGCCATTCAATGCGGTTATCCTAAAGCTGTGCACGTACGTTGGTACTGGAGATATAGATTTAATCGCTGGGAACACGTTTGCGAGCATTGTCGCAGTTACCCGAATCAACAGTTGAGTTTTGATTTTTAATAATTAAAACTTTCTAATATTAAAAAGACAAAATCCTAATGGATTTTGTCTTTTTCTATGCAATGAACAAAATTACTCGTGCAGTACTTTATAGACTGTTTTTGCGAGTACAGGTCCAATTCCCTGCACACCTGCCAGCTCTTGCTGTGACGCGCCAAGCAACTGCTGCATACCGCCGAAGTGGTTAAGCAAATCGCGGCGGCGCTTTTCACCAAGCCCCGGTATAACTTCTAACACCGATGAGGAGCGGCGCTTATCGCGTTTTTTACGGTGCGCAGTAATGGCAAACCGGTGCGCCTCATCACGAATATGCATCAATAAATGTAGCGCCTTGCTATCCATCGGCAGATCTAACGGCTCATGATCGATGAAATGTAGCACCTCAAGTCCCGCTTTGCGTCCCTCGCCCTTTGCCACACTGATAAGCAAGGTATCACCTAGGATACCCAATTCTGTTAGCACTTCTTTTGCGATACCAAGCTGTCCTTTCCCGCCGTCAACCAGCAATAGATCAGGCAATGGCTGCTTTTTGTAGCGTCTGGTCAGCACTTGCTTCATGGCGGCATAGTCATCACCGCCTTGGATATCATGAATAGCATACTGACGGTAATCTCGCTTACGTGCGCCGCCTTGATCAAACACCACACAGCTACCAATGGTCGCCTCACCCATCGTATGAGAGATATCAAAACACTCGATACGGTCAACGGTGCGGTCTGTCACATCAGCCAGTACGTCCTTTAGTGCACCAAAGCGCGCATGCAGCTCTAGATAATCTCCCAACTTGGTTTTTAGCGCATTACTGGTGTTGAGCGTTGCCAAATCCAGCCATTCTGAGCGATGCTCGCGCACATTGGTCTTAATGGTTACTTTACTGCCAAAATGCGTTGCCAGTGCTTCGCTCACTGCCACCTGATCTGGTATCTCATGACTCAAGATAATCTCGGCTGGTAGGTCATCGGTCACCTGAAAGTAAAATGATGTGATAAAAGCCGATAGATTATCTGCTAGCGACTCACTACTATCCACATCGGGGAAGTAGTTTTTGCCGCCTAACACGCGGCCACCGCGTACGGTCAGTATGTTGACGCAGGTCATGCCAGCCTGACTGGCAATCGCGATTACATCAGCCTCGCCTTGTACCGTATAGACTGCTTGTCTTGCCTGCACTTCGCGTAACATGGACAGCTGATCACGATAAAACACCGCCTTTTCAAAATCTAGCGCTTCAGCAGCCCCTTCCATTTTTTCAATTAGCGTACTATGAATATCACCCGAGTCACCTTTCAAAAACCGAATGGTATTATTCACATCTTCCGCATATTCCTCTGGCGATACCAGACCGACACAGGGCGCACGGCAACGCTTAATCTGATACTCAAGACAAGGGCGCTGACGCTGCTTAAAAAAAGTATTGGTACATTGACGCATTTGAAACATTTTCTGCATCAATACCAGCGTTTCTTTTGCGGCGTGGGCGGATGGGAATGGGCCAAAAAAACGACCTTTTTGATGGTTGCCTTTGCCGCGTCCATACGCCAAACGTGGATAAGGCTTATCGGCTGAGATAAACACATAGAGGTATGATTTATCATCACGCAGCAGGACATTATAGGGTGGGCGATGTTCTTTGATGAGGTTTTGTTCGAGCAGTAGTGCCTCGGTCTCACTACGCGTGATAATGGTCTCAATATTATGAATCCGAGCCACCAATGCGCGCGTCTTTGGATGATCAATCGTCTTGGCAAAGTAACTGTTCACACGGCTTTTTAGCGACTTAGCTTTACCCACATATAAAATATCACCGTTTTTTCCCAGCATCTTATACACCCCTGGCAAGTTTGGCAGGCGTTTGATGAGATGTTTGAGGCGGGCTTTTTCATCATCGACAGGGCTTGTTTCTGAGACGTTGACCATAGACTTTTTTGCTCTTAAAACCTTAATTGATATAGCCAGTTATGGGGCGGGAATGCTCATTTTACAAGCGAGTAGATCGTGTATGATGACTCACAAAAAAGCCAGCTTGATGCTGACTTCGTATGATTTATCTTATTTTAAGGTATGTTGACCGTTCAACTATGGCACTGATAGAGACAATTTTTTGACGATTCAAGGTAAAAATAGTGAGTATAGTCAGTCTATGCTTATCAATGAAGCGACAAAAAGAGTCATGTCCCCTGCTTTTATTATTGGCGGAAGCTTGCCATCAATGCTGGGATGCCAGGCAGCATACCAACGATAGCCATTACCCCTGTCAGCACCACAAACATAATGCCTGGTATGATCCAGCGGCTCATTTTAGATAAGCCCGCACTGCGCTCTTTAGAGCCAATTAAGCCTAAATTATCGAGCAGTAATGTGAGCGACCAACCAAAAGCGGGATTGACCAGTGCAGAAGCAAACACCACGATAGCAGCAGACTGCGTGGTCTTTCCTTCGCGCGTCATCTCCATGCCCGCTTCTAGCAATGGGATAAACACCCCTACGATCAATGCCACACACATCACAGGCTGCCAGATGGCCAAATCCATCGGATAACCCCAAACCCCTGCGATAACACAGAATAGTGCTGTCAATAACGCACCAGCCGGAATCGGACGCTTCGCAATCGCTGCTGGGACAATGTATGTGCCCCACGACGACGCAAAGTTGGCACCGCCCAGCACCGAACCCACTACTTGACGAAACGACGCACTGGTCATCGTATCATCAATGTCCATAAGTACTTTTTCAGTTCGTTTGGGATAGCTGATTTTTTGAAACACTTGATGACCCAAAAAATCTGGCGACCACATAGCAACGGCTAGGATGGCAAATGGTAGAACTACGATAAAGCTTTCAATCGTGGGCAGACCCAACATCCACCCTGTGTTTTCACCCCACCAATACATTGGATTCATGTTTGGTAGACCTGGCGCGGTCTGAAACTCAAAAGGCGCGCCCAATGCAAATGCAAGACCGCCGCCCAGTACGCAGCTAAGCGGTACCGCAAGCCAGCGCTTTTGCCAATGCTCAAGTAAGGCATATAGCAAGATAGTCGCCAGAATAATAAAGAAAGCAATGTGCGTCATACCAATACTTTCTGACCATGCAAAGAGATTTTTGACCTGCGATGTCGTACCAATAAACCCTAAGTAAATAAGTAGACCACCACAGACGCCTTTACTGGTCAAGTTGGCCAGCAAACTCCCCCCTTTACTGATAGCAAGGAGTAGACCAAAAGCACCGATAAGCAAACCAAATGCCATAGGGTGACCACCAGCGGCCACAACAATAGGAATCAATGGAATGAGTGGACCATGAGTACCAGCCAGGTTGGCTGTCGGTAATAAGAAACCAGAAAACAAGATAATGAAGAACGAAACAATCAATAGCTCATAGCGTACGTTTTCTAGAACAAAAGCATCGCCCAACCCTAGTGGTCCTGCAAACGTTGCGGCAATAGCACCCACCATAACTACTTTGCCAATCGTTGCTGCCATCGCTGGGATCGTATCTTCATACTCAAAACGATAATCTCGAAACGGCAAATTAGGTCGCCAGCGCTTCGGCTGCATGATCTGTAATTCATGGTTCAGATAAGCATCGCGATTATCAAAGCTTGAGCTTGGCTTATGTAATTCTGGATAGCTACCCTCTCTGTTACTGTCATTATTATTGTCATGATCGGATAGGTTCGGCGTCGGATTAGACCCCGGAGAAGGGGTCTGAGGGTTACTCATCACATTTCCTTGTGTGGATTACGTCTTTTATGGTTGCTAATACTCTGATCAAGTACTGAGTAGATCAATGTGTCCATCGCAAACTGCAAACTATTGTATGCTATGCATTGGTGAAATGCGACCCAAAACTCATGTAAAGATACTGTGTGTCTCACTATAATACATAAATGAAAGTTTGCATTTGTAATGGTACAAAGCCCAATAGAACTTTGTAGATGCGCTATATTGACAATATATAAGTGCATACCAAATAAATATATTGTTTTTTTGGTTACGCTTTAGAGCTAGCGAGCGTAGCCATTTTTCACTATGATAAATATTTTTTGACGATCTTCACCTGATAGTCAATACCGAAAAACAGTACTACTGGTAATATCAAAAAATTGAAAAAAGCAACAGGATAGAGCTATGAGTGTATTTCCCGCTAATTTTGAGACTTTAAAGCGTCGAGCAAAACAAAGTATCATGCCATTACTGACACCGCACCTTTTAAAGCTGCGACTCAATACTTATGCTCCATACATTGGCGCAGGTATCAAAATCGACCATATCAGCCTCGATCAGGGATTATGTGTGGTCAGCATGGGACTGACCACGCTAAACAAAAACATCGTCGGTACTCAATTTGGTGGTAGCTTATATTCGATGGTTGACCCCTTCTACATGCTCATGCTGATGCATCAACTGGGTAGCAACTACGTGGTATGGGACAAAAGCTCAAGTATTGACTTTGTCGCGCCCGGCAATAGCAAAGTCACTGCACGCATGAAAATACCCAGCTCAGAAGTCATTACCATTCAAGAACTGGCAAAAGATGGTGACGCTGTATTCCGCGAATATAAAGTCGACATCGTCGATGATCAACAAAAACTCATCGCTACCGTCACTAAGACGTTATATATCCGACTGCGAAAATACAGTAAGTCTAAAGAGCAAGTCAGCCGAATTGAAACACCTGACCCTGAATAACTACTGATTGTTAGTCTTAGGTTGATGATTGATGGTTGATAAAATCTACATTTATAATGGCACACATACAAAAACCCCAATCTAGCATACGCATAGATTGGGGTTTCGTCTTTTTTGGTATGGCCCGCTTATTTATAAATAAACCTATGAATAAGGGCTTGTATCTACTATTACCTTATCTTGAGTCAACCCTAAAATAATACGATCAACTCAAAACGGCAAACTTGTGCTTAAATACCAGGTGCGGTATCAACGGCATCAGGTACGCCAGCATCAGTCTTTTTCTGAGCTGGACGTGGCGCAAGTTTTTCGCGGATACGTGCTGATTTACCAGAACGCTCACGTAAGTAGTACAGTTTCGCACGGCGAACAGCACCGCGGCGTTTCACTTCAATGCTATCAATGATTGGTGAATGCAACTGGAATGCACGCTCAACACCAACGCCGCTTGAGATTTTACGTACGGTAAACGCTGAGTTTAGACCGCGGTTACGCTTAGCAATTACAACGCCTTCAAAAGCCTGTAAACGCTCACGCTCACCTTCACGTACTTTTACTTGTACCACAACGGTATCGCCGGGTGCAAAGCTTGGGCGCTCAATCAATTGAGCATTTTCGATGACCTGAACCAATGGATGCTTGTTGCTCATGAGAGTTATCTCCTCACATTAGATAATAGAGGCTTGACGCATATCACCTGTTTGTAATAATTAATTATATCTCTTTATAGTGAGACACAACGTAAATGGGTTATAACCAACGGCCACTATGTGATGACTCGTTTTATTATTGCTCAAAATTCTGTCTTTTAACTGTTTATCAAGCTTAAAAGCGATAAAACTAGATTTTGAAAATCTACTTTTTATCTACTTTTGCCAGTGCTTTTAGCCACTTCGCTTGCTCTGCCGTTGGGGTAAACGCTTGCCACAAATCTGGACGACGCGTTTGCGTACGACTGACTTGCTGAGCAAAACGCCACTTGGCGATATTGGCATGGTGACCTGATAGTAATACTTCAGGAACTGCCATGCCGGCAAACTCATGTGGCTTAGTATAATGTGGACAGTCAAGCAAGCCATCGACGAACGAGTCTTGCTCTGCTGACTTGTCATCACCCATGATATCAGGTAGACGACGTATTACACTATCCATCAGCACCATCGCTGGTAGCTCACCACCAGTCAACACATAATCACCTAATGACACTTCCATATCGACATACTGTGACAGCAGACGCTCATCGATACCTTCATAACGACCGCATAATAAAATCATGCCATCGTAATCAGTCATACCGACTACGCTACTCTCACTAAGCGTCTGTCCTTGTGGCGACATATAGATCACCGGACAGTGCTCGCTATCGATACGGCAGCCATGCTGACTGGCGCGCAAACGGGCATCCTCGATGGCTTTCGATAATGGCTCAGCCATCATCACCATCCCAGGACCGCCACCATAAGGGCGCTCATCAATACGGCGATAGTTATCAGTGGTATAATCACGTGGATTAATGCATTCAATCGTAACTTGCTCTTGAGTCACTGCCCGTCCCGTGATTCCAAACTCACGAATCGTGGCAAACATCTCAGGAAAAATACTAATTACGGCAAAATACATCTGATGTCTACTTACATTGAGGCTAAAACAATCGGTGTAAATATCAATAACGTCTAACTAAAAGCTAGAATCGATATTAATAATCACTCGGCCATGCCACAAGTACTGTCTTTTCAGTCATATTGACCTCTATTACAGTTTGCTTGTGCCATGGAACTAGGCGCTCTTCATTATCCAAACTGTCTGAATTGGCCGCTACGCGCATGATGTCATGGGCACCGGTTTCAAACATTTCAGTGATATTGCCTAGATACTCATCCTGCTCGTTCATCACGCGCAGACTGACCAAATCCGACCAATAATATTCGTCTTCAGCTGTTTCAGGCAAGACGTTTTGTTCGACCCAAACGGTAACACCGTTCATAGTCTCAGCAACATTACGATCAGGAATCTGCTCAAATTGAGCCACAATTCCTGTTCCTTGCTCACGCCAAGCTTTCACAGTCAAAGGTTTCATACCAGTGGCAGTTTTCATCCACCACGGCTTCATATCGAATATCGCTGTACGATCATCCGTATCACTGAATACCCATAGCCAACCTTTGATGCCGTAAGGCTTCTTAAGCTGACCGATTTTCATAAGGGCACTAGCGTTTGGAATGGATGACATAGCAGCTAACCTAACAATGATTACAACAGCAATTGCAAAAACAATTGTGTCAAAAGCGATAAACAGTTAATGGCGCACCCTGGTCAGACCAGTTACGCTATGTATTCTAAAGTCTACTGAATCAACTTGTAGTTAGACTATAAGTGGCTCAGTAACAGCAAAAACTTAAGCAGTTGCTTCAGTTTGTGCGGCAGACTTGTTGTAAGCTTTTGCTAATGAAGCAACGCGATCTGAAGGTTGTGCACCTTTTGCGATCCACGCATTGTACGCTTCCATGTTTAGGCGTACTGCTTCTTCAGACTCTTTAGCGAGTGGGTTAAAAAAGCCGATGTTTTCAATATAGCGACCGTCACGCGCGCGGCGTTGATCAGCAACAACTACTTGATAAAATGGGCGTTTCTTGGCACCGCCCCGTGCTAAACGAATAACAACCATGTGAATTCTCTCTTTCGCAGGTATACCAAAAAGGGCATAATTATATCACAGTCTTTATTTGTTGAAAACATAAACTGTGCATATTTAATTATTTATTAACAATAGCTTAAATACCAGTCTGTGTAAAATATAATTGTCGATAGGCGTTTTTTAAATGCGCACAGTAGCCACTTCATACAAACAAATTAATTACGTATCAAACTGTCTTTAAACCAAACTAGGCATCAAGCGAATTATGCATAAGTGATTTTATTTTGATCTTAAGTATTTAATGGTTATCCTTGGTGAGTACTATAAAGGTACTATTCATTGGATGTGGTATTCTATGATTATTGTAGCTTGCTTGGTTTTACACATACTCAAGGTATCAGTTGGACTTTCTTAGCCGCGGTACAGCGGTTTAACCCCAGACCAAACCCAACACAGTATCTCTCAATCTGCTGGATTTATATGATCACACCAAACTCAAAGCCACGTCGCAAAGGTTGGCTACCAAGCTCTTACTCCAACACTTGGCTGACGACCTTGATGGTCTCTTTTATTGTTCTTATCAGTGTGGGTTTGTCAATTCTATTTTTTTGGCGCAGTCTATATCTACCAGAGCTCAAAAATCACGCCCGTTATTTGACGAGTGAGCTGCGCTTAATCAATAGCGTTAATAAAGACTGGCAGTACCGCCCTGATATCCGTCAGTGGGTTTATCAGCATTCTCACGTCGTCGTCGTCAACAATCCCAGTGATTTCCCTGAAGTTGCTGATAAGGCGTTTGTCGGTTTCTTTACTGACGTGCTTCAGCGTGAGATTGGTGCACAGCTGGGTCGACCTGTCGAAGTGTACTTTAAATTTAAGCCAACGCCGCAGCTTTGGGTACAGGACAGCCGCGACGACAGTTTTTGGATTCGTGAGCCAGTAGTTTACTATTCACAGTACAGTCCGACATTGCTCGTACTGTTCTTGATTGGGTTGCCGATATTATCCCTACTGACCATTATTTTGCTTGCACGGCAACTCAATCGCCCGTTACGTTATTTGCAGCGTGCAGCGACCAATTACATTCGTTTAGGACACGCTACCACTTTACCTACGCAAAAGGGCCCTACTGAGATACGTCAAGTAAATATGGCTTTTAACCGTCTGTTTACGACATTAAACCAAGCGCAAAAAGAACGGACAATTATGCTTGCTGGTATCTCACACGACTTGCGTACGCCATTGACTCGTATGCGTTTGACTGCCGAGATGCTGCCAGATGATTTCTTTCGTGAAGGGTTGATTTACGATATTGAAGACATGGATGCCATTTTGGAGCAGTTCATCTCGTTTATGAAAGACGGCTCTGATGAGCCCGTCAGCCTAACCAATTTGGATACGATATTTAATGAAATCATGGTGCAATTTGCTCCGATGAAATTTATATATCAATCAGAGTGTAATAAGGTCGTTCCGGTGCGCCCCTTATCTATCAAACGTCTGATTATCAATCTCATCAACAATGCCAATCGCTATGGTAAACCACCGATTTATCTTTCAGCCACAGTAATACCTACGTTTATAGAAACGGCTCCAGAAGAAGATAGCGATGTGGTCAGTGAGAACGTAGTCACCCAAGAGGCGCAAGAGCAATTGATGATTTGTGTGCGGGACTGCGGTAACGGGGTAGCAGAGGATCAGTTAGAGCGGATTATGCAACCGTTTGAGCGTGGGGAGACCGCACGTACGACGCAAGGTAGTGGGTTAGGACTGGCTATCGTCGATCGTATCGCAAGGTTACATCACGGTACGGTGGAGGCCATTAACCATCCTGATGGCGGGCTACAAGTATGCGTACGCATACCCCTACTCTCCAAAGTTACTGGAGATAATACCATCGCAGCTGATACGGTCGATACCTCTGCAACCGAGAATGCTACAGCAAATAAAGAAACGCGATAAAACTGTCGCCCATATATATCGAGTGACAGCCGCTCAGTCTCTTGTACCAATAATAGGCGGGAGATACTCAGCACCATTGGTGAAGGTGAGTGGCTGCGTCATTTCCTCTTGTGCTGCCTTCAGCGTTTGGGTCGTTAAAGGCTGCTTTAAGAACAAATGATAACCCAATGTTATTGCGTTCAACAGCACTAGCCCTCCAAATAAATATGGCATCCTTTGCCCTCCTATATTATCAAGCTATTTTAGAAATATATGGTAAACGCATCATCTCATTACCAAAATGTCTGTAATCAAACCTGTTTAACCATAGTTCTTGTATTGCTCAACATGGTTACGAGGAGCAATTATTTAGTATCAAAATCGCGTTCGCTTCTCTCTTGCGTCAACTCATCAGCAGCAAGAATCTGGGTCAGCGGTTTGATAGGCCACGTCATCACAAATCTCGCGCCACCAAGCGTATGGCTTTCATCGACTTTCATACTACCATTAAACCAAAAAGCAATGCGCGATACAATTGATAAGCCTAAGCCATAACCACCAGACGCCCGTGTACGACTGTCATCTAAACGTGAAAACGGTATAAATACTTTTTCGCGATCCGCTTCAGAAATACCATGTCCATCATCCTCTACACTGACAAACGCATTGCCTTTTTTGACGCCTGCACTAACGATGATGGTCGTCTCAGCGTAACGCAAAGCATTTCCCGCAAGATTCTGAATCACGCGGTGCAAATAGCGGCGATCTGCAATGGCAGTGACTTTTGCACTTGGTAAATTAGTCACGATTTTAATTGGTTTACCCAATGCATTGGTCTCACGCTCGATTTGCTCAAGTAGCTCTTTGAGATTTACTGGCTCCAAATCTAATTTTGGCGAGCCTTCCTCAAGCTTAGCATAAGTCAAAATCTCATCAATCAGCCCATTAAGTGATTCAATATCTTCATCGATATAATCACGTTGCATGAAGCGCGAGTCCTCATCGTCAGTATCAGCAAGCATATCTACGGCAAACCGAATACGTGCCACTGGCGTCCGAAGCTCGTGTGATACTGCTCGCGTCAGCTCTCGTTGCGACTCAATCAAACGCTTGATATGTGACGTCATGGCATTAAATGTCGCTGACAGACGCGCAATCTCATCTTGCCCAATGACCTGTACTTGAATATCAAGATTGCCTTTACTGACTTCGTTGACACCTACTTGAATCAGCTGTAGCTTACGCTCAAGCGGGAAAATAAGCGCATAAACACCCAAACTGATTAAGAACATACTAATCAGAATCATACTGATGATTAGGTTAAGTGGGAACCAGTTGAACAACGGCACAGGACCAATCAATATCGCCATATCATTGATTTCAGACGGTACCACTACTCTAATAGATGAGTTGCTTTTGCTGCTATTAGTATCTTGCAATGAGATAACCACTTCGTCACGGCGCAAACGCGACATCTGATCTGAATCCAAATCGAGCGTATTGACAGCAGTAAACGCTAAAGGAAAAGAAAATTTCTCCTCTAACTCTGCTAGACGCGCACGCTTATCAGACAAGGTCATCTGATAGGACAAATCATCCAGTAAAAATATTGCGATAGCTCGTACTTGCTGCTCTGTGACTTGCGATATTCGCGCGGTCAACACGTTCTCATTGTCTGGCAGACGATAATACACATCTGCATAGACAGGTTGGCTCATATAACGAACCACTGTGGCATCGTTCTTAAAGCGTCTTAATTCACTGGCAGTAAAGTCTACCTCATCGATAGGGACAATCTTAAACGTTGAACCAAATAGACTACTGGCATCAGACAGCCAATACTCACGATCTTCTTTAGTATCTTGATGAGAGATGCCTTCACTTACTAAATGAAACGCCCCCATCGCCATACTCTCGCGATAGGACTGCACGCGTTCCTTATTGATGGTGTCCATCAATAACTGCGCAAACAATGCTACGCATAAACAGACTATAAGCAGTCCAGCATAGATACGAACAAAAATACTGTGTTTTAAAGAAGAGACTAATGACATACGTGCCGTGACCAACTTAATAGATAGAGAGTGCCGATATCATTCGCTACATAGTGAGCGCCATATACTGATATCGAGTATTATCAAATAGAGATAGACTTTGACTAATGCAGTCTAATTAATCTGCAATAATCGCCCAAATATAGATACAAGTCACCCATATTCGATCAGTGTCTATAATAATGGGTTAATTAAACCACATAACACTGCATTTAAGTTCAAAAGTTAAAATTTAGCCACAAAAAAACCAGCAAAGATGCTGGTTTTTTTCGAAAATGACTAATAATTAATCACTACGTAGATGCAGTAATCTTAGTTGCCTTCTTTCACAAACAGATAACCTTTACTACGTACGGTTTTGATACGCTTTGGATTTTCTGGATCATCACCGATTTTTGGACGAATACGTGAAATACGCACATCAATTGAACGATCCTGACCATCATACTCAATACCACGTAGACGCTCAAAGATATCTTCACGAGATAAAATGCGACCTGCGTTAGAAGCAAGTAACCACAATAGATCATATTCAGCGCTAGTAAAATCAACCAGCTCATCACCTAGATTGACTGAGCGACCACCGTTGTCAATGACTAACTCGCCAAACTCTAAACGCTGCGGCACATCTTCTGATGGTGCGTTTTCTGAACGACGTAATAAAGCACGGATACGAGCGAGCAATACGCGCGGCTGAGCAGGTTTGGCGACATAATCATCAGCACCCATCTCTAGACCCAATACTTGATCCATATCTTCGGTACGCGCAGTCAGCATCAAAATAGGATTTTGATAGTGCGGGCGAACTTCACGGCAAACTGTCAATCCGTCGCTACCAGGTAGCATGACATCAAGTACGACCATATCTGGTTGTTCATTGACAATGCGGCGAATAGCACGGTTACCGTCAGTTTCAATTGCCACTTCTAAACCATTTTTGACCAAGTAATCTTGAGTCAACATGGCCAGACGCTCATCATCTTCAACAATCAGGATTCGGGGGGTGTTGTCTTCTTCAGTCGTTGTCATTGTTATATCCTCTAATACATCTAATTTAAAAGCAGTAAAAGTAAGAGCGGTAAAATTAATAGCACCATAAAGCGGTACAATTGATGTTCGTATAGCTGTTACAAACTTGGTAGCACAGTATACTATTAAACCTACAGCTTCCTATACTATAGCTGATAGTCGTTAACAAAACCTATAAACTACCTCTAATAAAACTTTAGTTTGCGTCCAAGAATAATCCTACCTATCTCAATAATAGGCAGTAATTTAGTTTTCGTTAAATACTTACGACCAGAGCGCATCTTAATAACCAATGTTAGTGTCTTACATCGCACAGACGCACCACAGTATCACTCCATACTTACGATATTTCATAGTCTAATATAACCACATATCACCCTTACTGCTAGTGGCATTTTAAGGAAATTCAATATTATCTTGTTCTCAAACGATAATTAACGGAGGCTCATAAAATACTTATCTGTCCAAACACTGATATAAGTAAAAGTAGCAGCCATAGCATTGGCAAATTCAAACTGACAGACATAAAAAAGCAGCCCATATAATGGACTGCTTTCTGTCTTCAACTACACTGTTAGCTTCAGATTATTATCTATAACTAACAGTGATAAATTACACGCGATTTTTGTACTTGCGAATAGTCTGTAGCTGTCCTACTGACTCTGCAAGTGAGGCTAAAGCTGCATTAGTCTGTAGTGTATCAGACTGGTTTACTAGCATTTGCTCAGCTTTCTTGCGAGCTTCGACAATCTTACTTTCATCAAGATTGCTTGCACGCATAGCGGTGTCAGCCAATACGGTAACCATCTTAGGTTGTACTTCTAATACACCACCTGAGACATAAATTATTTCTTCTTCACCGTTTGGTGTTTGCACTCGCATTGCACCTGGCTTTAACAAAGTAATAAGCGGTGTGTGACCTGGCAATACACCAATCTCGCCTTCGGTACCAGTAGCTATTAACATGCTAATTTCGCCTGAATACAACTCTTCACGAGCACTTACGACGCGACATTGTAACGTTGCCATACTTAATTCCTTACCATCAAAGCGCGATCAAAAAACAGTAAAACTGCGATGCGTTACTGAAGAGTAGATACAAGAGTTATGTTGTATCTACTCATTAGCTCATGCTCATACAGCTTACGCTGCAGAAGACTTCATTTTTTCAGCTTTAGCGACAACTTCATCGATGCTACCAGCCATGTAGAATGCCTGTTCTGGTAGGTCATCGTATTCACCAGCGATGATTGCTTTGAAGCTAGCAATAGTATCGCGTAATGGTACGTATTTACCAGGTGCACCAGTGAAGACTTCAGCAACGTGGAATGGCTGAGACAAGAAGCGCTGAATCTTACGAGCACGATAAACAACCAGTTTATCTTCTTCTGATAACTCGTCCATACCCAAGATAGCGATGATGTCTTTAAGCTCTTTATAACGCTGTAGAACTTCCTGAACACCACGAGCAACATTGTAATGCTCTTCGCCGATCACTTGTGGATCTAGCTGACGTGACGTTGAATCGAGTGGATCAACCGCAGGATAGATACCTTGTGATGCGATATCACGGCTTAGTACGACCGTTGCATCCAAGTGAGCAAACGTTGTAGCAGGTGATGGATCAGTCAAATCATCCGCTGGTACATATACCGCCTGAACTGACGTGATAGAACCTGACTGAGTTGACGTAATACGCTCTTGCAGCATACCCATCTCTTCAGCTAGTGTTGGCTGATAACCAACCGCTGATGGCATACGACCAAGCAGGGCTGATACTTCTGTACCGGCTAGTGTATAGCGATAGATGTTATCAACAAACAATAATACGTCACGACCTTTGCCAGTGGCAGGATCTTTGGTATCACGGAAGTACTCAGCCATAGTCAAACCAGACAGTGCAACACGTAAACGGTTACCCGGTGGCTCATTCATCTGGCCATATACCATTGCTACTTTAGACTTACTAAAGTCTTCAGTGTTTACAACGCCAGCTTCCTGCATTTCGTGATAGAAATCGTTACCTTCACGAGTACGCTCACCGACGCCCGCAAATACTGACAAACCTTCATGTTTTAGAGCGATGTTGTTGATCAGCTCCATCATGTTAACGGTTTTACCAACACCAGCACCACCAAATAGACCAACTTTACCACCTTTAGCGAACGGGCAAAGTAGATCAATAACTTTAATACCAGTCTCTAGCAGCTCAGTGCTGTTTGACTGATCCGCGTAGCTTGGCGCTTCACGGTGGATAGACCATTTTTCGTCAGCAGCAACAGGACCTTCTTCATCGATAGGACGACCAAGAACATCCATGATGCGACCTAGCGTACCAGTACCTACAGGCACAGAAATCGGTGCACCAGTGTTGGTAACAGGTAGGTTACGCTTTAAGCCTTCGGTTGAACCCATTGCAATAGTACGTACAATACCATCACCCAGCTGTTGCTGTACTTCTAGGGTGGTTTCGGTACCATCTACTTGCAAGGCATCAAAAATCTGAGGAACTTCATTACGGTTGAACTCAACGTCAAGAACCGCGCCAATAATCTGTACAATACGACCGCTACTCATTGCGTTCTCCTTGAACTTCTATATATAGGTGTAGTCAATTATGAAACAGCAGCAGCACCGCCAACGATTTCCGAGATTTCTCGGGTAATCGCCGCTTGACGCAGCTTGTTATAAACCAACTGTAAATCGTTAATAAGGTCACCAGCATTATCTGTTGCCGCTTTCATCGCAACCATACGTGAAGACTGCTCAGAGGCAATGTTTTCCATTACCGCTTGATAAACAATCGACTCAATATAGCGACCAAGCAATTCATCAATCAATGTCTTGATATCAGGCTCGTAGATATAATCCCAGCTAAGTTCTGTCTGTAGACCACTGTCTTCATCATCAAATGACTGCTCTGGTAGAGGAACCAACTGATTGACCGTTGGTTTCTGAGTCATCGCATTGACGAATCGGTTATAGACCACATAGATACGGTCAATATTGCCGTTACTATAGTCTTCAAGCATCGCTTGAACTGGTGCATTCAACTGCTCAAACGTTGGTTTATCGCCATAATCGGTCACAGCCGATGTGACTTTACCACCAAAATTTTTGAAGAAGCTCACACCTTTGGCACCGATGACTGCAAACTCAGCTTGTACTGACTGATCTTGATAATCTTGGATACTTTTAGATAAAGCTTTGAATAGGTTAATATTCAAGCCACCCGCTAGGCCACGGTCAGAGGTAATGACGATATAGCCAACCTTATTGACTGGACGCGATACCATATACGGATGTTTGTAGTCTGATGAGGCATGCACCAAATGTGAAATAACCCGGCGCATACTATCAGCATACGGGCGACCCACTTCCATGCGCTCTTGAGCACGGCGCATCTTACTTGCCGCTACCATTTGCATAGCACGAGTAATTTTCTGGGTGCTTTTAATACTGGTGACTTTGGCACGTATCTCTTTTAAGCTTGCCATAATGATTCCAATATAAGAGGGTTAAAAAGCATTGGCGCATGCGACAATCATTTGATATGCAACATCACTCTTATAGAATAACATTTTATATCTTGTGGCATTACGCGATCTAATACCGGTAATGGTTAAAACAGTGGCGCAAATATCTAGTCAGACAACGCGCCACTTTTCAAACGACAGTTATAACCATTTCGGCTTAACCCGTTAAATTAATAACTGTGATTTTGTTTAAAGGTCTCTAACGCTGACTTTAAACGACCTGCGATATCATCATTGTAGTTCGCAGTGTCATCAATCTCACGCATCAATTCACTTTGCTCATCATGCATATAGCGCAAGTATGCTTCTTCAAAAGAACCAATCTTTTCAACAGGAACGTCAGCTAAGAAGCCTTCGTTTGAAGCATAGATAACGGCTGCTTGCTCAGAGATTGACATCGGCTGGTATTGCTTCTGCTTCATCAATTCAGTTACACGCTCACCATGATCAAGCTGTTCGCGAGTTGCGTCATCAAGATCTGAGGCAAACTGAGCAAATGCTGCTAGTTCACGATACTGAGCTAGAGCAGTACGAATACCACCAGATAGCTTTTTGATGATCTTAGTCTGAGCGGCCCCGCCCACACGAGATACCGAGATACCAGCGTTGACTGCTGGACGGATACCTGAAGCGAATAAACTAGACTCTAGGAAGATCTGACCATCAGTGATTGAGATCACGTTAGTCGGTACGAATGCAGAAACGTCACCGGCTTGGGTTTCAATAATAGGCAATGCGGTTAAAGAACCAGTTTTACCTTTCACTTCACCGTTAGTGAACTTTTCTACATAATCAGCGTTTACGCGTGATGCACGCTCAAGTAAACGTGAGTGTAAATAGAATACATCACCAGGATAAGCTTCACGACCTGGCGGACGACGTAGCAATAGTGAAATCTGACGATAAGCAACCGCTTGCTTTGATAAATCATCAAATACAATCAATGCATCTTCGCCGCGGTCACGGAAGTATTCGCCCATCGTACAACCTGAGTACGGTGCGATATACTGTAGTGCGGCAGGCTCTGATGCTGAAGCAACCACAACAGTGGTATATTCTAATGCACCAGTTTGCTCAAGTTTACGTACCACGTTAGCGATGGTCGAACGTTTCTGACCGATAGCCACGTACACGCACTTAATGCCAGATGATTTCTGTGCGATGATCGCATCGATAGCCATCGCTGTTTTACCAGTCTGACGGTCACCAATGATAAGCTCACGCTGACCACGACCGATTGGAATCATGGTATCAACGGCTTTATAACCGGTCATTACTGGCTGATCTACTGACTGACGATCGATAACGCCTGGAGCGATCTTTTCGACTTTGTCAGTCATTTTGGCATCGATAGGACCTTTGCCATCAATAGGATTACCCAAAGCATCAACAACACGGCCTAGCAGCTCAGGACCTACGGGTACTTCAAGAATGCGACCAGTACAATAGGCTTTTTGACCTTCTTGTAACTTTAGGAAGTCACCTAGTACTACTGCACCAACAGAATCACGCTCTAAGTTAAGCGCCATTCCATAGACTTCACCTTCAAACTCAATCATTTCGCCGTACATGGCATCTTCAAGACCATGAATCTGCACGATACCGTCAGATACTTTGACAATCGTGCCTTCATTCTTTGCAGTTGCACCCGCATCAAGGTCTTGAATACGCTGCTTAATCAGGTTACTGATTTCCGCTGGATTCAATTGTTGCATTGCCTTGTTTCCTTTAATTTATGATAACCCGCCCACTGACTTAAATGCTCTTACTATCACGCAGATTGTATTATATGTCTGCGCCGATACATGGCATTAGGCAGTTAGCTGTGTTTTTAACTGTTGTAACTTGCCGCGCATCGAATCATCAATGACTTTATCACCGACTTTGATTGTAGCGCCTGCCAATAGGCTTGGATCAACTGTTTCGTGAATCACTACACTCGCATTTAGCGAGGTAGCAAGACGCGTTTGTAGCATTTGACGCTGTTCATCAGTCAATGGATAAGCAGAGGTCACATATGCGTCAAGCTGCTTTAAGCTTACTGCCTTATGACGGCGATAATGCTCATAAACTTCAGGAAGCAGCGCTAGACGCTCTTGTTCTGATAACTGTTTAACGAAATTGCTAAGTGCTACTGATACTTTTGGATAGCTGGCGTTGCTGCCAAGGTTATTACCTTGAGCATCATCTAATAACTGCTTAAGAGCAGAGTCATTAGCGCTAGCTACTTGCGTATCATAAAGATCGACCAAAGCAGCTGACTTATGCTCAGCAGAAACAGCTGGATTGTCTAGCCAAGTACTGAACGACTTGTCATCGACAACAGTGCTAGCAACAAGCAAGAAGTTTTCCCACTCATTTACTGCGCCGTTTTCGTTGGCATAGTCAAACGCGGCTTTAGCGTACGGTCGTGCTAAGGTTGATAAGTCAGCCATTATATCCTCACAATTACAGCTTCGCCGCCAGTTGGTCTAACATACTGGCATGTTTTTGCGCATCGACTTTGTCTTGCAAAATCTTTTCTGCACCAAGTACAGCCAGCTCAGCAACTTGGGCACGTAATGATTCACGTGCTTGATTGATTTCTTGCTCAATAGATGCTTGAGCTTGTTGACGAATACGCTCGCCTTCCGCTTGGGCTTGCGATTTTGCATCTTCGACAAGCTGATTAGCACTTTTGTTGGCTTGCTCGATTAATGCAGCAGCCTTGGTCTTTGCAAGATCAAGTTCCTGCTGGACACTTTGCTCCGCGGTCGCCAAATCTGCTTTTGCTTTTTCTGCGGCATTTAAGCCATCTGCGATTTTACGCTGACGCTCATTGATGGCACCGATAAGTGGTGGCCACACGAATTTCATGCAAAAAACCACAAATATTGCAAAAGCAATGGCTTGACCGACGAGGGTAAAATTGATATTCACGTGATCACCTCTTTGTTAATGAAAAATCAGTTTCATTGATCATGTTTGGCAGTCAAATCTTGACTATATGTGATAGAAAATTCTTGAGTACCAAACATTTACAACTGAGCTTTCGGATTAACCTGCTAGAGGGTTAGCGAACAACAATAGCATAGCAATACCAACACCGATCATCGGAATAGCATCAAGAAGACCTGCTACGATGAACATACGAGTTTGCAACTGTGAGCCAAGCTCTGGTTGACGTGCAACACCTTCTAAGAATTTGCCACCTAGAATAGCAAAACCAATACCTGTGCCAAGTGCGCCAAGACCGATAAGTAGTGCTACTGCGATAACTGTGTAACCACCTAATACTGGATCCATTGATGTATCCTCATTTACCTATTGAATGTCTAATTAATGTTCAGTTGATGATGCAAGCGACATATAAACTATCGTCAGCATCATGAATACGAACGCTTGAAGTGTAATAACTAAGATGTGGAAGATAGCCCACGGTACCGATAACGCCCATTGAATCCAAAATGGCATTAGAGCAATCAGTATGAAAATCAATTCCCCAGCATACATGTTACCGAATAGACGTAGACCAAGTGATACAGGCTTAGCTATTAGAGTAACTGCTTCTAGGATGAAGTTGATCGGGATCAAAATCGCTTGTACGATTGGGTTTTTGGCACCAAACGGATGTAGTGTTAACTCACCGATAAAGCCGCCCAAACCTTTTTCTTTAATGCTATAAAAGATAATCAGTGCAAAGACAGAGAACGACATGCCAAGCGTAATGTTAGGGTCAGTCGTTGGAACAATCTTGAAGAAAACATGATCTGGATCATGGCCCATAGCGGCACCGATCTGTCCAGCTAGACCTGGAATAAAGTCAACCGGTATCAAATCCATCAAGTTCATCAAGAAGATCCAGACAAAAATAGTCAACGCCAGTGGCGCGATCAATTTTGAGGTACCACTGTAAGAATCACGAACGTTGTTATCAACAAACTCAACGATCATCTCAACCGCTGCTTGAGTTTTACCTGGTACGCCTGAGGTTACTTTTTTGGCAACCATCCAAAAGACGGCACAAAATAAGATTCCTAGACCGATTGACCATAGCATAGAATCAAGATGGATAGCATTAAAGCCCATTAACCCTGCTTCTTCAGCATTGTAGGCAACTTTCCAACCTTCGCCCGGCAAGTAGCCGTACGTCCAGTTCGTTAAGTGGTGAGAGATATATTCTGATGATGTTTGCTCGGATGCCATAATGTAAGCTTCTTATTAATCAACGATTTAATCAACTACCAAAAATATGGTTGTCATCTGATGGGTTTAGCGTTTTTATTTGTGGTGCTATTAAGCAAGCAAATAAATCATACTAAAGCGCCCATGTAACCAATAACATCCAACCCATAGTTCTATTGCTAATGCTATATCTGATAGCGTGACATAAATTTTAGCTATCAAAAAAGGGCTTATGATAACTCAGTAATAGCCCTTGCATTTTTATACGCAAAATTATTATACATGTGCTTGCCTATTGGCCGTTTTTACGACCGACGCTCAATGTAGCGTTTATAAGCAAAATATTTAGCTGCCTATATTAATGCAGCGTTGTATTCGTGTAAAGTCTATTATGATCTTATTATCCATTGTATGAATAAGTTAGCTGACAACAACGATTGCTAATATAGCTTTTCGTTCATAATTAAACTGTAAAAAGTTCATTATTAATGACAGTTATGGCTGCGTCCGCCCTACCCTATCATTGTGTCGTTGCATACTGCGCCTAACGTAGAGGCTCATACTTCGGTCTTCATGATCATTAGTGCTGCCATAAGACAGTTTTGTGCTTTGACTTTCCGAACTAGTCATAGAGAAGTTGGACGGCAGGGTGACTTGCCAGTACTATTAATAAATCATCTAATCATTTATTAGCGCTAGCGTATATGCCACAACATCCAACTGTGACTAATTTGCATTACCATAAAACCGATAAACAACGCAGGCGCAGATAGGGGTTGTACGGTAATAAAAATTAGTGCGAAACCAAACACGGTCAACAGCCACTTTGCCATCTGACCTCGATATAGCTGGCTAACGATATGTTGGCGCGCGCGATATCCTGTGTACCAAAAGATAAAAAAAGCAAATACGGCTTGAGTCGTGAAACTGAGCAATGCCCCGATTGCGGCGCTTTTTGCTACTGTAAGCTCACTACGTAACCAAGTAGTATCTACCATCCAAGCAACAATGATAAAAATAAACAATATCCATGCTTGCCGTTTGATATAGATGCCAATCTTATCTTTTTGCGTGCGTTTGGCAGGCTTGGTCATCGATATTCCTATAGCCTTTCAGCATTGGGACAATATAGCATACTTGCCATATTTTTATCCGTGAATGACTTACTCTACAGGCATTACCTTTAAACCAAAATAAAACGCCACTTATTATAAGGAGACCATTACTATTAAGCAAGTAAAATATGACCTTTATCAGTCACCTAACTCACAGACTTACGACGATGGCGTGTTTTCATCTATCAAAATCAAATCACGCCATTACTTGAACATCTCTATATGACCCGTGGTGTAGTGTATATCACGTTTATGATGTTATACATTGATTGATTTGCTGGGCCATAGTTTGCCAACTGCTAACAAAATCTTCGCTGTTGTTGCTCATATCTTCGACTTGGATGGTTGTATTAACTGGCTGTAACTTAGCAAGCAAACCTTTTGAAACACTACCTTGGTTGACCATACACATTTGCTCAACAGGACGGTTTTTATTTAACCAAAGTAGCTGGCTGGCTTTTGGAGAGATATGATGATCGGGGCTTAGACTACCTGCTAATTTTATATGCGCCGCTTTTTCAATATATTGATAAGCGTCATGATATACCCAGTAAGGGCGATCTGTCTGTGTGCCTTGCTGTACGTCAGCAACGGCTTTATCCATACGTTCAGCAAACTTTTTGACATTGGCTTGATAAGTACTTGCATGCTCTGGATTAGCATGGCTATGAATCACAGCTAGTGCACGGGTAATGGCTTTGGCATTTTCAGGATCGAGCCAAATGTGCGGATCTAGCGTACCTTCAATCGCCTCGCCTTTTACATCACGCAGCGGATAACGGTTAAAGGCATCAAACTCAAACATAGCAATGGCGTTGGGTGCATTTTTCAAACTACCCGTTAGACTATTTTCTAATGCAGGCCCAAACCAAACAACAAATTTACTGTCTTTAATAGCTTTCATATCACTTGGACTAACGCTACCATGATGCCCAACATCGCCTGCCTGTAGAATTCTATTGGCCGATGGTGTGCCATCAGTGACCGCTTCACTAAGTAAAAACATCGGATAGTTGCTCACACTGACCGTCGCAGCTTGCGTACTTAATGTAAAAGATCCTATCACTAGTCCTGTAATCAGTAAGCGTTGTAGCATGATGATTGAGCGTCGAAAATAAGTAACAATAGCGTTCATAGCAAGCTCTTTGGTTAATGAGTCATTCTTTATTTAAAGTCGTTCTTTAGTTAACAAGTAACCACAATGCGAATCATCGTTTTTATTGTAAGGCTCCTTTTAAGAAGGAGACACACATATGGGAACAGCGTGTCTGGCTGTCTGTAGCGGCTTTAAAACAGCTGATTCGGATCTGTAGTTATAGTTTCAGCTTTATTATGTTATACTATAACAACAAAAAACGCTATCATAAAAAACGTCATACGATTACCATGCTATTTTTAGGAGCCTATACTATGTCTACTACTCCGTCACTCTGTGAGCATTTGCATGATGTGCAAGATTTGACTGCGCATGACGTTACTGAGCGATTGCTAGCCGCAAAGGAGCACTGCCGCTTGAATGGGGCACGGTTTACGCCGCTACGCCAGCAGATATACCAGTTGGTACTAGAATCTGATCAACCTGTTGGCGCTTATGACTTAATCACTCAATTACAGCAAATGCGACTGTCTGAAACAGATGATATATCGAAGACGCCTGTGGACGAACCAGCTGTTAAGAAGCGCACCCCCAAAAACGTTGCGCCACCAACCGTTTATCGCAGCTTAGAGTTTTTGTTGAGCGAAGGGTTGATTCATCAGCTGACGTCTATCAACGCTTATGTTCCTTGCTGTCATCCCAGAGCACGGCACACGGCCGCCTTTTTAATATGTGATCAGTGTCAGCGGGTTCAAGAGTGTAGTAGTTTACCGGTACAAGAGATGATGAGCTTTGCTGAGCAAGATGTAGGCTTTGTCGTTGAGCGCAGCGTGATCGAACTCAGTGGCCGGTGTCAGGCTTGTCAGTAACATATAAATTCAGCGACCCGTCAATACTGCCTACCTTTCTTTTAATACTGTTCTATTGGTTCTTAACACTTATATTCTGGTTATCCCTCCCCTTTACTTATCTATTTGTTGTCATATTATGAGCCTGTCTACCCTACCCTCTAATCGGCCAGTTGCCCCTATTATGGATAAAAATATTGTGAACGATGCTAGTCAACTGCTGAGCCTACGCAATATCAGCTATTATATTGGGCCGCAACGTCTTCTCTCGAACATTGATATCGACATTGCAACCAACGAAACCGTGAGTCTCGTTGGGCCTAACGGGGCTGGAAAATCTACACTGGTCAAACTCATCTTAGGTTTAATTGACCCGACCAAAGGCAGCATCACGGCACACCAACCACTACAGCTTGGCTACGTACCACAGCGATTTACCGTACCGCCAATATTGCCATTGCGAGTCAGCGACCTATTGGATCAAGCAGATAAAAAACGTCTTACCGCTGAGCAGCGCCAGTTTATCTTTGATAATTTATCGTTAACACACTTATTATCGCGACAAATGTTGCATTTATCGGGCGGAGAGGCGCAGCGAGTGTTGCTTGCCCGAGCATTGTTAGACAAACCCAACTTATTGATTCTGGATGAACCTATGCAAGGGCTTGACCCTGATACAGAGGTTTGGCTGTATCAGTTTATCGATAAATTGCCAGATTTTTTACGTTGTGCCATGTTGGTGATATCCCATGATTTGCACTGGGTTATGAGAGGCAGTCGACGTGTTATCTGTCTCAATAAGCATATTTGCTGCGAAGGAAAACCCAGCGAGCTAGCCATCAGTACCGAGTTTAAAAAGTTGTTTGGTCATTATTATGAACAACCTTACGTGCATCAGCCACATGCTTGCCAGCACCATGCACCAAACGAGCTCGAACTATAACCCTTAGCATCACATACTCTATAGCTTAGCTGTATTGGTTTCAATGTTTTGACATTTAGCAGTGCAGTATTAAGCTCTATAAAATTTCATGGATATTTATTATGACCTCATGGTTAGCTATTATCGCTCCTGCTTGGATCGCTGGCAGTATTTTAGCGCTACTATCGGCACCTTTAGGTTGTTTGGTATTGTGGCGACGTATGGCCTTTTTTGCTGATGCGTTAGCACATGGTACTTTGCTGGGCGTAGCTCTAGCAGCTTGGTGGCAGATGCCAATGGGAATTGGCGTTGCGTTAGTCAGTATCGCAGTAGTGTTAGGGCTGGTTTTGATTGATGATGAGCGTTTGCCTGCTGATGCAGTGTTGGCCGTTGTTGCGGTGTCATTGCTGTGTTTGGGTTTGTTGACCTTGACCCAGCTGACAGACCAACAAGCCAATGTGCTTGGTTTTTTATTCGGTAATTTACTGGAGCTTGGTTGGGATGAGTTGCCCCTACTCGCAGGGTGCGCACTCGTAGGCTTAAGCCTGCTCAGTTATATTTGGCCCGCTCAAATCAAACTGGCCACCCACGAGGCATTGGCGCGTATCCAAGGTATTAATCCGACCCGTCAGCGGCTGTTTTTTATGGGCTTACTTGCAGGGTTCTGTGCCGTTGCTTTACAAGCCGTTGGTAGCTTATTAATCAGTGGGCTACTGGTATTGCCTGCATTGACTGCCCGCTTATGGTCATCATCACCAAAACAAATGGTGATTATCGCATTTATCATCGCTCAGCTGGGGGTGACACTGGGTGTATGGGGAAGTATCTGGTTAGATATTCAAACGGGCCTCTCTATTGTATTGATATTAGCGATATTATTTTTTATCGCTCTGATTTTTTCGAAGCTAACCAAAATAAAATTTCGTTCAGCACGTCATCCATAGTTCATTGGCGTTCAGGCTGTAATGAAGATTTCTAGAAACTTTGTTCAACTTTATTTCACCAATATTACTAGAGCTTTAACTGGCTTTATGTTATAAAATTGGTTTACCACTGCGCGTCGCGATTCACTATTGTGACTCGTCACCAATCGGTGTTGATAACCGTTATAATAGGCACATGTACCATTAAAAATAGTAGATCATTTATCCACACTCGTTCTCACAATGACCATTGTTTTGATTCGATAAGGGACTGACCCAATGCCAAGCTATCCTGTCAATAAGATCAGTACGCCCGATGAACAGATGAATATTTTACAAATCACTGATTTGCATTTATCCACGCCTGTCGCTGCTGATATTGATAGCAGTGGTTACAACGATGCTGGCAATTGTCAGCGCAGCTTTGAGACAGTACTCCAGCAAGCACTGAGTGAAGATATTCGCTGCGACTTGATCATTGTGACCGGCGATCTGGTGAATAAAGTAAGGCTGTCAACCTACGACCACATATTTGCTGTCCTACAAGCGACTCAAATCCCTTTTGTTTGTATCGCTGGCAATCATGACGTGACTGACGAGGAGGGCGAACACCTACCGTTTTTTCAGAGGTCGCTCGTTGCCCAGCCAGCTGACTCACGTCTGCTCAGCCGGCATAGGATTGAGGGAGATCACTGGCAATTACTATTGCTAGACTCATCGATTACAGGCAAGGTAGCAGGTGAAGTAACAACCACTGATATTGATTGGCTGTGCGAATGTCTTGATGCCTGTGATAAGCCAGCGCTCGTTGCTCTACACCACCACATCATACCAGTGGATTCTGACTGGATTGATACCCATATGGCAACAAACACGGAGAGTTTTTGGGAGCATATGGCGCCTTTTGAGCATCTACAAGTCATTATTAGTGGTCACACTCATCAAGAGCAAGTTCGTTATCGCCAAGGGGTTACCGTCTATAGCACACCGTCTACCTGCTACCAGTTCAAACCTTATTCGCACGATTTTGCTTATGATGAAAGTGGCCTACCAGGCTACCGCTGGTTGCAATTAGCCAACAATGGAAAGGTTGCAAGCTGGGTTGAAAGACTGGATACTTAATGGCCATATTTTTTACTACAGATAATAGCTCCACCCCTTGCCCACTATGAGCTTAGCCTATATTGACCAAGATTGTACAAGTTAATGAATTAAGAAAAAACGAGATCAAAATAAAAAATAACTTCATTATTACTATAAACAATGATACAACTTGTAAAATGAAGCGAGGACGGTCTAATATTTAAAATTAGGCAATAGAATAATAGCTAGGATGGCCAAGAAACCACAAGCTAAGTGTTAATAGTCAATCATTTATAATACGATTTGAGCAGTGCTATTGAACTAAAGATTTGCATAGCAATATACCTGAGTCAGAGTATGCCGATATACTAAAATAACGATATTATTTGATCAGCTGTGTTACTTGTATCACCAAGTGGTAAAACGTTTGATAAAGGGACAACTTATAGCGTTTGTAAAACTGATAACGTCTTGTCTTTTGATACGTCGTTTTATTGAATTAATTTGAAAAAGTAGGATACCCATATGAGCACCGTGACCACGAATCCAAGTGAAGTCAAGTTTACTCCCTATGTGCCAGCCAAAGACGAAGAGTACATGTCTGACGCACAGTTAGAGCATTTTAAGTCAATTTTGTTGGAATGGAAAAACCAACTGATTGGCGAAGCGGATCGTACCAAAAACTACATTCAAGATGAGTCAAGTGCGATGCCTGACATCAATGACCGTGCAACTCAAGAAGAAGAGTTTGCGCTTGCCTTACGTACACGTGATCGTGAACGTAAGCTCATCCGCAAGATCGACAAGTCTATGTTAGAAATCGAAAATGATGACTATGGATTTTGTGAAACCTGTGGTGTAGAGATTGGTCTACGTCGCCTCGAAGCTCGTCCAACAGCCACGCAGTGTATCGACTGCAAAACCTTGTCAGAGATCAAAGAGCGCCAAAACCAAGGGGCTTAAGCGGTATACAGATAACCATACGTAAGCAGAAGCGACCACATCATGGGTCGCTTTTTGCTTTTACAAGACTATCATTTTTCTTAACCACCACCCCTACTCTACTCTCAAATATATGATCGACGCAAAGCTGCCATTACTAACAAAATAATTTCATTTAATAAATATCTTTTGATACCGATCTTTATTATTCTATCTCTATCATTTTTATCGATAGTTATTTATTTTGAAAAATATTTATACTGATACACCAACTGAACCCAGATTATCACAGCCTATTGGCCGTTTTGCGCCATCACCTACGGGTGAGCTGCATCTGGGTTCTTTTACCACGGCACTTGCTAGCTTCTGTCATATAAAATCGCTCGGTGGCCAATGGTTGCTGCGCATCGAGGACACCGATACTGCGCGCTGTGACAAGCAGTTCACTGAGCAGATTTTGATGGATCTAGAAATACTTGGATTGCACTGGGACGGTGACGTCATCTATCAGTCTGAACGTATCGATATTTACAATGACTACCTGTCTTCATCGCTGCGCCCCTTAACCTACGGCTGCCGATGCTCACGCAAAGACTTAGAGCAGTACTGGGCACAAGAAGATATCAATAGACATCATAGCCAGACCCATACTGAAACACCAGTCAATCAAAAACAGCCAAACCGGCAGCGTTATCCAAGGCGCTGTGTGGCAACCCATCTTGATAGGCAGCAGCATAAATTACGTATACAGCTACCAGACTATAAAATCGGTTTTAATGATGGTATTCAGGGTCAGCAATGGGATAATCCACAGCAGACACTAGGAGACATGGTAGCGCGTCGTCAAGATGGTATGATCAACTACATATTAGCCGCCAGTATCGACGATGGTCTACAACAGGTTACTCATATCATGCGTGGTTTGGATATCCTGCCGATGACCACAGCGCAGATCAGTATTATGCAGGCAGCGGGTCTACCAACGATCGACCATTGGTACCACTTGCCGTTAATTAATAATGCAGATGGTCAAAAGCTCTCCAAGCAAAACCTCGCGCAGCCAATAGACACATCGGATCCAAGCCAACTTATCACTGATGGACTGGCACTCCTACGGCAACCAAAAGTCGATGTCGACACGCCAACCAATATGCTCATCCAAGCCATTGCACAGTGGGACAATGCACCGCTACAAGGTATGCAGCAGCTAAATTTACTCTGTTGATGAGAACCAAGGAACCCTTAATAGCAGTAGACAGCAAAAAGCGCCACTATTTGCGGCGCTTTTTTTAGGTCTTACTCATAAAATGTATAAGCTAACTCAGATGTTTTACTAATTAAAATCTTTTAATAGTAGCGGCATTGGCTCTTTTCGATTTCAGGACTTTCTTTATATATCTTCAGTAGTAGTGCAACCATCACTAGGCTGATCAACATCGAAGATCCACCATAACTAAAGAATGGCATAGTGAGGCCTTTGGTTGGAATGGCACCCATATTCATCGCCGCGTTAATAATTGTCTGCGCAATAAATACCACACCGATACCAAACGCCGTATAACTCATGCGCATTTGACGACGTTTGAGTGCGTTGTAACTGATGCGCATCGCACTACCAATGATCAGTGCTTCGAGCACCAACACCATGCTGACCCCAACAAAGCCTAACTCCTCACCCGTAATCGCCAACAAAAAGTCAGTATGAGCCTCAGGTAAATGCGATAGTTTTTGTACGCTTTCGCCATAGCCGACACCCGTGAACTGTCCACGCCCAAAAGCAATCAAACTACGTGCTAACTGGTAGTCAGTATCTTGCACATCATCAAATGGATCCATAAAAGACATGACACGCACCAATCGGTACTCTGCCGTAGTCACCATCAGTACAGCACCGCCAATAGCCGCCGCACCTAATGCTAAGAAGTGCTTGTAAGGGGCACCAGCGATATAAAAAATCGCGAATAGTGTCCCTAAAATAACGACAAACGAGCCAAAATCAGGCTGTGATAAGAGCAGTATAGTGATTAGCGCTACCACCAGCATAATTCGCAAAAAACCATCGAGACCATTACGCACCTCAAACGAACGGCGCACCACAAAGTCAGAGACAAACACAATCATGACCAGCTTGGCCAACTCTGCGACCTGAAAATTAAAACCGCCTAACGTCAGCCAACGCTTAGAACCATTAATAGGTGTACTAAATAGCGTTGCCACTAGCAACAGACCTGTGATACCCAGTAAAAGAAATTGGGTTTCAGTCTTATAAAGCGTTCGCAGCGACACACTATAATAAGGGATAACAGCGACGATCAAACCAATCATCATGTACAACAGCTGGTTTTTGAAAAAATACAGCTCTGTCATACCGCGGCTGAGCGCAAAAGGAATAGAAGCAGATGCGACCATCAGTAAACTAAGCACCATCATGCAGCCTACGCTCGATAGTAAAATTGCACGTGCTGATGGCATAGAAAGCACACCATCTGTGCCAGAGGCTTGCTTGGTCTGAGACGAGGAACGAAAAAAAGAAGAGAGCGCCATAATTTTATATACACTAACGAACGAAGAAACACGGCGTCTATAAAACGCCACCGTTTAAAAAATGATAAAGTAAATCGTACCAGATAGAGGATGATAGGACAGTCATGAGCAACAAAAGATGCGTGAACTACCACCTATCTAAGCATCAAACCAGTTATGGTGACAGTAGCAGCAATCTATAAGCAAAACAATCGTTTATAAAGAAAATACCATCTAATGCCTACTGCCACAACGACTGAGCTGACTGATCAGAGCGTTTGGCTGATCGAGACTTTTAGCTGATAATCGTGTTATCTGATTGTGTCGCACCTAACTGTTCGACCAATTTACTAAAGTGCTCGCCGCGAGCAGCATAGCCACTGTATTGATCAAAGCTCGCGCAGGCAGGTGACAACAGCACCGCTTGCACTTGTGAAAGACTGCTTATCGTCACTTGCTGAACCGTTACAAACGCGTTTTCTAGTGTCTGGCATTGATGTAATGCGACATCATCACTGAGTTTGGCCGCTCGCAAATGCTGCTCAATCTGTTGTCCATCTTCACCGATGAGTATTACCTGACTTACGTATTGATTGATAAAAGGAGTCAACTCACCAAATTGCTGACCTTTACCTTGCCCACCCAAAATCAGTAGCAGCTTGCCATCTTTTGGGGCATAGACCGCGCCCAACCCTTCGATAGCAGCCATAGTAGAACCGATATTGGTGCCTTTAGAGTCGTCAAAATAGTCGATACCAGCAACGTTCCCTACATATTGGCAACGATGCTCAAGTCCTGAGAAATGCTGCAGCGTATCCAGCATGCTCTCGATAGGTAACCCTGCAAGCTCGCCAAGCGCTAAAGCAGCCTGCGCGTTTAGCAGATTATGACGACCTTTAATCAACAGTTTGTCCGCCGACAGTAACCGTTCTGTACCGCGCGCCAGATAAGTCTGACCTTCCGTATCGGTAATAAGACCGTACTGTCCTTTATCAGGAGCATGAATACCTGTGCTGATTCTTGGTAGGTTGTCTGCCACTAATGGACGGGTGAGCGCATCTTCACGATTAATGACTACTGATTTGGCGCCCTGAAAGATACGATGTTTGGCTTGATGATAACCAAGCATATCACCGTGACGATCTAAATGATCGGGCGACATATTGAGTACCGTCGCGACTTTTGCACCTAAATTAGTAACGGTTTCTAGCTGAAAGCTAGACAACTCTAACACGGCCAACTCCATATCCGTATTATCAAGCAAAGTCAGTGCTGGCACGCCAATATTGCCACCGACACCCACATTAACGCCAGCATCTGCTGCCATTTGCCCAACTAAGGTAGTCACGGTACTTTTGGCATTAGAGCCTGTAATGGCTACTATCGGTACTGTACATGCGTCACAAAACAGTTGAATATCACTGACGACTGGAATATTAGCTCGGCGGGCTGCTGCCACGGCATCGGTTTCAAGCGAGATACCTGGGCTGATAATAATACGTGCTGCTTGCTGTAGTAGCTCTGCATCGATCGCCCCAAACTGACGAATTTCAATATCAGCTGGCAGTTGATCCGCAAGCTTAGGCGCGGCTTGTGCATCTGTTACTGCTACTTGATAACCTTGCTTGGCAAGATAGTGCGCTACCGATAGTCCAGACTGTCCCAAACCGACCACGACCTGTAGACCGTTGCCCTTATGAATCAAGGTTTCTGTTGCGGTATTAGCGGTCATATCTATTCCTTCTGTTAGACGAACAAAGTAGTGGCAAGAAAACAAGCGTGTAGCGACTTTCGGTGACACCCTCACGATGATAGGCATCATAACGGTATCGTTCAAATTTGGGTAATGATTTTTTATGACTTTGTGCTATTATTCGCCTGTTTTTATATTTG
The DNA here is from genome assembly GCF_052258185.1 of Psychrobacter sp. T6-6. Lineage (NCBI taxonomy): Bacteria > Pseudomonadati > Pseudomonadota > Gammaproteobacteria > Moraxellales > Moraxellaceae > Psychrobacter > Psychrobacter sp. T6-6. Next base: position 100,933 of record NZ_JBQQEX010000006.1, read on the forward strand.
GTAGCTAATGCTATAATGGCTGACTTGATTGGTATGTGACATTGTTATGCAATAAGGCGCTACGCCTGATTATTTTAGTTTAGCATGTTGTCACATTTATCGCGCTATTGTCACGTCTCTTTAGCACTGATTCGTGTGTGGTAACTTTATGTCAGGCAACGATCGTTGTGTGGCAAATTATTTATCACCCTCTACTACAGCAAATAATTGCTGATTCTATGCCTTATCTTGGGTGTTATATTCAATAGCCTATTTTAAGCAACCCAGTCCAAACCATATTTTTAGGTCATCTTACTGTCTTCATCATATTTATTATTGATGAGCGTATACGCGATACCAAAAAAATGAGTAGACATACTTATTATTGACCTTGCACATTCCAACACAGCAACATGACCCAGTGCATGTTGACGTAAAAGACAAATGAATAGCTATTATTAGCGACGCGATCATTTTATAAATGAGTAATGATTACTTTTTTTGCCTCTAACCCTATGTAGTTTACTTATGACATCTTTTATTGATAACTTGCGTGACGAGTGGTTTTCCAATGTTCGCGGCGACGTTTTATCGGGCTTAGTCGTAGCCCTAGCACTGATTCCAGAAGCCATTGCCTTTTCTATTATCGCGGGTGTTGATCCAAAAGTTGGCTTGTATGCCTCATTTTGTATCGCCGTCGTGATCAGCTTTGTCGGTGGACGTCCAGGGATGATTTCGGCAGCGACAGGGGCTATGGCATTGGTCATGGTTGATTTGGTTGCCGATCATGGTTTGCAGTATCTGCTTGCTGCTACCCTGTTATGCGGTGCCATTCAGGTCGTAATGGGCATTCTAAAGCTGGGCAATCTGATGCGTTTTGTCTCGCGCTCAGTGGTTATTGGCTTCGTCAACGCACTGGCGATATTGATATTCGCCGCGCAACTGCCTGAGCTAAACCCCATGACCGAACGTGTCGGTATGACGGTTTATATTATGACAGCGGCGGGTTTAGCGATTATTTACCTGTTCCCACTTATCCCTAAAATAGGTCGTGTGATTCCTTCTCCATTGATTTGCATCGTTGGATTGACCGCTGTTGCCATGTATATGAATCTTGATATTCGCAACGTTGGCAGCATGGGTGACTTGCCAGATTCATTGCCAGTATTTTTGCTGCCTGATATCCCATTGAATTTGACGACACTACTTATCATCGCGCCGTATTCTATTGCGCTTGCTATTGTTGGTTTATTAGAGTCTATGATGACAGCAACCATCGTCGATGAGTTGACGGATACACCCAGTGATAAAAACAAAGAATGCCGTGGTCAAGGTATGGCTAACGTGGTATCAGGGTTTTTCGGTGGTATGGCAGGCTGTGCGATGATTGGTCAGTCTATGATTAACGTAAAATCTGGTGGACGTACGCGTCTATCTACGTTGATGGCTGGTGTTGTCTTACTGATTATGGTGGTGTTTTTGAGTGAATGGGTCAGCCAAATTCCAATGGCTGCGCTGGTTGCCGTTATGATTATGGTATCGATTGGTACGTTTAACTGGCAATCTATTCGCGAATTCAAAACGCATCCTATGTCGTTCAATATTGTGATGCTGGCGACAGTATTGACTACGGTCTTTACTCATAACCTAGCTTATGGCGTTGGTGTTGGTGTGCTGCTATCTGCCTTGGCATTTGCCAATAAGATTGGACAGTTCTTGACCATCTTTAGCGAGTACGATGACAGTAGCAATACCCGTTACTACTATGTTCAAGGTCAAGTATTCTTTGCTTCTACGACACAGTTCTTGAATAGCTTCGATACCAAAGAAGCCGTAGATAGCATTCAGATTGATGTTAGCCAAGCACATTTTTGGGATGTGACTGCTGTGGATACTTTGGACAAACTGGTCATGCGCTTGCAACGTGAAGGTATTGATGTCAAAGTGGTAGGACTCAACAATGCGAGTCGCACACTGATTGACCGCTTCTCTGTTCATGATCGCCGAGATATTGGCTTATTAGATTAAGCCACTCTCTATCAGCCTTGCCATACTAATACGAATCAAGGTTTTGTAAATTGATACATGGTATGGATTGATATATGAATAGGCGGCCATAATGGTAATCAGGGTTGAGTATGATGGTTATGCTTAGCCCCGAACTGAGTGGCTGATTCTTATTATTAAAATGATGTGGTCGTTTTATGAGTAATTTAAAACTTGATAGTGTGATTGCTTGCTTGGATTGTCCCGATCATGTTCAAGCGGTATTAGAGGCGAGTATGTGGGCTTCTACCCGTCTGCAAGCACCTATTGGACTATTACACTCTGCACCAAGCTTACAACAAAAAGCTGCGGTCAATTATTCTGGCTGTCTAAACATCGATGATGAGAATGCATTGCTTGAGCAGTTCACGAGTAAAGAGCATCTGAGCAACTGTGAGTTAAAGGCACAAGGCAGATTGCTACTCTCACAAGCGACCACTTATTGTGAACAGCAGCGCCGCAAGCTTAAAACGTACACCTTACATCGTCATGAGAACCTAAACCAAAGTATCGATTACGTTGATGACAAAGCCCAATTGATCGTTATTGGTCATCATGTTACCTGCAAATCCACCCTAAGTCAGCTTATCAGAGTCAGTCACTGCCCCATTTTGGTGACACATGCACCATTTTTGACCCCTACTACGGCTTTATTTGCTTTTGACAACAGCCCAACGTGCCATAAACTACTCAATTGGCTATGTAAGACGCCACTTGTACGTGCCTTGACCGTACATATTGTTATGGTTGGTAGAGAAAATTCTGACAACTGTGATGCCCTACGCGAAGCTTATGCAAAGCTCAAGCAAGCAGGTATTAAATCCAAAAAGACACTACTAGACTGCCGTGATGTCGCAGCGGCCTTAAATTACTATCAGAATCAAAACGACATCGGTCTACTCATGACAGGCGCCTTCGGTCAGTCTCGTCTGCGTGAATTACTACAAGGTAGCGATACCAAAAAACTGCTAGTCAGTACCAAAACGCCGTATCTGCTATTCCCTAAAGCGTAAGTACGCTGCTGCATACACCCCCTATATCTAAGTACAGAGCACCCGTTACCTTGCTGGCGCTCTGCTGCTTATATCTGTTTTATATTTATCTTCTGTTTATAGCTTCCTCGCAAAAACCCCTTTTGATTGCCGAACTCAAGTTAGCAAATCGTCACATGAAATACGGGGATAGCTTCCCCAAGCACTCAAAAAGTTGGTTATAATAAAGTTGTCATTAACCAAACGCTGAAGATTGATTTACCTTTATTACGTCTATAATGAAGGCTCTCATTGTTGTACCGTCGGTTATATCCTCTATCGGAATGACGGTTATTTTTGAACGGACACGTCCAATTTACTTCCCCTTGAGTAAATTGGCACAGTTCTTGAATAACTTACCGTAAGCAAGGCAGAGATACGACGATGCACCATAATGCCTCTATCAATCTGCAGCATCACACAAATAAGGAATTTTTTTATGAAGCTAATCACTGCGATCTTAAAACCGTTTAAGCTCGATGATGTGCGTGAAGCGCTTTCTGACATCGGTGTCAAAGGTGTTACTGTCACTGAAGTCAAAGGTTTCGGTCGTCAAAAAGGTCACACAGAGCTCTATCGCGGCGCAGAATACGTGGTGGACTTTTTACCTAAGGTAAAAGTTGAAGTTGCTGTGATCGACGAGATGGTCGACCCTGCTATCGAAGCCATCACTCGCATCGCTAGTACTGGCAAGATTGGTGACGGCAAAATCTTTGTTACTGCACTTGAGCAAGTCATTCGTATCCGTACAGGTGAAACCGGACCGGATGCTATCTAGATTTGAGGCCATATCTATAAAAGGAGATTCGTAGATATAGGTTCTTACAGCATTTTTATCTATCGGTCATACCGATATCTATATTGTAAATTCAAGGGGAATGTAAATGGAAAGTCAAATCTTTGAGCTCCAGTATGCGCTCGATACGTTTTACTTTTTGATCTGTGGGGCGTTGGTCATGTGGATGGCCGCTGGCTTCACTATGTTAGAGGCCGGACTGGTCCGATCAAAAAATACGGTCGAAATCTTAACTAAGAATGTCGCGTTATTTGCAACGGCCAGCATTATGTACATGGTATGTGGTTACGCTATTATGTATGGTGGCGATCTGTTCTTAAGCGGAATTGCAGGCGGTGACACTTTAGTAGAAGATGCGTTGGCAGCCTCTGCCGAAAATGGCTTTGGTGGCGACTCCGTTTACTCTGCAGCCTCAGACTTTTTCTTCCAAGTAGTGTTTGTAGCGACCTGTATGTCAATCGTTTCAGGTGCCGTTGCTGAGCGTATGAAATTATGGGCTTTCTTATTGTTTGCAGTCGTCATGACTGGCGTTATCTATCCATTAGAAGGTAGCTGGACTTGGGGTGGCAACGATGTCTTTGGTTTATTCAACCTAGGTGACATGGGCTTCTCTGATTTTGCAGGCTCTGGTATCGTTCATATGGCAGGTGCTGCTGCTGCCCTAGCTGGCGTACTACTATTGGGCTCACGTAAAGGTAAATACGGTCCTAATGGTGAGATACGTGCCATTCCTGGTGCCAATCTACCACTTGCTGCACTTGGTACATTGATCTTATGGATGGGTTGGTTCGGCTTCAACGGCGGCTCAGTACTTAAACTTGGTGATATCGCCAGTGCCAATGCTGTTGCCATGGTATTCTTAAACACTAATGCTGCTGCTGCTGGCGGTGCTGTTGGTGCCTTAATCCTAGCCCGCATCATCTTTGGTAAAGCGGATCTAACCATGCTCCTAAACGGTGCATTAGCAGGTCTAGTGGCCATTACTGCAGAGCCTTCAACCCCTTCTGCACTACAAGCCACTATCTTTGGTGTCATCGCTGGTATCATCGTCGTGTTATCAATCTTAGCTTTAGACAAAATCAAAATTGATGACCCAGTAGGTGCAATCTCAGTTCACGGTGTTGTTGGTTTATTTGGTTTGCTCATTGTACCAATCACTAACCCAGCATCTACCTTTATCGGTCAGATTGTAGGCGCCGCGACTATCTTTGCTTGGGTATTCATTGCTAGCTTAGTAGTCTGGGCAATCATCAAAGCAGTTATCGGTCTACGTATCTCTGAAGAAGACGAGTACGAAGGTGCTGACATCGCTGAATGTGGTATGGAAGCTTACCCAGAGTTTATCAGATAAGATCACTCTCATAAGCTAGACATAAGTCTTAAATGCGCTGATACTGCTTACTGTAGTATCAGCGTTTATTATTTTAATCGATAAGAAACTTCCTCTATTAAACCTTCAATATAGAACTTACTTATTGAACCTAGAAAACAAATCTAGAATATAGAAAAATCCCGCAACACCTTTCGGTAATGCGGGATTTTTTTTATTAAGTTAAGGCTTGATGATTGGTTCTTAATGCTGGCTTATTTCTTTTTCCATTCTTGGCTACGAGAGAATGGACCAATATAACCTCTTAGCTTCAATGTGTTGCCGCTTAAGTTTGCAGTCATACGATAGTCCTTACCTTTTTCAGGGTCAGTGATCGTACCACCGCTATATTTACCACCACCGTCAGACTTCAGACCTTTGATAATAGTCGTACCAACGTGCTTCTTACCTTTGGCTGAATTAGTAGCAACAAGCGTACCTGTCAATACACCGTTTGACTCAGTGATTTTTACAGTACCTTTTGGCTTGCCCTCATCATATGTTTGCCAAGTCGTATTGGCAAGTGGATCAGCGGCAAAAGCCATGCTAGCGATACCAATACCAGCAACTGCTAAAGTGGTTTTTGTAAATAATTTCATAGATTGACTCCCTTCATACAATGATTGCTCGAAACGTTATGTTTCCGATGTCCTATGCTTATCCTTTGCTAGAATCTTTTATTATGAGCTTTGGGATATCTATCTAAGCACTTACACCTTAGGTAGGTATTACCGCAATTGCTCATAAGGTTTTGTTCAAAGACCTGAGCGACATAAGCGATGTCTTGATTCATTATAAGCAATTTTTTAAGTTTGCCTAGTAATTTTTTTATACTTTATTATTTCTGGAAAAATAAAACTATATCAAAGACTTACAGGAAAGGGTTGTCGATATCTTTGCCCAACTGGTCATCAATTTCTTTTGACTTACTGTCATTATTACTATAAAGGCTATTGACCTGAAATGCGTCAATAATCTTACTAGTTAGCTCATGTAACTGCTGGGCTTGCTCATATCCTGACGCATCTAAAGTCAGATCGATATCACCATAAATAACAATCTTGTCTTCTTGATTTTCAATAACTAGCTCGCCTATCTGCATGCTTTGGTGGTTGTTTGCGAATGGCTCAATCATGTATTCATCCTCACTATTAGTATGCTTTGGCGCAATTCTAATCTTTTATGCGTCGATATTTATAAAGCCTTTTACGCTTTTAGCTGTGCAATTAACCATTCTAGAATAGCCCATACAAATAACATCCAGTCAGGCTCTTCGTCTGTAGTATCAGGTGTATCTGAGCGCTCCCCTGCCTTTAATGGTAAATCAAACGCTTGTGTTTTTGTTTGGATGTCTAACATTGGTAAGACATCGATACCCGTTTCAGCGGTTAACTCATCAACACTAATAACATCGATACGTTCTGATTCATCATTGGGTGCGTAGTACACCCCGGCTTGATTGGTTGCTGGAATATATACCGCTTTAAAAAAATGGCTAGGAACCAGTACGCGGTTCGCAAGTTGCTTGGTTTTGCTATTAGTGAATGCTACACCTGTGATGGTATAGACCTCACCGTATTGCTGCGTTAAATATCGAGTAGCCGATTCAATATTACGCCAGATATAACGATTGTTGCGCGGTGACTGCGGCGCGATATTGGCCAGACTGAAACTATCATATTGCTGACTACGCGTTGCCATGTCGGCATTGGGTGCGAGATGTCCGCGATCATAACCTGAACCTGAATAGTCAGATAATGACGCGCGTGCTGACTCCGGGAGCTTACTTTCTTCGTGAAAGCTGTCTTCACGGTCGATTTGTTTTGCTTGTTGTAGGCGTGTCCGATCTAGATACTCTGCTGACCATAGGGGTGTGCGTGATACACCAGAGTACATGACAGCAAAACCATCCATACATAGTGCTTGTGTCTGATTACTCAGTTTGGTATTGGTAAATTCAGGATAAATACCACCATAAAAAGATTGGCTACACTGGCTGAAGTCATCAGCATATGCCTGAGTAGACATACCTATCGTAACAGTCACTATCGCCGTCAGCACGCTATGTTTAAATCCACTTTTGGACTTACTGAAACTTATCATTCAACTCTCAACCATTTATACTTGCTATTACATACTTGCTATCCTAGCAGGCGGCCACCAATAAAGAAAGATAGTGCGCAAGTCGTGACATTTTAAATGGTATCCGCTATACTTAGGCGTTCAAAAAACGGTGAAGTGGGTGAGTGGCTGAAACCGCACGCCTGGAAAGTGTGTATACGTTCATAGCGTATCGAGGGTTCGAATCCCTCCTTCACCGCCAATCTTATCTATTTTGATAAAAGCCCCAGTTTTTCTGTTTTGTCTTACTCTATCCTAAATAAAATTCAAACACTTCAATAGTAAGACTGTCAGTCTATACTTGTCATCTAATGCTGCCTGAATCGTTATTATCTATCAAAAAAACCAACAATAAAGTATATTGCTGGCTCATACCATTCATCTATCGCTGCTAATATCCAAACCTACAGCTACTTACTGCCTATACATCTCTTCATTGCTTCTTTTTCACTGTCACTTAGATTCGTGTATAACTTGTTCAGACCCAAATTGATGCGACATTCGCGTCTGATTTTTCGTATTTTAGCAGATACGACTGGTTTTGGAGTCGCGTCTACTGCTTCTGCAAAGGCAATACTCGGTACCATTGCATTGGCTGAGTAGCCTATTGCACTGAAAAAGATGGCAAATAGTATGAATAAGGTTTGTTTCATTGGCGCTCTCAGTCGATTTTTGAGATGATTATTTAGGACAATTAGTGGATATTTGGCATCATTTTTTTGGTTGGAAAGCATTACTTTGAATAACTAGCGCACGTAGACGATGTTAATAATACTGCCCTTTATCATAGCTAGTCCCTATGTTAAGTAGCTTGATGAAAGTTTAAGAAAGGTAACGATTTTTGAGTTCAACCAGCGCTTACAGACATACAAGTACGCGGTAGTGACAAACGAGGAAGGATATCGATAGATAGCTTTTTATTTATAAATATATACTGAGAATAAAGATACGGCTTACAAATAAAACGTAACCGCTATACCACTGCCGCTCCAAGATAGATCTAAGATAGCTATTTTGGAGCGGCATTTATGATGGTCTTTTAAGTATTTGTACAGCGCTTATAACGCATCTACGGTATAGCGTACGATAACTTCATTATCGAGTACGACATTGGTTGACCAAATGAATTGGGCATCTGCTTTTTCATTATCAAAAATATCTATGAAATTGGTATAAGCTTGTTTATTATCTACCCCAATGGTTTGGTTACTATAAGTAGTAGCGTTCGGCCAACTAGAGTCATCAAAGTCTGCTTGTTGCCAGTTGGTAGGCAATTCCCAATGCAGGCCATAATCTGCCGAACCGTCTTGTACATTAGCTGTGGTAACACAATTACTAGATAGGCGCTCGCTACCTGACTCACTAACACAGGATAAGTCTCTAATCGGCGCGGTATAAAAGGTCTGTGCTTTCCAGTTTTCATCAGTCTTAGCGATGATGCTATTGTCTTTATCTTTGATCACAGCGACTAGACCGCCGTCTCCTGCATGAAACTCTGAGCCTTGATTACTCTCTGAACCAATACCTAAGTTTTCTTCCCAATCCACCAAATGCATAGCAACGGTAAATGGTGCTTTTGCTTTGAAACGCACTATATTTGAATTGAACTGAGTAAATGGCACATTGTCACGTCCAACTGCCACACCATTTACATACATCTCAAAATAATTATCTGCAAAGACGTAAGCGGTATACACTTCACCATCTGCATCTATTTCAATGATGTCTGAACCATCAAGTTGAGCTAAAGCTTCACTGGCAGTGCGATAGTCGTTGCCCGTACAAGGGTTGTTTAAGTCAGACGCCACTGGGAAATCTGTATTGAGCAAATTGGTCGCTGCTGGTACTGTCCATGTTTTACCGTCAGATGACTGGATACTACCAATGTTGGTTTGACGACCACGGTCACATTCATAAGCATTTGTCACGTCAGTCTGGGCAACACCTTGGGTTAAGCTCGCGCTGCCAGTATAGCTGCTGGCATCTGCACTACTATTTACTGATGCTGTCGTTTGCTCATTGGCATTGGCATCGGTAGCCGCTGAGTCTATCTGGGTTTGGCTACACGCTGCCAGCAATACAGCAGATACTGTCGTGGTTAGCAAAGCAGGTATTAAAATAGGTTTCATTAGGATTCCTTAGCATTATATAAGATGGTTTTTGAACTCAGCTTATTATCTCTATAATTGATAATTATCATTAGATACGTATTATTTTTTCTGTGTGTTACCAGTGCGTTTATAAGTCTGTACGGTCGTACCCTCTGGATCAATAAATTCAAAAGTATAAATATCTTTGGTCGCTTCAGTAGCGCCCCAACCATAGTTAAGCTTATGCTCTTGACCGTCATGGGTATACGTTAGACTGTATTGAGTCGGACTTATAATCTTATAATCTGTGATCTCAGCTCCGCGCAAAGGCGTCAGCGCTGGGCGAACGCCATGAGTATGTGCTTGCGGTGAAATTTCATTTTCTGGCGCTTTTGTATCTGGGTTTATAGTGACCTTACCGCGCAAACCTGCAATTAAATACGGAAACTCTGAGGTAGCATGATATTCATAGCTGCCGTCTTCGTTAAATTTGCCTAAATACTCATCAAGCTCATCATCCGTTTCACCATAGACAGGAAAGCCGTCTAGTGCATAAGCAATAGGCTTACCTGCGCCAACTTGTGACTGTAGGTGGGTTGGTGCAAGATGATAGTGGTAATCATCAGCGCGTCCAGAATGCCCGCCCCAATTGTCTAATTCTCCGAATGCTTTGGCGTCCTCACCCCGATTGTTTAATGGGTTGAATATAGGAATGCCATTAGCTGCAATCGCGATGGCGCCTTTCATAAAATTGTCTTTGGCCATTAAAGGCTCATCGGCAAGCTCAGGCTGTAAGGGAATGACCCAACTGTTCTCATCGGTATAATCTTGGTCGATAGGTACTTGCTGTTGCCAACTGGTGATACCTATCATCATTTCGTGGCTTGGAATACCATTTGATTCGATATACAGATATTTATCATCATGATGAGTACTGACGTTATCGAATGAGCCAAATACTGACGCCATAAAATCAATATCATTGGCTGGTACTGGCAAGTGAGCGATCGCCTCTTTGGTCTTTTCACCGATATTTTGGACCGTCTCAGTACTGCTACAAGCAACCAGTAAAGCAGCTGAACCCAATACACCAAAAACTGAATAAGCTACTTTTGAGGTTCGGTTTTTTTTGTGGCGTATGTTCAAAACATAAAGACAAACCAAACCACTCGCTAAGATCAAGCCGCCCAAGAGGTAGAAGAATAAAACAGAGCGCGTGTCACTGTTATCCGTTATAACAGAACTTTCCGCATCAGCTTTGTTTAGGGCAGTCCCATTATCATTGGCAATAACAGTAGTATCGTTTGGATTTTGGATAGCCGTTAATTGATTACTACTTACTAGATTTTCAATCACTGCTAGCTGATTGATCGCTTGAATATGAGCGTTTTTTTCCAGAATATAGGTTTGATCATTGGCTGAAAAATCCGCCAAAATAAAAGAGAGTAGCTGATGGCGACTATCGGTCAGATAAACCGTACTGTCTTCTAATTTGATAAAGTCAGCGGCGACACTAGGCTGGCCTGTGATCTGCCACTCTTTGGCAGGCATGGTATGTTCATTAAGGTCATGGGCATAGGCAGAGGTCAGTGATGAAACTTGTATGGCAGTGACAATAGCAAGCAAGCTGAAAGCTTTAGCCGTTTTTGTGAGGTTCATAAAGCACTCTTGTAGGATATAAGACCTGAAAGGCAATGGTAGTGAAACAGGGAAAACTATCAGTTACCTGTTTATACGTCGTAATTGTTGATATTTATTCAAAAATAAACCTCTTATATTGATTAGATAATATCAACTTTTACTTTATAGAAACTTTAAGAAACGTTAAGTCTTGCTGAGTTTTTCTTCATGAAAGATACTTATATTCTAAGGCTTAGCGCCAAATATTATTTTAAAACACCTAATAGTGAGACTTACCAGCTATATTTATGAAAACTCAAGCAAGATATTGGGCAATATATAAAACACATCATCATATTTGCACTTACCGTAAAAAGGGCAAAAAAACCACCAAAATAATGCGTTATCTAGAAGATACTGAGCGTGGCATTGATGTAAAACAGTAGCTGTTCTCTCACATATTTTCTGACCACCAGTCCGTCAAATGGCTCAAAGCTATGTATCGACACTATATCTCCATGCATCAATACCATATTTCAGTACTCTCAATGATTATCACCTTTTGCTGAACTGTCCGTATAGGTTCATAGTCTAACGTTGAGGTATGATCATAAGCATTAAATAAGCCACTATCTTGAACAACGCTTAATTCGTCCTTACAAAAAAATGACGCCTACTTGAGGCGTCATTTTTAGATAATCAGATATTACTTTTAAGAGCGGTGTCTGTAATCATTTTTACTTTGTTTATCATTTTTATACTTGCTCTGATATTTGTCTTGGTGCTTTTCTTGTGCTTTATGTTTGGCAGCCATTATTTTTGCTTTTTGCTGTGATACCTTTGCCTTGTTTTTGACAACCTTGTGTTTGCTATCTGCTTTTGTTTTAGCATCATGTTTTTGATGCTGTACTTGGGCGGCATGAGACTTTGAGTAATCAGGTGCCGCGTTGGCTTGACCAACCATAGACAAACAAGCGGTAGCGGCTAAAATTGAACTTACTATTATCTTTTTCATTTTATTTTCCCAGTTTCATTCATATTGATGAATAATAATTAAAGATACCTTATGACGTATCAAATAAGATATTGCGATGTCGCATCGCTCTATCGACAAAGAAAATGATAACTGATTCTAGTATTAAGTAGATTTATGAAACATGAAGAAAGGTTGCGATTGTTGCCGTTGTTTGGCACATTCAGACACTAAACTGTAGACAGCCACAAAGTTGTGCTACTAGTGTAAGTAAATAGATGGGCAGACCTAAAAGTATATATATGATGCTTTTGATTACTGTAGAGGCGGATGTAGCATTCAATGTTTAATGTTTAATGTTTAATATTTGACACTTATATAGACAGCGCGACTGATCTATAAGTGCTGACTGGAAAAACTTATGTTTGGGTTATTACGTATTGTATTGATAGCACTTGGACTCATACTTATCATCGACTGTATCGCACTGATAGCCATTGACAAGGTTAATTTTGGCACGGTACTGCCTTTTCTGATAGGTGTAGTTTTTTTGGGTCATGGGCTGGGTGCGCCTATGATTGCTAGAGTGCTTGTCAAACATCCTGTACTGCGTCGTATCTGGTATGGGTTATGGTTAATATTTGGGTTATGGCTCATGAGCTTTTTGGTATTTGTTTACTCATTGCAGCAGCAGATTGCTCGTGGCAAACAAACGCTACCGCCCGTGGCCGCTATTATCGTGCTTGGTTCTGGTACCGTTGCGGGCAAACCCAGCGCCACCCTCGCCAGTCGTCTGGATACGGCAGCAACGCTGATTGAGCAGCAACCACAAGCATTGATCATTACCAGTGGCGGTATCGGTCTGGGGCAGCCGCGCAGTGAGGCAAACATTATGGCAACTTACTTGCAGGACACGCACGACATTTCGCTAGATCGTATTTATCAAGAAGGCAAAAGCACCAGCACTGAGGAAAATTTGGCGTACAGTCAGGATATTCTTGCGCAGCATAGTATCAATAAAAACATGCCCATTGCGATTGTCACCAGTGATTTTCATACCATTCGTGCCGTAGCAATTGCAAAGCATCAAGACTACCAGCAGCCTATGGCCCTCGCCAGCCCAACACCGCTATCTATTCGCTACAATGCCTGGTTTAGAGAGTATTTTGCCTTTGGTAGTGGCTGGTTGCTAAAAGAATACTAATACTTGGAGTATCAAAGACATCATTGCAGTGCACTGCACTGCAATGCACTACACTGCAGTGTATAACACCATGCTATTTTGAGAAGTGCTACGCTATCCTTTGTAAAACATAAACCACAAACTTTGCCTCTGTATTGAATGACGATTTTTCTACTGCTGACAATAATGCTTGTCGCTTCTCACTACGCGCCCGGTACGCATAAGGCGTCATCGTCATTAAATCGGCTAAGTCCTCTGCGGATAGACTCATGTCGGTACTGACACGCTGAGTCTCAACCAACGTAAAATATGGCGCCAATTCCTGTAGAAACTTATCAGAGTCATGCTCACGCACACTATCGAATAAGGCTTCACGTAGCGTCGCCAAATGCCCAACATCTGGTTTGGCAATAATCAGATAGCCATTATCAGCCAACACCTTAGCGAACGCTTCGGGCAAAATGGGGCTAAATATACTACTGATACCGGTAATGCTATGAGGGCGTAGTGGTAGATGCGCCGCACTGGTCACTAGTGGATAGACGGCTGTTGGCTTAGTAACACTATCCTCATTCTGTTGATACCAGAGATGACCTATCGCTTTGCTCACTTTAGCCAGCTCAACCAATGCAGGCTTACTGATATCAGCGGCTATTAACGTGTCTATGAGCGACGAGCCCATTTGTGCCATTGCCTGCGTATAATAACCTTCACCGCAACCGATATCGAGCCAATGAACAGAGTTGGTATTATGCTCATCTGTGGACTCAATTTTTGACAACAGCACTTCCATTTTTTGGCTGATCAGATCCTGCAGCGGTGCATAATACCCTTGGTTCAAAAACCGTTTACGCGCATTGATAGACGCTTGACTGTCGCCAGGTGCTTTGGACTTTTTCTGTTGCACAGGCAGCAGATTGACGTAGCCTTGACGGGCAACGTCAAAGGGGTGCGAGGTGTTTTTGGGATGCAAACTACCATCACAGCGCCACGTATCTGCGGCTGGCTGTAGTGGTGACTGGCAAAGTGGACAAATAAATAAGGACACAGATATCTCAAAGTCATAGCAATATGACTCGCATTTTAACAAATTTCGTGTGCCTTGAACGATAAAAAGCCACCTCAATATTGTTTGAAATGGCTTTTAGGAGGCTGGTATAAGTGTACTTACAATACGGTTTGAGGCTGACGTTTTAACGCAGCTTCAATGTCATCAGTCCAAGAATAACAAGTATGATAGCGATAATCCAAAACCTGGCTACTACTTGTGTTTCTTTCCAGCCAATCTCTTCGAAATGATGATGCAGCGGTGCCATACGGAAAACGCGCTTTTTGCGCAGTTTATAAGAACCCACTTGTAGCATCACTGATAGCGCCTCAGCAACAAACAAACCACCCATAATAGCAAAGGCAATCTCTTGTCTCGTCATCACCGCAATCGTACCTAGCATCGCACCGAGTGCCAGTGCACCGACATCTCCCATAAATACCTGCGCTGGGTGAGCATTGAACCATAAGAAACCAAGTCCTGCCCCAACCATCGCGCCACAAACAATGAGAACTTCAGAGTTATAGGCAATATAAGGCACATGCAAGTAATCTGCAAAGCGCACATCACCCGATACATAAGCCATTGCGCCCAAACCTGCAGCAACCAAAACGACTGGCAAAATCGCCAAACCATCTAAACCGTCCGTGAGATTGACCGCATTGGAGGCGCCATTGATCACAAAGTAAGTAAAGATAATAAAACCAATACCAAAGGGCACTGCTGAAAATGGAATCATCCAGTCTTTGAATACGGGCAATAACAGGTCCTGCATCTCACGAGTGGTGTTGATGTCTGGCTGTAGTGTGGCGATATAGTACAACGAGACACCGACGAACAATGCGCCCATCGACAACCAAAAATATTTCTTTCGTGCGATCAGACCTTTGGGGTCTTTATATTTAATTTTGAGCCAATCATCTGCCCAGCCTACCGCGCCAAAAATAACCATAACAACGAGCAAAATCCAAACGTAAGGATTATTTAGGCGTGCCCATAGCAGCGTCGATATGCCAATAGCACTCAGAATGAGTACCCCGCCCATGGTAGGCGTACCTGTCTTGGCCAAATGCGATTGAGGCCCATCGTTCCGAATAGCCTGGCCGTATTTGAGCGAACGCAAATGTCGAATGACACGTCCGCCAAAAACCATGCTAAACATAAGCGCGGTGACGACCGCGAGCAGTGCTCTTAGCGTCAACGAAGAAACCGCAGAAAACGGCGTATAATACTGACCAAGCCAGCCAAACAACCAAACTAACACCGCCTACTCCTCTACTAATGCATGTATAAGTGTTTCCATTTTCATGGAGCGCGAGCCTTTGAACAACACAGTGCAAGGCTTAGCTTGTTGCGCTTGTAAATACGGCTGTAAATATTCTAATAAACTGTCTTTGTCTGCAAATGCATGCGCATTGATATCAGAAATCTCTTGCGCGCCGGCAACAGTATAGGCGGCATACTCACCTACACACAGCAATACATCAATACCTGTGGTCGCGATAGTACGGCCCAAGCTTTGATGCTCACTAACTGCCGCATCCCCAAGCTCACCGATATCCCCTAACACCATCACTTGCGTGCCCGTTTGTGCAGCCAGCACTTTAGCAGCGGCACGTACCGAGTGAGGATTAGCATTATACGTATCATCAATAAGGCGATGCATACCCAGTATCTGACTGTTCAGGCGACCTTTTGCTGGACGCGCATTTTCTAGACCCACAACGATATCATTGACCTCAATATCTAGCGCGTATGCACAGGCGGCAGCGGCCAAAGCATTATTGACATTATGCTCGCCTGCTAATGGCAAATTGATATCATGAATTTGATTACCGATATGTAGCTTAAACTCACTACGCTCAGGTTCTACATCCAGATGACTTGCACTGACATCGGTATTACCGAACCCAATCACATGTGAAGTGTGCTTTTCAGCAATACGGCGCAACTGATTGGTAAAATCATCCTTATCAGGCACTATCGCATACTGCGCGTCCGTCAAAGTGTGATAAATCTCTGCTTTGGTTTGGCAAATCCCTTCACGGCTACCAAACTCGCCTAAATGGGCAGTACCGATATTTAGGATACAGGCCACGTCAGGGCGGACGATCTCAGTCGTATAAGCGATCTCACCAATATGATTGGCACCCAATTCTAAAATAGCATAGCGATGATGATCTGATAGCTCAAGCAGCATCATTGGCACGCCCAAATCATTATTGAGGTTGCCACGAGTAATCAATGTCGGCGCCAATCTACCAAAAATGCTACCCAGCATCTCTTTGCAGGTTGTTTTGCCACTCGAGCCTGTAATAGCAATCACGGTCAGGTCTGTGTGCTGCTGACGTCGATAGCTGGCCAATTGACCTAAAGCCAAACGGGTGTCACTTACCACCAACTGCGGGATAGTATTTGCATCGGATGATGCGGTAGGACGAGACACGATAGCAGCAATTGCACCTTTTGATGCTGCCATATCAATATAATCATGACCATCAAAATTCTCACCACTTAACGCCAAAAAGATATCACCTGGTTTTATCGTGCGAGTGTCGGTAGCGATACGCTTACTGGCTAGAGCGACTTCTCCTGCATTTGTATGGTCTTGTGGCAGTTGCCAATGACCATCGAGCGACGCTGTCGCAGCAAGCATATTATCCATTTGCCAGACATAAAGCCCTTGCGACTGGATGGTGTTATCGGTGTCGGCTGTCATAGTGGTTACCTTATATGATGACTACTTAATTTTTGTATTTAATGATCACTCTTGACTATTTTATGCAGCGAGAGTCTATCGGCTATACACGGCCCGCTTGTTCTAATACCTGTTGCAAAATAACACTGTCATCAAAGTCATAACGAACATTGTTGATTTCTTGGTAAGTTTCATGGCCTTTGCCTGCAATGACGACGATGTCATCTGGACCCGCCTGACTGACGGCATACACAATTGCTTGTTGGCGCGCAGGCTCTATGTGAGTGTGTTGATATTGCTCAGCACTCATTCCAGCTTGCATGTCTTGCAAAATAGCAGTGGGGTCTTCGGTACGTGGATTGTCCGCAGTTAGGACAACTTTATCAGCACCTGCTAGACCTGCTTGTGCCATCAGCGGACGCTTACCTGCATCACGGTCGCCGCCGCAACCAAATACTGCCCACAATTGGCCCTTACAGTGGGTCTTCAAACTCGCTAACACCTGACTGAGTGCATCTGGTGTATGCGCATAATCAACGATAAAACAGCCATCATTAGATGGCACACGCTGCATACGCCCGACAGCGCCTTGTAACTGTGTCACTGCCTCTGCAATGCGATGAATACTTATATCTGAATGGGCAGCATTTAACTGAACATCATTTAACTGAGTTCTATTTGACTGATTTTTATTTGACTGGGTATTCAGCGCCGTAGTAGCGGCTATCGCGGCGAGTAAATTGGCTACATTAAAACGGCCCAATAATGGACTAACAATATCTATAGTCGTGGCTTGCTCATCACCAAAATCTGTACGTAAGCTAATCTTGACCCCTTGCAGACTCGGCGTGATATCAGCCGCGACAAAGGTAGCGGATGCCAACGGGTCTAAACTGTAGGTCCATACCGTTAATTTACTAGCGCGTGCAGTCTCTAGCATCACCTGAGCATGCTCGTCATCAATATTGATAATGGCATGAGTTAGATCTGGAAAATGTGCCGTATCAAACAGCCTGGCTTTGGCGGCAGCATATTCTGCCATATCGGCATGATAGTCTAAGTGATCACGGCTAAGATTGGTATAAATTGCCACAGAAACAGGCATACCTTGCAAGCGCTGCTGATCTAAACCATGAGAGCTGGCTTCTAGTGCCAGTATTTCAGCACTCTCTGCACCCATTTGATACAAAAACTGCTGTACAGCCAAGGCGTCTCCTGTGGTATGACTCGCCTGCACTAACGCGCCAAGCCTACCATTACCTGCGGTACCCATCACCGCGCTACTCATACCTGTCAATTGTGTAAGCTGCGCTACCAATTGACTGATAGTGGTCTTGCCATTAGTACCTGTCACCGCCACTACTTTGGGTAATGTCACTGGCTGCTGATATTGTAGATACGCTTGGATTAAACTACCCAAAAAATCACGGATGTTAGGAACGTATAAGACTGGGCATGGGAGTGCTGCTAATTGCTGTGACGCATCGCTTTTGCTATCTACCGCCAACGCATTACTGGTATCTACAGAGCCACTCATTTCGCTCATTAAGGTGATAGGATCAATTTCTGATAGCACAAAAGCCGCTTTTGAGGCGGCCTGCAACAGATAATCGCGGCTTTTTTGAATGTTCGGCGTGTGGCTGTTTAAAAGGATAAATACGTCATTATCAGACAGTTGGCGACTGTCTAATTGAAACTGCCGAAAGGCGATATCAGCGATAGGATGAACCTGAGCTGAGATTGCCTGATTTGCCGCCTTTTGAGCCGATGTTGCCATCATTTCTGTCAATTGCTGCGTCAGTCTGCTATCGCTAGTATCGATAAGCTGTTGCAAAGTAACAGAGATAACAGGGGCGCCATTTGGCGATAAGGTAGGCAAGGTCATGAGCGATTCCTAAACAGTTAATACAAATCAGCGCTTAGAAGCGCTGACTACTTAAAATAATTCAACGCCTACTGTGGTTCTGTTTTGAGCGGCTTATCCAAAGGCACATTGTACAATCGTAACGCCTCTTTCATAACGTTATGAAATACAGGGGCAACGGTGAGGCCAGCATAGATTTGACCACGCGGATCTTCAATAAGCATCACGCCTACAAGCTTTGGATTAGAGGCTGGTGCCATACCAGCAAACACATTGCGATACTGATCAGTATAATAGCCGCCTTCTGGATTGATGCGGCGCGAGGTACCTGTCTTACCTGCCACACGATAGCCATCAATAGCAGCGGCTTTGGCGGTACCGCCTGGCTCAGTCACACTCTCGAGCATTTGGACGATCGACATCGCTTGTTCGCGCGCCATAATACGTTTGCTGGGCTGCGGCTTGTCATTTTTGATTAAGGTCAATGGGTGCATTACTCCGCCTGCCGCTAGTGCTGAATAAGCTTGAGCCACCTGTGCTAGCGTTACTTGTAGACCGTAACCGTAACTGACCGTCGCACGCCGTGAGGTTTCTTTTTCTTTTGGTGTCACAATGAGACCACTGCCTTCACCTGGGAACTGTAAAGGGGTTTTTGTCCCAAAGCCAAACTGTTTTTGCATGTTGGTAATGGCTTCAGGCGGTAGCGAGAGCGCAATCTTGGTAGAGGCGACGTTACTGGATTTTTGTAGCAGCGTTGCCATGTTGATCATACCAAGATTATTATGATCTCGAATGGTATAGCCGCGCACACGAATTGAGCCAGGGTTGGTATCAATCAAGGTAGTCGGTGTATATTTACCTGAGTCCAATGCAGCAGCAACGGTAAATGGTTTCATAACTGAACCTGGTTCAAACACATCTAACAGCGCGCGGTTACGTTGGTTTTCGCCCGTCATCTCATTGAGATTATTTGAGTTAAATGACGGCCATGTCGATAGTGCCAGTACCTCGCCCGTTTGCACATCGACGATCATACCTGTTGACCAGCGTGCTTTTTGCAAGCGTCCTGCTTTTTCCAGCTCTTTGTAGAGCAAATACTGCAAACGCGAATCAATCGTCAGGGCCACATCTTTACCTGGTATCTCAGGCTCGATTTGCTTGATCTCTTTTAGACTGTTTTGTTTGGCATCTTTCAAGACCAGCACTTTACCGTCATCACCTGCCAGCTCTTTTTCATGCTGACGCTCAATACCAGCACGGCCCTCATAACCGCCCTCGGGATCATTGGCATTCTGTCCCATAAATCCTAGTAGCTGCGCATTAGATTGCGGCTGCGGGTAATAACGCTGAAAGAAGTTTTTCTCGTGGACACCAGGGAAGTCAAGGGAGCTGACGCTTTGAGCAATCTCAGGCGTTACTTTGTTGAGCAGCGGTAGATAATGCGAGCCTGCACCAGATGGCAGTGCCGCTTTGACAGCATCCTTGTCAGTCACATCGAGACTGTCATCGATTGCGGTGACTTTTTTTAGCTCATCGACTGAAATATTAGCAGCCGTTGCTAGCGTGGTCAGATCCATATTATCCAAGCGTTTTTGCATACGCGCCTGTAGTTGTGGACTACTAGGGTTGGTCAAAATAATACGCTTAAGCTCGTAATACTCACTGGCGTAATCGTGCGGACTAAATGATACGGTCGCAAGCGGCGCACTGACTGCAAGCGGTAAGTTATTGCGATCTGTAATCATGCCTCGATAAGATTTTTGTGTGCGCTCACTGGTGATGAGCTCATTGCCTTTGTCTTGATAAAACTGCGCATTAGCCACTTGGATATAATAGGCACGGCCAATCAATAACACTAATATTACCAGCGCCAAACCCCAAACAGTACGAAAACGGTTTTTGTCTTGCTCAAAACCGCCACGAGAAGAAGCGCCAGAGGCCTTACCTAAGAACCCTCGTTTGCTCTTTGAGTTTTTTCCAGCGTTATAAGCGCCTTTGGTATCGCTCTTTTTTATACGGCCAAATAGCTTTGCCTTACGATTGCCTGCCGCTTTATCACTCGCTTGCCCAGATTTGGCAGCGCTAGCACGGCGCAACGGCTTTGTTACCTTACCGCTGGCTGGTTTTTTGCCGGTGCTTTTTGCTGTAGGTTTGGTTTTTTTCTCACTCATTGTCCTGCCTCCATTGCCGGTTCTTCAGGAGAGATGTCGGTGGAAGCACGTGGACCAGTAGCGTCAGTCAACTCTTCGTCTGAGTCATCAGAAACTACTGGCACCAACGCTGTCGCGACGCCAGGCTGGATAATAAGCTTGTCTTTTAGGGTTGGGGAGTACATGCCCAGTTCAGCAACGGCACGGCTGGCAATCTGAGGTGTGGCGCTGAAGGTTTGCTGCTCAATCAATAGCCGCTGGTGCTCTACTTGTAACTTACGCTCTTGTTTTTTCATGTCTTGCAAGGTTTTATAATCCTGATGATATTGCTGAACTTCTTCGGCAGTTTTGATACCACTCCAGACGATTGCGGCTGCCAGTAGCAGCAGTACGACCACATAAATGCTTACCACATTGAATCGGCGCACGAACAGCTCGCCGATATCGGTGTTGGAGGGTACAGCGCGGCGATTTGCAGGTTTGTCAGATATTGCCATGACGATCTCAAAAAAGTGAACGTAAACGATAAAGTAAATAGTGAGTTGCAAACAACGAACTTAACATTGCCCAGCAGTACCATCAATAAAAATAAAACCAGAGATAACCATCGTATGACCGTAGCAGCCTGACTATAAAAGCCTATGACTATAGAGGTCTACAATTATCAATGTATCCTGTTAAAACCAGATCTACTGCCGTGCTAGATTAAATGAATGGACACTTAATTTTAGCTTAGAAGATGATCGATCCATGAGTCCATAAGCCTCATAGATCGTGAAACAGATAAAAATTATTTGCCGAGCCTAACAGACAATATTTACAGCTTTTTAACAGTGGCGTAGCGATTAAGACATTTGCACATCATTGAGATAGACAATAGCAACCATACGCGACCTGCTTAGTGCTTTCATCCAAGATTTATGATGCGTCCGTTTGCTGATACGCTGTATCAGTACGAGTGGCCAGTCGCAACCAGGCGCTGCGCGCGCGCGGATTCTGACTGGTTTCAGCTTTGCTAGGGCCAACGCGTTTTGGCTTGCTAAAATAACGCGGACGATTCGGCGGCATCGGTAGATTTTCGTCTTCTGGATACTGGCCTTTACTATGACGCTGCAAAAACTGTTTGATACGGCGATCTTCTAATGAGTGAAAGCTAATCACCGCCAGCTGACCACCTGGTTTTAAAATCGGAATGCTTTGCGCTAAAAAGTCATCGACATCTCCCAGCTCATTGTTAATAAAGATACGCATGGCCTGAAAGCTTTGTGTCGCTGGATGCTTACCGCGTTGCCAATTAGGATGCGCTACTTTGATCACTTCTGCCAGCTCAAGCGTAGAGTCATAGCCCTCCATCTGTTTGATAGCGCGAGCAATACGGCGACTGTGACGCTCTTCACCAAACTCATAGAGCACATTGGCCAACGTCTCATCATCGACTGTTTCAAGCCAATCGGCAACTGACTGGCCACGGCTGGTATCCATACGCATGTCCACTGCCCCATCACGCATAAAGCTAAAGCCGCGACTACCATCATCAATCTGCGGTGATGAAATGCCCAAATCCGCCATCAACCCATCCACTTCACTGATGCCCATAGCAGCTAGACTGTCAGTCAAGGTCGCAAAGCTGTCATGAACCACACGCACACGGCTGTCTTTACTTGCCAACTCTTGCGCTACGCTAATGGCCGTTGGGTCTTTGTCAAAGACAATCAGTGTGGCATCATCAGCAAGTTGACTTAATAGTAACCTACTATGACCGCCACGACCGAAGGTCGCATCGACGTAAATCCCACTTATATCTAAGCTATCTTGGTTATTTGGGCTATTT
This sequence comes from Psychrobacter sp. T6-6, assembly GCF_052258185.1. Lineage (NCBI taxonomy): Bacteria > Pseudomonadati > Pseudomonadota > Gammaproteobacteria > Moraxellales > Moraxellaceae > Psychrobacter > Psychrobacter sp. T6-6. The sequence continues at coordinate 123,732 of NZ_JBQQEX010000006.1, forward strand.
TGGTCGCTTGCTTTTTGCTTAGGTAATGCTTTTACGCCCAGCACTGCAGCGACAGCCTCTTGTAATAGCACCGCATCATGGACAAAACTTAATTCATCAGACGTGATATCGCCCTCATGACGGGCGTGAGTAATATCCATATCGACATTTTGCGTAGACGCATCACTTGTCAATGATGGGCTGGGCGCTGACTCAGAGAGATCAGTGGCAATAGAAGAACTGGCTTTCGATTTTGGCTTAGACTTTGATAGGGACACAAACAACTCAATAGATGACGACCATACTGGCCAGTAATTGGATGAAAATAAACAAGTTATGACTTGCCTAGCATTATTATCGCAAGGATACACGGCGAGTCAAGCACTAGAAGGGCTTTTCATTAAAAATATCACATGTCTCTGTTATACTAGCGCTATATTTTACGCTATTTCTTCACATCGACTTCATATCTTTCATCGCTATTTATACTAATAGCTTATATCGATAGCAAATTTTGAGACTTTTACCATGCAAACCTCTACTGACAGCACACGCCCTGTGCGCACGCGTATCGCCCCTTCACCTACTGGCTTCCCACACGTAGGTACTGCTTATATTGCGCTATTCAACCTAGCATTTGCCAAAGCGCATGGCGGCGAATTCATCTTACGTATCGAAGATACTGACCAGACGCGCTCGACTGAGCAATCAGAACAAATGATTTTGGACGCCTTACGCTGGGTCGGACTAGATTGGGCGGAAGGTCCAGATATTGGTGGCCCGCATGCCCCTTATCGTCAGAGCGAGCGCAGCGATATCTACAAAAAACACGCCGAGATACTCATAGAAAAAGACCATGCGTTCCGCTGTTTTTGTACTAGCGAAGAGTTAGATGCCATGCGTGCTGAGCAAATGGCCAACGGCGAGACCCCTCGTTATGATGGTCGCTGTGCTCATCTTGCACCGGAAAAAACTGAGCAATTGGTAAGCGAGGGCAAGCCGCATGTGATTCGTATGCGTGTACCGACTGAAGGCATCTGTCACGTAAATGACATGCTGCGCGGTACCGTTGAGATTCCTTGGACCCAAGTCGACATGCAAGTGCTACTAAAAACAGATGGCATGCCAACGTATCATCTAGCCAACGTCGTCGATGACCATCTGATGGAAATCACCCACGTCATGCGCGGTGAAGAGTGGCTGAACTCTGCGCCTAAACATCAGCTGCTTTATGAGTATTTTGGTTGGGAGATGCCAACCCTTTGTCATATGCCGCTACTGCGTAACCCAGATAAGTCAAAGCTCTCTAAGCGTAAAAACCCAACGTCGATCACCTACTATCGTGATGCAGGCGTACTGCCTGAAGCATTGTTAAACTATCTTGGGCGTATGGGCTACTCAATGCCTAATGATGCCGAGCAATTTACCTTGGATGAGATGATCGCAAGCTTCGATATTCAGCGTGTGTCGCTTGGCGGCCCTATATTCGACATCGAAAAGCTCAACTGGGTCAATAGCGAATGGCTACGTGCGCTCACCCCTGAAGAGCTAAAGAACAAAATTCTTGAATGGGCCAGCAATAGTGACAAGCTCACCGCAATCGCAGCGGCGATTCAACCACGTATCGAGCTATTGTCTGATGCGGTAAACTGGGGAGGTTTTTACTTCCAAAACTTACCTGATATTAATGCTGAGAGCTTCACTCATAAGACGCTTGCACCTGAGCAAATTATCGAGATGCTGCAATTGGCGCTTTGGCAGCTTGAGACCCTACCAACGTGGTCGGAAGAAAACATCTATGCCACGTTAAAAGGCCTTGCTGCTCACCTTGATATCAAGATGCGCGACTTTATGGCGCCGTTCTTTATCGCTATCGCTGGTAGCACGTCATCGACGCCCGTTATGAACTCCATGGCGATTATCGGTGCTGATATGACATTGACTCGCTTGCGTCATGCGGTTGATGTACTAGGTGGTTTGGGTAAAAAGAAACTTAAAAAGCTTGAAAAACAAGCGGCAGAATTACCAGATTTCTTAGCCTCTGCTGAATAGTTCAGTTGCTGCATAGTTTATCGGCTAAACAGCCTAAATAGTTTCAGCCAATTAGCCAAACTTGTTGAATGTAAAAGGGTCAGGCCATCTCTGACCCTTGTTTCGTTGTTGATAAGCACTACTACTCTCAGAATATAAAAATCTCTTACTCAATATTTTAATTGGAAATAGACATGGCTGCCAAAACCGTCACCATAGAAAGCAAAGATTATGTATTTAACACCCTAAAAGAAGCACAGAAATATTATGATGCCATCGTAAAAGAGCTTTTTGACGCAAATTTGACTCTGACCAAGGGCCAAGACTTCGAAGATTTAAAATGGATATATAGCACTTACTGTGGTTACACCAAGCATAATCTAGATAAATTGAGCGAATATGACATCATTGGCGTCAAAGGTATAAGAACAATCAGAGAAAAAGGCGGTCAATATGTGCCAACTGAATGCTGTGCGATTATTTTTTCTGATGGCAGCGAAGCAGAGTTTTATACCGATAAAGCCATCAAAGAGATCGCACTTAAGCAAAATCTACGTTAATTTGGCTTTGTTAAGCTTTTAGAGTAGGCTAAATCACTTTTTTTTGCATATTTATGAATTATTTTTAAAATAGTGGTTGACAGGACAGCCGGTCTTGCATAAAATACGCACACTCTTAGCGAGGGGCTATAGCTCAGTTGGTAGAGCACTTGCATGGCATGCAAGGGGTCAACGGTTCGACTCCGTTTAGCTCCACCATACTTATTTATACCAACGCTCAGTATTACTGAAACGTAATCATAAATACTCGCTAGTAGGACGATATCAGCACCTGGGCAATGCTTATTTAATAAGCTATCTGATATTGTGAAGTACCGTTGTAACCACTGGTTATAACACTCTATGCGTCCCCATCGTCTAGAGGCCTAGGACACCGCCCTTTCACGGCGGTAACGGGGGTTCGAATCCCCCTGGGGACGCCACTATTCGGCGTCACTTATTAGCACTTTTGCTTAGCATCAGGTTAGACTAATAAGCGAACAATAAAAAACCCAGTCATCATACGGTGACTGGTTTTTTTTATGTCTGTCATTTCTCAAAACCCTCTATTCTGTTGTCGTTAGCTTATTATTAATAGCTGCTAGCTTACTGTTGATAGCGCTATTGCCAAACTATCTAATACTCGTTAATATCGATCTGATAAGCATATTTACAAAGCGTACCTATCTACTATAAATGATGGGGCTTAGCGTGATTGAAGGGAAGTGATTGCTATGTTTGGTATTGAGGACTATTTAGGGTTTATCTTGGCAGCTATTTTGTTAAACCTAACGCCAGGTACGGATAGCATGTACATCATCACCCGTAGTGTTTCACAAGGGCAAACAGCAGGGTTTTATTCTGTTCTGGGCATCACCTCGGGTATTTTGGTCCATACCCTCTTGGCATCTTTAGGATTGTCCGTATTGATCGCCAGTTCACCTGTGGCCTTTATGATCGTCAAATATATCGGTGCGGCTTACTTATGCTACTTAGGTCTAAAAATGCTACTGAGCAAAAATTCAAATTCAATAGCGAATAGTTTATCTAAAGACGAACGCACTATTGATAAACAGAATGTAGACAGCTGGCAAATCTATAAGCAAGGCGTGTTGACCAATGTATTTAATCCAAAGGTCGCCTTATTTTTCCTCGCGTTTTTCCCTCAATTTATCGATGCCAGTTATGCTTATGGCATGTTGTCATTTCTAATGCTAGGGCTGACCTTTGCTACCAGTGGGTTTATATGGTGCTTATGTTTGGCACTATTAGCAGCTCGGTTTAGTATACGCTTGCGAGAAAACCCTTCTATTGAAACAATACTCAACAGAATTAGTGGTGTGGTGTTTGTGGGCTTGGGGATTAAGTTATTGACTGAAGAAGCATAGAGAAAAGTGTATTAATAAAAAAACATCTTCAATAAAAAAGCCCAATCCCCTACTTTAAAGGAGATTGGGCTTTTCGTCATATAAAGCTTAACGAATTACTAGCTTGCTTCTTTACTTTCAGCCGCCAGTTGACGTAGTACGTAGTGCAATACGCCGCCATGACGCACATATTCGCGCTCTTTTGGCGTTTGTAGACCGACATTAACCTCAAAGGTCTCGCTCGATCCATCAGCACGCGTAGCCGTAACGGTGGCCGTTTTGCTTTCGCCATTGTCCAGACCCGTGATGCTCAATACTTCAGAACCATCTAGTTTGTAGGTTTCTGCGTTTTCACCATCTTCAAACGTCAATGGCAACACGCCCATACCGACGAGGTTTGAACGGTGAATACGCTCAAACGAACTGGTCAATACCGCTTTTACGCCTAGTAGGATTGTACCTTTGGCTGCCCAGTCACGGCTAGAGCCTGAGCCATACTCTGATCCGCCAAGCACGACGAGCGGACGCTTATCTTCTTTATACTTCATCGCTGCATTATAGATGGGCATTTCTTCGCCATCTTGTAACGTAGCGCTGTCATCTTTGAAGTAATAGGTATAACCGCCTTCCTTGCCGTCCATCATGGTGTTTTTGATACGGATATTAGCAAAGGTACCACGGGTCATGACTGCATCGTTACCACGGCGTGAACCATAGCTGTTGAAGTCTGCTTCCATTACACCGCGCTCTTGTAAGTACTGACCTGCTGGCGAATCTGGGTCGATGTTACCTGCTGGTGAGATATGATCGGTGGTGATTGAATCACCGAACAGACCAAGGATACGTGCGCCTTCGATATCAGGAATACCTTCTGGCTCCATAGTCATACCATCAAAGAACGGTGGGTTTTTGATATAGGTCGAGCCTTCGTCCCACGGATACAGCTGACTATCCGCTGAGCTAATTGCGTTCCACGCTGCGCTACCATCGAACACTTCACCGTAGTTTTTGCGGAACATATCAGCGTCGATATTGTTAGCGATCAGCTCATTAATCTCTTCTGAGGTTGGCCAGATATCTTTTAGATAGACATCATTGCCGTCTTGGTCTTGCGCTAATGGATGTGTTGTCAAGTCGATATCGACCGTACCTGCCAACGCATAGGCAACTACTAGCGGCGGTGATGCCAAATAACTGGCCTTCACATGTGAGTGGATACGACCTTCAAAGTTACGGTTACCTGACAGTACGGCAGAAGCAACCAAGTCGTTCTTTTCAATACCTTTTTCAATCGCTTCAGGAAGTGGCCCTGAGTTACCGATACAGGTGGTACACCCATAACCCACAAGATAGAAGCCTGTTTTTTCTAGCTCATCCATAAGGTTGGTTTTTTCTAGGTAATCAGTGACGACTTTAGAGCCAGGGGCCAATGACGTTTTGACCCATGGCTTAGCTTTGAGCCCTTTGGCAGCAGCTTTTTTGGCTACTAGGCCGGCACCGATCATAACCGCAGGGTTTGAGGTATTGGTACAAGAGGTAATGGCAGCAATTACGACTGAGCCATCTCTTAACTTGTGCTGCTTATCATCGATACTGACATTTGAGAAGACGTTATTTGCCGGAGCATGTTTGAGATCATCGTCTCTTGTGTCGACTTCGATCTTTGGCTCAGCCACTAGATCCTCTGCTTGCTCTTGCTCGCCGCCCTCTTGATCAAAACGTATCTTACCGTCCACTTCTACTTTACGGTCTTTATTCATTTTTGCTAACGTTTCGCCAAACTTCTCATGCATATCTGATAGGTTGATACGCTGCTGCGGCAAATTAGGACCAGCTAGTGCTGGTTGTACTGAAGATAAGTCTAGCTCTAGTTTACTAGAATAAGTCGCCGCTGGTGTATCAGCATCATGCCATAAGCCTTGCGCCTTGGCATATTGCTCAACCAGCTCAATTTGCTCTTCATCTCGACCAGACAGACGCAGGTAATCAATCGCCATCTGATCGATTGGGAAAATACCACAAGTCGCACCGTACTCTGGCGACATGTTGGCGATAGTAGCGCGATCGGCCAATGGCATACTGTGTAAGCCTTCGCCATAAAACTCAACGAATTTACCCACCACGCCGTGTGCACGTAGCATCTCCACCACACGTAATACCAAATCAGTTGCTGTGACGCCTTCGGTCAGCTTGCCTTTGAGCTCAAATCCGACCACTTGTGGAATCAGCATCGAGGAAGGTTGACCCAGCATCGCCGCTTCGGCTTCGATACCGCCCACACCCCAACCAAGCACACCGATACCATTAATCATCGTGGTGTGGCTGTCTGTGCCAAATACGGTATCTGGATAAGCCATCAGCTCGCCATCAACATCTGCTGCCATCACGACGCGAGCGAGATACTCAAGGTTGACCTGATGCACGATACCTGTCGCTGGTGGTACGACGACGAAGTTCTCAAAGGCTTGTTTGCCCCAATGCAAAAACTCATAGCGCTCATTGTTACGCTTAAATTCGATTTTTTCGTTGAGATCTAGTGCGTCCTCACGGCCATAAGCATCGACCTGTACAGAGTGATCAACGACCAGCTCACTAGGGATAAATGGGTTAATTTGCTCAGCTTTACCGCCAAGCTCAACCACTGCATCACGCATCGCGGCCAAATCAACAACTGACGGCACACCAGTGAAATCTTGCAAGACCACACGTGCTGGCATAAAGGCAATCTCTTTTGATGCCTCAGCGCCTGCATCCCAGTTAGCAACTGCTTCGATATGGTTTTTGCCAACCGACTGGCCGCCGTCTTCGTTACGCAATAGGTTCTCCAATACCACTTTCATACAAAATGGTAGGGTATCGATATGTTCGTAAGTTTCGGTCAGCTTTGGCAAACTATAAAAGGCATGTTCCTTGCCAGCGACTGAGAGGGTGTCTTTTACATTAAAAATATCACTCATGATAGCTTCCTTATCGTTGTTATAGATCCTAGACGTCAATTATTATGGGTGTAGGTATATGACTGGTGGCTGAATAAATGATCGAATTGATTTTGATAATCGAAAGGTGTCGTCAATTTATCTTATGACCGCTTCTGCTCGCAAAGAAAATAATGCTACTTTAACAATGCTATTTGCTTGCTCAACAAAAGCTTCTTTTACCATAACAAACATGCAAGGCTTTGTTAACGTCTAGACGTTATCGAATCGTGGCACAATCGTAAACGTAACAAAGGCTTAATGAGCTATATACTAATGGTGATCGCTATCACTTACTGGGTTTTTGGCGTCTGCCACTACGGAACACGTAGCTGTCGTCATAAAACTCGGTCACGGCGTTTGCTGCCCAGAAATGCGGTACACCTAAAATCGGTAGCGGCGCAAGCTGTCGTGGTTTGACATCATCATTTGATAATAACGTGTCCATGTATTCGGCAACCTTATCATCTAAATAGCTCATACGTTCAGCCAATGATAAGGTAAAGAGCTCTTGTGAAACATGAATGACAATACTATGCGCACATAATGGTTTACGCGGTTGTATCAGTTGCTCAAGTAGTGCATGCCCAAAGATATAGACTGCTGCCTGAGCGCTGTTATCAGGTTGTGCTGGGTTGTCCCATTTAGCTCGTGGTTTCACCAAACTTGCCTGCCAGTCAAAACTAACCAACGCCTCACCGATACTAACATCAGAAGTCACCAGCACGGCGCCATTCTCATCAAAGACAGTAATAGTGTCACGTACCCGTCCTCGTCGCTCACTAACGCCTTGCTTGGCAATCTCTAGCATATGATAGTAATTGAGCATAGCCTTAGTCTTTGGGAAGGTCAGCCAGATACTACCGTTAAATAAATCATGCAAATTGTCCCTCGTCGGAATATGTCCGCTTGTCCCGATGAAATGCTCGTAAGCTTCGCCATCGGGCAATGCATTTTGAGAGACAAACTGCAGGGTCTGCGGCTTGTTATCATGAGCTGGTTTGGTCTGTGGTAAGGGTTGCTCCAAGACCGCCGCTTGCCGTTCCATCGCTGTTTTCAATACTGCACCAACGACATCAGGTGTACTACCGATAGCTTTTGGCGTGCCCACACTGTCTGCCTGGTGCTTGATATTGCTAAGGTGCGCAATAGTTGTGCTGAGATAACCCAGCTGGGTAATATGAGACAACCACGGTGCTTGCCAATCAATATCGGCAAAGGACTTATCAAGTGTACCCTTTACGATAGAAGGGTCGTTATTGTCTGTGTCGGGATTTGGTTTGGCTGGCAAGTCACTGGCTGGCATAAGCGCTATCTCTCAAGGTTTATCTCTGTTAGACGTATGGGCGGTCTATGGTATCATGGTGCGCTTTTTTACAGCTAGATGAGCGACTCGAAAGGTCTTTTTGAGCGCGATGGATAAATGAGTTTTTATGGCAAATTTTAATACCCACTTAAACGTTGCATTTATGGTTAGCGGTGCCATGAGTCTGACCGTATATAAAGCTGGACTGATCGACGACTCAGGATTTTTGATGTGTGTGGCGCTTGGGACTATTGGCGGGTTGTTACCAGATTTAGATTCGGATAACTCAACACCGATTAAGCTTGGTTTTAATATCACCTCGTTTGTCTTTGCCTTTGGTTTAGTCATGCACTGGCGTAGTGAGCTAAGCTTGCTTTCGCTGATAGCATTATGGCTGGCTGGCTACGGTTTTATGCGTTATGTCGTTTTTCATATTTTTACTACGATGACTGTGCATCGCGGCGTCATCCACTCTGTGCCATATATGGCGATATTGGGATTGGGTCTGACGTGCTTAAGTTATTACGGTCTACACCTACCACTGACGACCAGCTGGTTTTACGGTCTGTTTTTGTTTGGCGGGGCGATAGTGCATTTATCATTGGACGAGCTGTATAGCGTGAATTTGTCTAATATGAAAATGAAGCGCTCATCGGGCACAGCGATGAAGTTCTACCAGCCAAAAGATAAATGGTGGTACTTGCTCTTATATACTATCCTTGCATTACTGGTGTATGTCGCTCCGCCTTTTGAGATGTTTTGGTCGCGACTAAGTGATCCTTCTGCATGGGCACAGCTAAGAGTTGGTATGCTGCCGACACTCCTAGAAGATATGCTACGGTAAGCTATTACTACCAATCATTAGAGTATGCTATGTCACTTTTTATACCATCTACTACCCAAACCTGCCCTTGCCAAATCAATCCGTTATCAGAGACAGACTCGCCGCTCTCCTATCAAGAGTGCTGCCAGCCTTATCATAATGCTTTTTATGATGACGAAGTAGGTGGTCTAAAAGCGGAGACAGCCGAGCGGCTTATGCGGTCGCGCTATAGTGCATTTGTACTCATCAAACCAGACTATATCGTTAAGACCACGCTACCTGCACAGCAGGCTTTGCTTGACGTCACATCGGTTGAGAGTTGGGCAAAAGAGACGGACTGGGCAGGCTTAGAGATTGTGAAGCATACGCCAAAGCTGGGCAAAAGACATGCGCAGGTTGAGTTTGAGGCGTATTTTAATACCAAAGATAATGCTCGTGATTTAGCAGAAAAAATACAAGCGCATCATGAGTTATCTACCTTTGTGAAAACAAAAGACAAGTTTAGTAATGATGCGCGTTGGTACTTTTTAGACCCGACGGTTGCGATAACAGTGACGCAAAAGCAACCGTGTATTTGTGGTTCTGGAGAGAAATTTAAGCGGTGTTGTGGGGGATATTTGGGTTAGTTTTTTATTAGCTTGTTATGAAAATATATTTGCTTATTATCTTCATTGTCGTCTTTAAGCCATTCAGATACTTCAATCATTTCGCAATCTGGCGTAATTTTGTAATAGTTGTAGTAACTACTAGCATAAACATTTTCAGAGGGCACATAGCAAGTTATAGACTCAGTTTTGCAAAAAGATTGAAGTCTTTTCAAAAAAATATCAAGTGGAATCTTAATTCGGTAAATCTGTAATAGCATACAAGCATCACCTTCTATGAGACTTTTTACTCCGAGACATTCGCAAAGTTTTGGAAGTTGATTTCCTAAGGTTCCTATCTCTTGCAAGCTTAATACCGCAACCTTATTTTCTGGCAAGCTAAAAACTTTCTGTAGTAACAAACTAGCCTTTTCATCACTAATAGCTTGTTTTACAAAAAAATCAATCATTAAGATACCTGATACAGTATGAAGAGAATTAAATACTGCTTATATATACATTCTAAGTTATTAGAAGGTCTGAACTATTCGTCAAAAACATCAATGTACAAAGTAAACTATTCAAAATTGCCAAATATCATTCCCTAAACACTCGCCCCAACCTCCCGTGCAATCGCAATCCCTTCCTCAACCGTCAAAAACTTGCGCTGGCTTGGGCTATCTTTATAAATGACATCACCGTCTTGAAAGATTAAGCACTCATTGACCGCCAGCTGTTGCCATTTCTCATTTTCAGTGAGCGGCACGGTGACTAAGATCGTGACTTTGTCCGTGTCTGTGGTCACATCACCAAAGTTAATCGCCAGATCGTCGTCTGATAATTTCGCCTCACCAAATGGTGCTTTTCGCGTTAGATAAAACAACAAACTGCCCGCATAAGCCAGTTGCCACTTGCCGTTCGATATCAAGCAGTTGAATAGACCATTTGCAGACAGATAGCGACACTGCGTGGTCAAAAAATTAAACAGTGTTTGGTCGTCAGGACGAGTTTTGAAGCTACTCTTTAAACGATTAATGAGATAGCAAAAGATCATTTCAGAGTCAGTGCTACCCACTGGCTGACAATGCGCGGCATTACCGTTGTCTTGCAGGCGCTGGCAACGCTTGATAAACTCGCTATTCATCTGTCCATTGTGCGCAAACACCCACTGCTCGCCCCATACTTCACGGACGAACGGATGCGTATTTGCCAAACAGTTCTGCCCTTGCGTCGCTTTACGGATATGAGCGATGACATTCATGGCTTTGATTGGGTAATTGTTCACCAAGTCAGCTACTGGTGACAGGTGGCTCGGTCTGTTGTCATGAAATAGACGCAGGCCTGTTGAATCATTTACCGTGTCATCGTTAGTGTTGTCATTATTGCTGCATTCGCTACGTTCAAAAAACGCAATACCAAAACCGTCTTCATGACTGTCTGTCATTCCGCCGCGTTTGCGAAATCCTGCAAAACTAAAGCCAATATCCGTCGGGGTATTGCAGTTCATTCCTAAAAGTTGACACATTTATAGTTCACCGTTTTTATAGTCTTGTTTGCCATGATTGTGCTCGGTTTCTGGAGTAATACCGAGCTCAGCATCGCTCATATTGGCGAGTAGATCAGCCCTAGCACTACTGTCTGTATCGATACCCTCTAAGATACGCTGAGCTTCTGCTAGCTCTGTACCCTCTACCCAAAGCACTATACCAGAGTTCATACCAGGGATAGCACTTAGCGGCTGTAGAGACACCGCGATGCCATTATTGCGTAGCAGGTTGGCATGCAGCTCGCCCTGCATGTTGGTATCGAAACGTGCCAGTTTGTGCCAGTTATCAACTTGATCAGTCATGGTGTCGTCTCCAAAGTGCTGCTACTAGGATATCTACTGCTAGCATATTTGTTACTAGGGTAAGTGGATAAGCAATGTTTAGGATACTTGATCTAGTGTATATTCTTTGACTGCAAACTCACTACTATTAGCTAATTTTTCGTGTGCTTGCTCGGCTTGTGCCATGCTACTAAACACACCAGCAATGTGATTGTTCTGTGTGTTCGATAATACAAACACTGCGTTCTGCGCTTTTTCGACATGTGCCCAATGATAGGCGGCTAAACGCTTCATCAAGTCAGGGTTTTTGACCATGATGTTGTCACCCGTACGACCTTCGGTACGGTTGTAATGAATCACGTTTAGACGCAGTAACCAGAATATCACTGCTGCTTTTGCTAGCATAACAGGTAGTGCACGTTTCTCATCAGTATTTAGTGGGCGTATCGATTCATAACCTTGTAAGAATACCGCCATTTTATTGCGATCAAAGTTCACAGACTCGCCCTGCTCAGCGACGCCCCACGTGGTACAAAAATCATTGATAGTGATAGCAATATCCATCACATAGTGCTCGACACTGACTTCAGTGAAATCTAACAAACCCGTCAGACGTGCTTCACCTTTTTGTAGATTCCATAATGTGTTGTCAGCAAACATATCTAAATGACATAAGCCGTTTGGCAATGTAGTCAGCGGTAGATCGCGATAAGACTGCCAAATATCGCTCATCAATTTGGCTTCGTCACCTGGCATAAACTGCATTTCGCGGTCACGTACATCTGCCCATGGGTATAAGGGTACGCCATATTGCTCGCTTGGCTGCAGTGCTTGCAGGGTCTCATGCAGCATGGCTAACGCCGCCCCGATATCGTGACACATCGCTTGCGTGGTTTGGTCTGGATGCGATCCTGATAGGCATGGCACTAGGGTAATCGCTTTGTCTTCATAATGGATGACATAACGTTTATCGTCACTATCCGTTTGAGCGCTATTCGATTCAATAACTGCCAATGGCGCGGCAACAGGTAGTTTGCCATCTAACTGGTTTAGGATGATTGCCATTTTTTCGATATCAGCAGGTGGACGCTCTTCAAACAAGGTAAATACATAAGAGTATGTACCCTCTACATCATCAGTCGTTTGAATAAACCAGTTTGAGTTTTTGATACCTTGAGTGATTGGAATCGCACGGGCGAACGACACACCAAAGCTTTGGCAAAAGGCGGCAAACTGATCATCGGTTAACTGGGTATAGACGGACATGACATCTCACTTATGACGGTTAAATAGTAAAAGTAGTACGTGAAATAATAAATTCAATTTGGGTAATAATAAATGTGGTGACAGTCAATAATAGTGACCATTACGTCGCCGATAAGCAAACTTTAAATATCGTTAAGATATTTTGTCAATCGGCTGCGTTCTATGACGTAGCTGATACTGATAAAAGTAGCCACATAGTAAAATAGCAACTCAGCAGGCAGCTACTTAATAAAACAATGACTTAATAAAACAGCTGACACATAGGCTAGCTAATATATAGGCTAAGCATTTTTTGCAATCTTTAAACCTTCTTCAATCGACAAATAAACAGGGGACTTAGGGACATCTTGATAAACCATATGACCTTCTGCAAAAATAATGCACTCATCAACGGCCAGCTGTTGCCAGTTTTCATCACTAGTAAGTGGGGTGGTAGCGAGCACCGTCATGACATCGTCTGTCTCGTTGACGGTCTCAAAGTCCATCGTTACATCCACATCAATGAGAGCCGCTGAGCCAAATGGAGTTTGACGAGTCACATGAAACAATAACGTATTGGCATAGCCAAGCATCCACTCACCATTGGACATCACGCAATTGAACAGTCCATAATTCGCCAAAAAACGGCATTGCACGGTTAAGAACTCATACAGTGTCTGTGCATCGGGCTTGTACTCAAACTGGTCTTTTAGTTGATTGAGCAAGTAACAAAACGCAAATTCCGAATCGGTGTCCCCTACTGGGCAATAGTGATGTGATTTGCCTTGCTTGATAGGGTCGCTATCGGCCGCATCTTTAATGGTCATTTTACCGTTGTGAGAAAACACCCAAGCCTCGCCCCAAATCTCACGCGTAAAAGGATGAGCATTACTGAGTAACTGATCATCTGATTTGCGTATATGGACAATAGTATTATCAGCTTTTACTCGAGTTTGACTGACCAACTCAGCAAGTGGGGAGTCCATCGCCGCGCGATTATCGCAGTACAAACGCAGACCCGTCGGCTCAAAATAAGCAATGCCAAAACCGTCAACATGATCGTCTGTAAGCCCACCACGAGCCCGAAAACCAGCAAAAGAGAAACCGATATCAGCAGGATTTTTACTGTTCATGCCGAGCAGTTGACACATAAGCACCCTTTGCATTTGTTTTGTAAAATAGTTACGCGTATCATAGCATTTTATGTGATGTATCTTTGTATTCTTGCGCGAATTAATAGGCGGTTTTATGCTAGCAAAACGTATTATTCCCTGTCTTGACGTAGACAATGGCCGCGTGGTCAAAGGGGTTCAGTTTGTTGATATCAAAGACGCTGGCGACCCTGTCGAAGTCGCCCGACGCTACAACGAACAAGGCGCTGATGAGATTACCTTTTTGGACATCACCGCGACCAATGACGAGCGCGACACCACGTATCATACCGTTGAGCGCATGGCTGAGACGGTATTTGTGCCACTCACCGTCGGCGGCGGCGTGCGAAAAATCGCTGATATTCGCAATTTGCTCAATGCAGGTGCGGACAAAGTCGCAATCAACTCAGCAGCAGTATTCACCCCTGAGTTCGTTGGTGAAGCCGCGCAAAAATTTGGTAACCAATGTATCGTTGTGGCCATCGATGCCAAACGTGTCGCTGATATCAACGTCGACGGTATTACCGTGCCGCGTTGGGAAATTTTTACCCATGGTGGTCGTAAGCCAACCGGTATTGATGCCGTTGCTTGGGCGAGCAAAATGGCCGAGCTGGGCGCTGGTGAATTGCTAGTCACTTCGATGGACGGTGATGGTACCAAAAAAGGCTATGACTTGGCACTCATGCAGCAGATCACCAGCCGGGTCAATGTACCTGTTATTGCCTCAGGTGGCGTCGGCAACCTACAGCACTTGGCAGAAGGCGTGCTAGAAGGTGGTGTCGATGCGGTACTTGCCGCCAGTATTTTTCACTTCGGTGAGTACACCGTGTTGGAGGCCAAGGAATACATGGCAGCGCAAGGTATACAGATGCGTCTATAGCACGTTCGTAAAATACAAATAAAACCCAAAAAAATGCTATCATAGTGCTAACCATTTATTTTCGTTCAATTAACTATGACAACGCCAAAATGATAGGCGACCGAGTTGATTGAACGTATTTGTATATTTAGCTATTTATTTACGTCTATATCTCAATTGAACGCTTTATTAAGCAAAGGATTTTTTATGTCGAACTTACAACAGCAGCGCAGCGATGTGACCCATATCGATGGCAACTTGCATCAAAATGCTGACGCTCGCATTGGCATCGTCGTTGGTCGTTTTAATGGTTTTGTCGTCGAGTCACTAGTTGATGGCGCAATCGACGCCCTACTCCGTCATGGTGTATTGGGTAGCAACATTACCGTTGTCCGTGTTCCTGGTGCATTTGAGTTGCCACTTGTTGCCCAGCGCGCGGCTGAATCAGATCGCTTTGACGCGATTGTGGCACTGGGTGCAATCATCCGTGGTAGCACGCCGCACTTTGATATTGTAGCCAGTGAGTCGGCCAAAGGTCTGAGCGCTGTGGCAATGGATTATAATATCCCTGTTGCCAACGGTATCATCACAACGGATAGCATCGAGCAAGCTATTGAGCGCTCTGGTACTAAAGCAGGCAATAAAGGCTCTGAAGCTGCGATGGTTGTGCTAGAAATGATTGCTGTTTTGTCACAGCTCGATATTGATGATATCGATGAAGCTTAAGCTTTGAAGCTAGAACGTACTGTTTTGACTGGTGCTGCTATTTGGTAATAGCAGTACCTTATAGCACGACGCCAGCTATCAACACACTGGCTATTTTTTGAATTTTCGCCGTATTTCTATACTCTTTATAAAACTGAATAAGCAAAGTAAGTACATATGCGTTCTGATAGTATTCTATCTCAACACACTCGAATCAATGCTTTGCTGATTTAGTTTTTGACTGGGTATCATCTCAAAAATTTAGGTACAGACCCCCTATGACTGACCAACTCAAGCGCGCTATCAGCGCTGCGAAAACCGCACAAGCCAACGAAGCTGAAGCTACCCGTATAGCGAGCAGTAGTGCAGGTGATCAAACCTTCGATATGAGTGAGTCTTCTTACAAGACCAGTCACACTGCTATCCGTAAGGCGCGCCGCTTTGCGATGCAAGGACTATACGAGTGGCTCGTCACCGACCGCCGCTTTGATGTCGATGGCAAGCTTGGCTGGAAAGACAATGCCCCACATGACATCGCTGCACGTACGCGTGCCACCAATGCCATGCACACTGTGCATATCGGCTACTATCACGAAATGATGCGTGATATTCCAGAGCAGATTGAAGCGCTAGACGCCCTTATTAGTCAACATCTCGATCGTGAGATTGACAAGTTAGACACCGTTGAGCACGCTATTTTGCTGATTGGTGCCTATGAGCTGCAAAACCGTATGGAAATTCCTTACAAAGTCGTGCTTGATGAAGCGATGAAGCTTAACAATCACTTTGGCGCGACTGATGCTCACAAATTGATTAATGCGGTACTGGACAAAATGGCTGTTGAAGTGCGCGCGCTTGAAGTGCAAGCAGATACCAAAGCTAACCTACGTACCTCACAAAAAGCAGCATCTAAGCAAGCTGAAACAGTGCTAGCAGACGATGTCGAATCAGCTACTCAAACTACAAACGCTGTCGATGAGGCACCAACTGCTTCAAACAAGCCGCGTATCAGTGCTAACAAGGCTAACGTCAAGCGCAGTAGTGCCAGTAAAGCCAGTGCCAATATCAGTGAATTTAAAGCAAATAAGAAAGCCACTGACGACACAAAA
Organism: Psychrobacter sp. T6-6; assembly: GCF_052258185.1. Lineage (NCBI taxonomy): Bacteria > Pseudomonadati > Pseudomonadota > Gammaproteobacteria > Moraxellales > Moraxellaceae > Psychrobacter > Psychrobacter sp. T6-6. Next base: position 140,233 of record NZ_JBQQEX010000006.1, read on the forward strand.
AGCAAAGACTAACCATGAACGAGTTTGAGCTGATTGAGCGTATATTTTTGCAAATGCAAGCTGACTATTTACCGTCAGATGCTATCAAAAAGGGTATCGAAAAAGGTATCGGTGATGATGCGGCGGTTATATCACTGCCAGTAGGAGCGCGCCTAGTCAGCTGTGTCGATACGCTGGTTCAAGGTCGCCATTTCCATGCTGACTTTGCACAAGTAAACAAGCTTGCGTTTGAAATCGGCTACAAAGCCGTCGCAGTTAATGTTTCAGATATTGCAGCAATGGGTGCCACCCCGCACAGTATCTTACTGGCATTGGCATTGCCCGAGCAATTGGCAAACAGTGACTGGCTCACTGTATTTGCCAAAGGTTTATTTCATGCCTGTCAACTGTTTGGGGTCACGCTAATTGGCGGTGATACCACCCGTAGCGAGCAATTGGTGATCAGTGTGAGTGCGCAAGGGTTGCTTGCCGCAGAGACACCAGCTATTTATCGCTCGGGAGCGCAAGTCGGTGATAAGGTCTATGTCTCAGGGACGCTTGGTGATGCTGCCTATGCATTAGAGTTCCCTGACAGCCCACAAGGCATAGAGCTGGCGCATCGCTTGCACATGCCGACGCCGCGTATCACTTTGGGTGCGGCACTGGCAAGCGCGGGCGCAACGGCGATGATCGATATCTCTGATGGTCTATACCAAGACCTTGGGCATATTTGTCAGCAGAGCGGTGTGAGTATGCAGCTTAACCTTGAGCAACTGCCTACTAGTGACTCGTTACGTTCAGTAGACTTATCTAAGCGCTTGTTGTGTCAGCTGGCAGGTGGAGATGATTATGAGCTGGCTTTTACTTTGCCTGCGCATATTGAGCCACCAGCTGGCAACACGCCTATCACTTGTATCGGGAAAGTGATTGCGCTAACAGAGTCAACAGCAACAGATAAAAACATATCTACAGCGTTACGTCCGGAACTGTTCTATAACCATCAGTCAGTGACGCCTACCCAACCTGCACCATTCTCTACATGGCCCAATATGACTGGCTACCAACACTTCACAGGCTAATATATGACTGATCATGACCTATCTAAGCCTGATATCCGTAAAGCAAATGACTGCCCACCACTGCCAGCAGGTGCCAGTATGCTTGATGCTATCGTTTATTGGCTTGGGCTAGGCTTAGGTAGCGGCATGCCCCGCCGTGCCCCTGGTACGTGGGGCACCGTTGGTGGTCTGATTGTGGGCGTGCCGCTCATGGCCTTGGGGTTTGTCCCTTTTTTAATATTAACTATTCTATCTTGTATTGTTGGTATCTGGATATGTGGACGGACGTCTGAGTTAATGCAGGTACACGATGATCCACATATTGTGTGGGACGAGTGGTCTGGTATGTGGATTACCTTGCTACCCCTATCCTATATTTTGTCCTATGTATTTCCTCCTTCTGTAGATGTCTTATCGATGATGATGTTGCCGACATTTTGGGGCTGGTTACCGGCAGCTTTTATCCTATTTCGTGTGTTTGATATTTTAAAGCCACCACCGATTGGCTGGGCAGACAAAAAAGTTGCTGGCGGTCTTGGGGTGATGTTAGATGACATCATTGCAGGCATCATGGCGGCCGTTATTTGGCTGATTATTTATACCGTTGCAGTCATGTTTTTTGCTTTCTGATAGCAGTATGTAAGAATATCTAGGATAGTCTTGGTATATTTACTGGTTTGATTTCGCTGAATTAAGCGAGGTATATTCGAGTTACAAAGCCTGCACGTCATATTTTATTTTCAAAAGGGATTTTGCGTTATAATCCAATATTATATTTTGTTACATTTGTAGGGTTATTATGACATCTCCTCTTTCTGTGATTATTTTAGCTGCCGGTAAAGGCACGCGTATGCAGTCTGCAAAACCAAAAGTATTGCAGACATTGGCTGGTAAATCATTGTTGGGTCACGTACTAGACACTTGCCATCAGCTCACTGTCGATGAAACGATTATCGTCCATGGGTTTGGCGGTGAGCAAGTGAAGTCGGAAATCACCAATCAATATACACAGTCATCAATCACTTGGGTTGCTCAAACTGAGCAATTAGGTACTGGTCATGCCGTCAAAGTGACGCTGTCTGCTCTGCCACAATCAGGGCAAAGCCTTGTTCTATATGGCGATGTACCATTGGTAAGCTGTCAGACGTTAGCCGCATTGAAAACTGCCAACACTGACGGTATGTCTATGTTAACCCTTACTGTTGATAATCCGTTTGGACTCGGTCGTATCAAGCGTGACCAAGCAGGTAATATTGAAGCTATCGTTGAGCAAAAAGATGCCAGTGCCGATGAGCAAAGCATCAAAGAAATCAACAGCGGTATCTATTGCGTGAATAATGCGCTATTGCATAAATATTTACCTGAACTCTCTAACGATAACGCCCAAAAAGAATACTATTTGACTGATATTGTCAAAATGGCAGTCGCTGATGGTATTACTATTCCGGCGATTGAGCCTGAGCATACGTTTGAGATTGAAGGCGTGAATAATCGCCAACAACTTGCCAGCCTAGAACGCACGTGGCAGCGCAAGTTAGTCGCTGATTTACAAGAAGCAGGTGTACAGTTTGCTGATCCTACCCGTGTTGATATTCGTGGGTCTCTAACCGCTGGTCAAGATGTGTTTGTAGATGTTGGCGTAGTATTCGAGGGTGATTGTGTTTTAGGTAATAACGTCTATATCGAAGCTGGCTGTGTGATTAAACATGCCACTATCGGTAATGCCTGCCATATCAAACCTTACTGCGTGATCGATCATGCTGATGTTGGTGCTGGTGTCGATGTAGGGCCTTTTGCCCATCTGCGTCCTGAGACGGTATTGGCTGATAATAGCAAAATCGGTAACTTTGTAGAAATTAAGAAATCGACAATCGGTCATGGCAGTAAAGTAAACCATTTGAGTTACGTAGGTGATGCAACTATTGGTACAGGCGTTAATATCGGTGCTGGTGTCATTACCTGTAATTATGATGGTGCCAATAAATCGCAGACCATTATCCAAGACAACGCTTTTATTGGTTCCAATGCTAGCTTGGTTGCGCCTGTGACGATTGGTAATACTGCGACTGTGGCGGCAGGTTCTGTGGTTACCAAAGATGTTGATAACAATGCTTTGGCCTTTGGCCGTGCGCGTCAGGTGCAAAAAAATGACTTTCAGCGTCCGACGAAGAAGTAGCCAGCTCGTTGCTAGTGTGATCAATGACCATCACTCTTGAGCAACCCTAAGCAGTACTTCAATCGTTGTGGTACTGCTTCATCGTATTTATAAACTGATGCGCTAATTGATGACCAGAGTAATGAATCAGTCGCTAGTCTTTTTATTTTATACCCTCCTATATTGAACTACTAAAAATTGAATTTAAGGAATAGCCATGTGTGGAATTGTAGGCGCAGTCGCTGAGCGAAATATTGCCAATATCTTACTTGAAGGCTTGAAGCGTTTAGAATATCGCGGCTATGACTCAGCTGGTCTGACGGTTATTCGTGATGGTGAGCTACACCGCGAGCGTCAAGTAGGTAAAGTAAAAGCGCTAGTCGATGCTGTCGCCGTCAATCCAGAGTTCTTTGATGGCTATATCGGTATTGCTCATACACGCTGGGCCACCCACGGTGAACCAGCACAGCGCAATGCACACCCACATGTATCAGGCAAAATTGCTGTTGTACATAACGGCATCGTCGAAAACTATGCTGAGCTAAAAGAAGAACTGCTGGCTAAAGGTTATGAGTTTACTTCACAGACAGATACTGAAGTGGTGGCGCATTTAATCCATGATATCTATAAACAAACGCCTGACTTGTTAGAAGCTGTCCGTACTATCATCCCATTACTACATGGTGCCTTTGCTTTGGGTATCGTACATGTAGATTGCCCAGATGAGCTTATCACTGTACGTCTAGGCTCACCTTTGGTCATTGGCGTCGGTATTGGCGAGAATTTTATCGCCTCAGATCAGCTGGCTCTATTGCCAGTGACCAACCGCTTTATGTATCTAGAAGAAGGCGATATTGCTAGATTGACTCGCAATAGCATTCAGGTTTACGCAGATGGCGTTGAGGTCCAACGTCAAGTACATGAAATTGATGCCACTCAGCATAATGCAGATAAAGGCGAGTTCAAGCACTATATGCTTAAAGAAATCTATGAGCAGCCAGATGCTGTCGGTCGTACTATTGAGATGGCCTTAGATAATGGCGAAACCACTAAACTACGCGATGATTTTTTGCAGCGTCATGAGACAAAGCTATCAGGTATCCGTAATGTCCAAGTCATCGCTTGTGGTACCAGTTATCATGCTGGTATGGTCGCAAAGTACTGGTTCGAGAGCCTTATTCGTATCCCTTGTTCAGTCGAAGTGGCAAGCGAGTTCCGTTACCGTAACCCTGTCGTCGTCGATAATACTCTGGTTATCTGTATCTCTCAGTCGGGTGAAACGGCTGATACCTTATCTGCACTACGCGATATTCAAAAGCAAGCGCCTGTAGGCTTAGTTAGCTTAGCGCTGTGCAACGTACCGACCTCATCACTGGTACGCGAGACAGATATATTCCTGCCGACACTAGCAGGTCCTGAAATTGGCGTTGCTTCAACCAAAGCATTTACCACGCAGCTGGTCGCACTGATGCTACTAATACTTAAAGTGGGTGCTACTCAGCAACGTATGACCGATGAGCACTTGAATACCCTACTTGGAGAACTACAGAAGTTGCCGGGACAACTACACGCCAGTCTCAGTCTGGATGGTCCTATCCAAGCCATGAGCGAGCATTTTGAAGATAAGAAGAGCTGTCTGTTTTTGGGACGTGGTCTACAGTTCCCAATTGCTTTAGAGGGCGCGTTGAAACTAAAAGAGATCTCTTATATTCATGCCGAAGGCTATGCAGCAGGTGAGCTCAAGCACGGACCATTGGCACTGGTAGACAAAGATATGCCAATCGTCGTATTGGCACCCAAAGACAGTATGTTTGATAAATTAAAAGCCAACATGCAAGAAGTGCATGCGCGTCATGGTGAGCTATTCGTCTTTGCTAGTGAAGCCAGTCAAATGGTAGCAGAGGACAGACTGCATTTGGTAAATGTGCCTGACGTTTGCGAGGCCCTAGCCCCTATCGTCTACAGTGTACCCGTACAGTTGCTGTCGTACCATGTAGCAGTGATGCGTGGCACTGATGTCGATCAACCACGCAATTTGGCCAAGTCAGTGACGGTTGAGTAGTATAACCTATTGATTTTTAATTTATTATTACTTAATAGTCACCTATTATACTGAAGAATCACCAACCATTCTATGATGCATCACTAAATCCTTCGCCATCTACTACTGACAAGATGACGAAGGGTTTTTTTTGAATAACGAAATAAGAAACTATGCATCATTCATATGACTATAGTTTCTACTATATAGGTACTGAACGCATGGATACTGAGAGTGAAAGCACTAACCAAATAGACATTATCTATGAAGATGAGCACCTAGTGGCAATTAACAAAGAAGCCGGGCTGCTAGTACATCGTAGCTGGCTGGATAAAGGCGAAACACGCTTTGCTATGCAGCTGACCCGTGATGCGGTCGGTTGCCATGTGTTTCCGGTGCATCGTTTAGACAAACCGACTTCGGGCGTGCTTTTGTTTGCCAAAAGCTCAGCCGTAGCGCGCACCTTGACCGAGGCATTTACTGAACGCAAGGTTACCAAGCAATATATAGCCGTGGTGCGCGGCTTCATGCCAGAGCACGGCACGATTGATTATGCGCTCAGCTTTAAGCCTGATGCCATCGCTGATAAACTCGCCAACTTAGACAAGCCCGCTCAAGAGGCGGTGACCCACTGGCAAAGCTTGGCAAAAATCGAGCTGCCGTTTGCAGTGTCAAAAAAGCATCCCACCAGCCGCTATAGCCTTGTGCGCCTGACACCTGAGACGGGACGCAAGCATCAGCTGCGTCGGCACATGAGACATGTATTTCATCATATCGTGGGTGATACCAGCCACGGTGATATACGGCACACACGATTTTTTCGCACTCACTATGACTGTACGCGCATGCTATTACATGCTCAGACATTGGCGCTCAGTCATCCCGTCACTGGTGAGCCATTACTCCTAAAAGCAGGCTTGGACGATCAATGGATGCGCATCCTAAAAGCGTTTTCTTGGGTAGAGAGTCTTGAATCTCAGATGCATTAAGATTTTTTGGTGCTGTTGCTTCATAGAAGTAACGACCCCGATACTACTCGTAAAGGCTCAATGCGCTAACAATGGCTCATCAATTCGAGCATTTTGCTCTGACAGAATATATTATTTCTCTAAACCCTACTTTCTTTTAAGACTCTGATTGATGACTAAAAGGTCGAACAAAAGACCAGATTATTTAACTCAGTCTTTGAGCAGCTACTAGCGCAACTTTTCCAATGAAATGGCAAGTATTTAGCTAATTAGAGCTTGTAAACTCACTTGTGTTATACCTACTCTAATAGAGCGAGTTATTGATCAAGTTACAACCTATTTTGTAAGGTCATTACGCTATAAACGTTACGCAGCCCTTATTTTTTCAAAATCTCTAATAATTCCAAACTCTTAATCATCTATTTCGAAAGATATATTTTGCGCTTGAAGTTTACTAATACAGGCCTCTATTTTGAAATAGCGGCATCAGAGCGTATGCTGAGGAAACAGCTAGTAGTAACTTAATCTTAGCTAAATAACATGACAGTTCACTAAAGGTAATTGCCCCATTCAGCATCTTTCTCTATAATCTCAACGAGATTAATTTTAAAGAACGAACAATGGTTTTTAAGTACCTAAAAGCGCTTTTCTCTTATAATAGAAGAGAATCTTATCTTGGCGAAAGCTTGACTATAGCTGCTAAATCGTATCAAAAAGCAGCTGAACAAGGTCATGCTATCTCCCAGTATCATCTTGGTTTACTTTACCAAGAAGGGCAAGATATGCGTCAAGACTTGACTGCGGCTATCAGTTGGTACCAAAAGGCCGCTGAGCAAGGTCATGTCACCTCCCAATATAATCTTGGTTTGCTTTATGAAGATGGTAAAGGCATTCGTCGAGATTTGGCTACAGCTTTCAGTTGGTATCAAAAGGCCGCTGGGCAAGGTCATCTCATCTCCCAGTATCATCTTGGTTTGCTTTATGAAGAAGGTAAAGGTATTCGTCGAGATTTGGCTACGGCTATCAATTGGTATCAAAAGGCTGCTGAGCAAGGTTATATTATTGCCCAGTATCACCTTGGTTTGCTTTATGAAGAAGGTAAAGGTACTAGTCAAGATTTGACTACCGCTATCAGTTGGTACAAAAAGGCCGCTAAACAAGGTCATGTCACCTCTCAGTATCACCTTGGTTCACTTTACGAAAATGAGAAAGGTACTAGTCAAGATTTGACTACCGCTATCAGTTGGTACAAAAAGGCTGCTGAGCAAGGTTATATCATTGCCCAATATCATCTTGGTTCACTTTATGAAGATGGGAAAGGTACTAGTCAAGACTTAACTAGGGCTATCAGTTGGTACAAAAAGGCCGCTAAACAAGGTCATGTAACCTCTCAGTATCATCTTGGTTTGCTTTACCAAGAGGGCAAAGGTGTTCATCAAGATTTGGCTACCGCTATCAGTTGGTACCAAAAGGCCGCTGAGCAGGATCATACTATTGCCCAATATCATCTTGGTTCACTTTACGAAGAAGGTAATGGCGTTCGTCAAAACAAGTCTCAAGCAAAAGAATGGTTTGGTAAGGCTTGTGATAGTGGTGGTCAAAATGGGTGCGATAAATATCGCATACTAAACGAAGCAGGTTACTGATCTTGTTCATTTGATATAAAAACCTCTCAATATAGTTTATGTGTACAAACAAAATATCAAAAAATACCGATCAGTTAAAAACCTGATCACTTAGATTATTAGAATTAATCTATGAGTCTGTTGCAAGCATATCCTAGCCAATTAACTCTCTCCCCTCCAGCATATATGTAGACTACTTAAAAAATCTCACTAAACTATGCATGGCTCGCAGCATTAGGCACTATCATCTTGTTCATGAGCTTTATCCTTTAGACACACCACTCCAAACCCTCAAAATAATCCTTTATACAGAAAGTAAAACCCTACAATAGTCAGCAGCACTGCAAAGCATTTTTTTAGTAGCGCTGGTGATAAGATATGCGCGACTTTTGCGCCCAGCTTGGCGGTAAAAAAGCTCATGATACTGATACCCGAAAAGGCATAGATATGCACAAAGCCAATCGCATTAGGTACATTGATATTGGCCTGCATCCCAAAAATCATAAAACCAAGCGCGCCTGCGATGGCAATCGGCAGACCGCAGGCAGCGGACGTGCCTACCGCTTTTTGCATCACCACACCGTAACGTGTGAGATAGGGCACCGTTAAACTTCCACCGCCAATACCAAAAATAGCGGAGGCAATACCAATACCCGCGCCTGCTGCCAGTTGCTTCGGTTTTGATGGCAACGCGGCATCGGTATGCTGGGCGCTGTTGTTTGTTTTCTTTTTTCCGCCCCTAAACATCTTATAGGCAACCCACAGCAAAAACACACCTACAATCAGCTGAAGGTACAATCCTGATATCTGCCCTGCAATCCCTGCCCCCAAAAAGCAGCCGATGGCTAAACCTGGGGTTAGGTTTTTAAAGACCGGCCACATAACCCCGCCCTTTTTGTTGTGCGCCATGAGCGAGCTGATAGAGGTGACAATGATAGTGGCAAGCGAGGTGCCCAGCGCCAGATGCATTACATTATCAGGGTTGTAGTCTATTTGAGTAAAAACGATAAATAATAGCGGCACGATGATGGTACCGCCGCCGACGCCGAACAGCCCCGCTGCAAACCCTGCCAGCGCTCCAATGATTAAAAAAATTATAAGTTCCACAGAATCGTTACTTTTGGTTGGAGGATAGAAAGATACGGTTAAGCCATATCAATTTGACGGACTTGACCGACTGGATGATAGCGACGGTTGAAGTAGACCAGACTCTCGCCTGACCCATTTCCACCCTCAGCATGTCTGTCAGTTTGGCTAATCGCGACGACGCGGCATATAAAGATGCTATGCGTACCCACCGCTTGTACTTGCTCAATCTCACAATCAAAGCTCACCAGCGCATCGTCTAACACAGGCGCACCCGTGATCAAAGTATGCCATGCGCCATGGGTAAAGCGCTCATCTGAGTCAAGCTTGGAGGCAAAGACATTAGATAGGTGCTCATGATGTGCGCCAAGCACATTGACGCTCAGGACGTTGTTATCCACAAAATGCGTGTGCGAGCGCGAGGATTGGTTCATACACACCAGCAAGGTCGGCGGGCTATCGCTGACACTGCACACCGCCGAGGCGGTAAACCCATGCTCGCCTGCCGCGCCTGCGGTAGTGACCACGTTGACTGCCGTCGTCAGCAGTGACATGGCGTCTCTAAAATTGCTTGCTTCACTCATCACTCACACCCCAAATTTGGATTATTACTAATCTCTCGTTAGCCTACTAGTTCTTGACGAACGATGTCTGCGCCTGCGCTTAATGCTTGTAATTTGCCTTTTGCCACTTGGCGCGACAACGGTGCCATGCCACAGTTGGTTGAAGGATAGAGCTTGTCGGCATCGACAAATTGTAGCGCTTTACGTAAGGTATCTGCGACCGCCTCAGGCGTCTCGATGTCATTGGTCGCCACATCAATCGCACCAACCATGACCTTTTTACCACGAATCAGTTCAATCAAGTCCATCGGTACGCGCGAGTTCTGACACTCAAGTGACACGATATCGATTTTAGACTGCTGCAATTTGGGAAAGGCTTTTTCGTATTGACGCCACTCTGAGCCGAGCGTTTTTTTCCAATCGTTATTGGCCTTAATGCCGTAGCCATAGCAGATGTGTACCGCCGTTTCGCACTTTAGCCCTTCAATTGCACGCTCAAGCGTGGCAATGCCCCAATCGTTGACGTCATCGAAGAACACATTAAACGCAGGCTCATCAAACTGAATGATATCCACGCCCGCCGCTTCTAGCTCTTTAGCTTCTTGATTGAGGATGGTAGCAAATTCCCACGCCAGCTTTTCGCGGCTCTTATAATGACTGTCGTACAACGTATCAATCATGGTCATCGGCCCAGGCAGCGCCCATTTGATCGGCTTGTCAGTGTGCTGACGTAAAAACTTGGCATCATCAACGAACACAGACTTTTGGCGGCTCACGCCGCTCACAACCGTTGGCACACTGGCATCATAGCGATTGCGGATACGCACGGTCTCGCGCTGATTAAAATCCACGCCGTCTAAATGCTCAATAAAGGTGGTGACAAAGTGCTGACGGGTTTGCTCGCCATCACTGACGATATCAATCCCTGCCTGTACCTGCTCTTGTAGCGACACCAATAGCGCATCTTGCTTGGCTTGGATTAAATCCTCACCGTCCAGCTGCCATGGTGACCAAATTTTTTCAGGTTCCGCCAGCCAAGTGGGTTTGGGTAAGCTGCCAGCAGTTGAGGTTGGTAGTAATACTGTCATATTGCTTCTTCTTTTGTATTGGTCTTTTATTAGTTTTTTCATGACGTGATCAATTAGGCAGCATGCTGTTTAGGCAGTGCCTCTTTCACAGAGTAACTGGCCGCCCATGTCTCAAGAATATCCTGATAAGGCTTGATAAAATGTGTTTCGGTGAACTTGCCTTGGGTCACTGCCATTTGGCTACGCTCTGCACGATCATATACGATCTGGGTCAATGAATAATCTTGGTAGTTCAAGCTTGGCTGATACACTTCCCCAGCGCTCGAGTTGGCATTATAAATCTCAGGACGATAGATCTTTTGAAAGGTCTCCATGGTACTGATCGCGCTTATGAGCTCAAGATCGGTATAGTCGCTGAGTAAGTCACCTGCAAAATAAAACGCTAACGGTGCGACGCTACCTTCAGGCTTAAAATATCGCACAACTAAGCCCATCTTGTGAAAATAGTCGTCGGTGAGCGAGTATTCATCTTGCTTGTACTCGACACCCAATACCGGATGTTGGTTGTTGGTACGATGATAGGTTTTGCTTGTCGACACACTCAGGCAAATCACAGGCTGCTTATCAAAATTGGCTTTATAGGCATCTGAGTTCAATAGGTACTGAAACAGCTTGCCATGCAAGTCACCAAAGTGCTCTGGTGGCGATGACGTTGGGTTTTTATCGAAATGATCTAATAGCACGACGCTAAAATCATAATCGCGCACATATGATGAAAAGCTATTACCAATCATACCGTTGATGCGTTTGTTTTCTTTGTGGTCAATAATCGTTGTTTTGAGTGTTTCAATGACAGGAAAAGCATCGCCATTGCCTTCGATATCCATATCTACAGAGATGATATCAATCTCAACAGAATAACGATCTGCTGTAGGATTGTCCCAATGCGCAAGGGTATTAAAACGGTTGTTAATCATCGTCAACGTTTTGCGTAGGTTATCCTCGCGCTGCTCTCCGCGTGCTAAGTTGGCAAAATTTGTCGTCAGTCGTGTATTGTCAGCAGGATGATAGTTTTCATCAAAACGAATGCTTTTAATCGAACAGCTAAACTCTTTACTCATAATGATTCACCACTTTCATATTTAAAATAGAACAAAATATCGTTATGGGTGAATCATACTCAAAACTTTACATGAATAAAAACGATACTATTTTAATATAAGATGAATTTTATTCATCTTTCACATAGATCTGGAATTAGATATAGATTGATAAGAGCATTTTTAACTATCGCTATAAAAAATCTAAGTCTGCAAAAAACTGAGAAGTGATGGCGGCGATCGACAAATGGGATAGAAAGGATAGAGAGCGATGTCTGATTAGAAATTGTGGACGAGTGATACCGTACTGTGATCCAAAGATTTTAAAGAAGGTAGAATTGTCACAAGTGAAAAATCAAAACGATATGATATATTCAAGACTCTAAATCAGTACCTAAACATGACTAATTTCTCGCAAGGTATACTACATAAAACAGCAAAGTAATCTTAGCAGTCTTATTTTACCTAGAGCCATTTTTTGATAGCATCAAGCACTGCTACGAGTACAAGACAAAAAAATAGTAGCGATACGTCATCTATTAAATGACCTATCGCTACTATGTTTAGAGCTCTCTATCTTTAGAGTAATGTCCTTAGAAGCTATTCTCTTTCCAATACCACTCTGTAGCGAGCATTACCACTTTCTAGGCGCTCAAACGCTTCGTTTATTTCAGACATTTTGTAAGTCTCAGTCACTGGTTGGATTTTGTGTCGCGCCGCGAAATCTAACATTTTGCGCAGCGTCGATGGTGAGCCAACTGGTGAGCCTGATAGGCTTTTTTGCGCCATAATCATCGGTGCAGCTGATATCTCTAGTGGTGCTTCTAATATACCAACAAAGTGTAGTTTACCCTTTGGCTTCAAGGTCTGAACAACCAGATCCCAATTCATATCGACGTTTACTGTTGAGATGATCAAATCAAAAGAACCCGCGACTTTTTCGATTTCGCTATCATTTCGTGAGTTCAATGAGTGGTGAGCACCCATCTCTTTTGCTTCTTCTAGTTTCGACTCACTGGTAAACGCGGTCACTTCACAGCCCCATGCATTGGCAAACTGCAACGCAAGGTGACCTAAGCCACCAATACCGATTACGGCTACTCTTGAGGTTGGTGTGATACCGTACTCTATAAGTGGGTTAAACACGGTGACACCGCCGCATAATAGTGGTCCCACTGCATTAAAATCTAGGCCTTCAGGAACCTTTATGACGCTGGTATCTTTTGCGCGCACTTTGTCTGCAAAGCCGCCATGGTTACCAATAATCGTACCTTCTTGCTCAGGACATAGGTTATGGTCGCCATCGATACATAAATCACAAACGTTACAGTACCCTTTATGCCAGCCAAGGCCGACTTTATCACCTAGCTCCAGGTGCTTAACATGTTTCCCCTTATTAAGGACTTTACCTGCAACTTCATGTCCGCCAACAAACGGGTATTGGGTCATACCCCACTCGTTTTGCCACATTGATAGATCACTGTGACAGATACCGCAGCTGTGTACTTCGATTTCTACTTCATGGTCGCCTAAAGTACCTGGGTCATACTCATAGGGCTCAAATTTGCCACCTTTCTCTTTTGCTGCATATGCATTAATCATCGTTATTCCTCATTTTTAGTCATTGTAAGAGTTAAATTTTTGGTCGTTGTGATTGTTGATTTATAGTTCTATTGGCTATTGGGACATCAAATGCATTGTTAAGGTCAGGCGTCATCGAGGTATCAACATCACTGAAATATCTATCGACCCGACATAGAAAGCATTTTGAATAGAGACGTTTTATATTGCAGCATCTTAAACAAAATCGCCTTTGATAAATCCAATTGAGCGGGCTTCCAATTGAGCGGACTATAGCAAAGACTAATGCTATTACACCATCACCTTTAACAAATTAGGACCAACCTCATACACAGTCTCATACTTAAAGGGCTGAGCACAGCTACTACTAACGCTTTGCGGCTTCAATCTGAATATTCAGCTGCACTTCGCTGGTGATACCTAATAGCGTATATTTACTAATACCCCATTTTGTTCGATCGATGGTTGTGGTGAAATCGCCACCGCAGACTGGCTTTTTGAGTATCGGGTTTAGGTAACAATTGAACTTAGTCGCTGTTAATGTAACAGGGTTAGTCTTGCCATGTAGCGTCAACATCCCATCGATTTTGCTGACGTTTGAGCCACTATCATCGGTCGAAAAGTACCATTTAGTAGACTCAAATTGCGCTAATGGAAACTGCTTAACATCAAAAAAATCTGCGCTTTTGAGTGCGATATCAAACCCTTTATCTCCTGTATTTAAGCTGTTCAGAGGAATAACCAACGAGATATTACCAGTTTTGGCAGCTGCGTTATAGTCCAGCTGTCCAGTTAGATTATAGAACCCGCCTGTGTTGGTTGAGGTATTAAAGTGGTCAATAGCAAAACGTACATTGGTATGAGTAGGGTCAATATCATAAATCACCGCATGGCTGCTAGTGAGACCTAACATGCCTATACATACAGCTGGTAGAAGCTTGCGAGTGGGCAGCATGATTGCCGCAAGAGACATTCGATTCATAATAACATTCCTTTGTGATCGTAAATGATAGGGCAATCGTGTCATTTATATTCTTTGCAATCAGGCCCTTATAAGTACTGCGCTCTTATATAATGACAACAAGCCCATACTTAATCAATAAGTATGGGCTTGTCTGTTTTGATACGACATCATTGCTAGTAGTATGTCACGCAAATGATCGACCAAAGACATCACATCATATCTTACTGTCCGTGGTTGCCTGATCTTTACCACTTGGCACCAACCATTTGGCAAACCATCCTGACAAATCATCCATCAGAGTATAGACGACTGGAATGACCACTAGACTAAGTAACGTTGAGGTGACCAGACCGCCCAATACCGCTGCTGCCATTGGTCGTCTAAATGTTGGGTCAGCATCACCCCAACCAAACACCAGTGGCAACATACCAGCGCCCATTGCAATGGTAGTCATGATAATAGGGCGCGCGCGTTTGCGGCATGCATCTACGATAGCTTCAAAACGTGCCAAACCTTGACGCTGCGCAATCAGCGCATAGTCGACGAGTAGAATTGAGTTTTTGGTCGCAATACCCATGAGCATGATAAAGCCAATCATCGATGGCATCGACAAGCTGCTATTGGTAATAACCAAGCCAACAAACGCCCCGCCTATCGATAACGGCAATGCCATTAAGATAGTAAACGGCTGCAACAAACGACCAAACAGTAAGATGAGTACACCTAAAATACAGACCACACCCACCGACATGGCGATAATAAACCCACTAAAGAGATCGGCCATGTTCTCAGCTTGACCCTGATCAATGATAGTAATTGCAGATGGCAGTTGCTGCATGGTGGGCACAGATTTGACCGCTTGAACCAAATCACCAAGCTCACCACTCGCTGGTTGTACGGTGATACTAATAGCCCGCTCGCGATCTAACCTACTGATCTGCGCAGGACCTGTGCCAAAGTCTAGATCAGCGACCTCGCCCACGCGCACCCCTTGTCCTGCAGGCAGTGTGCTCGGTACATATAGACCTTCTAACTGACTCACATTTTGCTTGGCCACATCTGGCAGACGCACTACGATAGGAATCTGACGCGTATCCAGATTGAGCTTTGACAAGCGCTGCTCGTAGTCACCAACAGTCGCCACGCGCAATGTGGTCGCTATGTCCTGAGTTGTGACCCCTTTATCAGCCATTGCCAGTCTATCAGGCGTTACCGTCAGCTCTTGACGCGGCAGACTACGGTCACTGGTCACAGCGCCTGCGCTCGGTAGCCCGCGTATTTCGGTCATGATTTGCTGGGCCGTTTGCTCCAGCAATTGCGGGTTGGTACTGGTTAATGAAAAGTTATAGCCACTCTCCCCGCCACTTGATAAGCCTACCGTAAAGCGTGCTCCTGGCACATCTGTCATCAACTCGCTGATTTTTCGTTCGATTTCTTTTTTGGTGCCTCGTTCTGCACGCGGCGCCAGCACAATATCTAAGCCTGCGATGTTCTCAGCTTTACCGCCACCACCATCTGATGCGCCCATTGACGCTTGCGCCTCTCCCACTGAGGTGAAAATATTGGTCACTTCATGCATTGCTAAGATACGAGTGCTAGCAAGTGCCGCCACGCGTTCTGTATCGGCCAATGAGACATCAGGTGTCAGCTCAATGGCAACCCGAGTCTGGTCGATGTCATTATCCGGAATGAACGAGGTCGGTAACAGTTTGACTAACCCTAGTGAAGCCACGAACAGTACCAGCGTAGCAGCCATAGTGAGCCAGCGATGATGCAGTGTCCAAGAGACAATCTTAAGATAATACGTCATGATCGCGCTTTGTTTTTCGATGTGCTTTTTCTCTGGTCTGAGTATATACGCTGCCATCATAGGGGTGATCAGACGCGCTACCATCAGTGATGCAAAGATAGATAACGCAGCGGTCCAACCAAACTGACGAAAGAACTGTCCGACAATACCGCCCATAAATGCCGTCGGTAAAAACACCGCAATCAAAGTAAAAGTAGTGGCAACCACCGCCAGACCAATCTCATCGGCCGCTTCCATAGCCGCCTCATAAGGCGTCTTGCCCATACGTAAATGCCGAATAATGTTTTCGACCTCAACGATGGCATCATCAACCAACACCCCGATGACCAATGACAACGCCAGCAGCGAGATGATATTGAGGCTAAACCCAAACAGATACATACCCAAAAAGGTCGGTATTACCGATAAAGGTAAGGCAACGGCAGCAACAATCGTCGCTCGAATATTGCGCAAGAACAGAAATACGACGACAACGGCTAAAATACCCCCTTCAATGAGCATACGTAGCGAGGATTCATAGTCTTCAGCTACTGGCGTTGCGCGATCATAAACTTTTTCGATATTGATATTACCCACATCAGCTGTGAGCTTGGCAAGTTCCTCATCGACAAGCTTCATGACATCGACTTCGCTGGCACCGCGTGAGCGAGTGATGTTGAACGCCACCACCGTCTCCCCATCCAGTTTCGCAATAGAGCTTGGATCAGCGGCGCCATCAGTAATTTGTGCCATACGTCCAAGCGCTTGTGTACCGCCTGTGGGCACAGCAACCTGTACATTATTGAGCTCATTTGCACGCTCAACAGCACCCAGCACACGGATAGTTTGAGTGGTATTACCCACTTCAGCTTCCCCGCCCGAGCTGTCTTGCTGGATACCAGCGATTTGCTGTGACAGTTGCGAGATGGATAGTTTTAGACCACTGAGCGCAATTGGATCAGCGGCAACCGTGATTTCACGCTGTAGTCCCCCAACACGGCTGACGGTACTGACACCAGGTATATCAGAGAGCCGCTTGGTGACAGTATCATCGACAAACCACGATAGATCCTCCACACTCATGTTTTGAGCGGCCACAGAATAAGTGACGACTGGAAACCCTGCCGTAGATACTTTGGTAATGATAGGATCATTGGCAGCGGCTGGTAGATCTCCTCGTACTTCACCGACTGCCGAGCGTACATCATCGACGGCTTCTTGAATGTCTTTTTCTAACGTAAACTCAGTCGCCATCGTCGCGGCACCAGTCTGTAACGTGGTACGAATATGACTCACACCCTCGATACTGGTCAGCTTATTTTCGATCTTCTTTGCGATGTCGTTTTCGAGCTGTGAGGGCGCGGCGCCTGGTAGTGTTACCGTCACGACCACAGCGGGTAGATCTATATCTGGGAACTGCTGCACCTTCATTTTCATGAAGCCGTAAATACCGCCCAATGTTAGAAGCACAAACAGCAAGATAGCCACTAGCGGGTTTTTGATCGAGTAAGCGGAGACGTTTAAACTCATGACTGTGCCTGCACTGCTGTACTCGTTTGGCTCACACCATCTACGATACGCACCAAGTCACCATCATTTAA
Source organism: Psychrobacter sp. T6-6 (assembly GCF_052258185.1). Classification (NCBI taxonomy): domain Bacteria; kingdom Pseudomonadati; phylum Pseudomonadota; class Gammaproteobacteria; order Moraxellales; family Moraxellaceae; genus Psychrobacter; species Psychrobacter sp. T6-6. The sequence goes on from NZ_JBQQEX010000006.1 coordinate 157,771, forward strand.
AAAGCTACCACCTTGTTTTACAATTCGGCTATCACTTGGCAAAGGTTCTAATACGGTGACATTTTCACCCAGTCTTTCGCCTAGTGTCACACGTTGTTGCTTGATGCGGCCCATAGACTTGTCGTGTCGAGACGTGGTCTCAGCCATCACTAGCATCACATAATCGTAGCCATCGTTGCTCACAATAGCGCTATTCGGAATCGTTTGGGTACTGGTACTTCCAAGCAAGAACTGGCCTGTCTGATACATGCCAGCACGTATGTTTGCATTGGGAGCCAAACTTGCATAAATCGTGATTTGGCGATTGCTGTCTGCTGTCGGGGCAATACGGCTCACCTGCCCCATCACTGCATCACCGCCAGGCAGAGCGACTCGTACCGATGTGCCAACGTTGATATCGCCAATGAGTTTAGGGTCGATATCAGCCTGCCATTCCAAGATACCACCCTTGATAATCGTAAATAAAGGCTCGCCGCCTGCGACCTGCCCAACCTCTACCATCTTGGCACTGATGATACCGCTCACTGGTGCGACCACTTTTGCATTATCACGTGTCAAACGCTGATTGCTCAAACGAGCTTTGGACGCCTGCAAAGCCGCTCTTGCGCGTACTTCAGAGGTACGATAGCGATCAGCTTCTTGTTTGCTAATGGCATCAATATCGATAAGAGGCAGTACACGTGCCGCATCTGCACTAGCATTGGCAAGCGTTGCTTCTGCTTCTGCGACATCTGCTTCAGCCTGCAGCACTTGTTGCTCCATCGCATCGGTGTCAAACATTGCGAGGACTTGTCCTGCGCTTACGCGGTCACCCTCTTCGACCAGTATACGTTCGATGGCAACACCATTTACTTTTGCACTGACGTTGGCAGTGTCTTTGGCATTAATGGTGCCATCAGCACTGAGTGTACTACCGATATCCTCTTGGCTTGGACTGATAGTTTCTACTGAGAGCACAGACTGCTCCGTACTAGCGCTACCATCAGCTACATTATCGCCTGCCGCACTATTGGACGCTGCTGACTCGTCCGTTGCTGCCACATCATTATTGCCCCAATACTTGCCCAAGAGGACACCAACGACCAGCACCGCTGCCAATACAGGCAGCAGCCATAGCGGCATTTTGGAAGTGGGCTTTTGAGACAGGGTATCAGATTGACGATACGGTGGTAGTTTGGAGGGTTCGGATGGCTCAATATTGGTGTCTTGCTCGCGAGTTGGTACGTGCTTATCCTCAGGCTGTTTAAAATCACTCATAGTTGGTCTCTATAAATAAGCACGGTACTAACGCCGCAAAAAGTATAAGGGAAACAAGATGATGCAAACCGACATTATCAACAATAGTCTTTTATCATTGTAGACTATCTCTTTACAGGGTCAATTGTGTAGAATATCTGCATAGTCAATTGATGGTGATTATCAGAATATAGTAAGACATTGAACTTGATAAAGATATTGACAGCCAAAATTATAATGTGAGTAAAAAACCGACCACGACAATTTATCGTTGTATATCCACATTGTGTCCAAACCTATTTATCTATTCTTTTATATCTAATATTCAGCCTTCAAGGCATCTCTTTAACAATAACGCTTAATCCTTTATCCTTTGGATAGATAAGTAGCTGAACATGATGTCGCAGCGAATGCACGGATATGTAAAAGGTACACTTAAAACAGCAACTTGCAATAACTCACGATACATACGCCCTACAGTTTATACTTGTATTTGTGAGGCAATTTGTCATTATTGATATAACGTCATCAATAAAGGAAACCATCATGGCTAATAAAGCAGAAGTAAAAAAGATTAAGCAAGATATTAAAGATACCAAAGTAAAAATTAAGCAAAAACAGAAAGACCTTAAAGATTTAAAGAAGTCATTAAAAAAAGCGAAAAAAGCCAAATAGCTTTTTGCTGAGAAATGGCTTGATGCTGAGAGTAAGCCGCTTTTATAAAATAGCTTGGGTTCAAAATAGAAGAGGATAGCGTTGGCTGTCCTCTTTTTTGCTGTTTATTGATGGTAAGAAGATCGCAAACGGTATTGCTAGGCTTGACTTGACTAGGCGTTGGTATAACGACTGGCCTCTGGCATCCAGCGATGAATTAATTGGCTAACATCTGGTTTACGCGCTGGATCTGCTATCAAATGCTTAGCCAAACGCTGAGCAATGGCAAATAATTGCTCATCACGTATCAGGTCAGCCAAATAATATCCGACGTTACCCGTTTGGCGCTTACCCAGTAGTTCACCCGGTCCACGCAGCTCTAGATCCTTTTGAGCAATAACAAAACCATCAGTGCTATCACGCAATACCTTGAGACGCTCTGTGCCAGTCTCCGAGAGTGGCTTTTGATAGAGCAGCACACAGTAGCTTTTAGTAGAGCCTCGCCCAACACGCCCGCGTAATTGATGCAGTTGTGATAGACCCAAGCGCTCAGCATTTTCGATCACCATAAGCGACGCATTAGGGACATCGACACCTACTTCGATTACCGTTGTCGCAATCAGCAAGTCCAAGCTACCTTCCTTAAACGCTTGCATGATGGCTTGCTTATCAGCAGATTTCATTTTGCCATGCACCAGCCCAATGCGAATATCTAAGCGCTCATTTAAGTCTTCATAGGTGGCTTCAGCCGCTTGTGCATCTAGCACGCTTGATGCCTCGACTAACGAGCACACCCAGTAGGCTTGCCTGCCTGCCTCACAGTTAACAGCTATGCGCTCAATCACCTCATCACGTCGGTTCCGATCAACGGTCACCGTCGTGATTGGTGTGCGTCCTGGCGGCAACTCATCAATGATGGAGGTATCCATGTCGCCATAGACACTCATTGCAAGTGTCCGAGGGATTGGTGTTGCTGTCATGATCAGTTGGTGCGGCGTGCTGTTGGCTACCCCTTTATTAGTCAACGCCATTCGCTGCTCAACGCCAAATCGATGCTGCTCATCAATGATGACAAGACCCAGCTTGGCAAACTGTACTTGCTCCTGGAACAGAGCATGCGTACCAACGATGACTTGTACGGTATTTTCCGCAACCGCTTCCAATGCCTCGCGACGTTGTTTGGCCGTTTGCTTGCCGGCAAGCCAGCCAACACTAACTCCCAATGGCTCAAACCATTGCTTGAAGTTTACCAAATGCTGTTCTGCCAAGATCTCAGTCGGCGCCATTACGGCCACTTGCCAGCCGCTATCTAACGCATATCCGGCAGCTCCTGCTGCAACCAATGTCTTACCAGCACCCACGTCACCCTGTACCAGTCGCAGCATCGGAATTGAGGTTGCCATATCTGTGGTGATGTCTGTCATTACTCTTTTTTGGGCACCCGTTAAATCAAACGGCAATGCGCCAAACAACTGATCGGTAAGCTGGCTATGAGTAGTACATTTAGGCGCTTTGTGCTGATGTAGCTGTTGGCGGCGATATAGTAGACTGAGCTGATGAGCAGTCAACTCTTCAATAATTAGACGCTGACAGGCAGCATGAGTGCGTGCCGTCAGTTGAGTCAATAACTTGTACTGCTGGCTCGCATTCGTATAAGTCGGCGGTGTATGCAGCAGTACCAATGCTTCAAATATTGTTAAATTATAGACATTGTGCTGAGCAATACTGACAGCGACGTTATGTATGTCATTATCTGCCTGATAGGTAGAAGGACTGGGCTTATATACGCTATTGCCAATCGCATTGCTAGTCACATTGTCAGGCACGCTACGCGCCAACGTCGAGAAAATATCTTCGGTATATTCGGCCTCTGATACCACTGATTTGGATGGCTCAAACGGCACTAATGGTAGATCGGATACAACTGCAAAATCTTCAGCCGTAAACAAGGTCATGGGTAGACCTTGGCTCCGAACCGTTTGCAATGCCAGCTTAATCAAGGTGCGCAGCTTGTTTTGATGTAAGCCTTTGACAGTAGGATAAATAGGCTGCAATCCCGTATCAGTCATGATGGTATTGTCAGTGATAATTTGATATTCAGGATGATGTATCTGCTTACCGTAACGGCTGACTTTGACCTCACCAAATAGCTGTAAGCGTGTTCCCAAATTCATAGTCTGTACTAGACCACGATAGACCTTAAAAAACCGTAAGGATATCGTACCAGTGTCATCGTCCACGGTCACGGTCATACCGCTGCGTTTGGTATCGACATGGACGACCCGACCAGTGATCAACGCCGACTGTCCATGCGCCACCTCGCCAATTGATACCAGTCGACTGCGATCTTCATAATCACGCGGTAAGTGGAGCAGCAAATCAAATATCCGTTTGATATTCAGTTGCGCTAGTTGCTCTGCCACTTTTGTTCCAACGCCTGCCAGCGCTGTCACTGGCATGTCTAGCGATGAAAGTGGTAAATCAGACCTTGTGTGGACTTTTACACTGGCTAAAGAAGTATTCGTTGATACTAACATCAAAGATCCTAACGATATTATTTTTAATTTTTATATACTAAGGGTGTTTTTAATATACCGTACATATTGGCAGTTGTCATAAAATAGCTACCATATATAGCACATATAAAAATACCAATTCGTATCATTATAGCTGACAATACAATTGCTTATGCCCAGCTATTTGGTAATACTGCTGCAAAACAATCCAATGGCAAACGACTGAACGTCTGACTGTTATCCAGTAAACAACTTCTATCTTCTTTTTACATCATGGCAAAGCTATAAGGTGCTTTTATGTTCGCTTCTGCTTTTTATAGTCACCCTCCTCTAGGCCTACTACGCGCCAGTCTGTTGACTGTATTTGGACTTGCTATCAGTGCTTGTAGCACCATAACGCCTGACTATTCAGTAACATCAGAACCAGCCATAGAGCTACCTAGTGTTGCACTGGTATTGGGCGGCGGCGGGGCGAAAGGCTTTGCTCATGTGGGGGTAATCAAAGCATTAGAAGAGAATGGCATTAAGCCTACAATGGTGGTTGGTACCAGTGTCGGTAGCTTAATTGGCAGCTTGTATGCGAGTGGCTACACGCCTGCACAGCTTGAGCAGTTGGCACTGACCACCTCGGACAGCCAGCTGACAGATTTTACGATATCCAACCAAGGATTTGTTGAAGGTATCAAGCTCAAAAACTTTATTAATAATAAAGTGAACGCAAAAGCAATAGAGGCGTTTCCTATTAGCTTTGCAGCGGTCGCAGCAGAAAAGCATACTCTAAAAAAGGCCGTCTTTACGACGGGTGATGCAGGTCTTGCTGTTCAAGCCTCTTGTAGCGTGCCTAATATTTTTATCGCGCCGCGCATCCCCGAAAAAGTCGGTAAAAAATACGTCGATGGTGGGGTGGTGAGCCTAGTCCCTGTAGATAGCGCTCGTGACTTGGGTGCGGATATCGTTATTGCTGTTGATGTGACCACTGCTCAAGACAATGCCGCTACGATTAATAACCCTCTAACCATCAGCTCATTGAGTGACTTTTGGGGGTTTCTCGAAACCAATATCGTATCACCCGCAACGCACCAACGTACCTCATCAATGCGCCGTGAGCGAGACCGTGCTGATATTGTCATTACACCAAATGTGGGACACATCAGTTCAATAGATACCAGGCAGCGTCGCCATCTTATAGAAGCAGGCTCACAAGCAACTACATCTCACATCAGCGCTATCAAACAACTGATACAAGAAAAGTCCAAAAGCAAATACGCAACCCTTTAATCAGACCTATCTAAAAACGTGTATCCAAAGATACTTATTCAGAAACACCTACCAAAAAATTTCGGCCAACATTTATTCCAGTACATAAAAAAGCACCATAGCTATGAACTATGGTGCTTTTTGTTAATGCTTACTGTTACCTGGTAGCGCTTGGCAAACCCCTCAGAATAAAGTTTTTCAAGCCGTAGCTGATTTAGTGTTATTTAACACGTGCGCGATATTTTACTGCTACCGTATCATTCAGACCAACGCCTTCGAGATCCCAGCGAACTGCTTTGTAGTATCTGAGCGCAACATCTTGCAGTTGATTATCTACCTTTGTACGTAGTGGCATACGAGCGAAGTTATTGCCATCAACACTACCATATGGGAAATCAGGTGCCACGGTACCAAGCAGCTCTACTTGATCAGGAATACTCATAGTGACCGTCATCTTACGTACACGATCTGCATTGGTATTGGTGAAGTATCCTTTATACTCCAAAACATTGCCCGATTGCAATCGAGTATTAGTATCAACAGGAACGAGAGTCTCCTGACCATTGGCATCGACGCTTACCAACGATGCTGTGATCTTGCTATTGACCGCTTGGGCGCTTGAGTTACCGCTCGCACTTGCCTGCATTGCCATTGAACTATCAACTGCTTGCTCTGGTGTTGGGAGCATTGCTGACGCTTGCGTGACTACCATTGCACCGATGAGCGTACCGGCAACAACGTGAAATAAGCGATGACCGCTCCAAGCACTAAATGGGCTAGCAAATTGGTTACTTTTTTTCATAATTCTCATTATCCCTAGTTGATATTTCAGTAAAACGCAGATGGCAAAACGTAAACTTTTTAAATCTATTCAATAGCTGTCTTATATCGCTCATGACTGCTTGAGCAACCTAGCCCTAATACTACAGCACATATAACTGATGGTATTACTTAAACCATAGCCGATAAGCAAATTATCATTATCTGCTTTTTGACTATTTTGTTCTATCAATTACATGATCACGTCACAGTTGCTATTTCTTTCAGAGCCACTCTTTTTATAAAGTCACTTCTTACTTCCTACAAGGGTACTTCTTATAAAATCACTATTTTTATGATTATCTTCGTTCGCTAACCGTAAAGCAATAGCGCTTAGCATAGCAAAAAGCTTTTGTGTGTACATTAACCCCGTGTTGAGGTTGTGTATATCGTAATCCTGCGATGAAACACCCGAACACAGCTGAAATAAAAGATAGCTCATAACCGCGTTTTTTGCTATGGTAAATCTTTAGCGTAAGGCATATTTTTGCTGCGCACTCTTTCTTATTCTAACGACTACTGCTCCCATTATGACTACTAGTTCCATGCCCCAGATTAATCCTGAATACGTCCATTGGTTCCGTAACTCTGCCCCATACATTAATACCCATCGCGGCAAAACGTTCGTGATCATGTTTGGCGGTGAGGCGGTCAATCATCCTAACTTCAGCACACTGATTCATGACTTTGCTTTGCTCCATAGTTTGGGCATCAAGCTGGTACTGGTGCATGGGGCGCGACCACAAATCGAAAAAAACCTCAAAGACGACAATATTGAGTCTCCGCTACATCAAGATATCCGTATCACCCCGCGTGCAGCGATGCCAGCTATCCTACAGGCGGTTGGCGCTATTCGTTTACAGATCGAAGCACAGCTGTCGATGGGGCTTGCCAATTCACCTATGTATGGTTCGCGCATTGATGCCATCTCAGGTAACTTTGTGACGGCGCGCCCTTATGGCATTCGTGAAGGCATTGATTATCAAATGACGGGCGAAGTTCGTTCTATCGATGTGGAAGCTATCAAAAACAACTTATTACACGACCACACCGTGATACTAGGCTCTATGGGCTATTCAGCGACGGGCGAAGTATTTAATTTGCTCGCTGAAGACGTGGCGCTTAGTGCTGCAGTAGCGTTAGGAGCCGATAAGCTTATCTTCTTGGGTGAGGAAGCTGGCATCAATGATGGTGATCGTTTATTACATGAGATGATTCCCAACGAAGTGGATCGCTTCTTGCGCGACCGTGATCTAAACTGTGAAATCAATTACTTCTTAAACTGCGCAAGCCTAGCATGTCGCCAAGGGGTACATCGTACACATATCATCTCATATGCCAAAAATGGCGCACTACTAGAAGAGCTATTCACTCGTGATGGTTCTGGTACGCTTATCAGCCATGACCCTTACGAAGAGATTCGCCGTGCCAACATTGATGACGTGGTTGGTCTTATCGAGCTGCTATCCCCTCTAGAAGAGCAAGGCATCTTAGTCAGCCGCTCACGTGAACGCTTAGAGCAAGAGATTGATAATTATAGTGTCATCGAGCGTGATGGTATGATTTTGGGCTGTGCCGCGCTACATACGTTAGATGCTGAGTCAGCAGAAGTGGCTTGTGTGGCCGTACGTCCTGAGTATCGCAGTGGTAGTCGCGGTGCTGACTTGCTGGCGTTCTTGGAGCAGCAAGCGCGCAGTCATGGCTTGCATAAGCTATTTGTTTTGACGACTCGTACCGCGCATTGGTTCGTTGAGCAAGGCTTTGCTGAAGTTGAAGCAGATGCCTTACCAGAATCACGTCAAGAGCAGTACCATAATGGTCGCAACTCTAAAGTCTTTCAAAAGAACCTATAGAGGATAGCCAAGCTGATATTATTCTTATTTGACTTGCTCTAACAAGGGTAATATCAATCAAACTAAAATATTTGCGCAAAAAAAAGCCTTCATAATCATTATGAAGGCTTTTTATTCGCTAGATACCTATTTCACGCGCTAAATACTTACTTAACGCTTAATAGCTCAACCGTGAAGATAAGCGTGCTGTTAGGCTCGATACCCGCATTACCCGCTTCGCCATAGGCAATATCTGATGGGATATAAAACTCATATTTGCCGCCTTCTTTCATCAACTGTAGACCTTCTGTCCAGCCAGCGATGACTTGGTTAAGTGGGAACTCGATTGGCTCACCGCGCTCATAAGAGCTATCAAATACGGTACCATCAATCAATTTACCTTCGTAGTTGACTTCCACCACATCAGTTGCTTTTGGTGATTTACCAGTACCTTCTTTTAGTACTTTGTACTGTAAGCCAGAATCAGTTTGCTTGACGCCTTCTTTCTTCGCATTTTCTGCTAGGTATGCAGTACCTGCTGTTTTGTTTTCTGTTGCTTTGTTTTCCATGTCTTTAACGAACTGTTCTTCTTGTTCTTTTTGATAAGTCATCAATACTTCTTGCATCTGCTCTTGAGTCAATGCTGAGTCATTGCCTTCATAGCCATCACGGAAGCCTTTTTCAAAAGTATCTAGGTTCAGATCTTTAACTGCTTCTTTATTACCTTCTGCCATCATGAAGCCTAAGCTGTAGCCCACTTTTTCACTTGCTGAGCTTTGCTCTGTAATAGAAACGCTTTGAGCGGCTGTTTCTTGACTGCCGTTATTAGTGCTACAACCTGTCATTAACAACATAGCACTAGCAAGAGCGCTAACGCTTAAAGTAGTGATTTTTTTCATAAAGTACTCTCTAATTGTAAGAATAGTGGCGAGATGTCACATTTCTCTATAATAACAAATCTTAGTTTTGGGAACCACGCTTTGCACAAAATTATCGAGCGAATGTACAGTCTGTGTAAATATCTCCTGTGATAATAACAAGTTATCACACAAATATAGTGTCGGGTAAAGCTTTCTGTCTTTAAATCCATCAATACTTCAGTTAAGCTGAGTTCGTTAAGGAGATAAGTAATCGAATGTTGACATTTATTATCAACATATGAGTATCAGTAGCAAATCGATAACTAAAAATCAGACTGATGCCGTTGATAATAGAACCATTCAAAAAATACTATCTTCGTATAACTCAACCCCAAGACATTATTTTAATAATCATCTACATATCTGTCTCGCTCACTCATAGTTTTATTAGCGATATTTATAGGATGCTTCAAGGAGGATAAGATGAACCCAATGTATACATCTTTTAACGGTTATCTTGGTGGGCCTATCGGTTCTATCATTGGTGCTATTTTGATATTTATCATTGGTTGGCTAGTAGCACTCGGTATCGCAGCACTTGTCCGCGGTGTCCTATCTAAAGTCAATCTCAATCAACGCATGAACTCTTCAACCGGTAAAACTTACGATCTTGAGGGCATTATCTCCAAGATTGTTTTTTGGTTTATCTTTATCATTGCCATTTCAGGCGCGCTTAGCCAACTGAACCTAAACTCAATCTCGGCACCATTTGCAAATATGGTCAACCAAGTATTGGCGTTTATTCCTAACCTCATCGGTGCGATTGCTCTTGGTGTCATCGGTTGGGTCGTTGCTACGGTAGCTCGTACTGCTATCAATGCTGCACTGTCTAAAACCTCAATGGATGAGCGTTTAAGCGCAAAAGCTGGCGTAAAACCGATGAGCAGCACGATTGCTGACATGGTTTACTGGTTCATCTTGTTAGTGGTGTTGACCATGGTACTTGGTCAGTTAGAGCTTGATGGTTTGTTTGCCCCATTAACGAATATGGTCGACAAAATCTTCAGCTTTATTCCTAACATCCTGATTGCAGGTGTGGTATTTGTTGTCGGTTATATCATTGCCAAAGTGGTTCGCGGCATCGTAACCAATCTTGTTTCTACGTTTAATGTTCAAGCATTGGCGTCAAAAGCAGGCTTAAGTGAACAAAACAGCCTACCTAACATTGCAGGTTCGCTAGCATTTTTAGTAGTTATTATTCCAACGATTATTGCTGCGTTAAATGCATTGAAAATCGAAGTAATTGCTCGTCCTGCGACCAATATGCTTAACAAAATTATGGAAGCATTGCCAAATATCTTTATGGCAGTCGCTATCCTAGTAGTGACTTTCTATGTGGTTCGTATGGTTGCCAACATCGTTAAAGGTTTGCTTGAGAATACGCAAGTGAACCAATTGCCTGCCAAAGTAGGCTTGCAAGAAACCATGGGCAGCCAGAGAGTATCGGACTTAGTTGGTCATGCGATTATCTTCTTTGCTATGCTATTTGCAGCCATTGCAGCCGCCGATCTATTAGGTTTTGTTGCTATATCAGGCATCATCACGATGTTCATCGCTTTTGGTGCCAACATCGTATTAGGTGCGATTATCCTATTCATCGGATTTTGGCTTGCCAATATCATTGCAGGCGTTGTTGAACGTTCTGAGCAAGGTTCACAGTTCTTAGCAAACATCGTACGTGTATTGATCATGGGTCTTGTACTTGCTATGGGTCTAAAAGCAATGGGTATTGCTGATTCGATCGTCAATTTAGCATTTGGCCTAACTCTAGGTGCCGTAGCCGTTGCCTTTGCTCTATCGTTTGGTCTTGGTGGTCAAGAAGCAGCAGCACGCTTCCTACGTAAGATGCAAGACAAAATGGATCGTGAACGTGACGAAGCGAAAGCAAAGTCTGCAGTCACGCCAAACTCATCGACGCAAGAGAAAGTTGCTGATTCAGTACGTGAAAATACGCCTTCAGCTGCTACTACGTCAACTACTGAATTGCGTACTGATGTTATCGAAACGCCTCGCGTAGATACCAATGACATCTACAACAGTGATCAGACGCTTCCTGGTAGCAATCTTAACGATGATATCAATAAGTAAGCATCCATAACGCCTTACTTTTAAATAAGAAAAAGACAGCCTAGGCTGTCTTTTTTTATGCGCGTATCAGTAGAAATCGCTTAGAGGTAAGGTACAAAAAAATTGAAACCACATTGAAATAGCGTTGAAACAGCACCTGACTCAGAACCACCCTGCTCTAAAAACTACTTTGTAGAAATCATTAATCCCTATAATCATTGATCATTATCTGTCTTTTTTTGCAGGTATAGAAAGACTTAGCTTTACTTGAGGTAACTTAGCAGGTTTATTATTGTTCTCGGATTTATCCTCATACTTAGCATTCTGGTCAGCTTGCCTGTTTACTCTTTGGGCATTTTTTTGCGATTCTTGCTTTTTTAGCTGCTGTATTTGTTTAGTCAACTGCCGCTCTCTTTGAGTCATCGTATCGACTGGCTGTATCCACACATCAATATCAATAAATGTCTCATTGTCTTCAGTAATAAAGTCGATACCAAGCACAACGATATGATGTAACTCTACTATTGGCAAGCGCGTCGCTACGTCCTGGGCAATTTTTGCTAGATTCGGCTGGATAGCCGCTTTGCTGTTATTTGCCTGAGCATCCTGACCATAGAATATGAGCACATAGTGCCGACCCAAGCTCTCGTAAGAATGCTGATGTACCACATAACCATCTTGTCTCAGCTTATCACTTTGCTTAGGATGTCTATATAGCGTACGGACCAGCTCATGCCGCGAGAACAACGACTCATCCAACAGTTGCTGCTGCCAGCGAGACACCAAGGTATCTGGCTGTGTTTGGTCATCTGTCGCTGTCTGCTTTTCACGATACATTGCTATCATCTGTGCACTTAACTGCGACCATAGTGTCGCTGCTTGTTGCATATGCTGATGATACATCTGAGCAGTTGCACTTTGATTTTTGTACGCGAGCGCCATGGTGACAAGTGCTGGATTGGGTTTGTCCTGAGTTTCATGTTTGATAAGCGTATTATCTACTGTGATAGCAGGCGCCAACAAAGATGGACTTTGCAAAAACTGAGCCGCGAGTACTTCTTCTGATACAAAACTTGGCGCATGACTGATAGCCGAGTATTGCAACTGCGCTAAGTGATAACTCAAAAACCGCCATAACTCGCAGGGGGTCTGTACCGCTACCAAGACCGATTGCCAGTCGTGCCAGCTAAACACGTGTAGTTGTGGCCCAGCCTCACTCATATCTACCACCAAATCCTCCAAAAAATAGCGAGCGCCGAAGTCATGCTTTAGACGACTGGGTGGTTTGGTCTGATGACTATCAGTATGTGCTGCACTCCTCTCTTCATCATCAGTCAGCTGAATATCGACAACTAAAACATCATGGCAAAGGGGCTCTATGTCTTTATTGTTGGTGTCGATACTTTCAGTGCGGTTTTTTTCGATGTCGTTTCTTTCGGTGCTTTTATTTTGAGAAGCTGATGCCTTATGCCATGCGAGGGCAGATTTTACCGCAGTCATACGTGCTGCACTAATATCAGCTGAACTGGTATCTAAAGGTAAATACAGTGTCAACGCCAGCAGTTGCAGCTTGCCTGCTGGGAGTTGGTAGAGATATTGACCAGCATCATATTTTTGTCCAGCTGTTTGTATAGCAGGCAGCGTGACGCTTATCGCAGCTGACTGTAAATAACAGGCAAGCTCACTAGCAAGATAACTTTCATCAGATATTGTAGTAGAGGACTGAGACACAAATTCCAACCTTTTATTATCGTAAATTAGGCGATTAATCGCCTTTTAACTTCTCAAAACCATAGCGTTTTTACTAATATCATTGCTAGTACTTTAGCGCATTTACGACTGTAAAATTATGCTACATAAGCACTATCAGACACAGTCGCTTTCAACGCAATGACTTGTTATGATGATATCAAAGCGGTGTTACTTGTCCGTAGACTTTATAGTTCTAAGCTGCATCCACGCACCGCTGTTAGGTTCATTTATCAAATTTTAATCAGCACTATATAATAACAAGGATTGAGCATTATGAAGCGTTTTAAAGAAAAAACCGTGATCGTCACTGGAGCAGGTTCAGGTATTGGCCGTGCTACTGCCATTCGCTTTGCTGAAGAAGGTGCTAGAGTGGTTTTGGTGGGGCGTACTGCTGATACCTTAGCAAAAACAGCAGAACAGTTTCCAGAAGATCATACGTGGATTCATACTGATAACTATCTATGTGTCACTTGCGATATCAGCGTACAGAGCCAAGTACAGGAGATGATCAAACATACTATCGATAAGTTTGAAAGGATTGATGTTTTGGTCAACAACGCTGGAAAAGCGACTCAAGGTAAAATAACAGATCTGTCTGCTGAAGACTGGCGCTCAGCCATTGATGTTAATCTAAATGGTACATTTTATGTCTCACAAGCGGCGATGCCCCATTTGATAGAAACCAAAGGCAGTATCGTCAATGTCTCATCCCTCTCGGGAATGGGCGGTGACTGGAATATGGCCGCTTACAACGCTGCCAAAGCAGGTGTAACCAACTTAACGCGTACACTAGCGTTAGATCATGGTCCTGACGGTGTGCGCGTAAATGCTGTCAATCCAAGTGTGACTAAGACCAGCATGACCACTGCCATTCAAGACAATGACAGTAAGACAGACAAATTTCTAGCCCGCTGTCCACTTGGGCGTTTGGCTGCCCCAGAAGATATTGCCGCTGCCATTACTTTTTTGGCCAGTAGCGACGCTGCTATGATTACTGGGGTGAACCTACCTGTTGATGGCGGCGTTAGCGCCTCTAACGGTCAGCCACAGTTCTAATATCTTGGCTCTCTAAATTAACAGCCACGATAAAATCACTCAAAAAAAGCCCCTGATAATATATTATCAGGGGCTTTTTTATCTTTAGAGATATATTAAAAAAGGCTTATTCAGATTTAGCTGCGTTGTTGATATCCTGTAGCGGCTGCGATAGACGCTCAGGATGCCTTGGCATGACGCCTTGGTATTGAGCATAAATTTTTGGTAAATCCGCTTCAATATCTCCAGTTGGATGCATCACAGATAAAAAACGAACTTCTTTGGTATTATAATCCAGCGCGACTGGCAAGATAGGCACGCCAGCACCGAGCGCCAAATAGTAAAATCCTGTTTTCCAGCTCTCGGTATATTGCCGTGTACCCTCTGGTGATAAGCCCAAAAATAGTGGCTCACCTGTCTTAAACTTGTCGATACTGGCTTGCAATACTGAGCCTTTTTCAGTGCGATTAATCGGAATAATCCCCATCCAATACAGCAGCTGAGACAATACTGGCACTCTAAACAGCGTATGCTTTGCCATGATACTAATTTTTAAATCTAGCGCAAATAAACTAGGAAGTGCATAAACGCCATCAACATTAGAGGTATGGGGCAGTGCCAATACCACAGCCTGAGAGATATTAGGAATATCACCAACCGTTCGCCATCCCAATGTCTTCATGAGCCACAAGCCAATCACAGGCGACACTTTATTACCGCGCCTAGGCACGTTATCACCCACTTGTTTTCTACTGAGCTTTGGCAGTATCTTTGAGCGTGTAGATTCAGTAGTGGCAGACTTAGAGCGTTTAAACATCTTTGGTATCATGACAGCACAATATAGTGAAAGGTACTGATATGATAACATCTAGCCTGTTTAACTAGGCTGAATTTTGCGTGCTTTTACTATGTGCAATAGCGCGCAGCCATAAATATAAGTAATACCCTATGCCATTTAATCTTGCACATATTTCTCAAGACTCACTGATATCGATTAAGAAATATCAGCCAAGTCCCCTTTACTCTCAAGCCAAGACTTACGATCAGCGGCACGTTTCTTGGCTAGTAGCATGTCCATGATGCCATTGGTCAGTACCATGTCATCCATATCTAACTGCACTAACCGGCGCGTATCACGGCTCATCGTCGTCTCACGCAATTGCTCAGCACTCATCTCGCCCAGCCCTTTAAAACGGGTGATTTGCGCTTTTTTGTTGCCCGGTACATTAGCTAGGATATGCGCAAGCTCTGGCTCATCTAACGCATAGTGCACCTCTTTACCCACGTCCACACGGTACAATGGCGGCATCGCGACAAACAAGTGACCAGCATCCACCAGCGCAGGGAAATGCTTGACGAACAACGCACAGATCAGCGTCGCAATATGCAAACCATCAGAGTCAGCATCTGCCAAGATACATATCTTGTCATAGCGTAGTTCGGACAAATCATCAGAGGCAGGATCCACACCGATCGCAATAGCAATATCATGAATTTCTTGGCTTGATAGTACCGTATCTGACGACACTTCCCATGTATTCAAAATCTTACCGCGCAGAGGTAATATCGCCTGATAATGACGATCACGTGCTTGCTTGGCACTGCCACCTGCCGAGTCACCCTCTACTAAGAACAGCTCAGCGCCATCACGTAAATCACCACGGCAATCTGCCAATTTACCTGGCAGTGCTGGCCCTTGCGTGATTTTCTTACGAGCGACTTTTTTGGCTGATTTTAGGCGGCGACCTGCTTTATTAATCGCCAATTCCGCAATTTGCGTACCCATATCCGCATGTTGGTTTAACCACAGACTAAAGGCATCTTTTGCCAAGGTCTGTACAGCGCCCGCAGCTTCACGGCTCGATAAACGCTCTTTGGTCTGACCAGAGAACTGCGGCTCAGAGAACTTCAAGGATAAGATATAGTTCACCCCATCCCAGACATCTTCTGCGGTCAGTTTTACACTGCGCGGTAGCAAATTATGAATATCACAAAACTCACGTAATGCTTCTAAGATACCTGTGCGTAATCCATTGACGTGCGTACCGCCCTGCGCCGTCGGGATAAGATTCACATAGCTTTCTTGAATCGGTGTACCACCCTCAGGTAGCCAAGACAACGCAAAGGTCACACCCGCACGTTCGCCCACTTTTGCATCGTAATTATAATAAAAGGGTGCTTCTGGTAGCGTCTCAAGACCATCTAATTGCTCGCTTAGATACTCGACCACCCCATCAGTAAATTGCCAAACCACCTTTTCATCATTGATATCATCGGTGAACTCAATCGTTAGTCCCGCAGCCAATACCGCTTTGGCTTTTAAATTGTGCTTAAGCTGCTTCACATTAAATTTGGGCGTGTCAAAAAAGCTGCCATCGGCCCAAAAATGCACTTTAGTACCACGTTTGCGTTTATTTGAGCTGACCGCCTCGGTCAATGGCGTCACGGGCGCGCCATTTTCAAACGCCATATCAAACTGTGTACTATCACGCCATACCGTCACTGCAACGCGGGTTGATAGCGCATTGACGACAGAGATACCCACGCCATGCAAACCGCCTGACACTTCGTAATTGGAGGTCGAAAACTTGCCACCCGCATGCAAACGGGTCAAAATCAGCTCGATGCCTGATTGACCAAATTCAGGGTGAATATCAGTCGGCATACCGCGCCCATCATCCTCGACAGACAGCGACCCATCACTGTGCAGTTGCACCTTGATGTTTTTGGCATAACCCGCCAACGCTTCATCCAC
The DNA here is from genome assembly GCF_052258185.1 of Psychrobacter sp. T6-6. Taxonomy (NCBI): domain Bacteria; kingdom Pseudomonadati; phylum Pseudomonadota; class Gammaproteobacteria; order Moraxellales; family Moraxellaceae; genus Psychrobacter; species Psychrobacter sp. T6-6. The sequence continues at coordinate 174,614 of NZ_JBQQEX010000006.1, forward strand.
CGAGTTATCAATGACTTCTTGCGCCAAATGATTTGGACGCGTGGTATCGGTATACATACCTGGGCGACGACGGACGGGTTCAAGCCCCTCTAAAACTTCTAACGATTGCGCATTATATTGACTCACAAATGCATCCTTAACTATTCATGTGCGTTTAACTCTATAAAACCATTATAACCAAAAACAGCGACGTTAAGGTCAATAGTCCATCGTTCACGTCATATAATGTCGTCTATTTAAGACTTTACTAGGGCGTGTCATCATTTAGATAGCGAGGCTTAAAATGAGATAAATAGTAGTCAAACGAGGAAAAAATTGCAGAGAATATAGGTATATTCGCAAAATTTTTGACGATTTTTGACAAGATTTAGCCATTTTAAGACCGCTAAATGATTGAATGGGCTAGTTGATGATACGCCCTAGCTCTCGTAGCATCTCTATCACCATCGGTAGCTGCTCACCAAAATCACTAAAGCGATGATCGCCACCTGCTTGTGCGGTTACTGCTGCGCCTTGCCCTTCATAAAAGGCTTGAGACAGCTCAGAGTTTAATAGCTCATCACCCTGTTTAAGCAGTACAGCAATTTTGTTGGGATAATTAACTTGAGAGATTTGATGATCTGCAAACCATTGCAAATCAGCATTGGTTATATCCCAGCCGCCTGCTGTCGAATGTAAAACATAATCTTCAGACAATGCTGCTTTACCACTATCGATTAATACAGACTCATCAGCAAACCGCTGTAGCGTAATATGTGGCTGCGTACTAGGGTTTAGTAGTAATGCAGGGCAACCCATTTTATTACTGATTAACGTAGAAAAATATCCACCCAATGAGCTACCAACCAATACCGTACTGGAAGATTCGGTCTGCTCATCTTTGCTATTGTTTAACCCGTCTATCAATAACAACAACTTCTCACGAACTTGCGCAGGCGATTTATTCAAATCAGGACGCAGCACCGTGATATCAGGATGATGATGCTGACAGTATTTGTCTAACAGCAGCCCTTTAGTCGAGTTCGCATCGCTGTCCAGTCCATGGATATAAATCAGGTTCACGTATTATCTCACTTATTAATTTTGTTATGATTGTCTTATATAGGCTAGTAGCGCTAAGCATAGCACCCGATGCGCAAAAATAATAACAATAAAACGGCACACTATTAGTCGGTATTTGCGACATAATAATATGATCATAATCGTCTGGTGCCAGTCAAAGGAATGATGGTAATAGCAATGGAGTCGCCATGAATCAACAGTTTGAGCTGTTCGACATTGACAACCCTTGTATCGGTGTCTGTGAAAGCAATAAAAAAGGCTATTGCTTTGGTTGCCTGCGCAGTCGAGCCGAGCGCCAACGATGGCATCATATGACGACAGAGCAGCAACGTGAGGTACTGAGGCTTATCGCAGGACGTAAGCTGCGTATTGAGCTTATGCGGCTGCGCAAAAACGAGCAGCTAGGATTTGATTTTGAAGAAGAGGTTGAGATGGGTGAGTTGTTTTGATACTTTGGAATAATTTTGGTTACTAGAGCAAATCTGCTTAGCTTCTATTCATTATTTGCGTCGAAATAAATGATCGAATGTTTCTATATGGTACTCAACTAGCCATTCATAGAGGTTATCATATAAAAATCGAATAGACTCTATATCTGATGAATAGACCATACACCCACGATCATCATACATGTAAAAGACGATTTTCTTAGATTTGTTAATAAAGTATATATTGTCACTTATTGCTGGGGATAAACCCATTTCAAGATTAGCAGTACCTCTAAGGATATTGATATAGTTTACTGAGGCAAGATCTACTCTAAATATTTTCTGAATATGATGAGTAGTAATTGTCATTATCTCTGAAATTTCTTTTTGAATATCATAAAACTCGTCAGTTTCTGAAGTTATAACAATATTCTCATCTTTAATTATTTCGTCAAAATACGAAAATTGTGCTTCTAGATACCCATTCGTTGGCTTATAAAACTCTCCACCTCCGTCATGTTTAAAGGAGTTAATTAGAATGTAGACTTCATCTTCATCGTTAAATACAGACTCAAAAATCTTAACTGCTTTTTTTACACAATGATCAACTCTTTTGATGGTACCGTTTTCAAAACCATCGCCTAGTTCAAATCTTAAATGGTTGGTATGACTAATAAATGACTCTGTAGGATGTAAATTACTATCAGGAAAATTAGTTTTGATAAAATTTTGAAAAGCATACCAGTTTGAATTTTTACTCATAATATTCCTTAACCCTAAACTAAACAGTGTATGAGTCGACTACGAATAATTTGTAAAGCAAGCAATACACTACCTTATGAAACGCTTATGGAAAACCAGTGATTAACACTACTTTATATTCTTCAAAACGGAATATGGTCATCAAAACTGTTCACCGACTTAGATACTTTTAGTTGAAGAGCTTCTTCATTTTTTAAAAGTTCATCAACCCCTAATTCAGTTATAGAGTAAGCATAGAACTCATAACCTTCTTGGTGATCTATTTCTATAGATTTGCTTAAAAAACCCATGCGCTCTAGTTTTACTAAAGAAAGCTGAAGAACAGCATCGTCTATCCCATTGACATTATTACTTATCATGTAAAAAGGTAAACCAATAGGATTAGCAACTTGACTTTGAAGACAAGAAGCTAAAAATCTATAGTCTTGCTCTTTCAACTTGTAATTTGATGGATTCGCAATAATTGCTTTCGATTCAGAAAGACTAGAACGATTTAGAATACCTAAACTAGCAGCTTCTATTTTAATTAATGAGCAAGCCCTATTAGTTGCAGAAACTAAATCACCATCTGAACGATTCACATCATAGTCAGCAGGCGTCACACCTAATAAATCAGTTGGTAGATGTATATCTATATCACGAGGCTTAAGAATAAAAGAACGTTTCTTTCCAATAGCACCAATAAATAAACCAAGTTCAAATACTACATTATCTCTAACTATATGTTGATTTTCATCCCTAATTACAGCTACATCATCTGGTGCAAAAATAAACAGTGCAAAGTCGACAGTAGAAGACTTCTCAACTAAATCTTCAATAGTTGAAGATGAGAGTTTAAAAGTACCCCCTGTCCAAATAGTAACTTCAAACTGATGATCTAGATTGACATTAACAGCTTCGGCAATTGGAATACTTTCAACTGAGGATGCAATAAATAATCGGGGTTTTCTCAACTCATAATCTCCGTACTTTATTAAATGTCAAAAATTTAAAATCCTAAAAATAATGCCATAATCTCCTAAATAATATAGCAATAAAAATCACATCTTGCACTCTTTCGTATTTGTAAATAACAAAATCAAAAGTATTAAATATAATACTTTCAAAAAATAAAGCTTATTGAGATCCAAAGGCTAGATATAAAAAGGTCTCCAATCACACAATTGATTGAAGACCTTTAGTTATAAAAAGATAACGATGACCTACTCTCACGTCAGCGAACCACACTACTATCGATTATAAGATATTTCACTTCTGAGTCCGACAATTAACAAATTTTACATCGTGCTCTTTTCGTCAGCGATTGGGCTATTACTGCTTTACTTTCTCATTTATAAAGGACTAGTAACTAAACTATAAAGAGTACGTACGCCATTAATATAGTTACCCATGCGCATATTTTCATTGGCAGCGTGCTGATTATTGTCAGCGTTGACCAAAGGTACGATAACAAACGGCACTTGCAGAGCATCTACAATCTCTGCCGTTGGCACTGTACCGCCCATCATGCGAATACGGACTGGCGCAGGTTTCGCGCTGAATGATTCTACCATCGACTGGTACGCCCATTTACCGACTACCGACAGGTGCATCTGAGCTTTAGGAAATTCCAGCCAAAGAAAAGCCCCTTGATACGTTAGTATCAAGGGGCAAATCAGAATAGAGAGCTGACGATGACCTACTCTCACATGGGCGAACCACACTACCATTGGCGCAACGATGTTTCACTTC
>NZ_JBQQEX010000007.1:0-141963 GCF_052258185.1 Psychrobacter sp. T6-6
GAGTATGAATGGCGTTTGGATCAGCATTGGGTAGTCATACCAGAAGTAGAACTAAGTGCATTTAGTAAAGATGACCATGATAATGGCATTACCAAGGGCTTTAATGAGATGGAAGCTGAGGTTAGGCTGACTTATGAGACGTTTAGTCGCCAGCTAGCACCTTATGTGGGTGTTAGTTATGAGACAGCGCTTGGCAAGGCTCGTGGTCAACGACGTCAAGAAAATGAATCGGTTGATAGCAGTAGTTTGACTGCGGGAGTTAAGTTCTGGTTCTAATATTATTAAAATAATAGGGGATATACTATGAATACTTCAGATCAAAACACCATGAATCATCAACAGGGCATGAACCCGTATGTAAAGTTCACCCTGATGATTGTGACGTCTACGATTGTGATGTACATCATGATGTATTTCAATACTTATCAATGGGATCATATTTACTTTAGTGAGACCCGAGCTTATATGGCGCTTTACATGGGTGCCGGTATGGCAGTGGTCATGTTGGCATTTATGACCACTATGTATAAGAAGACCAAGGTCAATTTGATGATCTATGGTCTGAGCGTGTTGATGTTTGCTGTTGGTATTTGGGGTGTTAGATCACAAGCAACTGTCGATCAAGTCGATTGGATGCAAGCGATGATACCCCATCACTCGATTGCCATTCTCACTAGTAGTCGCGCTGATATTGAAGATCCGCGTGTACAAAAGCTTGCTGACGATATTATTAAAGCGCAAAAGCGTGAAATCGCTGAGATGAAGCAATTGATTGATGAGCTTGAATAACGATCTATACTGATAGGAATATTTTAAACAAATAAAATAATGGTCTATCAAATGATAGACTTAAGCATATAGGTCTTTTTATTCAAAGCTACTTTCACTACAGAATCAAAACATTGCTCATGAAAAAGCAATAAAAGGCTGAGTATGCATGGTTCACTTTCCCTACTGGCCTTCTGGCTGCTGCAATTGTTGTCTCTTTTAGTGCTTACTCCTATATCAAAATCTCTAACGCTTACCCGTCAGCTGGCGGTGCTGCGACGTACTTGCATCAAGTATATGGAGACTGTTTGACGACCGGTTTTAATGCTCTACTGATGTAATTTTCTATAATTATTGCGCAAAGCTTTCTGGCTCGGATGCTCGGGTCATATACCATACCGTTGTTTGGTAGTGACGAAAGCGGTGTATAGCATCCACCAAGGAGAGTCAAGATAAACGAATTGAATTCAAAAGCGAATACTTTAAGAATTGGTCCTGTGGGCAATAGCGTTTCTCTGTTTCTGCTCATTAGCTATCTCTTGTGCATAGGCTTTGGCCTACTCGCACCTGAGCAGATAAGCATGCATGAGGCTTGGGCACCGCTGCTACCTGGTTTTGAATGGCTGACATGGTCAGGTTTCCTAATTGGATTTGTCGAATCCTATCTTTATGGTTGGTATTTTGCGATTGTGTTTGTACCGCTATATCGCTGGTTTGCTAAAGCAGGATGAGTCTAGCGTAGCCATTGAATCTTCGGCTCAGATAGGTCAGCTATGCTGAGAAAGACGAACAGTGCACCAATCTTGAATGGGATCAAAAGCTAGCGACTTAGCCCTAAACTATCATTGCAATCAATAACGGGAACATAGTCATGAAACACGATACGACAAAAAATACTTCGGACAGCGAAGCCCCTGATTGCTGTGACAGTACAGCGAATACAGGCATAGAATCTAATAAAGATACCACTTACGATAAGGTGCCAACTTGCTACAGTGGAACCATTTATACCTGTCCGATGCATCCGGAAGTCAGAGACATTACAGATAGAGGCTGTCCCATATGCAAAATGTCTCTTAAACCTGAAGACACTGTTGCCGAGATGGTAGCAATGAAAGATGACCATGCAAGCTGCCATAGCATGTCAAATACCGATGCCCATCCTACTAAAGAGAGTAATTACGACAAAGTACCTGAAAATTATAGCGGAACCGTTTATACCTGTCCTATGCATCCAGAAGTGAGAGATGTGGAAAAAAGCGATTGCCCAATATGCGGTATGTTTCTCAAACCTGAGAACGAGGTTACTGATGAAGACAGTCATGCACACTGTCATGGAAAGGATACTTCTAACAGCACTGATGTAAAATCTATCAAAGGCGGTAAATACGACAAAGTTCCTGCTGATTATGATGGCACGGTCTACACCTGTCCTATGCACCCTGAAGTCAGAGATGTTGAGAATAGTGGCTGTCCAATATGCGGCATGGCACTTGAGCCTGAAACGCTTACTATCGGTGAAGAAGATACCTCAGAGCTCGATGATATGACTCGTCGATTCTGGGTTTGTACAGTACTGACTGTACCGCTATTAATATATGTGATGAGCGGTATGTTTGACGTAAACGTAGTTAATTTCAGTCAGTATGGTATCTCATCACAGATCTTACAATGGGCTGAGTTAGTGCTTGCGACCCCTGTCGTGCTTTGGGGCGCCGCCCCGTTTTTTGTCCGTGGTTGGCAGTCTATAAAAAGCCGCAATCTCAATATGTTTACTTTGATTGCGATAGGCGTAGGCGCTGCTTATATTTTTAGTATTGTCGCGACCTTTTTTCCCAATATTTTCCCAGACAGTTTCAGAGACGCTAATGGTCAAGTCGGTGTGTATTACGAAGCGGCAGCTGTCATTGTAACCTTAGTACTTTTGGGTCAAGTATTAGAGCTCAAAGCCAGAAGTCAAACTTCAGGCGCGATTCGAGCATTGCTTGAGCTCGCACCGCCGACTGCAAGACGTGTCGATGAAAATGGCAACGAAGTCGAAGTCTCGCTTGATGAGGTCGTCACTGGCGATAAGCTACGGGTTAAACCGGGTGAGAAACTACCCGTAGATGGTACAGTGATCGATGGCAATAGTAATGTTGATGAATCAATGGTAACGGGTGAGCCAATCCCTGTGTCAAAAGCACAAGGAGATACGGTTACTGGCGGTACGGTAAATGGCACTGGAACGCTATTGGTCGAAGCGGTCAATGTTGGAGCAGATTCGGTATTATCCAAAATTGTACAAATGGTTGCCGAAGCTCAGCGTAGCCGCGCACCTATACAGAAATTGGTAGATAAGGTAGCTGGGTGGTTCGTACCGATCGTGCTTATCTGCTCCGTCATTACCTTTATTGTCTGGGCGATATTCGGCCCTGAGCCCGCTATGGCCTTTGCACTGGTCAACGCTATTGCAGTGTTAATCATCGCTTGCCCTTGTGCTTTAGGACTCGCCACACCTATGTCGATTATGGTCGGTACTGGCAAGGGTGCTCAGAATGGCGTGCTTATCAAAAATGCTGAAGCGTTAGAGAGTATGGAAAAAGTCGATACTATTGTCGTCGACAAGACCGGAACACTGACCGCTGGTAAGCCCGAGCTTACTGCAATTGACGCGCAGGTAGGTCAAGATGAAGACGAGTTCCTCGCATTGGTAGCCGCAGTAGAAAGTGCAAGCGAGCATCCTTTAGCAGAAGCTATCGTTAGAGCGGCTCAAGAAAGATCACTCATTATTCCTAAAGCTACTGACTTTAATTCGACTACTGGCGAAGGCGTACAAGCCGTGGTCGATGGTAAGAAAGTCGCTATTGGTAACTCTAAGCTTATGGAAAGCCTAAATAGTTTTGATAATGAGCTGTCCATTAAAGCTGATGTCCGTAGAAAAGACGGTGAAACGGTAATGTTTGTGGCTATAGATGGTAAAGCTGCTGGTATTATTTCAGTTGCTGACCCTATTAAACCAAGCACCAAAGAGGCTATTTCACTGCTTCATGACGCGGGACTAAAAGTCGTCATGCTAACGGGTGATAACGAAAAAACCGCGCAGGCAGTCGCCAATAAATTAGGTATCGATGAAGTCCATGCCGACGTCTCACCAGAGGACAAAAACCGTATCGTCAAAGAGATGCAAGATAGCGGTAAATTGGTAGCAATGGCAGGTGACGGTATCAACGATGCGCCCGCACTAGCGCAGGCTAATGTTGGTATCGCTATGGGAACGGGTACCGATGTGGCGATGGAGAGTGCGGGTATCACCCTGCTAAAAGGTGATTTAATGGGCATTGCTAAAGCTTATAAGCTTAGCCACGCCACCATGCGCAATATCAGACAGAACCTGTTTTTTGCCTTTATTTACAATGCACTTGGTGTCCCAATTGCCGCAGGTGTGCTCTATCCCGTATTTGGGCTTCTACTTAGTCCAATGATAGCAGCGGCAGCTATGAGCTTGTCGTCATTCTCGGTGATTGTTAACGCGCTTAGACTACGTAGGTTGGACTTGTGATATGAATGTTAGGAAAAATTGTCAAAACGTAATGCCCAATACGGGTTTTATTAGAATTTAAAAATAAGGATACTGTTATGGGTAGTTTTTCTATTACACATTGGCTGATTTTGTTAGTAGTCGTAGTGGTTGTATTTGGTACCGCTAAGCTCAAAAACGCGGGTAAAGATTTAGGCGGTGCGGTAAAGGGCTTTAAAGAAGCGGTAAAAGATGAAGAGACCGAGCATACTCGCAAAAACCGCGCACTTAGTCATGAAGGCAATCTGCCAGTACCAGATACTGACTCAAATACACAGGCTGATGATATAGAAATCAACCCTGCTACCACTGATAATAAGCAGAAAGTATGAAATGCGCCGCTATAGATGGCGATACTCAATAGCCTATTAATTAATATATTTGTCTGTTATGTTTGATATCGGGTTTTCCGAGTTACTCTTGTTTGGCGTCATAGCCTTAATCGTATTGGGCCCAGAAAAACTGCCGCAGGCCGCACGTACGGCTGGGCAATGGTATGCCAAACTGCGCCGTACAGTATCCATTTTACAGTCTGAAATAGAAGCTGAGCTTGATCTGGCTGAAACGCGCCAACAAATGCAAAATGAGCTTGCAAAAATCCGTCAGACTGAGTCAGATATGAAGCGTGAACTAGCAGAGATGCGCGGTAGTATGCAAAAGTTTGAAGACTCGCAGAATCAAAGCTTAGACGCTTCACATCAACCAACCGATCCTCATCAGCCAAATATTTCTTCTTCACCTATAGAAAAGGTGAATGAATGAGCTTATTTAAACGCCAAAAAAATCGACAAAAAAAGTTAGCGGATACAAATATTAAAGCCCCAGACACTGCCCATAGTGATGAGGCTGATAATGTGCTGAATGCGCTCAGTGATATGCCTATTACTGAACACTTGATTGAACTACGCAAGCATCTCATCAAAATATGCGTAGCCGTTTTGATTGTTTTCTTAGCATTGGTAGGGTTTTCGCGTGAACTCTACAACCTTTTATCAGACCCTCTAGTTGCACAGTTGCCTGCGAACTCGACTATGATTGCCACTGACATTACCTCAAACTTTATGGCACCTATTCGCTTGACAATTTTCGTTGCTGCATTTGTAGTGATGCCTTATATTCTGTATCAAATTTGGTCATTTATAGCTTCTGGCTTATATAAAAAAGAGAAGAAAATTGCCATTCCTGTGCTGTTTTCTTCGATATTTCTATTTTATACGGGTGTTGCCTTTGCCTACTTTGTGGTACTCAAAGGCGTATTAAAGTTCTTTATCCTATTCGCTCCGCAGAATGTCATACCTATGACCGATATTGATAGTTATCTGAGCTTTGCACTCAAGTTGTTTATGGTGTTTGGACTGACTTTTGAGATTCCAGTGGTTACTTTACTATTGATAATGTTCGGTATCGTATCCACTCAGAGTCTAGAGAGTAAGCGCCGATATATCATTGTTGGTTGTTTTGCTGTGGCAGCTGTAGTTACACCACCCGATGGTGTCTCAATGCTATTGCTAGCGATTCCGATGTGGCTACTGTTCGAGTTAGGTTTGTTTTTAGCAAAAGTGCTAATCAAAGAAGAGCATAAAACTGTTTAACCTCGCAAAGTAGCTATGGCGCACAATGACTATTTTATAAAACAACTATAAAAACAACCTTATCTTAAACATTTCAAATACCTTTTTTACTTTGGCTGTCTTCTAAACCTTATCAGCATACCCACTAAACTTAGTAATGAGATTTAAATGGAACACCTAAGCAATAACCAAGATAAAGTGAATGACAATCTTGCAGATCAACTTAATAAAGAGTGCTATTGCCGTACTTTAGATCGTAAAGTACTTAATACTAGCCTTCAAAATCAATTGTCAGACACTAGAGACAACCCAATAGGAGCTAATGAGCTTAATAAAATTTTTTCAGCAACACCGGTGTTTGTCCCCAAAACAGAGATAGAGACAATGGTGCGAATTGTCGCAGCTATTGAGTCGGCTGCTAGACTTCCATCTTACCAACAGCAAGTATTGTCATGGGCACCCAAAATTGCTGCTTTCGATCCAGGGCCAATAGGAGCCTTTATGGGTTATGACTTTCACTTAGGTAGCGATAGCCCTCAACTTATTGAGATCAATACTAACGCTGGAGGCGCATTTTTAAACGTAGCACTTGCCCGCGCACAAAAACAATGCTGCCACCCTTCCGAGCAAAGTGCTGATACTACTAAAATGCTTGATGGCTTTGAAGAAGCCGTCACTAACATGTTCATACAAGAGTGGCAGCGACAATCGGCTACTGCCATGCCTAATCGCATAGCTATTATCGATAATGATCCCAAAAGTCAGTTCATGTATTTAGAGTTTCAGCTGGCTTGCCGACTACTTCAAGCTAAGGGCATTGATACCGTTATACTTGATCCGTCTGAAATTAACTATGTTGATGGCAAGCTGACAGCGCATGGTAAGCCCATTGATATGATCTATAATCGGTTGGTCGACTTTGCATTTGAAAACCCTAACCACGCCGTGCTTAAAAGTGCCTATCTAGAGGGTGCGGTAGTAGTAACGCCTAATCCTCATGTCCATGCTATATTTGCGAATAAGCGCAACTTAGCCTTACTATCCGATCCGCAAACTTTGCAGTCGTGGGGACTAGATAATGATGATGCAAAATGTCTAGAAAGGGCAGTGCCAACTACCAAAATGGTTATAAAAGAGGATGCAGCAGAGTTATGGCGTACTCGGGGACAATTGTTTTTTAAGCCAGTTGCTGGATATGGAAGCAAAGGCGTCTATCGCGGTAGCAAGCTCACTCGACGCGTTTTTGAGAACATTCTGGATGAGGATTATATTGCACAGACCTTTATACCTGCTACAGAGCGATCAATAAAAATCGATGATGTTGTGACGACCAAAAAAGTAGATATACGTCTTTATACCTATGCAGGACAGCTGTTACTAACTGCTGGGCGTATCTATCAAGGTCAAGCGACTAATTTTCGCACACCAGGGGGTGGATTTGCGCCTGTTTTCCAAGTGTGATCATTTGGGTTTGGCTTTTAAGCAGTGTTTACTATTTGGATTATTCTAAGTACTAATGCAATAATCAAAATATCATGCTGAACTGGAAAAATGATGATTCAACTCTTTATTCATTACTTTCTGCATCAAAATAATTGGCTTAGGATTACTATATCCGATACTGAATAAAAGGGATACGTTATCTTATGAGGCGAAACGGGCATAAGTTTTTCTGGCTTATTGTGCTTACACCGATAGGAAGAAACAACTACAGTTGATAGATAGAGCGTGGTAATCTGTGCCGTTCCTTCGACTATAACATGACTTTCTTGAAGAGGGTAAAAAGTGGTTCTGGCAATCATAATGGCAGCGATTCTGATCGCTGTCTGCACGACAATACATTACGGCGCGTTAAAGTTCTCGTCACAGTTTGTGACGCCGTCTCGCCGTCTAGGACACTGTCTTGGGGTCGCAGTCGGCTCAATCGTACTTGCCCATACGTTCGAGGCGTTGCTCTACGCTGCTGGCTTCTGGTTTGCTGTGCACGACCTTGAGGTCGGTAACCTCGTATCGTCCTCATCTAGCGATGGTAGCTCTCTTAATTTTATGGACTACTTTTACTTTTCGCTAGTCAACTTCACAACGCTTGGGCGAGGCGATCTCATGCCCAACGGACATCTACGATTCATGACTGCTATGGAGGCTTTCCACGGTTTCCTATTGATTACAGTATCCGGAACCTTTGTTCTTCAGATCATGAGTGGTAAAAAACCCCTTTCAAATTAGCTAAACGCCCTCTCAACGATATATCGAGCAGAGTTTCATACCTCAGGTCAGGTCAGGTCAGGACATGGATGTTGACTGTTCCGGAAGCGCTTTGAGAGAATGTGGTTGTCTTTACTCGATCTACTCGCGTTCGGTACGCTTCGAAACCAGCCACCTAAGGAACATCCATTTGACAGCGTAGATTAATATTATCGGAATGACCATCCACTGAAAGAGCGGCAACGCACCTATGCTTAGTAACGGAACATCAGGCATCAGACCACTATAATTCCACCTTTGGCCAGCTCCAGTTGCCCAGTATTCAAAGAGTATTGTCACAATCAGGCCAACGCCAAGGTATATCGATAAAGTCGACAGAAGCCACTGCTTTGAAATCCAGAACCAGTCTTTTACAAACAACGCCCCAAGCACGTAGGCGCCAAAGGCAATATTGGCATCACCGAAGGTCGCACGTGTACAAAGCCAGACCACCTCCCAGTGGCTCGCTTCTGCCATGCCTGAGAAGAACGGTACCTGTGCCATCTCCCAAAAAAAATGGAGAAAGAAACTTACGCTCCACACCATCAGGGCAAGCACAGCTAACGCTGCTGCTCGGCACGATTGGTTTACAAGAGTCATAATTCCTCCAAAAATAGCCATAGCAATAAATACAGTTGCATGTTTACTCGTTCCTCATTACCAGACCGAGTTACCGTTTACTGGCGTCTCTCAACGGTAGATTAGCATGTTACCTGCTGCGCGTGTTTATCACGGTCAGATGACCAACTTCCGTATGCCAGGTGGTGGATTCGCGCCTGTCTTTCAGGTGTGAAGGTATACCTCAGATCGTGTATGATACTCTTAGAACACTTTCTAAAACACCCTCTTAAATCGGAAAAAGCGATGACTCAAACCGTTATCCATTATTTTCTACACTTTGGTATGCCGTTTATCATCGCCTATATGTTTTTTCGTAGTGACTATAAGCGAGTTTATTTGATCCTATTAGCAACCATGCTAGTTGATTTAGATCATCTGCTAGCGACACCTATCTTTTCGCCCAATCGTTGTAGTATTAATTTCCATCCGCTACATACTTATTATGCGATGGCAGTATATGCGGGCATGTTGTTTTTACCAAAGCCCTATAAGGTAATTGGTTTAGGGTTATTACTACATATGTTGACTGATTTAAATGACTGCATAATGACCTATATTAATTGTCCGCAGTGTTTGAGTCAGGCTCCTGCCCGTGAGTTGGTAGCGTGGTTAGGCAGAGCTATTAAGTTTTAATACGGTTGTGAATACATCCCTTTGTATCTCTCTCATAAATCATCTCTTTAATGACTCCTAGAAGTAGATATATCGCTATCCAATCCTGAATAAGTCCTCGCATTAGATCGCTTGTGTTCCAATTCGAGGATTAAGGTTGTCTAGCTTGTTACTCTAAGCTTAGTGAGATAGCTCTGTTTCTAATCAGGCATAGCGGAAAGAACTAACCGCTACTTCTTTAGTTTAGTATGACTATTCAATGTGCCACGTGTTGTATCAAGCAGATCGGCGACGTTATTTAATAAAATGTAATCTTTTGGGGTTTTTGATTCCCTATTGAATATTTCACTCCATATCTGACTTTTATACTCTTGCGTTATTGTTTTAAGACTTGGATACATAAGCCCAGGTTTAGCTAACGAGAGTATTGATATTGCTCGGATAAAGTCCATGTATATAAAGTCAATCACATCCTGATCAAATTCTTTCTTAACTTGTTTCTTATGCTCAGGCTTAGAGTCTTTTTTAGAGGTTTTATAACTTAAGAAAATAGTGTTGTTGTTATTAAGATCTTTTAGGTTAAATACAGGTAAAAAACAACCACCAATGAGTAAATACTCATTCACATCATTATTCACTAACGATACATTATGAATAGGTACACTGTTATAACAATCAAACTTAGTATGCATAGATTTAATATAGGCTTCTTGACCACCAATTAAGTAGGCTTTCACTATTAGCTTATTTAGTTGGCTAGCCAACGGATGAAGACTAATTTTAGTGCTATTGTTAATGCTGATAGACTTTGCTGACAGATTCATGGCTTGTGATCTCCTAAATTAATTCTTTGCCCTATCATAATGAAAGCGTAATGACAGAAAATTTGTAAAGTTCTAACGGTCCATTGCTTGATTGGGAGATTTGATTTCTCTCTATTATTAAGCCTAGTCTGCTCAGTTTGGCTAGATAGTGATAATTCAGCACGGATCTTCTTTTTGTATACGTTGCCGTTCAATTTATCTGCTACATTACAATTTTTTATTTGAGATGAGGCAAGTAATTTCATTACAGGTTGCCATTCCTTTTTATCGTCATCTTTAGCTTGTGCATAATGGTATATTTTTAAATTAATATTCTTCTTTAAGACTAGTTGTCTCAGTATTTGTATATAACTATATAGATCCAGAGCTTCATTAAAACTAATATGATTTTTGTAGTATTGAGAGTTCGTAAGCGTAAGCCCTACAAACTGAAGCATAGGTTCTCGATTGTCTTTTATCTTATATAAGTCACGAAATTTATTGGTCATCTGCATGAGCATGTGGTTGTCTTCAGCATACCTATCGAGAACTGGTAATAAACTCCTGTTATCATCAGAGGCAAACAATCTGGAATTACCGTGTGTGGTTTTAAACGCAGAATCGTTTCTGAGCCGTCTAGCATTCTCAAGCCACATTTCAAAAGTATTTTGATCAAGTTTATAAACATCCATTTTTTCCTTGAAATCTTCCTCTCTATTATGTACCTCTAGAATCTGACGAACTTCATCGAATGAGTATCTTTTTGGCTTTGTAGATTTTTTATCTGCTCTCTTTAGTCGTTTACTATGTTTTGGTTTAGGCAGTGGTTTAAGTTTGAGCTTGTTAAGCAGATAGTCATTAACTGCAACAGGTGAAGCGGCTAACTGCTTTTTCAAACGTCTAGGAATGCTTATTAATTCATGGTGTTTAGACGTTAGGTGGTAATCCATATGCCAAAGTAACAATCCAATCTGAATGTCAGTCAAATGAACATAAGATTCAAAAGTGGTACTAGGACTGGCATGACCAGCAACCCCTGCTAAGGCATAGATTTTTTTGTATTGTAGTGATGTCTCAATATAAGCTAATATTTCACAAGACTTTTCTTCGTCATAAGGTAATAGGTCTTTTAAAGCCTGAGTACATTTGTGTCCCTTAAAATTATTAGCTTGGTCATACATAAATGACATTAATTGAAAATTAGTCAAAAAGCTGTGTCTTAGATGATGAGTCGTAAGATGAGGAAGTCCTGTAACAGTTTTAATTAACTGAGATAAAATTTTAGATAAATCACTGGCACGATAAGCCATACCCGCTTGGTTAGCGATTAAGGTGTCACCTTTACCCTCACCACGAATAAGCTCGACTTTTCTAAAAAACAACATATCTGAATCTGTCAAAAGTTGTTCTAACAACGTCCGTCTTAATGCAGAACCCGTTTTATTATTACCATATTTGTTGTCACGCACCTCTAGATAAGCTGAAGTTATAGCCACATCTTTTAATCTAATCTTAACTATCTCACCTATTCTAAGTCCACAGCGTTGACCTAAAATCAGAGCGAGCTTTACCGCTTCTAGCTCATCTTTAGTCATTTCAAGATTGTCAGCACTGCTAAGAATAGCCTGAAACATAGTTTCTGAAAGATAACCTGTCCTATGATGTGCTCTCTTGGTAGACGAAAGAGGTGCAATAGGTTCAATATTATGTTGATTAACTAAATATTCATGAATCTCATCAATACGAGTAGCAATAGTATTCTTAGCGTCTTTTGACTTCCCAAGTTCAATAAGTTCGCTATAAAATTGAATATAATCCTCTTCAGTGTGCTCCTCAAGAGCAACACCCTGCGTCAGAGATAACCAACGATTCGTAATAGTGCCGCTGTAAGTCTGAACACTACTTACTTTTTTGCAAGTTACTGTTTTCGTCAGTAACCAACCTACAATTGCGATCTCACTTAAAGGAGCATCGCTCGTGGATAAACGTTCATATAGCTGTTTGAGGCCAGCTGAGAATGTAGTCATTGAGATTTTTTCATCTTTATTCTTTTTGAATAGCTTAGCAATCTCGACAGTGATAGTAGGGTTAGCTTTTCTAGGCTCTACAACGACATCGTTATGATACTCAATGCTAGTAGTTACATTGGCAAGGGTCTCATGAGATATGTTAAAGATTAGAGACTGCCAATTGGCTGTTGACAGACCATAGGTAGAGTCCCAACCAATTAATAGATACCAAGTATGTTCTGGCAGATCTAAAAATAGATAATCTTCTAAAACATAGACTGCACCTATTAAAAACTTCTTTAAAGTCATAGATAGTTGGTTTTGACTAAGAGATTTAGTCATCTGCAATGTTTGGTATAGCTTATGAATATCAGTACTAAGCGATACCTTTTTAGTCTTGCCCTTTTTGTTATAGAGCTTAATTAAATAGCTCGTTAATGGCGATAAAAAGACTTTTACTTCATGTACAGCTGTTGAATCGTTGTAAGTGTTAGTATGGTAGCTATCGTCATCAATAATGAGTGTTGTCACAGGCAGTTCAAATATGCTTTCTATAGTTAATGATTTGTCACTGATGCGAGATATAAGCGTTTGTAATATTAGCTTTTTTAATACAGCACTATGGAAAATTAACGATAGCATTAAATCTGTGATAGTAAGCTCATAAGCTTTGCTAGCTATACCATCTATCCAATACAAATAAAAATCTAATATTTGTTGGTTTTCAGAAAAGGTTACTTCATTTCTAAAAGACTTTGGACGGTATGAGGTAACAATAAGCTTTGGAAAACCAATATCAATGTCCTTATTTTCAATATAATCTTGACAGCACTTTACTGCTTCGTTATATCCTTCTACATAACCAAGATAGCCCTGAAAATGTTTGTTTTCTAATAATCTTTTATCAAGCTGCTCCCACATAGCATTAAATATTGTTTGAGGATCATTTGATGCAATAATTTTGTCAAAATCTATAGACTCTCTAACTATTCGTTTAGACAAGTTTTTACGCTTTAAGGTTTCTTTGCTTCTATTCTCTGCACGCTCCTTGATACCTGATTTACGCTGAGCCATTAATTATTCTCCAAATAGATAATTTTAAAGCCGTTATACTCAAGTATTTTATTAAGCTCATAAGCAAACCTGCGCAACTCACTTCCTTTAAGACCACTATGCTTATCGTAGTAATCGAAACCAAGTTCATCAGCATGCCCCATCCAAGCTCCAATAACATCATGACCAAAACTATCAGATAATGATGAACTGCTTTTAGCAGAAAAGATTCCAACTTCTGGGCTTTTATATGAGCGTATAAAATGACGATGCCAGTTTGACGGTAACTCTAAAATCCTAGATAGTCTTTCTTGAATAAATGTTTGAGTGAGACTGACTTCAGTAATAGTATTAGTTTTTTCATCCAGCTTTAGATAACTGATAAGTCCAATATTGCTAGCAAGAATATTTGAATAAATATCGCATAGACTATTATCTAGATTATTTAAAATAAAGACATTTGTCTTTAAATACTTGATGTACTGCTCAATCTGATGATTTGCTATATCAGGTAGATAAATATATCTACCTCGAGTATGTTGGCGGTTTTCCTTGTCGCTGATGAAATATTTCTTGGTTCTAACATCTATATCTATAAGCCTACCAAAAGGTTCACGCACTGGACGATAACCACTTGAAACCGATAGCAAAATATATAAGTAATCAGTAAAGGTATTATGTAGGTCAACTATAGATCTAGAGTTTAGGGTATTCCTATCTAGCAATGAAGAATTGATCCGAGTGATTAAATCGCTAACTATAGATGTTAAGCGGCCTTCTTGTACGGCTAAAACACTACCTATCTGTTTGTCCCAGTAATTTATTTCTCTATCATCAGGTAATTTAAAAAATAGATATTCCTGATTTTTTTTTGATTCATCGTTGACCTTATCAAATGTTATTTCATACAAATGCTCATTAAAGTCGTCCTGGCAAAGGAATAAATCTAGTTGGCTAACATTGAAATAAGGAAGTGCCGAAGAATGGTGTATTGGTTTACTAATTAGGACATTGATTAAAGCGTGATCTCGTCCACTGTGTATAAGGAAGTGCTCTAAATAATTCTTAATTTTATTAATAGTTAATCTAGTTTTGCTTTTCTTATTTAGAGCTTTTAAATTTTCATTAGCCTTGTTTCTAATTTCTTCTAGATCCTTTATGCTTATGTCATGTAATAGATAATAGTGTATATCACCAATAACGGTAGGGTAGATAAGATGAAGGATGGAACTATTTTCTGCATATAGTTTAGAGTCCCAGCTTTCTTGAGCTTTACTACGAGTAGGTGTGAATTCCAGTGGATACCGATAGCACAGGTAACTCTTCTTTAAATCTTCGGATATTAATAATTGAGGTCTACCTGTCAATAGAACTATTAGTAAATACAAAGAAGCTTGATGGTCCAGATCATATTCAATATTTGAAGGTTTTTTTTCGCTGTTCTCATTATCATTTATCCTTCTGAGATCTAAACTCATCAGATTTCTCAGCAAGTATTTGACTAAAACCTGTATTTCATCAGCATGTGCAACATTTACATCAGTTACCTGACTTAAAGTCCGTTGATGTCTACAGTTAACTTGTTGTTCAGCTCTAATTTTATCTAAATAGTAGTTTGTAGGCTGCTCGAAACTGACTTGTTCAAATGATTGCTCTTCATCGTCTTGTCGTTCTCGATCTTCAAATCCGTTTTCTTCGCTAGTATTTTCTGATATGTAGGTAAGATCGCTAACGGTATTACCAGTGATGTCATCCTTATCTTGTAAGATAGTTATAATCTTATGAGTCTCAGTCGTTACTCGGGTAATACCTGAGTCATTTTTAAAGTAGTTTTCGAGTGGTAGGATATACTCATACAGATATTTGGCTATACGTTCGTTAATCTCAAACTGAGCATCGCTAGAGAATAATGAAGCTCCTGCGCTTAATAGCTTATTCTTATATCTTCGCACCTCTAATTCGAATGTTTTTGGAGATCTATTTAGCCATCTAGTGTAGTTATCATCTTCTTGCGTTTGAATAAGACGCTCTTTAATATCTTGCAGATTTTTCGACTGAGTGACGTCTGGTAAAAACGGAACTAAAAATTCACGAGTTTTGTTCGTTAAAAATCTGCATTCATCGAGCGTAGTTTCAATTCGACTATCATAGTCAGTTAACTCAACCATCCTTAAACATAGAAAAAAGTAGACAGCACGGATAGTATTTATTTTAGACGAGTCTGCTCGATGGATTAAAAAGGTAATTAGATAGAGCTCTTTTAAATGCAGATGAGGCTTTCTAATATTTTCTAAAAATACTTTATGAGCAATTCCATTTTCGTATATCTGTAATTCATGCGTCTTCGTCAAATTACTATCCACATCTAATGTTTTTATCCATTCAGACAATGTTCGATACTCATCTTTCAATTCTGATCTAAATTGCTCAGGTAAGGTATCTTTTAAAAATTTTAGCTCGATAAGTAATATTTCAAGATCATGGCCATTAGCGAAATCAAGGAGATTTAGCTTCAACCAATCCTTAATATTTGTAGAGTTACTATCTTTACTAGCCATTATTCTGCTACCGTTACAAGGCATTCAAATAACTGTAGCTTCATTAATGTAAAGCATCCAGCATTAAAATCGAAAAAAGACATCTATTTGGATGTCTTTTTGTTAAACATAGGTATTTTCATGGATTTTGTATTATACCTCGCTCTATCAGTAGCTTATCTAAAGCACTCCCATCCTGACGAGTTAGATTGGGCACATAACGTGAATACACTGTGAATAACATTGTAGTGCTGCTATGACCCATTTGCGCAGCAATCCACTCAGGAGACTCGCCTGCAGCAAGCCAAAGAGTGGCAGCCGTATGTCTACTTTGATAGGGATTACGTATATCAAGCTCTAGATATCGCAATAACGGATACCAAACTCTCTTTGTCACATTGCGATGACTCAAAGGAGTACCTGCTTTTGTACTAAAAACAAACTCACTTCGATGTTTAGTCAAGCTCTGCTGCTCAATCAATGCATCGTAAACCAGTTGATTCATGTGGATAATACGATTAGAGCTGGAAGTTTTAGTGTCACCTATAACACCTCCAACAATTGCTTGATCAATAACGATTTGTCTACGTTCAAAGTCAATATTTTTCCACGGTAAACCGTCAATTTCACCTGTCCGCATGCCTGTAAAAAACCGTACTGTGAAATATGGCTTATAGTCTACTCTGACGTTGTCAATGATGAGCATGACTTCCTCTAAGGTAAAAGGACTAACATTACTTTTAGGTACACTTAGTGGCTTTATATTCTTCCAAGGGTTCTCAAAATCAAAACGCTCAGATGCTTCGGTAATCACCATACGTAATGGCGTCATAATGTGGTTGATTCGAGATGCTGATAAAAGTCGTCCACTATTTCCTTCCTTGACTAGATTACCCCGAAAAGCCATTATTTTAGCTTTGTTAATGGTATTTAGTGGCACATTGCCAAAATAGGGAAATAGATAAATCTTAAGTATGTTTTCTACATTAGTTATCTGAGAGCATCGCCATTCCGGTTTTTTTTCCTCTAACCAAACTCTGCTAAAGCAATCAAATCCTGAGCTTGAGTCCTTATGGCTATTCGTTGATCTCATGAGCTCTAAGCTTTGAAACTGCTCAAGCTTTTTACTCTGCGGAAAATAGTTTTCATATCGAAAACTACCTAGTTGAATCTCTGCTTGCATTTTACTAACGAAATTTTCTAGACGCTTTCGATTAGGCTTAGTGTCTGCCAGTAAGGTTTGCTCTCTACAACGTTGGCCTATGTATCGGAAATCTACATATAGGTTGCCATTACGGCTATTGATACTCGCCATGATTACGCTCCCGCTGCAAATGGAATGTTATCGTCGTAGCCTGTCAGCATTAACTCTTCAATCTTTTGCCATATGAAAAGAATTTTTCTATCTCCAAATGGTTTGATGTAATGAACGCCCTCAATGAATACCGCATCCTTAAGTTGATTGCGTATTGTCTTGCTGTCATATTTAATACGTTGTGACAGCTCTTCGGTTGTTAAATAGGTATAACTCATAGTAAAATCCTTACTAAAGATTAAAGTGTTATTATCTAATAGCTTTATGACCTGCTATAGAACATAATTTACACTAAAAATCATCTTTTGCAAGACATTTTTATCTACAGTAGGTTATTTTATTATGGAGGAGGTTATGGTGAAATGTAATTTATCTAGAATTATGGGCGAAAAAAGACTTAAGATTGCCGATGTGTCTAGAGATACAGATGTCAACAGAGGCACAATCACACGTATGTATAACGAAGAAGCGACCAGAGTGGATCTAGAGGTAGTAGAAAAGCTATGCTTATATTTGGATATTGAAGTGGGCGACCTTTATGAGCTAGTTAAGGAAGAAGAATAAACTTTCCTCCTTTTAAAATTCAAGATAGTGCTGCGCTTATCAGTTATTACACCAAATAATACGCAGCAATATAGTTTCTCAAATGAGTTAAATGTTCTATTAAGTAATAAAAAGTTCTATAGAAGGTTATTTTGAGTTGCATCAGCTCAAAATATATGTATAATTCAATCTGTAGGGAGTCATTACGACTAACAGAAAGAAATATTAATCTACAGGAGATTATACATGAACACCTTTATTAAATCGCCGCATGCTTCAATCTGGTTAAGCGCCGAAGCGATATCGCTATCTACCAAGCTTATGGTAAATCTGCAAATACAACAGGGCTCGCAGTTAGCAAGAATGCTAGGGGTTAACCCCCTTTTCTACAATGATGAAGCGGTTAGGATATGGGTCCAACGTGAGCTCAATGAGGGGTTAGTGCTAAATCATTATGCATTAACGAATCTTGAAACCAAATTTTTGGCCATTATGAATCATTACGAGATTCCTTATTCGTTGTGATTACTATCAACTATTTGGTTTGGAGATAACCATGAGCTTAAAACTTATTTTTAGCGCCAATGCAGATCAGTCCGACATACAACTATGTGAAGACTATTGGGCATACGGGCATGATGGATGGTATGTAGAGCATATAGAAATGCTCTGTAGACAGTATAGTGTTGATTATCATGTTTTGTTTGGTGTATTAGCAGAGTGTCAGGCTTACTTAGATGATGTGCACTGTGAGTACTGTGGACGGCCGTATCAACTTGATGTACCAGCGGATATACCTTATATCAGAAAACGATCATCTTGGTTCTGCGAATCATGTATTAGCTTTGCTGGTGGTCAGCTTACAATGGGCAGGTAACAATTTGAAATGTACTTGATAACCAGATTGCTAATGCTCTCTGGTTTTTTTGATTAAGGATTTCTATATTTATCTTCTCTAAACATTCTTTCATGCTACTATTTTCAGTATACTGATATTAGTGAAGGTAGTTCAGCTATGGCATTAGAAGGTGGTGGGTTTGCAGATAAATTCGGTAATAGCTACGAAGAATTTTGGGTTGCTGAGCAATTATTAAGACTAGTTGAGGAAGAGATAACCTCCGTAACTGTAGAGCCATTAGGTGAAGATGAAACAGGCGTAGATTTGATTGTTGAAAAATCAAACGGATCTAGAGAGTTTCATCAATGTAAATCTAGTCACAATAATTCGGATGTATGGACCTTATCATCACTAGAGATTTCGGGTGTATTGATAAAAGCCTTTAATCAAATACAGAGAACAGATTGTACCTTTAAAGTCGTATCTCCATTATCATTCACTCAGCTATCCCAACTAAGTTTGAGCGCTAAAAATACAACATCTAATCCTCAAGATTTTATTGAACTTCAGGTTGACCAGAGCGGTAAACGTCGAAAGTTATTTGAAGATTTGTGTCATAAGTTAGGTTTAAACATTAATGTAGAGATTGATATTGCAAAAGCTATTCAGTTTTTGAAAAATTTTGAGGTTATTGCTTTTCCTGCTAACTCTGAATCTCAACGTAATATTATTGGAAAAATCGATAAGAATTTTAGTAGTAACTCTAATAACATAGTTGACTACTTAAAAAATTATCCCACTGATAACAATTTACGCTCATCAATTACATCGTTTCAGCTCCTCGAAAGTATGAAAGGCCAAGGTTTTAACCAAAGAATTTATGAAAACGACACAAGATTATTCCCTATTATAGAGCGTGTTAATCAGGCTTTTCGAGATTCAATTACACCCTTTTTAATTGAAGGTAGTTTAATTGAGCGTTCTGAAATGGCAAATTGTATTGACTCAATAGATAACTATCCAATTACCTTGATTAAAGCAGAAGCGGGTATGGGTAAAAGTGCTTTTCTATTGCAGTTGTGCGATGAGATGCAAAAGAAGGGTCATATATGTCTACCAATACGATTAGATCGAAACCGTCCTAAAAAAAATGCAGATGCTTTTGGAGATGATTTAGGTTTTAGCCATTCACCTGTATTTAGCTTAAATAAGTTTGCAGGCGCTAAAAAAGCTATTATTATTTTGGATCAATTAGACGCCATACGTTGGACAGCTAGTCACTCAAGCAGTGCTTTACAAGTCTGTCAACAAATTGCGTATCAAGTGATTCAACTAAGGAAAGATAACTATGATATTAGTCTAGTTTTAGCTTGTAGAGACTTTGATTTAAACGAAGATATTCAATTACAAAGTTGGATTTCAAGTCTAAATAATAAAGTAGCGCATATAACAATAAAAGAGCTATCTGTTGTAGAAGTTAAAAAATTACTTTCACCATACGAAAATTATGACTCGTTATCACCTGTCAAGCAGACTATTTTGAAAATTCCAATATGGTTAAGTTTTTACATACAGCTTATAAAGAATGATCAGGGCAGCCTCAATTTTAACAGCAAAAGCGACCTTATAAGTTTGTATTGGGTTGATAGATTGAAGCAACTAAACAATGCTATAAATGATTTAAGTTCGGCTAACACCATTATTGATGACTTTATAGAAAAAGCAAGCCGAGAGATGCAGTTTTCTATATCAATTAACGCTTTATGCAGTCACAATCCCAATGTTCTTGAGGCAATAATATCTGTCGGTATTTTTAATAAGACAGGTAATCAGGTTAGCTTTCAGCATCAAGCACTATTCGATTACCACTTGGGAAAACGCCTTTTTGATATTGCTCGACAGTCAAGCGACGACTTTCTTAAAGAAATTGGCTCTAAGTCTGAACAAACACTAATACGAAGAGAGCATATCAAATATGCCTTAAAACTATTATCACAATCCAGACAATCAGTGTTTTGCGAAAATATTTCAGCATTGTTTGATAGCTCCGAAATTCGTTTCCATATCAAGTACTTAGCTATAAATATGGTTGGCGAGATCAAAGTTATTAAAACGCCTATGCGTAATTTGATTACAAGTCTTATAAATAATGAAGAGTTAAGTCAGCCTTTTATTGACCATGCTTGTTTTGGACATTCACAACTAGTTACGGTGCTTTCAGAAAAAAATATAATTTCCAGATGGCTGAATGGATCTGACTCGGAAATTGGTTTGGCTATTCGATTGTTAAGCTCTATAGCTGACAAAGCACCTGATATTGTTTTAAAAGAAATTGAGCCATTTATCGGTATATCTGAGGAGTGGAATAATAGATGCTATTCTGCTTTGAGCTGGAACATTCAAAATGATTCAGAAAAGATGTTTGAAGTACGCAAAAAGCTTTTACAACTAGGTTGTGCAGTCAATTACATTGATTGGAATGAGTTAGCAAAAAGCTATCCGAGAAAGGCGATTGATTTAATACAGTTAATTTTAGAAGGTTATAAAGAAGAATTAACAGACTCGAGTCTGGATATAAAGGAGTCTGAAGAGTCGGTTAAGCATCTACACCGAAAGGTATGGAGAGAAGGTCAAATCGAAGACTTAGAAAGTATCTCAGAAGCTCTGCCTTACGATGTTCTTAAAGAGTTAATGCTTCAGGTCTTCGAAATAATTAATAGCTCAATTAATGAAAGCTCTTATACAAGAATATGGCTCTACAGCGCAAGACATTCATTTAATGAACATAGAGATTCTTTAGTAAGAGGTGTATTAGGTATTTTTTTCGAAGCAGGTAAACAGTATACAGATAAACCAGATGAGCTATTCAATTTACTGACGTTATATTTAACGAATAAGCATCCAGTTGTAGAGCACATTATTGCAAATCTGTTGCTCAATCTACCCATTGGGTATTCTGATCAAATTATTAAATGGCTCCTAGATAATCCGACTACTAGGTTAGCTTGTGGGAATGATTATGAAGAGCCGAGATGGGTACTGGCTGGAAAATTGATTGATAAATTTTCACCATATTGTGAGGACGAGATTTTTAATTGCCTTGAAATTGTAATATCAGGTATCGGGCTTAGTAAAGATCTTGAGAGTATAGAGTATGCGTTGGAGATGAGAAGAAAATTTGGAAACTTTTGGACAAGTTATTGGGGAGAAGCTCAATATTTCTTACTTAATAAACTTGATGATAATCGTATCAGCAAAAAATCCATAGACTTATATAATGTTTTACAAAGAAGATTTAAAGGTTGTAGCGATACTTATTTTTATTCATATGATTCTTCATATGGTGGTGCAGTTGTTTCACCTATACCACAAGCGAATAAATTATCTGATAGAGCATGGACAAAGCTTATACTCACAAACGAAGAACGTTTCAGTACTTGGAAGATGAAACCTTTAGATAGGGGGAATATTACAGAATCCAGTATACGCGCATTTTCTAATAGTCTAAGTACAGCTGTAAAAAATGAGCCTGAGAGGTTCGCAAAACTATCATTAACACTGCCAAAAAATATCAATGAGAAGTTTATTGAGAATATTTACTATGGACTGGCAGATAACAATTCATCTAATTTAGCGGAAGATTTTAAAGAAAGCTGGCAACCTTGCCTATTAGACCTTCGTTACAAAGTTATTAGACATTTTGAAGGTTTTGATGAGAGTCAAGCACTGACAAGATTATTAACAGATACTCCAAAGATTATAGACCATCCTGATATGCTAGATAAGCTTATTGATATTGCTCTTCACTCATCCAATCCGAACAATAACAAGCTCAATGTATATGACCCTCAAGAGGGAGAAGGTGCTGAGCACACTACTGCTGAGAGTCTAATGCAAAATTCTATAAACTGTTATAGAGGGATTGCATACGGTGGTATTGCCAAAATATTTTGGGATAATGAAGAGTATGCACGGGATAATCTGAGTTTGATTGACTCTGCTATAAATGATCCTCATCCAGCTGTAAAAATAGTAGCAGTCAGATTATTGACTCCTTTCTTAAATTACGACATAAATTATGCATTGCAAAGGTTTCTAGATTTATGTAAATCTGACTTAAGAATGAGCTGTGCTTATGAATCTTATAATTTTTTTAATTCAGCTTTCATAGATAAATTTAAAGATCAGTATATAGATTTAGTTAGACTTATGCTTACTTCTGAGTACGAAGAGGTTCGTAGGCAGGCTGGCACACAAATTTTCGCCCGTTACTTCTTTAACGATTTATTTGCAAAAGAAATATTCTCTGTTTTAATGGCTGATGAGTCAGTTAAGCTAGGTGTTGCTCAAGTTTTAGTTCAACTTCTGACCACGGATGATTATGCAGAACAAGAACATAAACTAGTTGAAGTATATAGGTCCTTACTTAACGATGATTCACAGAAAGTAAGAGGAAATTTGCTATCTTGTATTCGAGAAAAGAATTTTTGGAATAAAGGTATTACTGAAGAACTAGTTGATATATATATGAACTCTCAAGTAGTGAACAAAAAGCTATACCATTTATTTTACGCTTTAGAAAACCATGTTTTATGTTTAAGTGATTTTAAAAGTATGTTATTACAGTTATTTATTGAAATAGCTACAGCCAGTCTATCTGATGAAACTAAACAAATTGTTTACAGTGAAATGGATAAATTAACCAAAATATTGCAGAGAATATATGATGAAGCGGTCGATGATGAGGATGATGTTACTCTGAGTCTATGCTTAGATGTTTGGGATAATTTATTAAAGTCAGATAGCTATGAGGTGAAGCGAGCAACTAGGTATATTGAAAATGGGTTGCTAAGTTAGCGATTAACTACCTCGACAATGGAGTCGATAACCATCACCGACCTTCAACAACCTTGGTCACAAAATGGTCACCGTTTGGTCACCGAGCAGGTGGTCACCAATTTTTAAAGGGTAGAGTGCATGCCCACAAACTTATCGCGATTATGTTATTAAAGAGTAGACTGCTTCTTAAGGGTTGATGAAGACACAATAGCTAGGCTTTATAGATAAAGGTTTTAAAGGAAATTATAGACACAAAAAAACCTCAAACAATATAATGTTTGAGGCGAAACTTGAATAAAACTTAAGCTATAAATAATGGTGCGCTCGGCGGGAATCGAACCCACGACCCTCGGCTTCGGAGACCGATACTCTATCCAACTGAGCTACGAGCGCATATGATAACGTTATGCCAGATTGTCACGCTTAGATCAGCATGATAACCAGCATAAGATGCCTATAAATAAAGACCGCTTAGTCTAACAAATAAAAAGCATAAAGCCAATGAATGACAGCTGTGATTGAGGTTTTTTGAGAAAAAACAGTCAAGTCATTAAACAAGCATGGCAATTTACCTGCCTTTTCCCTTATAATGTTGGGGAGAATTCATATTTATAATCACCGATTACAAGTGCGCTGGCACGCGGGATGGCTGTCTGCTATTGAGGACTTAGAGGTCGTCAAAGGAGGACAGACAGAATGTCCGAGCCGTCTCAGCCCTTGTATACGTAATAAGAGAACGTGACGAATGAGAAAAGTAGTTATGTTATCGGCAGCTGCCATTCTAGGAATCGCTAGTATCGCGGTGAGCCAAGCTGAAGATATTGTAGACACCCCTGTATCTGTGTCTGATGTAGCAGAAGGACAAGATGCTGTAGAAGAGGCGCCGCAAACGTTAGGTGGTGAGCCTATAGCTGCTGCAGATACCACAGATGGCGCTGCGACTACGGACGAAGCTGCACTAGCAGACGGCGCAGAGACGGCAGCAGCAGATGGCGAAGAAACAGCCGCTGTAGCACCTGCCGCTGACGAAGAGCCGATCCCGCAAGATACGCCACAAGTCCAAAAACTGATCGCGCTGTACCCGAATCTAATTGCTCGTATTCAGCCTGTTGCCAATATCTGTTTTGAAGACGATGAAGTTTGTGATGTAACAGCACGTGCTGCTGGTCCATCAGCGGGTGATGGTCCTCGTGATGGTAAAGCTGTCTATAACGCGGTATGTCAGACTTGTCACACAGCAGGTTTGCTGGGTTCACCTATCTTTGGTGATGCTGGTGCGTGGGGACCACGTATAGCAAAGGGTAAAGAAACCTTATACACTCATGCTATCAACGGTTTTAATGCGATGCCTGCCAAAGGTGGCGCGGACATTCCTGACGAAGAAGTCCAAAACGCTGTAGATTATATGGTTGCAGAAGCCAGCTAATTCTTATTAACTATCTCTCAAAGCTTTTAGGATAGTTATCTATAAAGCGCCTATTTCAGCAATGAGGTAGGCGCTTTTTCATGATGAGTATTATTAATACGGTACTTCGAATATAAAGCAGTTGAAATTCATCATTGGTAGCCTCATTTTATGAGATTGTACCGTCTCTTCTAGGTAGTAGAGTGTGTTGAACATTCTCATACTCTTGCGTTTCTATATGGCTTTTGCCCATATGACAGTCGAATGTTCAACACAGCCTATTATTCTAAAATGGCACTTTATATACACCGATAACAAATAAAGAGGTCTTCATGTCTGATGTACCAGCACTTTCTATCCAAGGCTTATCCAAGACCTACGATAACGGCTTTTCGGCTCTAAAAGGGGTCGATTTAATGGTACCACAAGGTGGGTTTTTTGCGCTGCTCGGCCCAAATGGTGCAGGTAAATCTACGATGATCGGTATTATCAGCTCACTGTTCAAGCCAACCACAGGCAGTGTGCATATCTTTGGGACAGATCTACTAGAAAACCCTTCGATTGCTAAGCAATACCTTGGCGTAGTACCGCAAGAATTTAATTTTAATATGTTCGAAAAAGTCGAAGATATCTTGATTACTCAAGCGGGTTACTTCGGTATTCCTGCCAAAGAAGCCAAACCACGGGCGAAAAGGCTACTTACCGCACTTGGGCTGTGGGATAAGCGCGACAGTAAATCACGTGAGCTGTCCGGCGGTATGAAGCGCCGTCTGATGATCGCACGAGCATTAATTCATAAACCAAAGCTATTGATTCTTGATGAGCCAACGGCGGGTGTTGATATCGAGCTGCGCCGTTCCATGTGGGAGTTTATGCAGCAGATTAACATCGAAGAAAACACTACGATTATTTTGACGACTCATTATTTAGAGGAAGCGGAGCAGCTATGTAAACGCATTGCTATCTTGGATCATGGTGAGATTCGTATTAATACGGAAATGAAAGACTTGTTGGCACAGCTGTCAGTAGAGACGTTTGTTTTTGATTTGGACACGCCGCTCACTGAGCAGTTGGCTTTGACTGGGGTGACAGATATATTACAACCGGATGAGCAAACACTAGAAGTCACATTGACAGAAGGCGAGTCATTGAATGGTGTCTTTGATCAGTTGTCTGATAAAGGCATTAAGGTAGGAAGTATGCGTAATAAAGCCAACCGATTAGAAGAGTTGTTTATGCGCTTGGTAGACAAAAATATTGAAAGTGCAGACAGCATGAAGGAGGCGGGATTATGAGTCAGGAATTAACCGATCATAATAAAACCATGTCATTGAGCAAAAAGTGGATTGCGTTTCGTACGATATGGTTCAAAGAAGTACGCCGCATTTTGCGTATTTGGCCGCAGACGTTACTACCGCCAGTGATCACGATGAGTCTGTACTTTGTCATCTTTGGTAAGATGATTGGCTCGCGTGTGGGTGAGATGGGCGGCGTGCCATACATGCAGTTTATCGTACCTGGTTTGATCATGATGTCGATCATTACCAACAGTTACTCGAACGTGGTGTCGAGCTTTTTTAGTGCCAAGTTCACATCTAGTATTGAAGAGTTATTGGTATCGCCTGTATCCAAACATGCCATTTTGATGGGTTATATCAGCGGTGGTATTTTCCGCGGACTGGCTATTGGGGTCATTGTTTCGATAGTGGCGTTATTCTTTACCGATCTTGGTATCGAGCATTTATTTGTAACGGTGTTTACGGTGCTTGGCACGTCGATTTTGTTCTCACTAGGCGGTTTTATCAATGCGGTGTTTGCACGCTCATTTGATGATATCTCTATCATACCGAGTTTTGTATTGACCCCATTGACCTATCTTGGTGGTGTTTTTTATTCGATGGAGAACTTATCGCCTTTTTGGCAAAATGTCTCGCTACTGAATCCTATCGTGTACATGGTCAACTCATTCCGCTACGGGATTCTTGGCTATTCTGATGTCAATGTTTGGTATTCGATGGCAGCGATTTTTGTATTCTGTGCGATATTCTATACGATTGCTTATCGCTTACTAAGCAACGGTTCGCGCGTGCGCTTGTAGTATGTATGATGCAAAAGGGTAGTACAGATACTATCCACTGAATGTATTAGTTATAGCAAGTTTTTAACAGTCCAATATTAGGAAGACAGATGAGTATCCACGGTATCTTGGGTGAGCAAACCACAGACTATCCTACAGAGTATAGTCCAGAGACGCTATATCCTATTGCACGTAGTATGGGTCGTGATGCGATTGGCTGGCAGGATGACAAGTTAACGGTTGGTGTGGATTGGTGGCAGGCGTTTGAGATGTCTTGGTTAAATACACAAGGTATCTCGCAAGTGGCTATTGCGCGCTTCGGTATTCCTGCCAGCTCGCCCTTTATCGTAGAGTCAAAGTCACTTAAGTTGTATTTGAATAGTATTAACTTTACTGAGTTTGCTAGCTGGAATGATGTACAGACGTTGATTGCCAAAGACTTATCAGCCTGTCTGCAAGCTGACGTACAAGTAGAGCTATTTGGCTTGAATGACGACTTGAATGACAAAGCCACAGGATTGCTGATTGCTCAGCCTGAAGGGGTTTGTATTGATGATGCTCTCGCGAATAGCAGTGAAAAAGTAAGGTTAACTGAGCATCCTGATGCGTCATTGCTGAGTACTAACGAAGTAGAGGCGAGCGGTGAAAGGATGGTAAGTGATGGTACGCAGCCGCATACTTTTTATTCCAATCTACTGCGTAGTAATTGCCCAGTGACTAATCAGCCAGACTGGGGCACTTTGGCCGTATACATAACGACTGAAAAGGGTTTTAATAACGCTAATATGCTGCGTTATATATTGAGCTTTCGTCAGCACAATGGTTTTCATGAGCAGTGTGTTGAGCAGATATTTGCTGACCTGAGCCGTTACTACGAGCCAAGCGAGTTGATGGTTCGCGCATGGTATACACGCCGCGGCGGTATCGATATCAATCCTTGCCGTGTGAGCGATATTAGCCTATTACCTAAGCCTAACCGCTTGATTCGTCAGTAGTGCTAGCACTACTAGGGCTAGAGTACGAACCATGCTAAGCCAACAAAAAAGCGCCTATCTCATAAGATAGGCGCTTTTTTTATCGTTCTTATTGATACTGCTATTTGCTGGTTACTTTTGCCATGACTTCTTCGCGGCTTAGCATCTGCTTCTCAGCTTCGCGGCGGTTGACGTACTCGTACTTGTCTTCAGCAAGGTTACGATCAGAGACGACAATACGATGCGGAATACCAATCAACTCAAGATCAGCAAACTTGACGCCTGGACGCTCGTTACGATCGTCGAGCAGCACATTGATACCTTGAGACTTCAGCTCTTCGTACAATGCTGTTGCTGTTTGCATAACGGTTTCTTCTTTTGACTTCATCGGTATGATGGCGACTTCAAAAGGTGCGATTGAGTCATCAACCGTTGGCGTTTTTGGCCACATGATGCCATTGTCATCGTTGTTCTGCTCGATTGCAGCAGCAATGATACGACTGACACCAATACCGTAGCAACCCATCATAAGAGTTACAGGTTTGCCATCTTCGCCAGAGACCGTGCAATTCATCGCTTGTGAGTACTTATCACCCAATTGGAAGATATGACCCACTTCGATACCGCGTTTGATTTTTAGGCTACCTTTACCATCAGGAGAAGGGTCGCCTTCTTGCACATTGCGTACATCAACGACACGCGTGATGCTGGCGTCGCGTTCCCAGTTCATGCCGATAGTGTGCTTATTGATTTCGTTGGCACCGCAGACAAAATCTGACAATGCTGCTGCTGAGCGATCAACGAATACTGGCATATCTAAATTGACGCCGATATAGCCTTTATGCAGACCCGCTGCCTTTAGCTCTTCGTCAGAGGCGAGCGTTAGTGGAACGTTGGCTTCTTCAATCTTTTCAGCCTTGATCGTATTGAGCTGATGATCGCCACGTAGCACAACAGCGATTAGCTGTGGCTCATCGTTTTCGGTATGACCGTGTACGATTAATGTTTTGACCGTGTTTTCTAATGGGATGTCTAAGTGCTCAGCGACCATTTTACAAGTGGTCATCTTTTCTGTTAGTACGTCTTCACGATCCATGCTAGGTGTCTGACGCTCAGCGGTGCTGACAGATTCAGCCAGCTCGACGTTGGCTGCATAATCAGAAGAGTCTGAGAAAGCAATATCATCTTCGCCGCTATCTGCCAATACATGAAACTCATGTGAGGCAAACCCGCCAATAGAGCCTGTGTCTGCTTGTACCGCACGGAAATCTAAACCCAGACGGGTGAAGATACGGGTATAAGCGTCATACATGTCATCATAAGTTTTGGCCAATGAGGTTTGATCCACATGAAATGAATAGGCATCTTTCATGGTGAACTCGCGTGCACGCATCACACCGAAGCGCGGACGAATCTCATCACGGAATTTGTTTTGAATCTGAAAGAAACTTATCGGCAGTTGCTTGTAACTACGCAGCTCACCTTGGGCAAGGTTGGTGATGACTTCTTCGTGCGTTGGACCCAGCACAAAGTCGCGATCATGACGGTCTTTGAAACGCAGTAGCTCAGGACCATAATCATCAAAACGTCCAGTCGTCTGCCAAAGCTCAGCTGGCTGAGTCATGGGCATCAGTACTTCTTGCGCCCCAATGTTTTGCATCTCTTCACGAACAATACGTTCGACTTTTTGCAAGATGCGCAAACCCATAGGCAACCAAATATATAACCCAGAAGCGATCTTACGGATAAGACCAGCACGCACCATCAATTGGCTTGAGGCGATGTCAGCATCACTTGGGGTTTCTTTTAGTGTAGCAAATAAAAATTGACTGGCTTTCATAAATAAAGCGTAACCTTATCAACGATAAAAAAATAAGAAATAGTAGGATGTTGAGCGTATGGCTAATCGTTTCACTGCCGTCGCAAGCTTACCTTTATTACTTAGCAATAATCTAGGGTATTTCCTAGTTACTGATATGCCCATATAAAAGCACATTAGTAAAAACCACTCTTGTAATAGAGCGGCAAATTTAGACTGATATATCACGATGTCGAAATGCAAAGTATTCATGATAAATACTCAGGTCAAAACCCGAGAAGCACACTTATGCTGACATTTTATACATACAGTCTGACTATGTTAGGTAAAGTTAGCCTAAGACGCAATGACTTTTTGACTTTTCAGACCGAACGTTACGCAAAGGTTTGAATAACAGCCGAATAATTAAGTTATCCCTATGATTTTATGGCAAACCGTAAGATGTTTTATGGACAGCTCAGCTAGATATTATGTAGAGGATTGGTAGTCATTACTTGAATTTACTGCACAATAGTCGCATTTATACCGTGAGTACTTGCTCCGGCTGTACAGCGCCATTGGCCTTATAAAAACAATGCAGCATCAATAAAGGGAATCTCTATGAACAGTCCTGATAACAATCATACCAATGGCACTCAAAAATCAGCTAAGAGACCTATTGCTATGATGTCTTGGGTGATACTACTCATTGGCTTAGCCACAATCGTTTTTGCTATTTATAGTGCGCAAAACGTGACAGAAGAGGAGCCAATAGAGACCATCACACGAGAGGGCGTGGTAACACAAATCCAGCAGCTTAACCGCTTACATACCGTTGCGTTCAGTGTGGATACTGTGATTACCAGTGAGCGACCGGGCAGTTGGATGAAGCTGTGGCAAGATGAACAAAAAGCATTGTTTATCGCTCATGGGCGTGTAGAGGCAGGGGTTGATCTGAGCGCGCTAACACCTGAAATGGTACAGGTCATTCAGCCCGTTCAAGCTGATGACGCGCAAGCCGTGAACAAAGTACCTAACTCACCAGCTGCCACTATGCCGCAAATCAACATCACCTTACCGCCTACAGAGATATTTTCGGTATATTTGGATGATATCGAGATTTATGATTGGCAGACCGGTGCGTTTGGCATGATGCAAGTCGATCCTAAGATATTAGATGAAGCGCAGCGTATGGCAAAAGCAGAAGTGCTAGAGCGTGCTTGTAGAGGCGATGTGATGAATATGGCGCTACAAAACGCTCAAACGCAATTGCAGCAACTATTTGCGCTAACAGGTGCCGTCGTCACTGTTAACAATCAAGGAGCGGGCGCGTGTCGATTGCCTGCAGCTACGAATGGCTAGTCTGTTAGTTATTTTTTAAACTTAAGCTTCTTTCTTGAATTCAGCGATAGCCAGTTTTCGGACTGATTTGTGTTCGACCATTGGCGCAGGGTAATCAACATCGGCAAACTCCCCATTTTTTGACAGTGCTTTACGCATCTTGTCTTCACTATGCAAGGTGCTTGCGGGGATATTTTTTAGTTCCGGTAGCCATGTTTTGATGAACAATGCTTTTTTGTCATGCGTACTGCCTTGACTAAAAGGATTCATGATACGGAAGTAGGGCGCTGAGTCGGTACCTGTTGATGCGCTCCACTGCCAGCCGCCATTATTGGACGCAAAGTCACCATCGATGAGCTGCTGCATAAAGTAGCGCTCACCTAAGCGCCAATCAATCAATAAGTCCTTGGTCAAAAACATCGCTGTGACCATGCGCAATCGGTTGTGCATAAATCCAGTCGCATTTAAGCAGCGCATCGCCGCATCAACGAGTGGCACACCGGTCATGCCGGTATACCATGATTTAAAATCATCTTCATCGTATGACCAACTGACTTTGGTATCGGTATCTTCTTTGTACGCTTTATGACGAATCAGGTTGGGCTTGTCGACCAGCACATGACGATAAAAATCACGCCATGCGAGCTCACTTATCCAGCGGTTGATGTCTTCATTATCGCCATCATTGCCATGCAGTTTTTCTTGAGCTTTGCTTGCTTGTAGATAGCAGAATCTAGGGCTGATAGAGCCTATAGTGAGATAAGCCGATAGCTGACTGGTAGCATGCAGATGTGGTACATCACGGCTGACATCATAATCATTGATATCATCAGCGATAAATGCCTCTACACGCTGGCAAGCAGCAGATTCGCCTGCAGGATAGGCGTCTCTTGCGGCAGTCAACTGGGTTTCTATATCGATATGCGCTAATGAGTCTTCTTTCTCTAGCGTCTTTTGATAATCATTGAGCATTTTTTTACTGAGTGTTTCGATATCATCGATTGTAGTCGCCATATATTTCGACGATTTTAGATTGAGTTTATCATCGCAGTCGACCGCTGATGCGTCATGCATTTGGATAGTGCTCACGTCCAAGGTGTGTCGCCATTTCTTATAAAACGGTGTAAAGACTTTATACATACTGTCGCCGTCATTGGTCGTAATGCTCAGCGGTGGCAAGATACATTGATCATGCCAGCGGACGAACTCGATGTCGTCTTTTGCAAGCTGGCCTTTTACCTGCTCATCACGATCGATCTCATTGCCCTCATACTCATGATTGGCCATAACGCAGCTGATATCATTGTTACTGCATAAGCTTGTTAGAGCCTCTATACAGTCAGAGAAACTAGGACAGAGCTGTACGATCAAGGTAATATTGAGTGTTGATTGCAAGTCCTTTGCTAGATTAGGCAAGGTGCGAATAATATGATCGACTTGGACAAGAGAAGTGTCATGCTCTTGCCACTGCTCAGGTGTCAAAAAAAACACAGCAGATACTGATGCATTGTCCTCATTAGCGCGTTCGCACAGCGCTGCCAATGCGGTATTATCATGAAGGCGTAGGTCCCGACGAAACCACATTAAGTAATGCAACGGACTATCGCTACTGCTACTGTCGCTATTCTTATTATTGCTACCATCGTTGTTAGTAGTCTTAGACATCAAAGTATCCCTATATTAATCAATCGCAATCATAAACAAAACTGGTGATAAAAGTATGCTAGGATAAGTTTTTGGATGCAATGGCTTTGCCGTTTGAGTAACAAATCATCATCATATCTAACGATTTACCTTTAGCTCAAACCTATCTGATACCGTTATAATCAGTGTCATGCTTAGGAAGATGAAGTCTCAAAAGATAAGCAGTCTTAAAGAAGTCGTTAGTCTCAAGAAAGAGAAAGTACCAAAAAATCAAAGGTCACGACATGCACGTTAAGTTTTGCGGGTTTACTCAGCTTAGTGATATACAGACTGCGGCACAGTTAGGTGCTGATGCGGTCGGTTTGGTGTTTTATCCGCCAAGTCCGCGTGCGGTCACGATGGAGCAAGCACAAACTTTAAGCGCTGCCGTGCCTGCTTTTGTGAGCGTTGTGGCATTAGTGGTCAACATGCCTACAGATGAGTTGATCGAACTGGCAAATGATGTACCTTTTGATATCATTCAGTTCCATGGTGACGAAACGGCTGAACAATGCGCGCAGCTGGCAAATATGGTCAATAAGCGCTGGATCAAAGCGCTACGTATCAATGCAGAGCAAGACACGCCCGATAGTGTTCGTGCTCAGATCGCGCAGTTTGCTAGCGCAGGTGCCAGTAGTATCTTGTTAGATGCTTATCATCAAGCGACATACGGCGGTACAGGGCAGCGCTTTGACTGGAGTCTTATTCCACAAGACAGTACGCTGCCAGTTGTATTGGCTGGTGGTCTCGATGCGCAGAATGTTGCAGAAACTTCTAATCTACCTATCTATGGCGTCGATGTCAGTGGCGGTATCGAGAGTGACAAGGGCAAAAAAGACACTGCCAAAATGCGTGCCTTTATGAAAGCAGTCAAGCGTGATCGATGGCAAAACGAAACGGTCACTGACGTCGCTTAAGTTTTTTATGATAGGTGATTTTCTATATATAATAGGCTTATCTGATCGTTATTCCGATCTTTCTGTTTGAATCTTATTTTCCCTTTATATTTATTCTAAAAAATACCACTTATTACAGTAGGAATTATCATGAGTCATGTCGCTAATAAAGATTTATCTGATACAGCACAGTCTGTAAACACCTTTACCAATCCTGAAAATGTACAGGACTTTAACCAGTATCCCGACGTACGTGGACACTTTGGTGTACATGGTGGCCGTTTTGTCTCTGAGACGCTAATGGCTGCCCTAGAAGAACTAGAGACGCTCTACACTAAAGTCAAAGCAGATCCAGCGTTTTGGGAAGAGTATCACAACGATTTGGTCAATTATGTCGGTCGTCCAACACCGCTATATCATGCCAAGCGTTTGAGCGATGAGATTGGCGGTGCGCAAATTTACTTTAAGCGTGAAGACCTCAACCATACAGGCGCGCATAAAGTAAACAACACGATCGGTCAGGCATTGCTTGCCAAGATGTGCGGCAAGAAACGCATTATTGCTGAAACTGGCGCAGGACAGCATGGTGTCGCAACGGCGACGATTGCAGCACGCCTAGGACTAGAATGTATCGTCTATATGGGTGCCGATGATGTCGAGCGCCAAAAGATGAACGTCTATCGTATGCGCTTGCTTGGTGCAACAGTAGTACCAGTTACTTCCGGCTCACGTACGCTCAAAGACGCAATGAACGAAGCCATGCGTGACTGGGTAACTAATGTCGATAGCACCTACTATATTATCGGTACGGTGGCAGGTCCGCACCCTTATCCGCTATTGGTTCGTGATTTCCAAGCGATTATTGGTAAAGAAGCCCGTATCCAGCATTTAGAAAAAACAGGCAAGCTTCCTGATGCATTAGTCGCTTGTGTGGGTGGTGGTTCAAACGCTATTGGTCTGTTCTTTGATTTCCTCAATGACACTGATGTCAAGATGTATGGCGTCGAAGCCACGGGCGATGGTATCGAATCAGGTCGCCATTCTGCGCCACTGGCGGCGGGTCGTATCGGTGTATTGCATGGTAACCGCACCTATCTTATGGCAGATGATGATGGTCAGATTCAGGAGACACATTCTATCTCAGCGGGTCTTGACTATCCCGGTGTTGGCCCAGAACATAGCTTCCTAAAAGACATGAAACGGGTTGAGTATGTCGGCTGTACTGACAAAGAAGCGTTAGAAGGCTTCCATGAAGCCACGCGCAAAGAAGGTATCATCCCTGCGCTTGAGACTGCTCATGCCGTCGCTTATGCATTGAAACTGGCTAAAACTATGACTCCTGATCAGACGATCGTCGTTAATATGTCAGGTCGCGGTGACAAAGATTTGCATTCAGTAATGAAGGCAGAAGGGATCGAGATGTAGTAGCGACTGCCTCTGTAAGCTAATAATCTTACAAGTTACTAGACACTCCCTCATAAGAAAAATAGCTTAGCATCCTTTGTCTGACAGATACTGTTAGATAAAGGGTCAAATAAGCCAGTTTATAATAACTAAGAGATCACTATGACCCGAATTGAAAGTACCTTTGAAACCTTAAAATCACAAAATAAAAAAGCCCTGATTCCTTATGTGATGGCAGGCGATCCTAATCCTGCAACCACTGTCGGTCTACTGCATGAATTGGTCAAGCACGGCGCCGACATGATCGAAGTTGGCTTACCGTTCTCTGACCCAATGGCAGATGGTCCGACTGTTGCGTTGGCAGGCGAGCGTGCATTAGCCGCCGGTACCAGTACGCGTGATGCGCTCAAGATGGTGGCAGAGTTCCGTCAAACCGATACGCAAACGCCGATTATCCTAATGGGTTATCTCAACCCTGTGGAAATCATCGGCTATGACAACTTTGTGGCACTATGTGAGCAGTCAGGCGTTGACGGTCTATTGATGGTAGATTTGCCACCAGCCGAGGCGGGCAGCTTCACTCAGCATCTAACTGACCATGCGATGAATGAGATTTTCTTGCTATCGCCAACGACATTACCTGAACGCCGTGAGCAAGTATTGACCCATTGCGGCGGTTATATCTATTATGTGTCGCTAAAAGGCGTGACGGGTTCAGCCACCCTAGATACAGATGACGTTGCCACGCAAGTTCAGGCGATCAAAGCGGAAACAGACTTACCAGTATGCGTTGGTTTCGGTATCCGTGATGGTGCCTCTGCAAAAGCAATCGGTACTCATGCAGATGGTGTTATCGTCGGTAGTGCATTGGTACAGAACTTTGCCGATATTGATGCTAACGACACCGCAGCAGTTGCCAATGCCCAGCAGAAAATAATGGAAAAAATGGATGAGCTACGTAGTGCGCTGGACAGTTTGAGTGCTTAGTAGCTATTGCCTTAGTATTGCTGTTATCTGAAGAAATAGTTATTTGAAACGGCAAAGTCAAATCGTCGCTATTGTCTTCTTAAAGACTTTACTCAAATGCTTTACGTGAAGACAATACTAAATAATGACTTTGCTAAATTTAGTTTACGAGTGTAAACTAACATGATTATTATATGGCGTCTGATAGCAGTGTATTGTGAGTGATTATCCTCATAATTGCATCGTCTATCAACAAGCATACCGCCAGAGTACCGACATATTAGCTTAACCTCTGATATGTCGCATAACTGCTCATGTTATGACTAGGTTTGACGCTTTGTTTAGACGACCATTACACTCTCAATGACAAGCCAATGAGCAAACTTGTCAATAAGCCTTTTATGATGGCAAATAATATGACTGATACAATAACAAAATCTGAAAACAATACTGCTAACGCTGAGCCAAATAACACAGGCAAGCAGTCATGGTTCAATCGTTCTATCCCAGGTATCAAGCAGCAACTGACTGCACCACTGACGGCGGTAGAGACTGAGCCATCAACTAAGTGCAGTAACTGTCACTCGATGATTACTAATACAGCACTAATCTTTAACTGTTATGTGTGCCCGCATTGTGATCATCATCTACCAATGAGTGCTCGTGAGCGCTTAAACTGGTTACTTGATCAAGTAGATGGTGAGACTGGTCAAGAGTTCACGGCAAAAGACCCGTTGAGCTTTGTGGACAGTAAGCCGTATCCTGCACGTATGAGTGAAGCACAAGAAAAAACAGGTGAGTCTGAGGCGCTGGTTGCTATGTATGGCAAACTGCGTAATCTTGATATCGTCGCTTGTGCCTTTGATTTTCGCTTTATGGGTGGCTCGATGGGATCAGTCGTCGGTGATCGGTTTGTCCAAGCTGCCGAAAAGGCGCTAGAGCAAAAGATACCATTAGTATGCTTTGCAGCCTCGGGCGGTGCGCGTATGCAAGAGGGTCTGTTGTCATTGATGCAAATGGCACGCACGGCAGCGGCGATTGAACGCTTAAAAATCGCTGGTATTCCATATATTGTAGTATTGACGAATCCTGTCTATGGCGGTGTCACGGCGTCGCTTGCGATGCTGGGTGATATCCATTTAGCAGAACCAAAAGCCATGATCGGCTTTGCTGGTAAGCGTGTGATTGAGCAGACCGTTCGTGAGACATTAGAAGAGCCATTTCAGCGCGCTGAGTTCTTGTTAGAGCACGGTGTGGTAGATGAAGTGGTGCATCGTCATCAATTAATTGATACGATCTATCGCTTACTCGCAAAACTATGCCGTGTACCCAACGTAGATGCTCAGTAGCATAAATGGCTTGGTAGTCTGAGCCATTTATTGAGTGCATAACCGCACAGCTGCGTGCTACTATCTACAGCATATGCAAGACCCCTAATAGCATTTATCGTCATTGCACGGTAAATGCTATTTTTGGTTTTAGCCAACACATATAGTTTATCTCTTATCAAATTTTATATAGGTTTTATTCATGTCTGATTTTTCAGCGTCTAATCTTAGTAGCCCTAACGACAAAGTTGGCTTGGCTAGCTTGACCGAATGGCTAAACTATATGCAGCAAATACATGTGTCTGCGATAGATATGGGACTGTCACGCGTACTGCCTGTCGCTGAAGCGCTAGGCGTAGTACAGTCAGCCAAAGATGATGCTTATGTATTCACTGTAGCAGGCACCAATGGTAAAGGCTCTACGACCGCTGTCATCGCTGAAATGTGTAAAGCCGCAGGTTATAAGACAGCGCTATACCAGTCACCGCATCTGAGTGTCTTTAACGAGCGCGTGCGTATCAATGGCGAAATGGTCAGCGACGAGACACTGATTCACGCATTTAGTAAGGTAGAGTCAGCTCGATTAGCGTGTGACTTGACCTTGTCGTTCTTTGAAATGACGACGCTTGCAGCACTACTGATATTCGCTGAGGCTGACTGTGATGTTTGGGTGTTAGAGGTGGGGCTCGGCGGCAGGCTTGATGTCGTCAACATCATAGATCCTGATATGACGGTGATTACCAATATTGGTATCGATCATGTCGACTGGCTAGGTGACAATGTCGAGGATATCGGACGCGAAAAAGCAGGCATCTTACGACAAGGCATTTCTCTTATTTATGGGGCTACTGAAATGCCGTCCAGCGTGCAGCATGCTATCGATGAGAAACAGGCAACTTGCTATCAGATTGGACAAGATTTCAGCTACCGCGATATTGACTCAACGACTTGGCAATACAGCAATGCGGCTGTCACCCTGCAATTACCTCGTCCTGCACTATCCCTGACAAATACGGTCAATGCCCTATCGGCAGTGCTCGCAAGCCCGCTAGAGGTTGATATCAGCGCTATTGAGCACGCGCTACATACGGTCAAACTGGCTGGGCGCTTCGACTATCGTGAGAGTCATGGTCGACATTGGTTATTTGATGTGGCGCACAATGAGCAAGGCGTTGAGTTTTTGATCGCGCAGTTGCTACCATTTTGGCAGCAACATGTAGCAAAACACAGCAGCCAAACTGATAAAGGTATGCCAAAGATAAACATGCTGTTCTCTATGTTGGGTGATAAAGACATCGATATGGTGGTGCAGCGTCTGACTCAAGTAGGTCTACCGATTAGTGATTGGTATCTGGCTGAGATTGACTATCCACGTGCTGCGAGCACTGAGCAGCTAGAGGGTGTGTTGGCTAAGTATATTGATAGCGACAACATTCATGAGTGCGATGGTTTGCACGCCGCGACTCATGCAGTGGTAGAGGCCAGCCAACCGCAAGACCTCATTGTAGTATGTGGTTCGTTTCATACCATTGGCGAGGCATTGAGTGCACTTACCGTATGATAATTTAAGTTAAAATAACGCCAGTTTAATGTTAATCTTAGTCGTAGCCTGATAGCAGACAGCACAAAAAATATGCTTTATAATCAAAATGATTTATAAGACTGGTAGGCGATAGTCGACATAAATCTTGAACACTGATGGCATTAACTGGCGGCAAGCGATACATCTTGTATCAATGGTACTATTGCTACAAGACAGTCAAAGTACCGCTCAATCAACCTTATCACCAACTAAGAGACGTAAACGGATGAACTTTTCGAGACAAGCCTTATTGGGCATTGGGATGATTCTAGGCGGTAGCGTGATGCTATATGCTATGGTGCAGCAGATCGGTGAGAGCAATCAGCCAGAGCCTGTAACCGCGCTGATAGAAAAGCCAAGTGTTGAAGAGGAGGCGCCGCAGCCGCTAACGACTGATATAGAGACAGAAAAACGTATCCTTGCGCAAAAGCAAAAAGAACGGGCTGCGCGTGTCGCAGAGCAAGAAAAGCGTGCAAAAGAGTTTTTGACTGAGCAAGAAGTTGCTGAAGCAGAAGCACTAGCCAAAGCCCGTGCCGAGAGTCAGCAGTATGTGCAGAACATTGCTGCGACAAGTGAGCAGACCGATGAATCAGCAGATGCAACCAACACGCAAAGTAATGCGACAAGCAAAGAAGTACAGGATGCTGATAAACTGATCAAAGCTGCGGACGATGCAGTAAAAGAAGCACAGGCGAAAAAGCAGCAAGAGGCTCAAGAGCAAGCCGCAGCCAAAAAACTGGCAGAGAGTAAAAAAGAAGCGGAAGCGAAGAGACAGGCTGAAGCTAAAAAACAAGCTGAGGTGCAAGCAGCCGCTGAAAAAAAGCGGGAAGCAACCGAAACGGCTAAAAACGAACCACCAAAATCGCCCTCTGATTATCAAGTAAAAAAAGGTGATGGACTGATTAAACTGGCAAGGCAGTACAATATGCCTGTCGAAGTATTGGCTCAGGCAAATAATATCTCACCATCGACCTCACTAAAGCTGGGTCAAGAAATTACTATACCATCTCGTAGCCAAGTACAACGTCTAGAGCGCGAAGCGGTAGCAGCTGAGCAAGCGCGTGAGAAGAAGCGCGAACAAGAGGAAGCGCTTGCGAAGAAATCTGCCGATGCCAAACGTGACGCCCAGAAAAAACTTAGCGAAGCGCGTAAAGAAGTGAAAGAGACCGATGCAAAAGGTAGCTTTGGAGTACAAGTGGCATTAGCAGACAACCAAGCCAAAGCAGATCAATTAGCGAAAACATTCCAATCCGCAGGCTATCAAGTAAAGACCAGCCCTACCAGTCGTGGCGTACGTGTTGTCGTCGGTCCTGAGCGCGGCAAAGTTGCTGCATTGGCACTAAAAGACAAGATCAATAGCGATCCGAATGTCAACACGACGAGTGCTTGGGTACTATACTGGCGTTAAGCCATAGACTAAAAGGCGTAGCGATGCAGTTGTGTTTGGATAAATGAAACACGCGTTATGATGCCGAGCTAATATGTGCTGGTCTAATATCTACTGATTTATCAAAACACGACATCTACTGTCGTGTTTTTTGTTTTATTGTTTGCCGATTGAGGTAAGCTTGGGTACGATGAGCACCATTTTATTATTTGTCTTTGTATAACTTGTCAGCCTATATAGGTTGCCGCGTTGTGATTGGGCAGTCATCGATGCCTTTTGATGCGAATGACTGACAGATCATATTCATATTGTATAAGGTAAAACCATGTCGTTTGGCGTTATATTTTTAATTTTGGCCGTTGGGTTTTTAGGGCTGATTACGTTACCGAAACTGTCAGCCAGACGACGCCCAATCGTTGAGCCTGACCCAAAGCCTGTGCGCGGCGACGAGCTGGCCATCTGGCCATTTGCACCGATGCCGATCATGACAGATACCGAGGTCATCTTTTTTAATAAATTAAAAAACGCATTGCCTGAGTATCATATATTTGTGCAGGTTCAGCTGTCACGAATCATTGAGGCCAATAGTAATGAGACATCTGAGCGCAGCT
The DNA here is from genome assembly GCF_052258185.1 of Psychrobacter sp. T6-6. Lineage (NCBI taxonomy): Bacteria > Pseudomonadati > Pseudomonadota > Gammaproteobacteria > Moraxellales > Moraxellaceae > Psychrobacter > Psychrobacter sp. T6-6. Next base: position 40,765 of record NZ_JBQQEX010000007.1, read on the forward strand.
TTTGGTTCAATCGTATCTGTCGTCAGAGTGTTGATTATGTGATTGTAGACATTGATGCTCAGACCACGCTGCTTGCTATTGAGCTGGATGACTGGACTCACAATAGTAAAGCGCGGCAAAAAGCCGATGACAAAAAAGACAAAGCCCTTGCGAGTGCAGGTATCGCTATTGTCCGTTTTCACGCTGAGCGTATGCCGAGTGCCGATATGCTGAGATATGAGCTGATGCAAGTCATCGAGAGTTATTGAGTAGCTCATTAGATAGATCTGACGCTTGAAACAATATTGTTATTTAAGCCATACCGTCCAAACCATGTTCCTCATTACAGTACTATTTGAGCTATTAGCCTTTAATCTATCTACGCTAACTAAGTTGGTTTATCGATTTAATCTGGGTTTTATTCTGATTCTGTATCTGAGTTTAGCCTTCTTGGGTAAATGACGACGGGTCTATCACCCTCAAAGTACAAGCCTGTCCTAGGTAACTCGCTATCTGACCAGCCTAGCTGCTGCTGACGGTCATTGTAAAAGCTGCGCTGAGTAAACCACTCAATATAATGCGCAGCTCGCAATGCAGTGGTGTCAATCGTAGCAAGACCTACCTTGTCCCTCTTGTCACACCATTCATGTATTGGAAAGCTGGGTGTAAGCCACAAAGGCCACTCATAATCGCCAAGGTCAGTCGTGTTAATCGGCAAAAAAAATCGGCCTTTAATGACGCCATAGCGCTTATCGATTTTGACCTTTCCTTGATCTTCGGTATCTACCCACACCGCTCTAAACTGCTTAGTCTGCATGTGCGTCATCTTACGCTGTAGATTGTCATTGGAGTTAATTCCAACCCAATTCTCAGGTTCAAACGGCGCTGAGCCCATAAAAAATTTAATCGCCAGCTCCCAATGTTCGACCAGCTGTTCTGCATGATTGTACAAAATCAAATCAAGTTCACCGACCGTCTGCTTACCATTATACAGCTGCACATTATTCGCCAGTGTCTCATACGGATGCAGGTTACGCGCATAGCCATCCTCTAACCAAAATGACAGTAACCCCTCAAAATGAAAGCCTAGTCGATTGGGGCTAGGGCGCTTGAGTAAATAGCGGGTCAACTCTTGATAAGCGGTAGTGGTGTCTAACTCTATGAGTCTCTGCTCATACGCCTCAAACTGCGCCTGCCAAAAACTGGCGCTATGTACTGAAACAGCATGTGTGTTCTTATGCGGCGCAAAATCTAGCCACTGTGTCAAAACATTGGGGCACGCCAGCACATAAGCCAAATCACGTACATAAGGTCGGCGGTAACGCTCCCAAGGGGCGTTATCCATAAGACGATTAGATGTGGGCTGATTGACAGGGTTGGACATAAGATAAACCAGTGTAAAGGTGTAGCATTTACCCTAACGGCTCGCTCTATAAAAGTCTATAGATGACAAGTATCGGTTAGGGTAGTGCCCAGTTTTTTGGCGTTAAAATATGATATTAATGTAATGGATGTGAATGTTGATATCAGGCGGTGATAGCAAGTAAGGTAGAAGGATGCTAACTATTGCTTTAAGTATTGGTAGTAGCCGTTTTGATATATTGTTAGGCGCGTTGTGCGGTGGTTGGTTTTGCTGGGTCATGCTCATAGCTCCATGTTGTGTATTGAGCCGTAAAGTATTTTACGGCTTTCGACATGGTTGTATGATATGTGGTGGGGTTGTTCGATAGTTCTAGTTAGCAGTTTAAGACTTCTAACTAGAAGCTAATTAAAATTAAATACTATTTTCATGAGCAAGTTTTAACCAGTAAGCAATAACGTCTTTACTCACGCTATTACCTTGTTTTTCAATAGCTCTTTGTATTCTCCCATTACTATCAGTTGCATAAGGTTGTGTTAAGTCTATGCTTAACAGCTCACTAGTAAGTGCTCCTATAATTTTACTAGCATTATTGGCTGTTCTAGGGTGCATTGGCTCATTTTCACTTGATAAAGACTTACCTTCTAAATTTCTTATTTTTTCTAGTAAATCTTTGACTTCATTTTCCTTTTTCTTCAACTTTTCAATAGCACTATCATATATATCAGGGTCAATATTTTGGCTTCTAGAAGCTTTTTTTTGTTCTGCTACTAATCTCTCCTTAAATTCCTTTCTTTCTCTAATATAGCGAAGTGTAGTACTAGGAGAGCTATTTAATGCTTCGTAGCATTCTTCAAAAGCATTGACATCTAACCCTATTTTGAATATACAATCTAATGATAGGATATCTTCAATTTTCCAATATTTGTCATTGAAGATGTTTTCTACGTGATCATCTAAAACTTGTTCTAAAAAAAATTCTGTTGGATATTGATCTTCATTGCCACAGTCATTATATTTTTGCTTATGAAATCCATATTCACTAATTAGCTCGTCTAAGTTTGGGATCTCATGTAAAGAGAAACTCCCATCTTTGTTATAAGGTATTTTAGGATTTGCCACTTTCGAAAAGAAGGAGTCGTAAATATAGTAGTCTAGCTTCAAAAACTCATCATCGCTTATGAGGTAGTTAGCAACCATTTTTTCGCTATCATCTCCATATAAAGCAATAATAATTATGAACTCATAAAATAGAACGTAGCTTTTATGCTCATTATCATCGAAGACTTCTTTTTCACTTTCTTCCATTTTACGCATCACTTCGTAAATAATACCCATAGCACACACCTCTAAAAACCACTAAATCAAAGTATATATAAGACAAGCCAGCCTAAAGCTATATGGGTGACTGGCTTTAGATTTTTCATCATGCCTGGCGAGATTTTTATTATTTGCTCAATCAAAACATCATACAATTACTAACCAAATTTAGCACAAAAAAAGCCAACCATTGAAAACAATGATTGGCTTTTTGCTTTACTGCTATGTTTGGTCGGAACGGCAGGAAGTAAAGTTTTATATTTAAGCTTTGTTAGTAAAGGCTTTATGATTTATTGTAATAAAATATACCGCATTATACAAAAGTCACTTCCGTTTTGAAATTTACTGGAAATACTATTAAAACCTTATTACAAAATAATGTTATTAGGTGGACGACTACCAGAATATTGGATAAATATATTCATGTTGTGGCAAGTATAGATCTAGTTATCTCAACAACCTTGTAAACTTGACTAAGTGGGTTAAGTATATCCGTCTTGATTTTACGTTTACCATGCGCTGTTGATGGATAATTCTCTAGCTTTTTAGCACGATTACAGGCTGATAGGGCAATCAGTTTAGATTGCTATCTACCTATCATTACTGACTTCACAATACCGATTATCTCTATATTCATATTAGTTGCAGAAATTGGTTGAATGCAGTAAGAAGTGTCTATTGGAATGAGTACTGGTTGCACGCCTGGTTCCTTAAGCACTGTTCTTAAGCCTGGATCATTCTCTTCACTCCTTAATCTATAAATAATATCGCTTCCTGATGGAATATCCTCTATCATATTTGTCCCTGAATCGAAGATTATGATTGTGCCTGCTGGATATGTGAGATTTAGTGGTAAAGCTCCTGGATATTCTACTGCCCTATAATTTTGGAAAGATGTTTTGATAATTGGTACAAATTTACTCAAGTCAGAACAATGTGATTTGTATTCAGGGGAAGCATTATAAGTAACTCTGTTTGCCAAGTTTGACCTACCACCAAGTTTAACCCACTTTTCAATATAGAGAAGATCAACTTTTTTTATAAGATTAGCAGCGTCATATTTAGAATTTTGCTCTGCTATAAATTTATTCATTTCTTTATCTATGCCAGTAGCTAACCAGTTGGGGTCAACTTCTAGCTTTTGAGCTAATCGATTAATCGTATCCTCTCTAGGAAATGTACGACCATTCTCATACGTTGAAATTGAACGCTTATCTACATTAATTGCTTGTGCTAATTCTTCTTGAGTAAGCTTTTTCTCACGTCGGAGGTCCAATAAGCGCGAGGCAAAAGCTTGGTGTGGGCCATCAATAATATGTACCATATATAAAATCCTTTAAAGGTTTGAAACAACATAATATGATTAATATTAATCATATTATGTTGTTTTACTGTAAGTATTTTAGAATTAAGTACATATTGTCATTTCTAGTAGAAAAACAATAGATTACTGAAGCTCATCTTTTTAATGCAATATCGTAGCTGCACGTTTAAAAAATCCGTAGTTCGGAAGATGTCACAGTAAAAAGAACGGAAAAATCTGATACTACATGGTAAAGACTAGGCCAGCCTTATCGAAAATAATCTCAATAGCTTTCTTTAATGGAAAATGTATTTGTAAAGCATGATGAAGAGTAACAACATAAAATTGAATAAACTCATGAACTTGATATACAATACTAAGTACCCTTTAGCTTAAGACGAATCCGTCTAGTCGGGTGTTTAGCCAGACTCTAATTTATTGAACGGCTTTATGGTTGCGATAGGTTCGCAACCTGATTTCCTCACGTCGTTCGTCAATCAGGTTGCGACCCTATCGCTTCCTTAAGTAAAGGGCTGAGCCCAAGAGTGCTGCTCTTGGGCTTTTTTTATGGGGCTAAAAATGACTTTAATCAAACAGTTAGCACTAGAGTTGAAAAAGAGTGAATACGAAGTCGCTCGCTTTTTATTGAATGCGCCTAAAAGGTACAAAGTCTACACTATTCCTAAGCGTACTTCTGGACATAGAGTTATTGCTCAGCCTTCTAAGGAGCTGAAAGAATATCAGCGAAAGTATTTGGAACTTCAGAATTTACCTATCCATGACTCAGCGATAGCTTATAGAAAGGGAATGAGTATTAAGCAGAATGCAATTGCTCATAAGGATAATCCATATTTACTTAAGTTAGATCTTGAGAACTTTTTCAATTCTATTTCTAATACATTATTTTGGACGGTTTGGGAGTCGTTAATAGCTTTACCTTCAGACCAAGATAAGAGGACTTTAGAAAAATTACTTTTTTGGTGTCCAAGTAAAAAAACGGGAGGTAAATTAGTTCTCAGTATAGGAGCGCCAAGTTCTCCCCTAGTATCTAACTTTTTCATGTACCAATTTGATTGTGTTCTTAGTAAGCTGTGTATGGAAAAAGGAATTATATATACACGGTATGCTGATGATTTAACCTTTTCAACCAAACACAAGGATGTTCTTTTTGTCCTTCCACAACTTGTAAAAGAAAATCTGACTAATCTATTTGGTAATGCGATAAGAATCAATAGAAAGAAAACTAGGTTTTCATCTAAAGCTCACAACAGACATGTTACAGGTATAACCATCAGTAATGATGGAACGCTCTCTCTCGGGAGAGAACGTAAGAGGTATATAAAGCATTTGGTACATCAAGTTCAAATAAATAAACTTGATATTGAGGAGAGGCAGCATCTTAGAGGTCTTATTTCTTTCGCTAAACATATAGAGCCTACATTTATTGAATCTTTGAGAAAAAAATATTCTGCTGAGTTAATTACTCAAATTGTTGAGGAATCAAATGACTATGTCACGCAAAAATAAGAGCAGGTCTGTCAAACATCTAATTCAAAGCTCAGATAAAGGTAATTTTCAATCTTCATATCAATTGTATCGAAACTACTTTGAAGGGAAAAATGTAGAGCAAAAAGATGAAGACTTATCTTATCAATATTTGGCGAAAGTAGAATCTGCACTTCTTGATAAAAAAATTGTTTTATCGTCAATGCATATGACTGATTTTAGAAGGTTTATAGATTTAGATATTTCTTTTAATGAGAATATTACTGTTTTAATAGGTGCTAATGGTGCTGGAAAAACTAGTATTGCAGAAGGTATTGCAAAGACATTGTCATGGTTGAACAATAACTTAGAAAAAACAGATGTAGTTGGTAGACCAATTACAGAAAGTGATATTTATGTTGGTTCTAAAGAGTTTAGTGAGGTAGCGACAAGATTTAAGTTTGACGAACAAAATACTTTTAATGTAAGTATTGGTAATACTGTTTCTGGATATAGTGGCAGTTCACCTACTGATGTAGTAGATATAAGACAAGTTGCTGAGATGTATAAAAGTGTAGCCTACAATCCCTTGATATATATTCCACTTTTAGCATTTTATTCAGTCGAACGCTCAGACCTTTCGTTATCTTCAACGATTACAGAATCAGCTTCAAGCGATAGCGTAAGCAACAGGTTTTCCGATATTAAGACAGCTTTGGACGGAAGCGGAAAACTCGAAGACTTTTCCAAGCTGTATATCGAGCTAGTTAATCAGGCGAAAGGTGAGAAGACTAAAGAAGTTGAAGAGCTAAGGGTTCAGATAGAAACTCTGCAGGCTACTATTGATGATGTATATGCAGGTCAAATAACTCCAGAAAACGATCCCTTCAATGCTAAGTTGAATTCTAAAAAACAGGAATTAGCAGATTTAATAAAGATTAGTTCTTTTACAAAGTATCAACGACACTTAGAACTTGTTAATCTAGCAATTAAAACGCTTGTTCCAGAGATAAAAAATATTGAAGTAGATCGAAGCTCAGGAAAAGCTAGACTAATGGTTGATAACTTTGGTAATAGAGTAAATATAGCTCAGTTATCACAAGGTCAGAAGATGTTGGTAGCCCTTTCTGGAGACTTGGCAAGACGCTTAGTCAAACTGAACCCTAACTCTGAAAATCCTTTACATAGCCATGGGGTTGTAGTTATTGATGAAATTGAATTGCACCTACACCCTAAGTGGCAACAAGAAGTATTAATCAATCTTCAAAAGACTTTCCCTAAGCTACAGTTTATAGTGACTACCCATAGCCCTCAAGTGCTGTCTACTGTTGATAAAGATTGTATTCGTATACTTAGATTTGATGGTGATGGGAACGCTTCTATAGATATACCAGAATTTCAAACTAAAGGTGTTTGCAGTGCTGATGTCCTAGAGCAGATAATGAAAACCTCTGCTATTCCACCAGTATGCGAAGCAAATTGGCTTTCCGACTATTCAGTCTTAGTTAAGGAAAATCTTTGGAAGTCTGAAAAAGGAATAGGGCTATATAATAAAATAGTCCAACACTTCGGCAAAGACCATCCAGAGATTGTAAAGGTTGAAAGCGATATTAGAACTCAAGAGTTCAAATTAAGGGTCAAAGAGTTAAAAGGAGATTGACTTTAATGAAGAAGCTGATTCGTGGCGATGCCCCCCATTGCTTAGCCGAATTTAAACATGGTAAAGATAATTGGTCTGTCATTAGAGATAACGGCTTAGGTAAAGATATTTGGGAAAAGCTCGATATCATGCAGAACGGGTTTTGTGCATATTGTGAGTGTAGCCTTTATAAAAATAACTCCAAAGGTCATATTGAACATTTTATTCAAAGAGATAAAAACCCGCGTCTGACCTTTGACTGGAGCAACCTATTTGGTTCATGTAATAATCCAGATCGTTGTGGAAAATATAAAGACGGCAATCCAGTAGCTAAGGCAATACACTTAAATAAAGTATGCAAGCCTGATAAAATAGATTCTAGAAAGTTAATGCTTTTTCTTAACTCTGGCAAAGTCAGACCTAGAAAAAAATTGACTTCTCTAGAGACAGAAATTGCTGATAATACTATTGCCGTTTTTAACCTTAATGGGGATAGTAAATTAGAAAACTCTCGAAAATTTGCCATCAATGCAGAAAAGAGTTTAGCAGATGAGTATTGGGAGGAGTTAGCTAAGGATGATGGTAGTTTAGCCGAGCTCTTACAAGAAGTATTAACTGAAGCACTGCTTAGAATTAAGGAATTAGAGTACTCAACAGCATTAGAGCATTTATGGACAGATAACGAACAGTTCTGAATAGGTAATCAGGCTGTCAGACGAGAAATAAATTTAATAGTTTTTATTAAAAATAGGTGGTGTATCAGAAATTATGCTGAGGAAACAATGGAAGGGTGATAGCCGAAACAAGATGATATATTTGAGGTTATGAAGACACAAATAGGTATCATCTGCCCGACTGTCACATTACCAGCTTAAAGAAAAATGACATAAGAAGCTTTGGTAAGCAGAACTACCAATGTAAGGACTGTAAGCGACAAATCATTGACGATCATCTTTGAAGCTACTAGGGTTGTCATTCTCAAATAGAAGGCTCAATTCGATACCTGTACGGCATACCGTTCATGTGCTTCTATATTCTTCAGGTAAATGAGATAGGTAAGTGTCTTCTAATACGAATATTGTAAATCAGAACTCTCAAGCTTATACTGAACATCATCAGCTATACTTTCAACTTCTTGAATCTCGCGCTGTAAGTCATCGACATCACTTGATAATTTATAAGCTAAATCATCCACTTCTGATTTTGATTCAACAAACATTAATTCTATTTTGTAGGAGTCAAGTGAATTAGAGGTAGATCTAACATCAGCTAATTCGCTTTGTAAACTTTCAATTTCGGATTTACTACTTTCTATAACTTCTTTATATTCTTCAATAGTTGCTTCAAGCTGCATTATTTCGTATTCATAATCACGGCTTTGAGAGTTTTGACCGTCAATATAAGTCCATCCTAAAGTGACAATAACTAGTCCGACAACGCTAATAAATATATTTCTCTGCTTTGTGTTTTTCATTTACTCACACTCTATTTTTCTTTCTTACCAAGGTTGTAGTGGTGTTATCTATTCTATAGTTGACGATGCTACCATCAATAATACGTTTAACTACTTCTCTTACAGTATCTAACGGCACGGAAAACCACTCCTGCGGATGATAAGATCTTCCATTTTTCCCAGTCAAAGTGACATTTAATCGCTGTGCATGAAAGAAGCCATGGATTAACGTTTCAAACTTATTAGGGTTAAGGTTATAGCAATCCATTGCTGCCAATATTCTTACAGGTGCTTCTAGAAAAGCAGTATCTCGCATAGCGTTTTTTGTGCGTTGCTCAACCGTATGTTCTGTATATCCAATCTTCACTAGATTCGGTATAGATTTAAGAATAGGGTTTTCGCTTTTAGTCGTCACTATATATATTTGACCAGCTCGTTTGTCTTGGTCACTCACGGTATTCGAGTCATCTATCTGGGAGTTTGTTTGGTGGGCAATTTTGCGGCCAGTCTCGTCTAACCAAAGTCGCTTGCCTAACGATCTAAGTAGTAAGTTTGACTCAGTACCATTTTCAAATATGACTCGCATTCTTGGATCATAGCGGCCTTCGCTATTCTCTCTATATTCACCTATCTCTGCAATTAAACAGATGACCCCTTCAACGATGAACACATCACCTTCATTCATTTGCGCTTCGTTTTTATAACGGACGCTTTGCATCTCACCTGACTTTAGATTGGAGTGTATGTTGGTAAATATAGGCTCGAACTTATAGAAATCTTTACAAGCTTTTCGTCGTGCAACTTCTTCTGGTTTTTCCCTACTATCGATAGATGGGACATGAGTCATCTCAAATAAACTTTGATCGCCAAAATCCATCTGAGAAAACATATCACTATTAAAGATGTCTTCTAAAGAAGCAGCTTTTTCAACTGCTACATCTTCAATGCCGGCACTACGACTTTCTTTAATCTCATCGACAGTATTCTTCTCAGCACCTGTTAACTCAATATCAGTATTTTGTAGTGGGTTGGCTTGTGTAACGGTAGAAGTGAGTAAGTTATGTCGATCATAAGCTCGAATAGCTTCATGCGCTTGTGTATTGTCAATATAGCTTTGCATTCTACGCGCCAGCAACTTTTCGGGTAACTCACCAGTAAATTCGGGTTGTCTTCCTTCTTGATCAATAAACGTATTAATCTCTTCAAATTTTGAAACCTCTGGCGGTGATGAGCTGCCAAGTCGCTTTGCTTCAACATTGAGCAATCCAAACTCATCTGGGCCATTAAGTATGTCGTCTAAAGAAAGTCTTTTGCGCTTTGCATGTCTGATAGATAACATAATGTATCCTTATGCCTTCTGAGCTTGTGCTTTGTGTTCTTGCGCTTTGCGTTTGAGGTAGGCCACACCTTCAGCCAACCGCTTTTCATAACCATCACTAGACATTACAGAAGGCTCACGACCTTTCTCTCTCATGAATACTTGGATGCGGGGCCAAAGCGCGACGGCTTCTTCTTCTGACATGCTAGCGCGCATACCGATGACAGTATCTTGAATGGTTTTAAGCGTAGAGGGTGTTACGGCCTTAGATAGAATCTCATAAGCACCTTGGAATGGATTAATTTGACGAATCAAATCAATATTCAGATATTCTATATTTATAAATTTTTTGCCTAGTTGAACGAACTTACGATTTGCTTCAGGCTCGCCGTTACTGACGCTAGGTTTATTACCACCTCCAGTAGCAGTCGATTCAGGGGATGGCTGCTCTTCTTGCTGTATATTATCTGGCACCATGATCTCAGCGTCTTCTGGTAGATCTGACTCATCTACTAAGCCGCCGGATGACTGTATAGACATAGAGGTATGTACCGCATCAGAGACAGTTCTAACCTCATCCTCATCCATATCTGGGTATAGTCTTTCTATTATTTTTGGTATCTCAACTTCTATCATGAGCTCTAAATCAGGCTCGCCAGTCACTGCTGGTGCGATGATTTCAGGTCTTTGAAGAATGGCGGCTTTGATATTATCTAAGTTTGATAGTGCTTTAAGTACCTGATCTGAAACAGGGGCAGTACTATCTTCGATGATAACAGTCCCAGGCGGTACTTGCTCATCATAGAGCATGCGCGAGCGTGGTTTAAAATTAATAGCAGGAGCCAGTACTTGCTCCATCAGCAACGATACTGTGATCGCTTTAAGCATATTGTTGACCGAGACTTTAACGTCGTCATCTTCAGCATCAGGTTGGGCGATTAGGTTAGTAAACTGGGCGTGCGGCTTGCCAGCACAATCACGGGTCGCGCGGCCAATAATCTGCACAATTTCAGTAAGGGAAGAACGATAACCGATAGTTAGAACATGCTCACACCATGGCCAGTCAAAACCTTCCTTTGCCATGCCCAAGGCAATGACAATATCAACATCATCCGCTTTACTAACGTTGCGCAGATAGTTCTGCACTTCGATTCGCAGTGGATTGTCATCTACTAAGTCAGCTACTTTAAGCAGTCGCCCACTCTTGTCTTCAACAGTAATAATGCCTGTTTGCATATCACGCTCTACAACGTCACCAATAACGTCAAGAATATGATCAACTTCTGAGTACTTATCCTTGGTAGATTCTATAGAGTTCACGTTAGGAATATGAATGATTGTTTTTTTGCTGGTGTCGAGTACTTCAGGTAAAGCGCTAAGATAACGGCCTGTATAAAAATGATAGCCGATACCCAGCGATTTTAGATATTGGTAGCCATTTAGCTGCTCATAGTATGAATATGTTATCTGAGTGAACTTCTCTTCGTCTTCAGGTAGCAAGATAGGCACGGCATCGCCGCGAAAGTATGAGCCGGTCATTGCAATAATATGAGCGTTAGATCCTCTCATCACACCGTCTATCAATTCACCCAATCGGTTCTCACCGTCTGCCGAAGTATGGTGAAATTCATCAATGGCCACTACTGTATCGTTAAACGCTGCTGGCTCTAATTTTTGATAAGCAAAGCGTAAAGTCGCATGCGTACAAATAATAGTATCGGCGTTTGGATCGGACATAAAGCGAATAAAGGCTTCTACCTTTTTACCTTCGCCACCAGGTATGCAAAGGTTATAACTTGCCGGCACATACCAGTCAGTAAAGAAGCCGTTAGCTGTCAGCGCTGTATCTTTGAATGAAGAGCCGATGGACATCTCAGGTACTGCCACAATAACTTTTTTTAGGCCCTGTTTGTGTAGCTTGTTTAATCCTAAGAACATCAACGCCCGTGATTTACCAGATGCCGGTGGTGCTTTTAATAACAAGTACTGAGCATCACGCGCTTCATACGCGCGCGCCTGCATTTCACGCATGCCCATTTCATTAAGGTTAGAGCTCTTACCGGTCTGCTTATATTTAACGGTTAATAAGTCTGCCATTATTATTTAGTCCTTTTGGCTTTCTTCTTAGCTGTCGCACCCACTTTCTCTTTAGCGATTAGTTTCTCATAGCGTCCAAACAAATGCGTCAGTCGTTCTTCAGCATCTCTAAATGGAGTATCTCTATAAAGCTTCTCAACGGCTGCGTCCAAGGCTTTATGAGCTGCGATAAGTGGCGCAGGCATCTTATCAGGGTCATACAATTCTGCTAACGTTTTGTTAGGATAGTCTTCTCGAATAAGTAAAACCTCTTCAGCTAAGCCTTCGATATTCTGACGCTTTGGCGCTGTAATAATAGGCCAAGGAAAAGTGTTGTAGACTAGAGTAGATGAGTAACGATAGCGGCTTTCTAGCCTGCCTGCTACTGCTCTCATCCAGTCGTTATGCATCTCTGAAGTCAGTATAGCAAACTCGAATAAAGTTGCATTTGCAACTAAGAAGTTTGGACCAACCACTATATCTTGTGAGTTGTAAAAACCTATGGGAATATACTTTCTTCTTTCAGAGCTGACAGTGGGTATAAGAAGATAAGACCCTTCAGAAGGCTGTCTCACTTCTGAAAAAAGATGAGGTGTATTAGCTTGTAGTCTAGTCTGTATTTTAGTGCTAGCAAGTCTCGAGTTCTCTACTTGCTCTAGACGTTGAGCAATGAATGGAATATTAATTAAACTTTCTAATTTTTCTCCTTCAAACCATAAGCACCAACGCTTTGTACCATTTAGCATTTCTTCTGCACCTATTAATAGTCGAACCCAACGTTCAGCTAATGGTGACTCAGATAATAGCTTGTTTTTCTCGTTTTCTGTTAAGATTAACCCCCCTCCATCTTTAAGGTAGTTTCCTAGTGCTATAGGGATCTGTTTTGTGAGTGGTTTACTTGAGCTAGTTATTATAATATTACTAGCCCCTACTAGATAAGGGTTGATATTGGTATGTACAGTAGTCATCAAAGCATCGTCATCATGCTTAAAGAGTTTGGCAAAACCAGGTCTCTTAGTTAAACCGATAATAATTACATGAACCGCAGCATTGTTTTTTGCCGAGTTTTTCCATGGGAAAGTATTATAAGCAAATTTAATCCTTACTCCTTCACTTATAATAAAGGGCCAAAGCATTCCTACTTGCTCACCCTGACAGATAGAGTTTGTAGAAACAAAAGCGCATTCAATTAATTTGTTATCCATATAGTTTGTAGCTTTCCAAAACCAACATGAAACATAGTCAAGGAAACGGTGCTTTTTGAATCCATGGAAAACAAAATCCATGTTTTTATTTTGAAAGTCAGTTCTATATCTATAGCCTAAAAATGGTGGATTGCCACAGACGTAAATCTCATGAGATACGCCTTTCTCATTCTCCCTAGGACATACGGTATTCCAGTCAACCGTCAAACTATTTCCAACTACAATGTGACCTGACTCCCTTAGTGGTAGTGCAGGTTCTGTATAACCAAATTTCTCTTTAAAAACTTGATTCATTTGGTGCTCAGCAAGCCATAGTGAGAGTACTGTTATTTCATGTGCAAAATCATCAAGCTCTATTCCATAGAACTGTGATAGTCGAATATTTGTATAGTAAATTACGGACTGTTTACTTGTAGCGTTAAGTGCGTCTATTACTTCCATTTCCAGCTTGCGTAGTTCTTTATAAGCAATAATGAGAAAATTACCAGAGCCACACGCAGGGTCGAATATCCTTATATTTTGTAGTCGAACAAGCAATGATTTTAGCTTGGTTTCATTATCACGAGTGTTTTCCAGAACCTCGTATAGTGTATCTAGAAATAAAGGCTGTATGACCTTCATGATATTTGGAACTGAAGTATAGTGTTGCGCTAAATTAGCTCTATGCTCTTCATCAATAACCGCTTGAAACATGGAGCCAAAAATATCAGGATTGATTTGCGACCAGTCTAAGGTACCGCAATCAATCAGAATACGTCGCGCTTGACGGCCAAACTCTGGTGTAGGCTCATCTGTCTGAAACAAGCCACCGTTCACATAAGGGAATGCTTGGAAGTGGGCTGGCATGTCCTTTCGTTCAGGTGAATGATTATCTAAATTCAATACTTTAAATAGATCGCTGAAGAAATGAGCTAAATCAGAGCCATCAATCTGTGTACTCGATTGAATAGCTGAGGTCATCTGACCTTCTGCAAAAATCCCCGTGTCTTCAGCATAAAAGCAAAATAATAGTCGAGTTAGGAATACGTTCAGGGCATGGATGTCTTCAGGAGTGGTCAGATCATTGCGCGCTTTAATTAAATCAAAAAGCTGACCCATTTTTTCGGATGCGCGAATATCGGCAGGATGCTCTGAGTGCATGATGGCTTTTTCATAACCCGCCAGCGGTAAGAAGAAGGCGTACTGCTGGGGTAGTGCCTCGATTGTGGTTTCGAGGCGTTCTTCTGCCTTTAAATCGTAAGCAACCAGTGTTTGAAAGTCGGTCACCATCACAAAGCGAATATCATGTTGAGATATGACATTAGAAGACTTTATCTCTTCTGCAATAGCTTCTATGTCATCACCGATACTTACTTTTTTGAAGTAGATTTTCTTCTTTAAAGCGATGCCATCGCCATCTGCTACATTACGATTGTCATCCTCTTTACGCAGTCGTGTGACTGTGCTTTTTGGCAGACCATACGCCAAGAGAAAGTCATAAAAAAACTCATTGATATTGAGCTCACGACAGATTTTGTCTAATGAGTCTAAGATATTCGCTTGGTTAACGGCCATACTTTGAATCCTGAATGAAAGAGCAAAAAATGATGGATAGAGTAATCCATTCATTTTAATTTTTGTAATAGGTATGTTTTATTGACTCTAAGATATTATTTGATATAACTTCGTAGTTGCGTTAGTAGTAGACTTAATTTCATTGATAGTCTATTACGTTAGCTATAAACAATGTTTCAATATTACATACTATCATCTATTATGCTATTCAAAAATAAAGCTGCCAACTCTATTAACCCGAAAGACGGGTAGCTGCCCTAACCAAACATAGGTTGTTGAGCTCGCTTACATATGGACTGATGAGGGCTGGTTATACTTAGCAGGGATTAAATCTCTCTACACTAAAGAGCTTATTAGCTGCGCTAGCAACCATCTCAAACTTCCAATTGTTTTATTTATATTATTTGATTTAGCTTATATCCATAAAGTATAGTCTTGCAATCTATTATTGGCACTGAGGCATCATTCCTTGAAGAAAATATATGCAGTAATGTTTGGGTTTCTGTTAGTGATTATAGTGATCGTAGCAAGTTGGTTTTTTAGTCTTAAACAGCCAAAAAGATCCGCTTATTTAGGCGACACTGCTTCACAACACGATTTAGCATTGAATTACCTTAATGAGAGTGATTACCCTAATACTTTCAAGTGGGCTGAAAAAGCAGCGAACAAAGGTAATACTGAAGCTCAAATGATGCTGTGTGCGTTGTATTATGAAGGACAAGGTGTCGAGCAAGATCATTATAAGGCTTTTGAATGGTGTGAAAAATCTGCAAATCAAGGTAATGCTGACGCTCAATCTACTTTAGGTCATATGTATTATGAAGGAAAAGGTGTTGAGAAGGATTATGCTGAAGCTTTTGATTTATTTAAGATAGGCGCGTATAGAGGTGATAATGACTCCCAACTTAAACTGTGTGCAATGTACGCAGAAGGGCAAGGGGTTCGCCAAGATTATTCAAGAGCTTTTGAATGGTGCGAAAAATCTGCAAATCAGGGCAATATCCACGCCAGTTTTAACATGGCGTTAATGTATCTTCGCGGTGATGGCGTTGAGGATGACCTTGACGTCGCTATAGAACTGTTCGGCAAAGCTTGTGATAATAGAATTCAAGATGGGTGTGATGAATATAAAAGACTAAGTGCTCTCAAAGCTCAAACCGTATATATAGTTCCTAGCAAGCCATATCAACCTGATGAAGTGTACGTCACACCCAATGAAGAAGAGTTTTACGAAGCTGAATTGAAAGAAAATCAAAGAGAAAAAGAGGAGGCTGAGCTAAGAGCCATTCAAAGACAAGAACAAGCTGAGTTAAACGAAGCTGAGTACAGGTCTGATCTAGCTGAAATAGAAGCTGCTCAAGCTGAGTTAAAATCGATTATGAGACAAGCGGAGTTATTAGATTAAATTCTAGCCATCAATGTTTTAAATAGGAGAGTATCCCTAATAACGCACCATATGCACGATATATGGCTGAAATTTAGCTTTAGGATAAAAGGTGTTAATGTCATTTCTGCCAAGCGTTGCTGCCATTTAAGAAGTTATCCGTTACTATAAAGAATAAGATGCTAGATATATCGAAATCGTAGATTTATTTGATAGTCTCGACTATCTCAGTGGTCGTTTGCACCTTGGCGTAAAATGAGGTGAACTTGTCATCTAAAACTGAAATGTAGGTTTGTTTATTGCTAGCTAAAACAGTACGAAAGCTGATGTCACGGCCTTTTTAGGGATCACTACGAAATATTTTTTAGTATCCCTATGTCGCTTGTTTGGTTTATCATGCTCCTGGTAGTCTTTAATGTCCTAAAAGCTGTTCATGCTGCTAGCCATTCCTTATTCTGCGACTAATGGATCATAAGCAGTTACAAGCTTTCCAGGAAAGCCTCATATCTGACGTTATATTAACTAAAGCTCTGTTTCGACTTTCCAACCTGATATATTAATTTGGAAATAAATCACAATCATCAGTGCAAGTTTCAACACTATCTATCTCTGCTAATCGCGCATGAAGTTCTGGTGTCAAACGCGCACGTGCTGCTTGTTCCTGCTCGTGAATATCACCAAGCGTAGCTAAAGCATTTAAACGACGATCTTGATCTGATTGCTTAAAGTCGTCTGATGTAATGCCGCATAAAGGCATTTCTACCTCTGCTATGATCTTCAATGACTTAGCGAGATTTCCAACTGTATCGGACAAAGATTCTGATAGTAATAATGCCTTTTGAAATTGTTCGCCAGCTTCAGGATCCTCACTAGCTGCATTCGCATATCCCTGTAAAGATAATGCCGCGGTCAATGCCTGATCAAATAACTGACCTAAGTTATCAAACCTGCTTCTGGTGTTTTTAATAATCTTAGCACGACCTTGAGCATCAATAACGACGCTCTCAACTATTCCTTCAATCTTGCTTCCTGCCGCTTCCAATTCTGTGTCTGATTCCAGGTTTTCTGCTTTATTAGTTTTCGATGGGATTAAATGAGTGTTTTGCGGTTTCTGCTTCCGTTCTGGCTTGCTTCCATCGCTATTCGCCTCTAGGTCCATGTATTTTTTAGAGGTTTGTACCAGACTGTTCTTAATCCAGTTTTCTTTTTTACGCCTTTTACTGATTGTACCGCTCGATTTTGGTGCCGCATTTCCATAACCGGTTTTTAGCTGTTCAATCAGTTCACGGTCGGTAATGTGAGGCGTATTCTCCCAGATAAATCTGGCCGATGCCCACACTCCATTTTTTGAGTAATGACTACTCATCCTCAACTCCTACTCTTTGTATATCGTCTATCGTCTCAGGCTTTGGTAGCGGCACACTATACTGGTAATTTTTGTCTCTATCTCTAAGCAAATAGTGGCGGTCTTCATTGTTAATGCGTTCTTTTATTTGCATCATTTGCATATCAACAGCATTTATCTTCCGTGCTTGGTCAACGTCTATTTTTCTGATAATAGACATGACTCGACGAGTAGCTTGTACGACCGGATCACTGATATTACCGATATATTGGTCAGATTTTATAACGTCACATAGCTCTTTAGAATATGTCAATAGGGCTTCATGGTCGTTTTTACAGATGAACTTCATATGCTCTACAACGACGCTGGCAAGTTCGGAGGTCATCATTTCAATAATGGCATGTGATTGATTGACCACGTGATTCACGGTGCCAGCTAATATATCAATCTCAGGCTCAATCGATAGGCCGCAAATATAATCAAGAGATTGGCCATATAGATCTTGAAATATAAGCAAGTCAATTAGGGTCAGATTCTTTTTACCGTTCTCAATCTCGCTAATACGATTGCGATTGTTTGATACACCCCAGATCGCTTTCATAACTTCTGTTTGTGTCATGCCAGCATTACGGCGCGCTGCTGCTAAATTTAACCCTATCGTGATGTTGATATTCTTAATGTCGTGTTTGGTATATCCCGATCGTTTGGTCACACATTTCTCCTGAGCATTGATATTGTAAAATTAGAAGCGTGACTATCACTCAATTAGTTACGGCCATACTGCTTGATTAATTATAAATGCTCCCATAATTCGGTATTATATCTAGGTCGCTTGCTACTGGCATATGATTGGTAAAGCGTGCGTATTGACCTTCAAAGCCCAGTCTAACTGTTCCGGTTGGTCCGTTTCTGTTCTTGGCCAGTATCACCTCTGCCATACCATCAAGCTTAGCACTGCCGCCTTTCTCTTTTTGCTCGTAGTAATCGTTGCGATAAATCATAACGATGAGGTCCGCATCTTGCTCAATCGTCCCTGAATCACGTAAATCTGACATGATAGGCCGCTTATTAGGACGTTTTTCAACCTCACGGCTTAACTGCGATAGCAAAAAGATAGGGCAGCTGAACTCATGCCCCAATGTTTTTAGCGTGCGTGTAATGGTACTAATATTATCAATCTTGTACTGCCCATGGAGGCCGCCCATTATCTGCAAGTAATCGATACCAACAGCTGATAGTTTGCCGCCCGTTTCACGCTTTATTCTATTTAGCTGGGTGCGTATCTCAGCAATGGTAATCTCCTTTGTTTCAACGACTGTGAGACGCATATCTTCTTCGTCTGAAATAAAACGCTGCATTCGCGCCCATTCATCAGTACTTAGTTGACCTTTCCTAATAGACGTTAGATGGATACTAGCCTTGGCACTTGCCAGCCTATCCATCACCTGATCAGATGGCATTTCTATACTAAAGAAGACCGCTTCACCTTCTTTATATTTAGCGATATGCGACAGATAACTCATAACCAATGCAGTTTTACCCATGGAAGGCCGGGCGGCAACGACAACCAGATTACCAGCATCAATCATCGCCAAGTTATCAAACTCTGGAAATCCAGTACTGGTAAAGCTATTTATGCCATCTTTAGCCGCTGCGATGCGCTCAATCATACTGCCCATCAACGTACCAACTCGCGCATGGTTATTAGTGTCATTACTTATCTCAAGATTAGCAATGGCACTCATGACCTCGTTATTCACATCAATGGTTTGACTATCGCCATCTTCAAGTTTCTGAATGCCAAACTTGAACTGAGCAATCGACTGTCTACGAATTGACCGGCGTTTTACTAATTGAGCATGGCTACGTAAACTGCTGAACGAAATGTTCGGTACTAAGCTCATTACGGCAAAGTAATTGGTTGGGCAATACTTATCGTTAAGTTGGTTACGCTCCTCAAGCAGATCAGCCACCATAACTTCATCATAAGGCTTATTGGCCATTGCCAAATCACTAATAGCTTGATACATAACCTGATGTCTTACGGCTTCGAAGTCATCAGCAACAATAATGTCGCTGACCACATCAAACGCCGTACCTCTACCTAGCAATTGATTAAGAACAGACTGTTCGACTTGGATGTACCTGCTTT
Organism: Psychrobacter sp. T6-6; assembly: GCF_052258185.1. Taxonomy (NCBI): domain Bacteria; kingdom Pseudomonadati; phylum Pseudomonadota; class Gammaproteobacteria; order Moraxellales; family Moraxellaceae; genus Psychrobacter; species Psychrobacter sp. T6-6. Next base: position 60,338 of record NZ_JBQQEX010000007.1, read on the forward strand.
GTTCATTATTCATTTGGCAGACCCCACAAGCTGAATAATAGCGTTTTTAGCTCGGTAGCTATCCCAGTCGCATACCATTACTAATAAATTTTCACGTAATCTATCCCATGCTCTATCGCCTAAAAACTCATGCAAGTCAGCGATGTCCATATTGGTTGTAATCACGGTAGGCGCTTTTTCATGTCTTGAAATAATTATCTGGGCAATTCGTTCGCGATCCTTTGCGTGCCGATCACCTGCGCCCAAATCGTCAATGATTAATAGCTCATTGGCCGCCAAGTTTTGCAAGTAATCGTCTTCACTTTTTTGAGAGTTGCCCCAACATGCGCGTGCTTCAGAGCCAATATTAAAAGACGTTATTAGCTCGCAAGTGTGGTTATAAAAATCCTGCTGGTTATAACTGTCAAATTCACTTGGTAAGGATTGCTCCTTTTCTAAGTAGAGATTGACCGCGATTGCATTGGCTAACATTGTCTTGCCTGTACCTGTGCGGCCAAGAATAATTAGATTAGGCGAATCGCTATTAATTAATTCACTGTACTGCTGTAGCTGGGCAATCTTATCGCGCTGCTCAGCGTTTTTAGTTTCATCATACTGCCAATCACTAAAACGCCTCATATTTACGTTTATGCCTTTTGATATCATTTTGGTTATCATTAGCGCTTTCATGCTTTGGTGGTCAATTTTCAGTCGTTTATCTCTAGCTATCTTTATCCTAGCGTCATTACATTTGTAGCACTCGATACTACCGTTAAGATCTAGGTGTTTTGTCCGCCCATGAATATTACAGTCAGTTAGAAGGTTACGCAGAAAACGGCCACCAATCTCTACCTTAGGTAACTCTTTAGTAGTTTCCATTAGACAGATCCTTGTACTGTAAACAGTCCACCCAAAGGATTATGGTTTGGGTCATCATATTTCGCGTTTACATTCATATCGCTATAGGTAGCCGCTTGCTGGTTAATGCGAGGCTCATTGGCAATAATGTCGTCTAGCCAGCACTCATTATTCAAGTAGGTGTACGGATCTTTGCGAAACTTTTTGACTGGTGTTGAAGTAATATAAGCTGGCAAGTGCAGCATAATCTGTTCACGAACCTTATTGCTAAGAGAGCTCCATTTAGACTCACATTTACCCTTAGCTACAGACTTAGCATAGGTTTTCCAAAAAAGATCAAAAGGGATGTTAAGTTGTTTTTGGTTAGCACTATTAGAGTTAGTTTCTAGTTCTTCGTTAATAGTTAATAGTTTATAGTTAGTATTGCGACCATCATGCGTTTTACATGCGTTCGCATTGCGTTCGCTCAATACCTCTTTCCTACTAATCTTAGATTTTTTTTCATCCCATCTTGCCCTAGCTGATGCACGTGCTTTAACCGATTTTTCCTGGTATGCTTTAATGTCTCTCTCAACTCTATCATTAATATAGCCATCATCTGTAAGCTCAAAAAAGTAATGCAATACGACCGCAATGCTATCGCTATGCGTTCGCATACTTATTAGCAAAGCAATCTCAGTAATATCTTTAGGTAGTGGCTGCTCATTAAGGTAGCAATAGTCCAACATACGGCGATACGCTAAATCCTCCATTGGCTCTAAAAAGCTAGTTTTACTCATATAGTCCTTGGGACTAAAAGGGAAGTAATGCATCAGATAGGCCCCTATGATCATGATTTGACGGAACACCTTGCCTAACACATCACTGAAACCTATGTTATGATTGCTTTTGAAGTGCAATACTTGATGTTGAAAAGGTGCTAATTGATTCAAGTTGATATAATCAAACGATTTGGATGAAGCTATATAACTTGCCAGCCCTTGCTCTGGGGCTGGAACTGCGTTGAACGTATTGATGGATTCTATAAAGTCTATGCTGCCCGCATAGACTTTTTTATTGACTGTTTTTCGCTGAAGTAAGCTTATCTGTTCTTCACTGATCAATAGCTGGTATGGTGTACGATCTAATAAACCGGGCTTTCTGTAAGGCTCGTCTTTAAGCCTAAACAGTTTTCTAATATCAGACCAGGGCCATAAATTTTCATCATTTAGTTTTAATAGGGCAAAGGTATTGGTGTTGATAGCTGGAATTAATGAAACAGTGTTATAGGACATGACTAATTAACCTCCATTTGACGATATAGTAAAAGTAAGCAGACTCTATCTAAGCATTCGTGAATATCGAGCACCTGCTTGGCTATATCGTGAAAGTGAATAATAGTCAAAGACTCATCGGCATAAAGGCTGTCATACAGCTTCCTTGCCATTTGAATTAAAGGTTTAGTTAGGACGCCAATACCGGAATCATTTTCTAGGGAGGCTAGAGACATGTGTTCAATTTTGGTATGGAGGTTCGCGGTAAACTGTCCGATTTTACCGCGGTTGAGACAGTTGTCTCTAATTGTGTGTAATAGCTCATCATGAATAACAGATAAGCTATATCTAGCCTTAGCTAGTAACTGTAGAGGCACTGATAGGTTATGTAGATTTAATAGATTAATGCTCATGTAAATATCTTGAGCTTCATTACTTATGGGGCTGTAGATTCGCTGAACTTTTTTATTTTGAATAATCATGGTTATACTCCCTCACTAATAGGAGGGTTTTGATTGCTCAGCCATTCGATAACATCAGCATTGCGCCATGCAGTCATAGTGTTTGAGAGGCGGATCGGGCATGGGAAGCGTCCATCTCGTGACCATGCCCATAAGGTACTGCTACCGAAAGGTAGGAATGGCAGAAGCTGGCTGGCACGACTCATACCTTGCGGTGGCAAATATTGGACGTGTAGTTTATCTGCTATTTGTTCAATGTCGTTTGAGGTGTTGTGAGTGAAACCGATAACGGGGGTTTGTAGGCTGGTGTTTGTCATGTAAAAAACTCCATACTATGCGCTACTACGGTTTGTAATAGCTTGTCTTGTATGGGTCTATGTTAGTGGATACGATTAACTAGGAAAACTCCATCAACCTAGGTTAATCTATATAAACTTAGGTTGATGGAGTTCATATTTTATTTTTTTTAGGAGTTTTTCCTGGTTGGCTAGCATACTCAGGTATATTATTTAACCAATTTTTTAAGGACTGCCTTCTCTCAGGAAGCATAGTCCGGTACTCAGTATTGAGTAAATAAACCCATATGTGATCACACATTTCTCCAATCCGAATTTTCTGATCATGGTCGTTTGTCCATAAACTCTGTGCGTGTACATTAGCTATTAATTTTGCTATTGATAATTTAGGACTTACCCCTTTCTTTTTGAACAATTGCTCTGTTTCTTCTGTTAATGAAACATCTTCGACAATATACTCTTCTAGCTTTTCTAAATCTTTGTGTAAAATTAAAATATCATCAATAGTAATTTCTAAAGTTAATGAAATTGTGTTTTCATTATTAAAATAATGGTTTGAGCCTTCATAAGATGCTATCTGAAAGTCTTCAAGGTGATGATGTTCTACTACCTTTAGGTTGATTTTTTTTAATGCTTCTTGAAGACCTCTATCCTCAATATCTTCTTCGGAAAAAATTGGTTTATATGTACTTTGTGCGACCTTAATTTGGTTAAAATAAAAGTCTTCGCCTTTGTAGTTACTAGGAATTTGACTTGGATTAAGAAACTCCTCAACATTGCTTGGATCAGCATTAAGTCTGCTATGGGGTAAAAGCCCTTCAATATCTGACCATTCATCACTAATATCAGTATGACCTAAAAATAATAATTGGCTAATCATTCTGTTACTTAGTTGGAGGAATAATCCGTATTCTTTACAGGCGTTAGAAGGTCTAATATCACAGTTAAATAGATAATTATCTATTTGTCCTATATAAACGTCGTAGTCTGGACCTGACTTATCTAATTCTTCTAAAAATACTAATTCATTTAGATAGTGAGTACCCATTAAAGAGAAGCCTTTTCCAAAACAATAGACATCTAAATTAAATTGATAGATTTTTTTTAGTAGTTTTTTTTGTGTTATATTTTCAATTTTATTTTTTCTATTTAAGTATTCGCTTGCTTCTTCGAGGTTATAGTACTCTGCCGTATCGAAGCTTAAAGAAATATTTTTATTGCCCATGACTTAGACTCTTACACCCTTAAATCAAAGTAGGTGCGAGGCGTTGACAGCATAAGGATGTAAATAGCTGTCGTTCGGGTAATTAGACCTAGCCTTGCATAAATGGTGCTAAGCCTTAGCTTAACTGCTGAGCTTGCTGTTTGAAGTTGCCGTGTGTAACATTATCAATCTTGCCAGCGTAAGCATCATCGATGAATTTTGCCCATTGGTGCATCATGTCTTTTCGATAAGGCAGGTGCTGCGCTCCGTTATAAGCTTTACTTATTTTGTTTTCTTTCTCATGTGCCAACTGTAGCTCTATTGCTTCGTGCATAAACTCTTGCTCATGTAGGGTTGTGCTGGCAAGCCCTCGAAATCCGTGACCAGTCATGCGTCCTTTATAGCCCATGCGCCATAGGGCAGTAATAAAAGCATTGGTACTGTAAGGTTTGCGCGTTGTCGTATTGAAAAACACATACTTATCTGAAAAGCCCATCGCTTTAATTTCTTGCAATATTTTCATTGTTTGTGGCGCGAGTGGTACTAGATGAGGTCTATCCATTTTCATCTTCTCGGCCGGTATGCGCCATATCTTGGCCTTGTAATCTACTTCCGACCATTCCATAAGACGAAGCTCTTGTGTTCGCACAAACGTGTAGCACATGAACCAAAAACCTAGCTTGACCAGGACGTCGCCGCCATACGCATCGATATCTTGAAGTAATTTAGGTAACTGTTGACTGGTTATGCGGCTATGGTGTTTAACTTTATGCGGTTGCAAAGCTTCCGTTAAGTCATTGGCTGGGTTATGAGTTATCAAGCCCTCGCGTATAGCTTGTTTGAATATCTGCCCTGTTTGGCGTATTGCGCGTCGAGCCATATCAGTAGCGCCCCTTGCTTCGACATCTTTGCCAATAGAAAGAATATCAGGCGCGGTAATCTCATCTATATTCAGATGACCAATAGTAGGCTTAATATCGCGCTGGTACTGTGAATAGTCACGACTATGAGTAGTAGGTGCAATGTGGGGTTTTCGCTCTTTGTGCCAGCGTTGCGCTAGAGCATCAAATGTTTTGGTGCCGTCAGTATCTGCTTGCAAGCGCTTTTTATCCTGCTTAGGATTAATGCCTTGTGCTATCAGGTCTTTAATTTGTTGGTTGCGCTGGCGAGCATTGGCTAAGCTCATCGCGGGATACTTTCCAATCGTCAGGCTTTGACGTTTATCAGCATATTTGTAGTCAGATACCCATACCTTACTGCCAGTGCTACGCACCCACAAGCGTAGGTTGTTACCGTCGCTATATTTGTCAGGTCGGCTTGGTGTGCAAGTGTCAGATGGCTTGAGGCGTTTGATTTGGCTATCAGTTAGGGACATGACGGTATATTTCCATGACGGTATAAAATATACCGTAAAATATACCGCAATTCTACGTGGATTACTACGTTTTATGATGGAGGGCTATAGAAGATGTTTAGCCTACAAGCGTCCAAAATAAAGGGTAGACGGTCAATGACGGTCTACCCTATATCTATGTTTGGTCGGAACGGCAGGATTTGAACCTGCGACCACTACACCCCCAGTGTAGTGCGCTACCAGACTGCGCTACGCCCCGAATGACTGACTATTTTACGCAAAATTATGTATATTGCAAGGGCTATTTATACTAGCCAAAATCTACCACATTATTCTACGCATCACAGTCAGTATCTTTATTGCGCAGGTGACTTTAACCCAATAGCTCTTTTAGAATTTGGTTCACTTGCTGCGGGTTAGCACTACCGCGGCTGGCTTTCATGACCTGACCGACCAGACCATTAAAGGCTTTTTCTTTACCGCCGCGATATTCTTCTACCATCGCTTCATTTTTTGCAATGACGTCTTCGACCATGGCTTTGATAGCCCCAGTGTCAGTTTCTTGCTTGAGGCCTTTGTCTTTGATGATCTTATCTGCTGCGTCATCGTCATTGCCACCTTCGCGCTCATATAGAGCACTAAAGACTTTCTTAGCCAGTTTGCCAGATAGCGTGTCATCTTTGATACGCTTTAGCATGCCAGCCAACTGCTTGGCGCTGATAGGGGAGTCGACGATGTCTTTGTCATCTTTGTTCAGTGCACCTAGCAAGTCGCCCATGACCCAGTTGCCAGCCATTTTGGCATCTGACTGACCGATTTCAGCCACCACATCTTCGAAGTAATCGGCAAGTTGACGGCTACCCGTCAAGATACGCGCATCATACTCTGATAGACCAAGCGCTTCTTCAAAGCGTGCACGGCGAGCCACTGGTAGCTCAGGCATGGCGGCTTTGATCGCATCAACCGTATGCTGCTCGATACGGACAGGTAGAAGGTCAGGATCAGGGAAGTAGCGATAGTCGTTGGCGTCTTCTTTGGTACGCATGGTACGCGTTTCATCACGCTCTGGATCATACAGCATCGTTGCTTGGACGACTTTGCCGCCGTCTTCAATAATATCGATTTGACGCTCGATTTCACGATTGATAGCACGCTCGATAAAGCGGAACGAGTTTAGGTTCTTCAGCTCAGTGCGCGTACCGAGATCATCGCCTGGTTTGCGCACAGAGACGTTACAATCACAGCGGAATGAGCCTTCAGCCATTACAGCGTCTGAGATACCAAGCCAAGTGACCAGCTGATGAATGGCTTTGATGTAGGCCAATGCTTCGTGAGCGGAGCGCATGTCTGGCTCAGATACGATTTCGATCAGCGGCGTACCAGCACGGTTAAGATCGACACCAGTCATACCGTCGACAGCATCATGCACTGATTTACCTGCATCTTCTTCTAGATGCGCGCGGGTGATACCCATACGTTTAGGATATTCGTTCTTATCCCCTTCATTGACCACGACATCGATATAGCCAACGCCGACGATAGGATTGGCCATCTGAGTGATTTGATAGCCTTTAGGTAAGTCAGGGTAAAAGTAGTTCTTACGATCAAACGTATTAAACAGACCCAGCTCAGCATTGACACCAATACCGAATTTTAACGCGCGATCGACCACGCCAGCATTTAGCACTGGCAATACGCCAGGTAGACCCAAATCGACGATACTGGCTTGGCTGTTTGGCTCATGACCGAAGTCAGTCGGCGCACTTGAGAATATTTTACTTTCTGTGTTTAGCTGGCAGTGAATCTCGATACCGATGACCACTTCATAACCATCAACAAATAGCTCTTTACGCACGGCGTGTTCACGGGCGGCATTGTTATCAGTAGTAGCTGTGTTCATTATACCGTCTCCTTTGCGATGGCTGAGTGTTGTAGATGATGATCAGTATGCTGCTGGAATAGATGCGCAGTCGTAAGCAGTTGACTCTCTTGCCAGTGCTTACCGATTAATTGCAAGCCAATAGGTAGACCTTCTTTAGTCAAACCAACTGGCTGACTGAGCGCAGGCAGACCTGCTAAGTTGACCGCGATGGTGTAGACGTCGCCCAAGTACATTGTTGCAGGATCGAGGTCTTCACTCAGCTTATAGGCAGCTGTCGGTGCTGTTGGACTAGCAATCACATCACAGCTAGCAAAGGCTTCATCGAAGTCTTTGACGATTAGGCGGCGAATCTTCTGTGCTTTTGTATAGTAAGCATCGAAGTAGCCAGCCGATAGCGCATAAGTGCCGGTCAAGATACGGCGCTGTACTTCAGGGCCAAAGCCTTCAGAGCGTGAGCGTGTATATAGATCGATCAGATCCGTTGGGTTCTCACAGCGATAGCCAAAGCGTACGCCATCGAAGCGTGATAGGTTTGAGGACGCTTCGGCAGGTGCTAGCATGTAGTAAGTGGCAAGCGTGATCTCAGGATCAGTGATGTTTACTTCTACAATCGTTGCGCCTAGCTCTTCGTATTTCTTTAGAGCGGCACGGGCAGCTTGCTCAACTTCACTATCAAGCCCTGCGCCAAAGTATTCTTTTGCCACACCGATACGAAGACCTTCAAATGGCTTATCACCAGCAGTAGCCTCTGCATCATTGATATCTTGTACGTAGTCAGGCATCTCATGTTTGATAGAGGTGGCATCACGCGGATCATGACCAATCATTGGCTGTAGCAGGTAGGCACAGTCTTTTGCGCTACGTCCCATGCTACCGGCTTGGTCTAGACTTGAGGCATAGGCAATCATACCAAAGCGTGACACACGGCCATAAGTAGGCTTGATACCAGTTAGTCCGCAGAATGAAGCAGGCTGACGAATAGAGCCACCTGTATCACTACCGGTAGCAACTGGCACAAAACCAGCGGCAACCGCGGCAGCACTACCACCTGATGAACCACCAGGGACGCGCTCTAGGTTCCAAGGATTCTGTACAGTACCGTAGTACGAGCTGCTGTTGTCTGAGCCCATTGCAAACTCATCCATGTTGAGCTTGCCCAAGCTAATCATGCCAGCGTTGTCGATATTAGAGACGATGGTCGCGTTATATGGTGAGACAAAGTTATGCAGCATCTTTGAGCCACAAGTCGTCAATACGCCTTGGGTACAAAAGATGTCTTTGTGCGCCATAGGCAGGCCAAGTAGCGGACGCTTATCGCCTTGTGTACGCATCTCGTCTGCTGCTTTTGCTTGTGCACGTGCAGTCTCAGAAGTATGCGTGATAAAGCTATTGATCTTGCTGTCTAGCGCGTCGATGCGCTTGATATAGTGCTCGGTTAATTCTGCGCTGCTAAATTGTTTGTCTTGCAAGCCCATAATGAGCTGATCGGTACTTAATAGATGAAGTTCAGACATAAGGTGTCGTCCGTCAAAATGTTAATAGCATAAAATAAGATGAGATAATGGCAAATACGTGATTAGGCGCGCTAATCACTGTCATGTGACATGACTATTCGATCACCTGTGGTACCAGATACAAGCCATCTTCAACGGCAGGCGCTACCGATTGATTGCGCTCGCGTTCGATATCGTGCTTGGCCACATCGACACGTAGCTCTTGGCAAGCTTCGTGGATATTGGCTAATGGCTTGATGTCTGTGGTATCTACGTTAGATAACGTGTTCATAAGTTTTAATACTTTACTGATATCGTCGGCATAGCTATCGGCCGTGCTTTCATCGACACCCAAGCGGGCAAGGTTGGCCACTTCTAGGATTTCTTCACGGCTGACAGTGTTGTCAGACGTTGCTGATTGCTGAGACATAGTTTCTCCAGTTAAGGACAGTTTTTGTTAGAGTAGGGGCAGGGCGAATATATAAGTGCTCAAATGTAATTGGCTATAAAGTTGGCTTATTATAAAGCATCTGACTCAAGTTTACAGAGTATGAGGCTTGATTGATGCACAATATCAACCAAGATGGACTGATGATATAAGGGTGTATAAACAGAGCGACACAAACATTTGCAAAACTACGCGTATAATTGCCGATTGATTCTCAATTGCTCCCCAATTAGGTTCTAAAATACGTTACAGTATGCATCTGCTGTTAAGTAAAACAATCATCTGCCTGTAGAGCCTTGTTAGTTATCAGAATAAATGATGTTTCATTGAATGGAATGATAGTCACTACTATTTCAAACTTTGTAACAACTTTTGGCGTCTAAGACAAAAATCCTTGCTTACTGATGCAAATATCTATGTTTTTTTTGAGCTAAATCGGTATAATTTAGCTCAGTTTTTCATTTCATCATTATTGCTTAGGTTTGACGGGTTGCGATGACTTAATTTCGCTGCCGTTACTGTCTAACGATGACCTGCTCAACACTGACGAGTAACCCCTCAGTCAATCTCATTCGCCTCATTCGTAAGACGCTGGATATATTAGTCATGAACCTGTTTGGATTTTTATCAAATAATATCGCTATCGACCTCGGTACTGCGAACACCCTAATTTTTATTCCTAATAAAGGCGTCGTGCTTGACGAGCCCACGGTGGTCGCGTTACGAAGCAATCGTACTCAAAACCCGACCGTCGCTGCTGTTGGTATTGATGCCAAGCAGATGTTAGGTCGTACACCTGCGAACATCACAGCGATTCGCCCGTTGAAGGACGGCGTGATTGCTGATTTTGAAGTGACGCAAAAAATGCTAAAGCACTTCATTGCTAAAGTAAAAGCCAAGCGTTTTATGGCGCAGCCTAACGTGGTGGTCTGTGTACCCTGTAAGTCTACATTGGTTGAACGTAAGGCGATTCGCGAAGCGGTATCATCAGCGGGCGCAAGCAAAGTGTTGCTACTAGAAGAGCCTATGGCTGCGGCTATCGGCGCTGGCATGCCTGTTCACGAAGCCAGTGGTTCTATGGTCGTTGATATTGGTGGTGGTACGACTGAGATTGCCGTTATCGCGCTGTCTGGTTGTGTCTATGCTGAATCTATTCGCATCGGTGGCGATATGTTTGACGAAGCGATTATCACACACGTACGCCGTACGCACGGTTGTGTGATCGGTGAGACGACCGCTGAGCGCATCAAAAAAGAAGTCGGCTCTGCATTGAATGAAGACAGCAAGCTAGAGGTAGAAGTGCGTGGTCGTAGTATGGCAGAGGGCGTACCAAAGACCTTTATCGTCAATTCAGAAGAAGTGCAAAAAGCATTAACCGACCCATTGAGCGGTATTATCAGCGCTGTAAAAGTAGCCCTTGAGCAGACACCGCCAGAGTTATCATCAGACATCGCTGAGCGTGGTATTGTATTGACGGGTGGCGGCGCATTGTTACGCGATCTTGATAAGCTTATCTCACAAGAGACAGGCTTGCCAGTGACTGTAGCAGAAGATCCATTAACCTGTGTTAGCCGCGGTGGTGGTATTGCGCTTGATTTCATCAATAACAAAAGCTTGAACATGATTTTTGTTTAAGTAGCGTTTACTCATGAGTGTGAGGTTGTCGTTATAGCGTCTATCATGCTTTATGACAGCTAAATATTCTGTGAGATCGCAGTTTACAATATTAAAGGTAGCCAGTTGTGCTGCCTTTAATTGCATTGAACCATGCTAGAACCCAATATTATCGATAAACACTCACGCTCTAACCCCGTGCTATTGCTCATTTTAGAATTCTTAAATTAGACGACTTATGACCCCAAGTATTTTTGCGCGCCAGGCATTATCACTTCGTAAGACTGCTATCGTATTGATAGTGGCCTCAATACTGATGTGGTTTGATAGCAAAAATTCGGAATGGTTCAATCCAGTGCGTAATACCAGTCATGCCGCTATGCAGCCTATTTATGAGCTGTCTTTATTGCCCAGTTATGCCAAGCATTGGGCGAGTGGTAGCCTACAATCAAAAGAAGCACTGCGCCGCGAAAACATGCAATTAAAATCGCAACTTATTCATGCACACGCAAAGCTGCAGCAGCAAGATTATATCTTGGCACAAAATGCGCGCTTGCAAGGTATTTTGTCGACGACCAAACCCGAGCAGTTTGATCTTAACTTGGCGCAAGTCATCGGTACCGATACCAACCTGCTCAGACAGATTGTTGTGCTCAATAAGGGCGAGCAAGATGGCGTGCAAGTTGGACAGACAGTCATTGATGAAGATGGTATTTTGGGGCAGATTATCAATGTCTATCCTAATACCAGTCGCTTACTACTGATTACTGATGAGCAGCAGTCAGTTGCAGTCACTGTCAAGCGTACTGGTCAGCGAGCTATCGTGACAGGTCAGGGTATCCCATCTGCGTTAAGCCTTAACTATGTCTTTAAGACCTCAGATGTACGCGTCGGTGATGAGTTGGTATCGTCGGGATTGGGTGGACGTATCCCAGCAGGCTACCGTGTTGGCCGTATTGCTCATATCAAAGACGAGCAAGCCGATAATTTCAGAAGTATCGAAATTACGCCCGCTGCCAACTTTATTGATAATGCCTATGTGTTGATACTCCAAGACAAGATGCCCAATAAAAACAATACTATTATGAGTCAGTAAACATTGATCGCATCATGTTTAGCGTAAAGCTATCGAATAGCTTGCTCGTTAGGTAACTCTGTTATCAAATGGTACTCACAGTATTTGCCCTTTTAGTATTCATCCTACAATATAACAGTTGCCACCACACAATCGCTAAGGTAAGTACTCATGTCGTATCCTGATTCTGAGAATTCAACGGCGCTATTGATTGTGGTCATTGCCCTAAGCTTTATCGTTGCCTCCTCACTCAATGTCTATCCATTAAGTCCTAGTATGGCAACCTTGCGCCCTATGGTTATGATTATGGTACTGATCTATTGGCTGCTATTTCAGCCGCGCTATGTCGGTATCTTTACCGCATTTACCATTGGGCTTATTGCAGACTTACTGATGGATACCCATTTGGGGCAGCAAGCGTTTGCAGCGGTTGTGGTTGCCCTTGTGATCAAGATTGTCAGTATTTATGTTAGGCAGTTAAACACAATTAGCGCGTGGTTGATCGCCAGCCTAGGATTGTTCGTTTTTCAGTTGAATCTATGGATACTGCAACTATTTGTCCAAAACATCTTTGTCGCAAAATCTGCACTGTCACTCATCATGAGTATTATCAGTTGGCCACTTATACTGTTGGCGCTACGCAAATTCGCACGTTAATGACAGCACTGTTATTGATGGTTGCATTGTCACAGTCACAGTCACAGTCACAGTCACAGTCGCTTTTGTATTTGCCAACCTATTCAGCAAACCCATATATTATATTTTGATAAATAAAGAGAAAAGTGATGAATATCATTTTAGCGTCTGGTTCGCCGCGTCGTCGAGAGTTACTAGCCAGAGCGCAGTTAGATTTTAGGGTTCTAAGCGTAGACATCGATGAGACCCAGCAAGTTGATGAATTGCCAAAAGACTATATCGAACGTATGGTCGCGACCAAAGCTGCTGCTGCTATAGAGCAATTAAACCAAACACTGAATATAGATGAGGATCATGAGGATAGCTTTGCCGAGTCAGTTGTTATTCTGACCTCCGACACCATTGGTGTACTATCAGATGGTAAGACAGTCCTGGTCAAACCAGTCGATCGCGAGCATGCTTATAGAATGTGGCAGCAGATGTCTGACAATGTTCATGAAGTGTGGACAGCTGTGCAAGCAACTCGAGTACAGTTGCTATCAAAAAAAGAAGGCCATACACCAGACCGTATCAAAGACTTCCAGGTTGTTGATCAGCAGCAATTCACTGAACGTACAGAGGTGACCTTTATACCGTTAACCACGCAGATGATGAGCGATTACTGGGATAGCGGAGAGCCCGCTGATAAAGCAGGCGGCTATGGTATTCAAGGTTTGGGCGCAGCTTGGGTTGACCGTATTAACGGTAGTTATACCAATGTTGTTGGTCTACCATTGGCACAAACATTGGCATTGATCAAAGATATGGCAGAGGGTAGCGAGAGCACATAGCACAGGGTAAACGCAATCAACCTATCATATCGGTTATGCACATAATGACACGGTAGGGTAATGGGCAAGAGTAAGCTGCATTTGTTACACTGTAAAAAGAATAGGCGATGAACGTCTAACAAAAAAGCTGAGAGATAAGAGAAAAAACTATGTCCGAAGAGCTGCTGATTAATATTAGTCCAATGGAATCCCGTGTTGCGGTTTTAGATAACGGCATCTTGGGTGAGATTTATATTGAGCGACATCACAAACTGGGTTTGGTCGGCAATATCTATTTAGGTACGGTTGTGCGTGTCCTTCCTGGTATGCAGGCAGCTTTTGTCGATATCGGACAGTCAAGAACCGCGTTTTTGCATGTCAACGACATGCAACGAGAGCCTCGCCCAGTCGTAGAAAATAAAAATAAAACGGCTACAGAGACTAAAAAAGAAACTAATGATAGTAGGTCCACTATAGAGACCTCTGCAGATAACTTAGAGGTAACCCCACCAGTTATCAGTGCAAAAAGCACTGAAGTCGTGCCCGCTTCAAAGACTTTGATTCAGCACCGTCTGCATGAAAGTCAGCGCATCTTGGTGCAGGTGACCAAAGATCAGTTAGGGAGCAAAGGTGCGCGCTTAACGACTAACATATCGCTACCATCACGTTATTTGGTTTATTTACCGTCAAGCGATCATATTGGTATATCACAGCGTATTGATGGTGACGAAGAACGCACGCGACTGAAAACTGAGCTCAGTAGCTTGATGCAGACAGTCAATCTAAAAGGCGGTCTCATTGCTCGTACTGCCGCTGAGCGTGTCCCTGTTGATAAGCTAGAAGAAGACATCTATTATCTACTACAGCTGTGGCGTACTATCTGCGCTCGTCGTCAAGAGATCAACCATAACCAGAGCTCAGAGCTGATTTATCAAGAGTTATCTTTACCGCTGCGTTCTATCCGCGATCTAGTGCATGCTGATACCGAAAAAGTCATCGTCGATAACACACAAATTTATGAGCAAATCAGATACTTTGCCAAAGAGTTTGTACCCTTCATCTATGACAGAATTGTGCATTATACGGCAGAGCTGTCACTGTTCGATGTACACCGTGTCGAGGATGACTTGCGTGATGCCCTAAAACGCCGTGTTGATCTAAAGTCCGGTGGGTATCTGATTATCGATCAAACAGAAGCCATGACCACTATTGACGTCAATACAGGCTCTTTTGTGGGTGGCCGGTCATTAGAAGACACTGTCTATAAGACTAATCTAGAAGCCACACATGCCATTGCGCGTCAGTTGCGTCTACGTAATCTGGGCGGTATTATTATCCTAGATTTTATCGACATGCTGGAGCAACAGCACAAAGATGATGTACTAGAGAGCCTACAGTCACAGCTTACTCAAGACTATGCCAAAACCAAGATTACACAAGTCAGTGAGCTTGGATTGGTGGAGATGACACGTAAGCGTACACGTGAGTCATTAGGTCAGCAGCTTTGTGAGCCTTGTTCTACCTGTCAGGGTCGCGGGTTCGTAAAAACCGCAGAAACGGTTTGTTTTGAGATATTCCGTGAGATCATGCGATGTGCTCGTACATATAACTCTCCCAAAAAATTCACGGTAGTGGCTCATGCGGCAGTTATTGACTTACTACTCACAACAGAGTCAGACACAGTAGCCGATTTAGAGTATCTACTAGGTAGAGTGATTACTTTTGATGTAGAAAACCTATATACCCAAGAACAGTACGATATTGTTCTGGATTAGCGATATCAATAGTTATTATTAAGCGCAGTTAATAGGTCTAAGTAATAAATAAACTTATATGTGAGAAATTTTCAGAGTTGGTATATGAAACTCTCAAATATATTGCCCTTGCAATGACCAAAATACTGTGTATAATATACACCACTGAATTATATACGCGCAGCTGAACAGAAAAGCTGGCGCTATTACAGCTGGAGCATCGTTTCTAGCACTATTTCATTATGCCTTTGCTGACATCCATTATAGGAGGGTCGGCGGGGCTTTAAACTATTTTGCTTTTGGCACGCTATAAGTTCGGATAAAGAACTCATTCTGGTTAAGAACAGAAGGCCGCTTTAAGTGAATATTTAACCAAACTGCTTTTGATCATGATCTTGCAACGCAAGAATGACGAAAGCACATATTAGGAGCTTGCTGGCATGGCTAACCAGAGAATCCGTATCCGTCTTAAGTCTTTTGATCATCGTCTGATTGATCAATCTGCACAAGAGATTGTTGATACTGCAAAGCGCACCGGTGCGCAAGTTTGTGGTCCTGTACCGTTGCCGACTCGCATTGAGCGCTTCAACGTTCTAACCTCACCACACGTTAACAAAGACGCTCGTGATCAGTACGAAATCCGTACTCATAAGCGTATGGTTGATATCGTTCAACCTACTGACAAAACTGTGGATGCGCTAATGAAATTAGATTTAGCGGCGGGTGTTGACGTTCAAATTGCTTTGGGTTAATGCACACCCAACCCATTAATATAAGATATAAAGAGGTCTAAAATGGCGATCGGTTTAGTCGGTAAAAAGTGCGGCATGACCCGTGTCTTCACTGAAGCAGGCGCATCTATCCCTGTAACAGTAGTTGAGGTCGATGCAAACCGCATTACTCAAGTAAAAAGTACTGATGTAGATGGTTATCAAGCCATCCAAATCACTACAGGTACCCGTCGTGACAGCCGCGTAACTGCAGCACAAAAAGGTCACTTCGCTAAAGCTGGTGTTAAAGCTGGCCGTGGTGTTTGGGAATTCCGTGCCAACGAAAGCGATCTTGAAGGTCGTGAGATTGGTGGCGAGATTCTAGCTGATTTGTTCGAACAAGGTCAGATGGTTGATGTGACAGGACAGAGCAAAGGTAAAGGCTTTCAGGGTCCAGTAAAGCGTCACAACTTTAGTATGCAAGATGCTACTCATGGTAACTCAGTGTCTCATCGTGCGCATGGTTCAACTGGTCAAAACCAGTCACCAGGTAAAGTATTCAAAGGCAAGAAGATGGCGGGCCAGATGGGTAACAAGCGTGTTACTGTTCAAGGCCTAGAAGTGATTTCGGTTGATGCCGAAAAAGGGTTACTTGTCATCAAGGGTGCTATCCCAGGTGCCACCGGTGGCGATGTTATCGTACGTCCGTCAGTCAAAGCCTAAGCAAGGGGATTAACGTGGATTTAAAAACAGTTACAGGTGCGGCGGTTGAGCTTTCTGATACGGCTTTTGGTCGTGAATTCAACGAAGCACTAGTGCATCAGGTCGTCACCGCTTATTTAGCTGGTGCTCGTCAAGGTACACGCGCACAAAAAACCCGTGCCGAAGTTTCTGGCGGTGGTATCAAGCCATGGCGCCAAAAAGGTACTGGTCGCGCTCGTGCGGGCTCTATTCGTAGCCCAATATGGCGTTCAGGTGGTCGTGCATTCGCTGCAAAACCACAAGATTGGTCACAGAAAGTAAACCGTAAAATGTATCGCGGTGCGATGCAGTGCATCCTAGCAGAATTGATTCGTCAAGAGCGTCTGATTTTGGTAGAAGAGTTGAGCGTTTCTGGGCCGAAAACTAAAGAACTGATTGCAAAGCTAAATGAGCTTGGTGCACCTCGTGCATTGATCGTCACTAAAGAAGTTGACGAGAACTTATACTTAGCTGCTCGCAACATTCCACACGTCAACGTACTTGGTACAGGCGAAGTGGATCCAGTGAGCTTGATCGCATTTGATAAAGTGATCATGTCAGTTGAAGCTGCGAAACAATTTGAGGAAGCACTAGCATGAACAACGCAAGACTTTATCAGGTCTTAAGAGGACCTGTATTCTCAGAAAAATCTCAAATGCTTGGCGACTCACTTGGTGTGCAGGTATTTAAAATTGATTCTAATGCTACTAAGCTTGAAGTCAAGAAAGCAGTTGAGTTGATGTTTGAAGGTGTTGAAGTTACTAAAGTAAACACTTTGAATGTTAAAGGTAAGACAAAGCGTTTTGGTAAAAGCATCGGCCGTCGTAACGACTATAAAAAAGCCTATGTTACCTTAAAAGCTGGTCAAGATGTACAAATGGCTGATGCTGGTGAAGACGTAGCGAACACTACTACTTCTACTAGTGAAACAGCGAATAACGAATAAGGATTACACTCATGCCTATCGTAAGAGCAAAGCCAACATCACCAGGCCGTCGTTTTGTTGAAAAAGTGGTGCATCCACACCTTTATAAAGGTCGTCCTTATGCAGCGCTTCTAGAATCAAAAAGTAAGTCAGGTGGTCGTAACAATAATGGTCGTATCACTACTCGTCACATTGGCGGTGGTCATAAGCAACATTATCGCATTATCGACTTCAAACGTACTAAAGACAATATCCCGGCAACGGTAGAGCGTATTGAATACGATCCTAACCGTACTGCACATATTGCACTACTTAAGTATGCTGATGGCGAACGTCGTTACATCATTGCTGCTAAGAAACAAGCAGTTGGTGATACTGTAATGTCAGGTGAGACGTCTCCAATTCGTCCAGGTAACTGCCTACCGCTAAAAAACATCCCATTGGGTACTGTGATTCACAATATCGAGCTTAAAATCGGTAAAGGTGCACAGATGGCTCGTTCTGCGGGTGCTAGCGTTCAGTTATTAGGCCGTGACGGTATCTACGCTATTATACGTCTACGCTCTGGCGAAACACGCCGTGTACACGTAAATTGCCGTGCTGTTATTGGTGAAGTTTCTAACACTGAAAACAACTTGAAATCACTTGGTAAAGCTGGTGCTTCACGTTGGCGTGGTGTTCGTCCTTCAGTTCGTGGTGTCGCTATGAACCCGGTTGATCACCCACATGGTGGTGGTGAAGGTCGTAACAAAGGTCGCCATCCAACTAGCCCTTGGGGTCAGAAGTCTAAAGGACTTAAAACGCGTCACAATAAGCGTACTGACAACATGATCATCCGCCGTCGCGCCAAGAAGAAATAAAGGAAGAATTTCATGCCTCGTTCATTGAAAAAAGGTCCATTCATAGACGCGCACTTATTTGCTAAAGTTGAGAATGCATTAGACACCAACTCACGCAAGCCAATTAAAACTTGGTCGCGCCGCTCGATGATCCTACCACAAATGGTTGGCTTAACTTTATCTGTCCACAACGGCCGTACTCATGTACCGGTTATCGTAAGTGAGCAGATGGTTGGTCATAAACTAGGTGAATTTGCCCCGACTCGTACGTATCGTGGTCATGGCATTGACAAAAAAGCTAAGAGATAAGGTGCTTACCATGGAAGTAACTGCAAAATTACGCGGTGCCGCCATATCGGCACAAAAAGTTAGACTCGTTGCTGATGAAGTTCGTGGCAAATCTATTGAGCGTGCTTTGGATATCCTAACGTATAGCAATAAAAAAGGCGCTGTGTTTGTTAAGAAATGTCTTAACTCAGCCATCGCCAATGCCGAACATAATCACGGCCTAGATATCGACGACCTTAAAGTCGCTACTATCTATGTTGATGAAGGCATTACGCTAAAACGTATCCTACCACGTGCCAAAGGTCGCGCTGATCGTATCAGTAAGCGTACTTGTCACATCACTATAAAGGTAGGAGAATAAGTTATGGGTCAAAAAGTACATCCAATCGGAATTCGTCTTGGTGTTGTAAAAAAGCATAACGCAAACTGGTATGCTAACCCTAAACAATACTCAGAATACCTAATCAACGATATTCAAGTTCGTGAATATCTACGCAAGAAGCTAGATAACGCAATGATCAGCAACATCATGATCGAGCGTCCTACTGGCGCTGCTAAGATCACCATCGCCACTGCGCGTCCTGGTATCGTTATCGGTAAGAAAGGCGAAGATATCGAAAGACTTCAAAAAGAATTGACCAAAATTATGGGCGTACCTGCTCAGGTCAACATTGAAGAAATCACGTCACCTGATCTTGATGCACGTTTGGTAGCAGACGGTATCGGTAGCCAGCTTGAGCGTCGTGTTATGTTCCGCCGTGCGATGAAGCGCGCCGTACAGAACAGCATGCGTTCTGGTGCTAAAGGTATTAAAGTTGAGCTGTCTGGTCGTCTTGGCGGTGCTGAGATTGCTCGTAGCGAATGGTATCGTGAAGGCCGTGTGCCATTGCATACACTTCGTGCTGATATTGACTACTCGTCAATTCGTGCAGAGACAACTTACGGCACCATCGGTGTTAAAGTTTGGATTTTCCGTGGCGAAATCCTTGACGGTATGAATAGCGTTTACAATCCCGTCAAAGAAGAGCAGACTCGTGCGCCAAAACGCCGTGGTCGTGGAAACCGTCGAAACTCAGACAGAGGTTAAACTATGTTACAGCCAAAACGTACCAAGTTTCGTAAAATGCACAAAGGTCGTAACACTGGGCTAGCTCATCGTGGAAGCACCGTTGCATTCGGACAAATTGGTCTAAAATCATTGACGCGTGGTCGTATGACAGCTCGTCAAATTGAAGCAGCACGTCGTACCATCACTCGTAAAATTAAGCGTGGCGGTAAGATTTGGATTCGTGTATTCCCAGACAAGCCAATTACCAACAAACCATTAGAAGTACGTATGGGTAAAGGTAAAGGTCCAGTCGAGTATTGGGTATGCGAAATCAAGCCTGGTAAAGTGCTATATGAAATTGAAGGGGTATCTGAAGAGCTTGCTCGCGATGCTTTAACGCTTGCTGCAGCAAAACTGCCCTTTAAAACTACCATTGTTAAGCGGACGATAATGTAATGAAGATCAGTGAATTACGTGATAAATCATTAGAAGAACTGACCCAGTTACTTGATGAAAAGCAACTTGATGCTTTCCGTATTCGTATGGCTAAAGCAACTGGTCAGTTGGGTAATACCCATGAAGTTAGAGACAATCGTCGTACGATTGCCCAGCTTCAGACTTTGATTAACGAGAAACAACGAGGCGACTCATGAGCGATAACAATCAAACAGCTACCAATGCTAGCGTAGTGACAGGACGAGTTGTCAGCGATAAGATGGACAAGTCCATCACAGTTTTGATTGAGCGTCTGGTTCGTCATCCTTTGTATGGCAAGCAGCTTCGTCGTTCTACTAAAATCAAAGCACATGATGAGAACAACGTTTGCCAACAAGGTGACCTTGTCCGTATCAAAGAAACGCGTCCAATCTCAAAAACTAAGTCTTGGACTTTAGTTGATGTGGTTGAAAAAGTAGAAAAAATCTAAGTAAATTGCATTAAAAGCCAGAAGCTGTTAAAATAGCCGCCTTTTTAAGGATGCTGATTGCGCCGAGCGTATATCACTCACATGAAGAGTAAGTCGCGGCTATTTCTATTAAAATGCCGTCTACTCATTCTGTGCTAGCGGCAGCAACTGGTTTTTATTGCTCATACGTGTGGAGTAACGCTATGATTCAGGTTGAGTCAATGCTGGAAGTTGCAGACAATAGCGGTGCAAGGCGAGTTCAGTGCATTAAAGTACTGGGTGGTTCTCATCGTCGTTATGCATCAGTTGGCGACATTATTAAAGTAACGGTTAAAGAAGCCATTCCTCGCGGTCGTGTTAAAAAAGGCGACGTGATGAATGCAGTAGTTGTACGTACCAAAAAAGGCGTTCGTCGTCCTGATGGTTCTGTGTTACGTTTTGATGACAATGCTGCGGTATTGTTAAACCAAAACAAAGCGCCGATTGCAACTCGTATTTTTGGACCGGTAACTCGTGAACTACGTGGTGATCAGTTTATGAAAATTGTATCACTAGCACCAGAAGTATTGTGAGGTAATCCATGTCAAAATTACGTAAAGGCGATACAGTTATCGTGATTGCTGGGAAAGACAAAGGCAAGCAAGGTACTGTACAAGCTGTAAAAAATGATCGTATTAAAGTTGAAGGCATTAATATTGTTACTAAACATCAGAAGCCAAATCAGGCAACTGGCGTTGAAGGTGGCATTCTTAAGCAAGAAGCTTTTCTGCATATTTCAAATGTCGCAATCTTAAATGCGCAAACCCAAAAAGCAGACCGTATTACTTATCAGTTTGGCGAAGACGGCAAGAAACAACGCGTCTATCGTTCAAACGGTGAAGTAGTGGCGACTGCGTAAGACACTAAGGGTGTAATGGTAATGGCAAGATTAAAATCTTTATATAACGATGAACTAAAGCAACAAATCAAAGAAGAACTTGGTTTGGGTAACGTGATGCAAGTGCCGAAAATCACTAAAATCACACTTAACATGGGTGTGGGTGGCGCGTCTCAAGACAAGAAATTGCTTGAAGGTGCTGTAGCTGATATGACCGCTATTGCTGGTCAAAAGCCTGTTGTCACTAAAGCGCGTAAATCAGTCGCTGGCTTTAAGATTCGTGAAGAATGGCCAATTGGTTGTAAAGTAACGCTACGCGGTGAGCAAATGTACGAATTTTTAGATCGTCTCGTTGCCATTGCAATTCCTCGTATTCGTGATTTCCGCGGTTTTTCACCTAAAGCCTTTGACGGACGTGGTAACTACTCATTGGGTATCAAAGAACAAATCGTATTCCCAGAAGTAGATTTTGACAAGATTGATCGTATCCGTGGTATGGATGTGACTATCACCACGTCAGCTCAATCTGATGAAGAAGGTCGTGCGTTGCTTAAAGCATTCGGCTTCCCATTTAAATAAGGTAAAGACGTTATGGCAAAGAAGAGCATGATTAACCGCGAATTAAAGCGCGAAAAAATGGTTGCTAAGTATGCTGAAAAGCGTATCAAGCTAAAAGAAACTATCAGTGATATGACTGCAAGTGACGAAGCTCGTATGGAAGCGATGTTAGAGCTACAAGCTCTTCCACGTAATTCATCACCAGTACGTCTGCGTAATCGTTGTGCTATCACCGGTCGTCCTCACGGTTACTTCCGCAAGTTTGGCTTATCACGCAATATGCTGCGTGAGCGTGTCATGCAAGGCGATGTGCCTGGTGTTCGTAAAGCAAGCTGGTAAGGAGTAACTATATGAGTATGCAAGATACCGTTGGGGATATGCTAACCCGTATCCGTAACGCACAAATGGCTAACAAAGTATCGGTAGCAATGCCGAGCTCTAAATTACGTAAATCAATTGCTGATTTGCTAGTTAGCGAAGGTTATGTGGCTAGCGCTGTTGTTGCTGAAGAAGAAAACAACAAAGCGACCCTTACTATTGAATTGAAATATTTCGAAGGCCGTGCTGTCATCGAAACTATTCAACGTTATAGCCGTCCTGGTCTACGCCAGTTCCGCGGTAAAGATGAAATCCCTACTGTTAAGCAAGGTATGGGTGTTGCTATCGTATCTACTAGCCAAGGTATCATGAGCGATCGTGCTGCACGCGCTGCTGGTATCGGTGGTGAAATCGTCGCATTTGTAGCGTAAGCTATACGACGATGAAGTCTACTTGATGAGTGTTAGGCTTCTATTGATTGAGTAATGTTAAATTATTTCAAATTGATAGGTGTCTAACATAGTCAACTATGCTAAACTAACACGCTTTTTAGCCTGTTAGTTTTTTCGCTAATATAAAGAAGTTAAATTTTTTAAGGAATATTCCTATGTCTCGTGTGGCTAAAGCCCCAGTGACGCTGCCTAACGGCGTAAGCGTTACTTTGAACGATCGGCAGGTCGAAGTTAAAGGCAAGAACGGTACTATGTCTTTACACCTGCATGAATTGGTCGAGCTGAAACAGGAAGATGATGCTATCATTTTCTCACCTACAGTCGATTCAAAAGAAGCTATGATGCACACTGGCACCATGCGCGCTCTTATTAACAACTATGTTAAAGGCGTCAACGAAGGCTTTGAAAGACGTCTTCAGTTAATTGGTGTTGGTTATCGTGCTCAAGTTGCTGGTAACAAGGTAACTCTAAACGTTGGTTACTCTCATCCAGTAGAGTACACGTTACCTGAAGGTGTGTCAGCTGAAACCCCAACGCAAACTGAAATTGTTTTGAAATCAAACAATAAACAGCAGCTTGGTCAAGCAGCGGCTAATATCCGTGGTTTCCGCCCACCTGAGCCTTATAAAGGTAAAGGTATTCGTTATAGTGACGAGCATGTGATTCGCAAAGAAGCTAAGAAAAAATAAGGTGAGTTGAAATGTTTGATAAAAAAGCAGCTCGTCTGCGTCGAGCTAAGAAAACACGCGCACATATCCGTTTCTTAGGCGTTCATCGCTTAACGGTTAACCGCACGTCAAAACATATTTATGCCCAGATTATCTCTCCAAATGGTGGTGAAGTGATTGCTCAGGCATCTACCTTAGACAACAGCTTGCGTTCAGGCGCGACTGGTAATGCTGATTCAGCAACGTCTGTAGGCCAAATGATCGCAGAACGCGCAAAAGCAGCTGGCATTACTAAAGTTGCCTTTGACCGTAGTGGTTTCAAATATCATGGTCGAGTTAAAGCTTTAGCAGAAGCTGCTCGCGAAAACGGATTGGAGTTTTAATCATGGCTAGAAATGATAAAAATGATAAAAATGAACAGACTGACGGTCTAGTAGAACGCTTAGTTACCGTTGATCGCGTTGCAAAAGTTGTTAAAGGTGGTCGTATTTTCTCTTTCACTGCATTGACTGTAGTGGGTGATGGTAATGGCCGCGTTGGTTTTGGTCGTGGTAAAGCACGTGAAGTGCCAGCTGCTATCCAAAAAGCACTAGAAGCTGCTAAACGCAATATGATAACTGTTGAATTAAATGATGCAACTTTGTATCATCCGATCAAAGCACGTCATGGTGCTAGTAAAGTCTATATGCAACCTGCATCTGAAGGTACTGGCGTAATCGCTGGTGGCGCAATGCGTGCTGTATTAGAAGTTGCTGGTGTCAAAGATGTTTTGACTAAATGTTATGGTTCTACCAATACTGCTAACGTTGTTCGTGCAACGTTTAACGGTTTACGTGATATGTCAACTCCAGAGAAGATGGCAGCTAAACGTGGTAAATCTGTAGACGAAATCTTGGGTTAACTTAGACTAGGTGAGTTACGATGAAAAAAATGAAAGTCACTCAATTTAAATCGGGTGCCCATCGCCTAAAGAGCCACAAAGCGAGCTTGAAAGGATTGGGTTTACGCCGCATTAATCACACTGTTGTAGTAGAAGATACTCCTTCAACACGTGGCATGGTTAATCGCGTTAACTACATGGTAAAAGTGGAGGAAGCGTAATGGGTCTTAGATTAAATGAATTATCACCAGGTGTTGGCGCAAAGAAAACTGCCCAACGTCGTGGTCGTGGTATCGGTTCAGGTCTTGGTAAGACTGGTGGTCGTGGTGTAAAAGGTCAGAAATCTCGTTCAGGTTCTAGCGTTCGCTCAGGATTTGAAGGTGGTCAAATGCCTTTATATCGTCGTCTACCAAAATTTGGTTTTACCAGTAAACTGGCTATGAAGACTGCTGAAGTACGTCTTTCTGAACTGAATAAAATTGATGGTGATGTGGTTAGCCTTGAGACACTTAAAGCTGCTAACCTTGTCCGTCACGACATGAAGCGTGCCCGTGTTATGCTATCAGGCGAAGTCACCAAAGCTTATACCTTTAAAGGTATCAAAGTGACTAAAGGTGCTAAGCAAGCGATCGAAGCTGCTGGTGGTAGCATCGAGGAGTAGTAACGTGTCAAAACAATCAATGTCATCGACTGGTATACCGCTTAATCCATTCGCATTTATACGTAAGTATGATGAGTTATGGTCGCGTTTATTATTCTTAATCGGCGCATTGATTGTTTATCGTTTAGGGTCACATATTCCAGTGCCGGGTATTAACCCGGTCAACTTGGCTGATCTGTTTTCGCGCAACGAAAACACCATTTTGAGCATGTTTAATATGTTCTCAGGTGGTGCGCTAGAGCGTATGTCTATCATGGCACTTGGCATTATGCCATATATCTCAGCATCGATTATTGTACAGATGATGTCTGCAGTATTGCCATCGCTTGAGGCTCTCAAAAAAGAGGGTGAAGCAGGACGACGTAAGCTAAACAAGTACACCCGTCAGGGAACGCTTGCTTTAGCACTAGTACAGTCATTAGGAATGTGTGCTGGTTTGATCAGCCAAAACCTTACTTTATCATCTGGTTTGACCTTTTATATTCCAGCTGTTACTTCATTAGTAGCGGGCGCAATGTTCTTGATGTGGCTCGGTGAGCAGATTACAGAACGTGGCGTTGGTAACGGTATTTCAATGCTCATTTTTGCGAGTATTGTGGCTGGTACACCAGGTATGATTTCGCAATCTATCGAACAGGTCAATCAAGGTCAGATGAACTTGATTGTACTATTTATTTTTGTATTACTGGGAATTGCGGTAACTGCAGGTATTGTTTATATTGAACGTGCTCAGCGCCGTGTCCCTGTTAACTATGCTCAGAAACAACAGCAAGGCCGCAAAATTTACGCTCAGCAGCAGTCACATTTACCGTTGAAGCTTAATATGGCAGGGGTTATCCCAGCTATTTTTGCAAGTTCTTTATTGTTGTTTCCTGCAAGTTTAGGGCAGTGGGTAGGTCAATCAACTGACCCTACCTTTGTACAAAAAATATTGCAAAATATGGCATTGGTGTTGTCTCCAGGACAGCCGTTGTATTTAGTATTGTTCGGTGCAATGATTATTTTCTTCTGTTATTTTTATACGGCATTAGTATTTAGCCCTCGTGAAGTAGCAGAAAACCTTAAACGTAGTGGTGCTTATATCCCAGGTATTCGCCCAGGACAACAAACTCAGCGTTACCTCGATCATGTATTAAACCGACTGACCTTTATTGGCGCGATGTATATGACGGTTATTTGTTTAATGCCAATGGTCGTCCAGTCATCGTTTGGTGTACCGTTTCAACTTGGTGGTACGTCGCTACTGATTATGGTGGTTGTGGTAATGGACTTCATCTCGCAGATTCAAGCGCATTTGATGACCCATCAATATCATGATCAGACGTTAATTCAATCGCCCACTCAACCTTAATGAGCGGTACGATATTTCAAGGAGCATGCTATGAAAGTTCAAGCATCAGTTAAGAAGATTTGTGGTAGCTGTAAAGTTGTGCGCCGTAAAGGCCGTGTACATATCATTTGTACGGCAGAACCGCGCCACAAGCAACGTCAAGGTTAATATCTAGTATCATAAAGTTTTAAACTTTTATTACTATATAAATTAATACTTGAAAAATAACGGCGGATGGGATATCATCCGCCACTTGCCGTGTTTATACAGAATGTTTTATAATGGTTTTTAAGTACAGGATTTTACTAAATCCTAGTATCAAAAGTTATTATAGAGTGTGTAGTATCAACAGCAACAATTCTGAAAAATAATGCCTTATTGATAAATAACGCTTATTTTTCTTTAATGGAGAGAAATCAATGGCTCGTATTGCCGGCGTAAACATTCCGGATAATAAGCATGCTGTTATTTCACTAACTTACATCTTTGGTGTAGGTCGTACCACTGCTCAGAAAATCTTAGAAGCAGTTGGCATTGCCCCTACTACTAAAGTTAGCCAGTTAGATGATACACAGTTAGATGCTATCCGTGCACAAGTTGCAAACTACATGACTGAAGGTGACCTTCGTCGTGAAGTTTCAATGAATATCAAGCGTTTAGTTGATCTTGGTTGTTACCGTGGCATCCGCCATCGTCGTAACCTACCAGTTAGAGGTCAGAATACCAAGAACAACGCTCGTACTCGTAAGGGTCCGACACGCCCTCTCAAAAGATAATTAACTTAGGAAGCTAAAAGATGGCAAAAGACACTCGCAGTCGCAAAAAGGTGACTCGTCGTTCAGTATCGGAGGGCATTGCCCATATCCATGCGTCTTTTAATAACACCATTGTTACGATTACCGATCGTCAAGGTAATGCATTGGCTTGGGCCACTTCAGGTGGACAAGGCTTCCGTGGTTCACGTAAATCTACACCATTTGCAGCTCAGGTTGCAGCTGAAGTCGCTGGTAAAGCGGCTCAAGAATACGGTGTTAAGAATATCGACGTTTTGGTCAAAGGACCAGGACCGGGTCGTGAGTCTGCGGTAAGAGCACTAGGTGCATTGGGTTATAAAGTTAACAGCATCTCTGATGTAACCCCAATCCCACACAATGGTTGCCGTGCGCCGAAAAAGCGCCGCGTCTAATATTAAAGACGAAGCTTTTTATTCCAAAAGCTTATAGGAGACATAACAATGGCCCGCTATATTGGACCAAAACTGAAATTATCACGTCGTGAAGGTACAGACTTAGGTCTTAAGTCTGGCGTTAAACCATATGACGTAAAAACGAAAAAAGCTGGTCGTCCACCAGGTCAGCACGGTGTAAGCCGTAACAAGACCTCAGAATACGCTCTACAGCTGCGCGAAAAGCAGAAAGTTAAGCGTATTTATGGTGTATTAGAGCGTCAGTTCGCTAACTACTACAAAGAAGCTGCTCGTAAGCGCGGTGCTACTGGTGAAAACCTTTTAGCTATGCTTGAGAGCCGTCTAGATAACGTTGTATATCGCATGGGCTTTGGCTCAACTCGCGCTGAAGCACGTCAACTAGTTAGCCATCGTACCGTAATGGTAAAGAAAGCTGGCCGTGATGAGTTTGTTCGTGTGAACATTCCATCAATTCAGCTTCAAGATGGTGATGTCATCGCTATCCAAGAGAAGTCTCGCGAACAGCTACGTATTAAAAACGCTATTGAACTAGCGTTACAACGTGGCATTCCAGAATGGCTTGATGTTGATCACAGCAAATTACAGGGCACGTTCAAAAAAGCGCCTGATCGTATTGATCTACCTGCTGAAATCAACGAAAGCTTGATCGTTGAGCTATACTCTAAGTAATAACGTAATGCTCAATGTTATGAAAATAACATTGAGCACTCAACGTTAATTAAACCAGTTTAATAAATCGAGGTGACATCATGATGCTAAATGCAACTGAGTTTCTAACGCCGAATGCCATTAATGTGGATACGGTTAATGAAACGATTGCGAAAGTCACGCTCGAACCGTTAGAACGCGGCTTTGGGCATACCCTAGGTAATGCTCTGCGTCGCATCTTGTTATCTTCATTACCTGGTGCTGCAGTCATTGAAGCTGAGATTGATGGTGTTGACCATGAATACTCTACGCTTGAAGGGCTACAAGAAGATGTACTTGACTTGCTTTTGAACTTAAAAGGTTTGGCAATTACGCTTCATGACCAAAATGAAGTATTTTTGACCTTGGATAAACAAGGTCCAGGCACTATTACTGCTGCAGACATCGCGTTACCGCACAATGTTGATATTATCAATCCAGAATTGGTTTTGGGTACATTGAGCGACCGTGGTCATCTTAAGATGCGTTTGCGCGTAGTGATGGGTCGTGGATATGAGCCAGCAAACCAGCGCCGTGAAGATGGTGATACTAGAGCAATTGGACGCTTAAAGCTTGATGCAAGTTTTAGTCCTGTGCTACGTGTTGCTTATCAGGTTGAGAACGCTCGCGTTGAGCAGCGTACTGATCTTGATCGTCTTATCGTTGAGCTTGAAACTAATGGCACTATAGATCCAGAAGAAGCAATTCGTAAAGCAGCAACTATTTTACAGCAACAGATTTCTATCTTTGTTGACCTAGAAGCTGAAGAAGCGCCTGAGCCTGTGAAAGAAAAAGAAGAGGTTGATCCGGTGCTATTACGCCCTGTGGACGATCTTGAACTAACGGTTCGCTCAGCCAACTGCTTGAAAGCTGAAAACATTTACTATATCGGTGATTTGGTACAGCGTTCAGAGACTGAACTTCTAAAAACCCCAAATCTTGGTAAGAAATCATTAACAGAAATCAAGGACGTATTAGCGTCTAAAGATTTAGAGCTCGGTATGCGCCTAGATAACTGGCCACCAGCTGATTTACGTGTTGATGATC
Organism: Psychrobacter sp. T6-6; assembly: GCF_052258185.1. NCBI lineage: Bacteria > Pseudomonadati > Pseudomonadota > Gammaproteobacteria > Moraxellales > Moraxellaceae > Psychrobacter > Psychrobacter sp. T6-6. The sequence continues at coordinate 89,594 of NZ_JBQQEX010000007.1, forward strand.
GCTTTTCTTATCGTAGCCGTTAAACTTTAAGGATTTTTGACTATGCGCCATCGTAAGAGTGGAGTCAAGCTGGGTCGTACCGGCAGTCATCGTAAGGCAATGTTTCAGAACATGACTAACTCATTATTTGAGCATGAACTGATCAAAACAACTTTACCAAAAGCTAAAGAACTACGTCGCGTTGCCGAGCCATTGATCACTATGGCTAAAGAAGACAGCGTTGCTAACCGTCGTTTGGCATTCAGCCGTATGCGTAGCAAAGCTATGGTAGGCAAATTATTTGGCACGTTAGGTCCTCGTTACCAGACGCGTCCAGGTGGTTATTTGCGTATCGTAAAGTGTGGTTACCGTGATGGTGACAATGCGCCAATGGCTTATGTAGAATTGGTTGATCGCGACTAGTTTTGCACCATAGATATATTTCATAAAAAAGCTCCAATTCAATTGGAGCTTTTTTTTATCTAGAATTTGGTTAATTGTTATCTGTTTAAAGCAACAATGAATCAACGTCAGCAGCACCCTGTCTAATCACTTCAGGCTGACTATTGGTCATGTCTACAATGGTGGTAAGTTTGGTTGTCTTTATGCCTGCATTGATAAGACCGTCTATTTGATTACCTAACAAGTCTTCAATTTCAAACGGATCATCTAAAATATCGTCTCTATCAGGAAGAATCAAAGAACTGGTCAAAATAGGTTCATCCATCGCTTCCAATAGCGCTTGGGCAATAGGATTGCTAGGCACACGAATACCAATCGTTTTCTTTTTTGCGTGGGCGAGTTTCTTAGGCACATCTTTTGTAGCATTGAGAATAAAAGTAATTGGCGCTGGCGTATGCGCTTTAAGCTGTTTAAATTGTACATTGTCGACTGTAGCGTAGTTTGCAATCTCACTAAGATCACGGCATAACAAAGTAAATTGATGCTTGTCATCAAGCTCGCGAATTTGCTTTAGCTTAGTCAAGGCGTCCTTTGCGCCCAACCGACAACCAAAAGCATAACTGGTATCTGTTGGATAAATGATCAGTTGATCCTTGCGTAGCATATTGGCAGCTTGTTCGATGAGACGTGGCTGCGGATTTTCTGGATGAATATAGAGTACTTCCATAATAATTCCTTATTTTATAGTTATTGGTTTTTTTATTAATACAAATAATTTGTCAGCTGGTTAAAGCTAATTTAATCAGAAGTAGTGTCGCTGAACACTACTTCGTATGTTGCTAATGCAATCTACTCAAAAATGCTATTTCAATTATCAGTATAGCTCAAAGCCAATAGAGCTTTAGTGGTAAGGCGTTACCAATCGTAGAAAATCGTTAACACCAAAAAAATGAGTAGCTCAAATAAAAGCCTTATTGGCGTTTGATATTATTTATCTTTGCAAGCACGGAGTAGGGTGCTGAGTAATGTCTTAGCATCACGTGGTAAAATTTTTGGATTTTCAAGATAGGTTTCTACTTGTTGATAGACGTCATTAGCAAATGCACTCTCGCTAGTGTCAAAGTCAGCAAACAAGTTATCTTGTGAGACTTGAAAATGTCGCCCACATGCTAGAGTAAATAGACACTCTAGTGCTTGCGGCTTGATTTCTACACGCTCAAATGCCTGCTGCTGAGCTGCTGTTCGACCGTCTGGGGCATACCAGTAGCCAAAATCAGGTAGTCGCCTACGAGCCTCACCAGCCACACACCAATGACTGATTTCATGCAAAGCACTTGCAAAAAAACCATGGGCGAATTCGATTCTGGCAGGTTGATTACCTTGAATAGGAAAGTATTCAGGCTCACTATTACTACGGACCAATACGACCTGCTGCTCACTGAACAATGTATTGAACAGACTTATCAGCCAATCAGTAGCTGCACGCTCGCTATCAGTCGCTTCTACTGCTTGACGACCGTACTCAAGATTGATGCTAGACAGTTTTTGCCACTGACGTTTCCATTCTTTTAAGCATTTATTACTGTCAGAACATTCTGACTTAGTAGATGTTTTTGCTAGGTCGCTGTTTTGCTGAGTAATGCGCTCGACAAGTACATTAACGTCAATAGAAGAAAGTAAGTTAGAAAAATCAGTTTTGTTGTTAGACAGATCCATAAATAAAATATTGACTCAATAAACATTAAAAAATAGGCACCAAGAACAGAAAGATTATCTGAATGAAAAAGGAGCAAGTATAGAGGTTTAGATAGTTTTTCTGTCAAAAAATATTAACATACTACCGCTAGCGTAGCCTGATACTTTCCGTTAGTATGGCAGGCAATATTATACACCGTTTTTATGAATGAGGCCTCGCATGTCAAGCACTTCAGAAACCAAGCCGTCAGCACCTTATGCTGATAATAAAAAAGCGTCCGTATCTACTAGCATGCCTGAGCACATTTCATTAGATAAATGGGCTGATACGGGTTATGAATGGTCGGGAGAAATTGATCCAAAACTATTTGATCGTCTTGCTACTACACTAAGTACAGAGCATGAACAATCACATATCCAGTTGAATGCGACGCTTTATCGCCGCAATAATGTTTTGCATCTGGCATTCACTTTGGCAGGTGATGTCTGGTTGACGTGTCAACGTTGTTTACAGCCAATTGCGATAGACTTGTCTGATGACTACGATATTGCGCTACTTGAAAACGATAGCCAAGTACGCTTGGTCAATGATGAGCAAGATTACTTGTTGCTCGATGAAATCGTCACTGAGCAATCTCCTGAGCGTTTATTGCCATTCAAAAAACTGGTAGAAGATGAGATTTTGCTCAAAACACCAATGGCGCCAAAACATGACGACTGTGAAATGTCAGTTGAGCAGTTCGGCGAGCTCCCAGAAGAAGAAGAAACCGAAAACCCTTTTGCAGCTTTAGCTTCATTAAAAGGCAAATTATAAATACAGAATTGACTTGCTAGATGTATTTATTGAGCCTTTTGTCTGCTTTGCACAGAAGAGTGCAAGGCAGGGCTTTATTAATTCAATAAACATGCGTATAATGTCCGGTTTATTGCATTCGAGCAACCTGTTGCGTGCTGATAGAAGCTGACTAGGTAAATTTTTCATAAATTTCAGACATAGTTAGCGCTTTATGTAAGTGACAATTTATTTAACTAATGATGCTTAAGACTTAGGTTGTTATGATTATATAGCCTCTGTCAGTATCGACTAAAGCTGAATTTTAAGCTTATCCCTTTTAAGTATAGGAGCTATATCATGGCTGTTCAAAAAAGTCGTAAAAGCCGTTCTCGTCGTGACATGCGCCGTTCACATCACCGTATGGAAATTGCTGAACTAAGCGTAGACGCTACTACTGGTGAAAAACATCGTCGTCATCACATGACTAAAGATGGTTTCTATCGAGGCCGTCAGCTATTTAAAGTAAGTCAAGACGCCTAAGACATTGACTCTATGATAATTTGAGCAAAGCAGTGATAGTACTGGTGACTGTCATTGTTTTGCCTGATTATTATTAGTCAATAAGCTTCGAGCTAAAAAAGCCAAGTTATTTCGCTATCATATATTATGTGGCTGGATAACTTGGCTTTTTGTTATTTATGACTCTACTCATTACCTAAACGAGCTTCTGTTCCCTAGTAGATAATAGAGCATGATAACGTCATTAGTCTTTTGGTTCGCACAGCGCTTCACTATCATCGTTTGATACGCATCCGCTATGATAATGGCTTGCGTCAGTGTATAGTTTACTGACAATCCGTTGTCGTAGACAGGTAGTCGAAGTAGCAGCTTTGTATAACATCTAATAATATAATAAACCCCATTGTTTTTAGGGATATTCTAATCAGATAAGGAATATTGGTTATGACTTCTGTACCCGATATGGTAAAAAAGCAACCCGCTCGTATCGCGGTTATTTTTCCTGGTCAAGGATCTCAAGCCGTCGCAATGACAAGTGAGCTTGCTGAAACTTACCCAGAGATACGTGATACGTTTACCGAAGCGAGTGAAGCGCTTGGTGAGGATTTGTGGGCAATCTGTCAAGATGAAGATAAACTCAATCAAACTCAATACACTCAGCCAGCGCTATTGACAGCTAGTATTGCTATTTGGCGTGTCTTACAACAACAACTTAAAGAAACGCCTTGTTATTTAGCGGGTCATTCTCTTGGCGAATATAGCGCGTTATGTGCTGCCAATGTGATATCGCTTGGTCATGCCGTGACCTTGGTACATAAGCGTGGTCAGTTGATGCAAGAGGCTGTTGTAGGGGTTGATACTGCTATGGCTGCCGTATTAGGACTTGAAGACAATAGAGTCGAAAACCTATGTGAACAAGCAACAGAACATGTTGAAGCTGCTGTAGTTGGTGCTGCTAATTTTAATAGTCCAGGGCAAGTGGTTATTTCGGGTAATGCTGCGGGCGTCAACGCTGTTATCGACAAAGTAAAAAATACTGGCAAAAAATCTGTGCCCCTAAAGGTAAGTGTGCCATCTCATTGCGCACTGATGGAACCTGCAAGTAATGCCTTAGCTGAGATATTAGCAGAGATCAAATTTGATCAGGCTACTATCCCTGTAATTCAAAATCGCCATGCGCGTGTTGAGACCAGTGCAGCGGGCATCAAGCAAGCCTTAACTGAACAGCTAAGTGAACCTGTATTGTGGTCAAAGACTATGCAAGAGTTGGCTGACAAGCAAATTAATATATTAATCGAGTGTGGCAGTGGTAATGTCCTCAGCAATTTGGCGAAGCGTCAAGCACAGCCGATCGCAAGCTATCCGACTGACAAGCCTGCCCGTCTAGAAAAATTATTAGAGGTGTTATTATGAGCCGTACGATTACATTAGTGACTGGTGCTAGCCGCGGTATTGGAAAGGCAGTTGCTAAACGCTTTGCGAAAGAAGGACATTTCGTCATTGGCACAGCCACTACAGAGAAAGGTGCTGAGCTGATTGATGATTATCTTCACGATACTGGCGGTATTGGCCGTGTTTTAGATGTACGTGATACTGCCCAAATTGATAAACTGTTCGAAGAAATCGAAAGTGTCTATGGTGCGGTACAGGTACTCGTCAACAACGCAGGTATCACCCAAGATGGTCTACTGATGCGTATGAAAGATGAAGACTGGGAAAACGTCATCGATACCAATTTGACATCAGTATACCGTATGAGTAAGCGTGCAGTACGTGGCATGATGAAAGCACGTCGTGGTCGCATTATCAATATAACCTCCGTCGTCGCTCAAATGGGTAACGCAGGTCAATCTAACTATGCTGCGACCAAAGCCGGTGTAGAAGGGTTCAGCCGTACGCTTGCACGTGAAATCGGTTCACGCCAAGTGACTATCAATTGCGTCGCACCAGGTTTGATCGAAACGGATATGACAGATGAGCTTGATGAGCGCCTATTGAACTCTATGCTAGATGCTGTTCCTATCAGCCGTCTTGGCCAGCCAGAAGACATTGCAGCAGCCGTACATTTCTTAGCCAGCGATGAGGCCAGCTATATCACAGGTGCTGTTATTCCTGTCAATGGTGGCATGTATATGTAGGCGTTACACAGTTATAATAAAAAACTGTGTGAACGAGTGTAAACTATAATAAAGGGTGCTATAATGACGGATACTTTTGAGTCAAAGCCCTGTATGATAGCAGGTCTTTATTAGACATCAGACAGATTGTACACTATGTCATAGAGTACTCAGACAGCAATGCTGATCTGGCAAATACATTTTATATACCATGCTATAAAGCTTAGATTAAGCGCTATAGCAGTTTATCAAAAATAATAGATGATAACGGAGTGATCTATATGAGTAATGATATCGAACTAAGAGTAAAAGCAGCAGTAGCTGAGCAATTAGGTATGAATGTTGAAGACATCAACAATGATGCTTCATTCATGGAAGACTTAGGTGCAGATTCATTGGACCTAGTTGAACTGGTTATGTCTTTTGAAAGTGATTTTGGTATCACTATTCCTGATGAAGATTCTGCAGAATTGACTACTGTTCAAAAAGCAATCGATTACGTACAAGCTCAGCTATAATTTGCTACACAGTTGATAGTTTTGTGATGCCGCTTATCTTGTAGATAGGCGGTTTTTTTATGCGTCTGTTCTTCTTTATATGCTGACTATGCTAGATATACTGGTTTTCATATGTATGAACTTTGGACTATTGAGTTGTATTAACATAAGCTACGTCAATCCAACATTACTCAACATACTCTTACTATTTACTTTATTCTCCTTTGTCTATACTCATCATGGTAATTAGAAATAGAGCAAGACAATGCTTTATTACACATCATCAAAAAAACAACGATGAATAATAAAAATTTAAGGAGTAGTTATATGGGTATGTTCAGTTTCGCAAAGGATATCGGTGACAAGATTTTTAACCGTGATGACGAAAAGCATGACGCAAAATCTGAAACCAAAGCAGATGCTAATACACCAGTACAAAGCAGTGAGCCTTCAGCACAGTCAGTTGCTAACATCTTGCTACGTCGTATTCAGCAGCAAAACCTAAATATCAGCAATCTAAAAATCAAATATAATGGTTCTACAGATACCGCAGAGATTAGTGGTAATGCTAAGACTCAAGCTGATCGCGAAAAAGCCATCATCGCTATTGGTAATGTGCAGAACGTCGCAAAAGTTATTGACAATATCGACATCGAAGAAGATGCGCCTGAATCAACTATGTATACCGTAAAGTCTGGCGATAGTTTATCTAAAATTGCCAAAGACGTTTATGGCGAATCTGGTGATTATATGAAAATATTCGAAGCCAACAAGCCAATGCTATCTGATCCAGACAAAATTTATCCAGGTCAAGTACTACGCATTCCTAAGCCATAATTCTCAAAAGTGCTTAGAGATTGAGTAGAGTCGACTAAATATAAAAAAGCCTCTTATGTTTAAGAGGCTTTTTTTGTGGGTTTCTATCAGATCAAATAATGAGTTCACATATTTATTCGTATCTATGAAGTGGTTAGCTCGCTATTAGGATTTAATTTTTTATACTGCTCATCCAATGCCCATTCGATATGTTCGTCGAGCATAGCATTATGTATAGTCAACTTAGATTTCAGTTGCTCAACCACTTCCAAACTGGCATTGGCGTTGCCCAAACCAATCGTGATATTACGCAAAAAATTGATATAGCCTGTGCGTCTAAGGGGACTACCTTGTGTATTTTTTAAAAAGTCCGCTTCCTGCCATTGCCATAATTCAAGCAAACTGCTGTTATCAAGACCATGTCTTGGCGCGAAGTCCTCGACGGTAGTAAGGTTGGCGTATCGATTCCATGGACATATCAGCTGACAATCATCACAGCCGAACACCCGATTGCCAATCGCGCGTCGGTACTTGATATCAATAACACCATCGTGCTCAATTGTTAAATAAGAGATACAGGCAGATGCATTAAGCTCATAAGGCGCTACAATCGCTTGAGTAGGACATATGTCAATACAAGCGCTGCAACTACCACAGTGTTCCTTAACAGGCTCATCATCGGGTAATTCAAGGCTCAAAAACAACTCACCCAGCACAAAGAATGAGCCCGCTTGTTTGTTGATCAATAACGTATGCTTGCCTGTCCAGCCAAGACCTGCAGCATCTGCGATAGGCCGCTCAAATATAGGCGCAGAATCGCTGAAAGGTCTGAAGATAAATTCTTTTTCTGCACCGATACCTAGATGTTGCCATTCAGGAAGCATGGCTTCGATATTCAAGGCCAATTGCTTCAAGCGGCTACGCATCGTCTTATGATAGTCACGTCCTCTGGCGTAACGCGCGATGATGCCTTGATTGGGATGATCGTTGTCCGTGACAGCACGCGGCGTCGGTGCCTGAGTGAGATAATCCATTCGTACACTGATAATGGTCTTTGCACCATCTACTAACTCCTCGGGATGAGCACGCAGATGGTGGTTGTTATGCATGAACTGTAATTGACCCTCGTAGCCTTTACTCAGCCACTGCTGTAACTGTTCAACTTGCTGGGTAAACAAAGGATGGTGGACAGATAGAAATCCACAGTCAGCAAACCCTAGTGCTTGTGCTTGCGCTTTTATCCATTGCTTAACCTCTGCTGTGGTTGAAAATACATAGGCGTCGCTAATGGCAATCTTTTTTTTATCAGTATGCATAAATATAGATGCTTATTTGGTTCGATTGGAGGTTTTGTGTTTGATCATAAGTGATGGGTGTACCGATATGATAAGCCAGTGAGTGACGAGCGCAAGTATAAAAGAAAATAAACCTACAGTCATATCGATACATAAGTCGATATTAGCTTTTGCTAAGCTAGTACGAAATATAAGAAAAGACCAGTAGAGGACATAAAATGAAAAATCAAACCATTATATTACCCATAAAAAACACAAAACCTGTGGCATTGTATAGTAGCAAGCAAGTATATGCGATGGAGCAAGCATGGTTTGTAGAAGGGTACGATAGCTTTTGGCTAATGAAACAAGCCGCTTGGCAGATGACGCAACGGATAGAACAGCTTTACGAGCAAAAATACTTTGAAAACAGTCATCCCAATATTCATGTTTATCATCATGATACTTGTCCGCATCGGGCATGCATCTGGGTAGGAAAGGGTAATAATGGCGGGGACGGCTGGCTCATTGCTCATTATTTGCAGCAAGCAGGCTGGCAAGTCGAAGTAATCACTGTCGGTTTTGATAAAAGTGATCTTGCCATAAACAGTCAGACAGTAATTGCTAATCATAAAAATAGTGATAGCAGTAACATGACTGATGCTACCAAAGCGCTACAGATAGCCTTATCTGCCAATTGCAACTATCGACGTTTTGAAGAGATCCATAATCGTCAAGATAGTTCAAACGAAAGTATCTTATCTGCGGATATGCATATCGATGCTCTCTTTGGTATTGGACTTGATCGTGCGCCAGAAGGTATCTACAAAGAAGCGATTAATACTTTCAATGATAGTACGCAACGATATAAAGCATTAGCAGTGGCAGTCGATATTCCAAGTGGGTTGGTGGCCTCTACTGGTGAAGTGTTCGACCGCGTTGCGATACAGGCTGATGTGACTTTGTGTCTGATAGCACGCAAGTTCGGTCTGCATACCAAAGATGGTACAGATTATAGCGGAGAAGTCACTGATATACCGCTCATACCTTATGAGTTGACGCAACCACAAAAAGCTAGCAACCATACGATAGCCAATGAAAGCACGAGCCCAGCATCTGAACCCATTGCTATGCTGCTGAAGGCTGCACATAGTATGCAGGCACGCCGTCAAAACAGTTATAAAGGCAGCTATGGTCACGCACTCGTTATCGGCGGAAATCGTATTGATGGCTCACAAGGTATGGGCGGAGCCGCGATACTCGCTGCGTCTAGTACGATGGCTACTGGTGCTGGAAAGATAACGGTTGCCTGCCATGAGGCTTTTCATTGTGCATTGTTAACCTCGTTGCCAGATGCCATGACCATTAATCTGCACGATACAGATAGCGTGAAGACCTTAATAAAACAAGCCAGCGTTGTTGCTATCGGTATGGGATTAGGCCGTGACGAAAAAGCAAAAGCACTATTCATCGATTATATAAAGGCAGCTATAGAGTATGAAAAATCAATAGTGATTGATGCTGATGGGCTTTATCATTTAGCATCGCTGCATATGGACAGTCATGAACTGGTAAAAGAGCTACAAGAATACAGCTTGTATCATCAAGTTTGTATGACACCGCATAGTGGGGAAGCGGCTAGGTTACTTGATCAAAAAATCAGCGAGGTAGAGCGTGATAGACTGCAAGCTATAACACAATGCGCTAAGGTTTATGGTGGTGACTGGGTACTAAAGGGAGCAGGGTCATTAGTGTTGGAGCAAAAATCAGGGCGAAAGCAGGTATACGTCTGCAATGCCGGAAACGCTGGTATGGCAACGGCTGGCATGGGTGATGTATTATCTGGTGTGACTGCTGGATTGTTGGCGCAGCAGGACTTAGTATCAGCGTCGCGCAGCTTGCATCAAGCAGTACTTATACATGGGTTTGCAGGGGATGTGTTGGTCAACCAAACGGGCGATTGTTATAGTAACAATATGCTATTGGTCGGACAGCGAGGGCTACAAGCTCAAGATATGCCAGCAGCCATTCGCCATGTTATGCAGCTAATGATTGTTGAGTAATCATCGCTACAAAAACTAGGTCGTAGCGCTACCACAGTACTGATTGATTGCTTGTTGTACGCGCTCACGTTTTAGCTCAATTTCACGTCCATCTAAGTATTGACGTTTGCCATCTGCATCCATCTCATAGATACGTCCGCCAACATTTAGGTTGGTTAGGTTATTGCGCAGCGATTGACAGCGCTGGGCATTGGCCTGTGCTTCTTGTTCTTTAATACGTGCTTCAAGAGCGGCTACACGCTGCTCTTCTGCCGTTTGGGTATTATTGCTTTGGCTGGCATCTGTTTTGCCTGCCATTTCTCCAGCGTTGTTTTGTCTGCCGTCACTACGAAACTCAATCAATTCGATGTTTTTGCCATTCTGCGGAGCATGTTGACTGTACTTGACTTCACCATGTGCACCAATGGATTTATATACCTGAATAGCCTGACTGGCATTCATAGACAGCATTAGCATACACGCAGTGCTCGTTAGCAGTTTGGCAGCAGTAGTGATTATAGATGCATATGCCATAGTGGCAATCCTCTTGTTTGGTAGAAGCAGATAGGTATAAGGTTAAATATAACATTTAAGCCTGTTATTGATAGTAATAACCTGCCGACTTTTGATTTTAGCAAAAAATACTTATCAATGTATATTACTTAATAACTAATAGTTAGGTATAGGGTTTAGAAGTTTTTCTTGACAATAGGGTCTAAACCATCGAATATAAGAGCAGTTGATTGGTCAGTGAGCGGCTTTTATGATATTGCCGTGGCACTTGTGAATGCAAACTACGGGTTACTTATCGGTAGCTTACGCAGTTTTATTTCCTTTGTGATCATGATTAGCAGACGTAGTGGTCAAGCGACTACTAACCGCTAATCATCGTCTCCGGACTTATCTGTCTACAATGACTAAGATAAACTTATTATTTAAAATGTACTACATGTGATTCTATCAGTTGTGTTAAACATAAGGTAAGTATAAGGTTTTTTAAAAATCTATCGTAAGGGTCAATACGCTTGCGAGACAGCCAAATTATTGGCTATAGAATTTATCTTATTTGTTTATATCTATACGGCTGTACCAATGAATTTGTCATCAGTGCTTGCTTGTATTCACTTGCAATAATAAGCCTCTTTTTTAGATGCACTCGTATCTTGTCACTGTATATCGATAAATGTCCATCACAAAGCTGACCTTAAATACATTGCTGTGTTTGAGTGATTTGTTGTCTTCAAAAACAACGTAACTCAATACATTAGGCAAATATTCTTGATATGGACAAGAATTGGCAGTCATTTTACGAACTTAGAAGTAATGCCTACATGGATTCTCTCTCCTCATAAAATACTGCAAATTCTCGCCGCAAAAAAAGGTGATGACAGTGACGCAAACCACGCAAAGTCCGAATATGACGGGACATACCCAAACGGGTAATGCCGCCAAAAATTTTGAAGAAAAGCAACAACGTCTCGCAGAGGGCAGTGCAGAGCCTGTAATGCTATCGGGCGCTGAAATGCTGGTACAAGCGCTGACTGACGAAGGTGTCGAATACATCTTTGGTTACCCAGGTGGTGCTGTTCTACACATTTATGATGCGCTGTTTCAGCAAGAAGCCGTTGAACACATTCTAGTACGCCACGAGCAGGCTGCGGGTCACATGGCAGATGCTTATTCACGAGTGACTGGCAATACTGGTGTGGTGCTCGCAACCTCAGGTCCTGGTGCAACCAATACCGTTACTGCAATTGCTACTGCCTTTATGGACTCAGTACCGATGGTAGTGATTTCAGGTCAGGTACCAAGTAGCCTAATCGGCGAAGATGCTTTCCAAGAAACAGATATGGTTGGGGTGTCACGCCCTATCGTTAAGCATAGCTTCCAAGTACGCCATGCTAGCGAAATTCCTATGATTGTCAAAAAGGCATTCCATATCGCGCAGTCTGGACGTCCAGGTCCTGTGGTTATTGATGTGCCAAAAGACATGACCGCCCCTAGCGAAAAACATGCCTATGAGTACCCAGAAGAGGTATTTATACGTTCGTACCAGCCTTCGCTCAAAGGCCATAGTGGTCAGATTAAAAAGGCGGTTGAGACGTTACTCGCGGCGCAGCGTCCAGTAGTGTATGCAGGCGGCGGTGTGATCTGGAGTAAGGCGCACGAAGAGTTGACTGACCTTGCGCATCGTCTAAATCTGCCAGTGACCAATACATTGATGGGTCTGGGTACTTTCCCGGGCTCAGATGAGCAGTTCTTAGGCATGCTCGGTATGCACGGTACCTATGAAGCCAACATGAGTATGCATCATGCTGATGTTATTTTGGCAGTCGGTGCGCGTTTTGATGATCGTGTGACCAATAACGTCAAAAAATTCTGTCCTAATGCGACTATTATTCATATCGATATCGATCCCGCTTCGATTTCAAAAACCATTCTGGCGCATATTCCTATCGTAGGCGATGTGAAGTCGGTCTTAACGGACATGCTAGAGATTGTTGGTCAAGACAAGCAGCTAGAGCAGCATGCCCTACTAGATTGGTGGTCACAGATCAATGAGTGGCGTAAGCGCCATGGTCTGCGTTATGACACCAGTACAGACAATGGTATCAAGCCACAAAGCGCAGTACAGGCTCTAGATAAAGTGACTAATAGTAACGCTATTATCACCAGTGACGTCGGTCAGCATCAGATGTTTGCAGCACTTTACTACACGTACAATGAGCCTCGTCAGTGGTTGAACTCAGGTGGTCTAGGTACCATGGGTGTGGGCTTACCATATGCGATGGCAGCAAAGCTTGCTAACCCTGAGCGTGACGTCGTTTGTATCACAGGTGAAGGCTCTATTCAGATGAATATCCAAGAGCTATCAACTTGCCTACAGTACAACTTGCCAGTAAAAATCCTAAACCTAAATAACGCCCAGTTAGGTATGGTGAAGCAGTGGCAGGACATGTTGTATGAAGGTCGCCACGCCCAGTCTTACATGAATTCATTACCAGACTTTGTCAAATTGGCTGAAAGTTATGGTCACGTTGGTATCAAGATCACTGACCCTGCGACCATGGAAGCGCAATTGGCAGAAGCCATGGCAATGAAAGACAAACTGGTATTTATCGATGTTTATGTCGATCGTAACGAGCATGTATATCCAATGCAAATCGCTGGGCAAGCTATGCGTGATATGTGGTTAACAAAAGGGGAGCGTACCTAATGCAACAACAACATCTGATTTCGGTATTGATGGAAAACGAAGCGGGTTCGTTGTCGCGTCTAGTCGGCTTGTTCTCACAGCGTGGCTACAATATCGAAACGCTAAACGTCGCACCTACTGATGACCCAAGCATCTCTCGCCTAACATTGACAACTATTACGTCACCAGAGAGAATCGAGCAGATCACCAAACAATTGCATAAATTGATTGAAGTGGTTAAAGTGCACAATCTAACAGAGAATGTACACGTCGAGCGTGAATTGATGCTGATCAAAGTACGAGCGACTGGTAGTGTGCGCGAAGAGATCAAACGTAGTGCAGATATTTTCCGTGCGCAGATCGTCGACGTCAATGCCAATTTATATACGATTCAAATCGTTGGCGACAAGGCAAAGCTTGACGGCTTTATCGATGTGCTCGGACGTGAGCGCATTATGGAAGTGGTTCGCTCGGGTGTGATTGGTATTGCTCGCGGTGAAAAGACGCTGAGTATTTAATACTCATTACGACCTATTTTAATCAAGCTCTACTTTAATCAAAAACTATTTATCTAAATCAACAAGACGCTTATGCCAGTGACTATATTAATTACAGCATAAGCGTTTACTATCCATGGCAAGCCATGATTGAGACAAGGACTCTATTTATGAACGTTTTTTATGACAAAGATTGTGATTTATCAATTATCCAAGGTAAAAAAGTTGCCATTATCGGTTACGGTTCACAAGGCCATGCGCACGCGCTTAACCTACAAGATTCTGACGTTGATGTGACGGTTGGTCTACGTGCCAACTCAGGCTCATGGAAAAAAGCTGAAAATGCCGGTCTAAAAGTTGCTGAAGTAGAAGAAGCGGTAAAAGCTGCTGACGTTATCATGATTTTGACACCTGATGAGTTTCAAAAAGAGCTCTATAACGACGTCATCGAGCCAAACATCAAAGAAGGCGCGACATTAGCTTTCGCTCATGGTTTTGCTATTCATTACAATCAAGTGGTACCGCGCGGTGATCTAGATGTCATCATGGTTGCGCCAAAAGCACCAGGTCATACCGTACGTTCAGAATTTACTAAAGGCGGCGGTATCCCAGATCTTATCGCCATCTATCAAGATGCTTCTGGTCAAGCCAAACAACTAGCACTATCGTATGCTGCTGGTGTCGGTGGCGGTCGTTCAGGTATCATCGAAACTACGTTCAAAGATGAGACAGAAACGGATCTATTTGGCGAGCAAGCAGTGCTTTGTGGCGGTGCAGTAGAGCTAGTAAAAATGGGCTTTGAGACACTAACAGAAGCAGGCTACGCACCAGAAATGGCTTACTTTGAGTGTCTACATGAGCTAAAGCTAATTGTTGATTTGATGTATGAAGGCGGTATCGCTGACATGAACTATTCAATCAGTAATAACGCTGAGTATGGTGAATACGTTACGGGTCCTGAAGTTATCAATGAGCAGTCACGTGAAGCTATGCGTAATGCGCTAAAACGCATCCAATCGGGCGAATACGCGAAGATGTTCATCTCTGAAGGTGCAACCAACTATCCATCAATGACAGCACGTCGTCGCAACAACGCTGAGCATCAAATCGAGACAACTGGTGCCAAGCTACGCGGTATGATGCCTTGGATCGGTGGTAACAAAATTATCGATAAAGACAAAAACTAAATCGATATCACTCTAAAGTATACTGCTAGATAGTCCTACAACCCGTGTTATCACTCGATAGCACGGGTTTTTTAAGTCATGCTTGGTAGAGACACAAGTTATTATATGTGCTGGTTGAAAAGTAGTAATAACTGCCCAATATAAGCAGTCATCTCTGCACTGTCCAAAGTGCTTTTACTACGCTTATTTGTCTTTGAATAACAGATGCAGATGGGTGTCTCATTCTTATTTTCTACAGATTACAGGTTGTATGTTGTGCAAATATATTATCCAGACTGGCTAACGCCGCAATTCGTGTATGTGACTCTCAGCGCTGTGGTAGCAGTTTTAATTTGGATAGAAGGGGAGATGCTCAAAAAAACAGATGGCAAATTGCCCAAATCTAAATTTTTTCAATTCAGCTCGCTTTTAGATACGATATGGTTCTTCATCTCTGTAGTCGCTCTATATGTGATTGATTTGGCACCGTTAGCGATTGCGGTTCCTGCTGCTTATGGTATCTATACTACCTTCGGTTGGATATATGGCACACGGTTACTAAAGCGCAAAGGAATTCCAGACTCTCCGAAAGACCTTGTGATACCAGCCAAATATATTGCCTATAGCCAATCGTTCTCATTAATCTTTTTTGCGTTATGCTTGTTAGTATTAAGTGCACCATGGCTACCTATATCGCAATAAGTAATGATTAGTATAAAGTCCTAGAATGGTTTGATTGTTTGAGTTGTTGATAGATCCACTAACACGTCAGTTAGTATAATAAAGATTAAAAATCATTTAATATCAGCATGATATGTTTATAAATATGTTTTATCCTAAGTCGAAATAATAGCTAAAATTTATTTACAAAAATTATTAATTTAGACTGTTACCCACATCGAAAACTGTTATAATCAGGCTGTACCCGAAATATTTTAGGTAAAAATTTTGAATTTTCTTTTAGATTATTTAAGGTTTTTATGATTGCATCAAGCAAAAAATACGAAGGTATATATCAATTAATCGGTGATGACACAAGTCTCGCCAACAGTTAAAGAGTCAGGAAAATTTATGTCAGATAAAGTTGAAGGCACTGTAAAGTGGTTTAATGAAGCTAAAGGTTTTGGTTTTATCGCTCAAGACAACGGCGGACAAGACGTATTTGCTCACTACAGCGCTATCCAAGGTAACGGTTTCAAAACTCTAGCCGAAGGCCAAAAAGTGTCTTTCATCTTAGGTGATGGCAAAAAAGGCCCACAAGCTGAGCAAATCGAAGCTATCTAATTTTATTTATTATTAAGTTGGCTTCTTAAGCAGACTTGATAACAGTAATATGACTAATATGCATTGATTACTTTGTTTGTTAAAACAATAAAAATACTGTATCGACTTTAAAGAAAAGCAACCTCTTATCAGGTTGCTTTTTTTGTATCATCATATTTATAGCAGAAAGATTTGTAAGAAATATCGTTGATATTTTCACAAGTATCATCAGTTCGTAATAGATACTGACTAAACTAAAAATAGGGTTCTATGATGAAATGGGAAACTTGGCTTTCAATTGACTGGCAACAGATACTAGGTATTTCTATATCCGCAGTAGGTTTTTATTTGGGTCTGATGCTGTTTACACGCCTCATGGGTTTACGTAGCTTTTCTAAGCTATCAAGTCATGATTTTGCTATGACTGTCGGTATTGGTAGTATATTGGCCTCTACCGTATTGTCTGATGAGCCCTCTCTACTACAAGGGTTGTGCGCTGTTGCGGTGCTGTTCGTGATTCAAGGCGTGGTCTCAGTGGTAAGGCGTAAAATAAAGCCACTCAAAGCGCTAATAGACAATCAAGCTATCATATTGATGGCACATGGTGAGTATTTTCCAGATAATTTGCAAGAAGCTAACCTAAGTACGAGCGATGTCCAAGAAGTGCTGCGTAAAAACGGTATCAAATCTAAAACTGAGGTATTTGCTGTCATAATGGAAACGACAGGGGATATGAGTGTTATTAAAAATAATGAAGTAACTCCTGATCGGTCATTATTTGATGATATACGTGATAGTGAATTGCTGATTGGTTCTAATGTCAGCTCTAACGAAAATAACCAGTAACAAGTGCTGAGTCCCTATCTATTAACGCTAAAGAGATAAATAATAACAAAATGTTAAGTAAGGCTAGGGCTGAGAATGCTATAAAGGTATCAGTAATTACGACTGTCAATTAAAAAAATCGTGGAATAACGTGCTTATAGACCAATTATTTTAGAATGGTGACAAATTTATGACGCATTATTCACGGCGTTGTCTTGACCTTATCTGCATGCTGACGCAAGATACATAGGTCTGATAATAACGGTTGGCTTAGCTTTAGCAGATTTATCGATAAAGTACACATTGCTAATATGATTGTTGATATTGGCTTGTATTTCTTGAGTAATCATATTCTGTTGATGTAGTAATAACCTTGAGTAGTATTTTGAACGACAATTTGAACCACAACGAAAATTTGGTTCTTAACTGATATTTTTAATTCATAACATTAATAAACGAGGAACGTATGAAAGCATTAGTAGCGGTCAAGCGTGTCATTGATTATAACGTAAAAGTTCGTGTAAAAGCCGACAACTCTGGCGTTGACTTATCAAACACTAAAATGTCAATCAACCCTTTTGATGAAATCGCAGTAGAAGAAGCGGTTCGCCTAAAAGAAGCTGGCGTCATTGATGAGATCATTGTTGCTTCAATCGGTCCAAAAGAATCACAAGAGCAGATTCGTGCAGCTTTAGCACTAGGTGCTGACCGTGGTGTATTAGTAGTA
The DNA here is from genome assembly GCF_052258185.1 of Psychrobacter sp. T6-6. NCBI lineage: Bacteria > Pseudomonadati > Pseudomonadota > Gammaproteobacteria > Moraxellales > Moraxellaceae > Psychrobacter > Psychrobacter sp. T6-6. The sequence goes on from NZ_JBQQEX010000007.1 coordinate 107,384, forward strand.
AGTGACAAAAAACCATATCCATTACAAGTTGCTAAGATCTTAAAGAACATCGCTGAAACTGAAAGCACTGATATTATCTTGCTAGGTAAACAGGCGATTGATGATGACAACAACCAAACTGGTCAAATGCTAGCGGCATTGATGGGCATCGGTCAGGGTACGTTTGCATCAGAAGTGAAGGTTGAAGGCGATAAAGTAAATGTAACACGTGAAATCGATGGTGGCCTGCAAACAGTCGCACTTGATTTACCAGCGGTCATCACGACTGATTTACGTTTGAATGAGCCACGTTATGCTAAATTGCCTAACATCATGAAAGCTAAGAAAAAGCCACTTGATGAAAAAACGCCAGCGGATTTCGGTGTTGATATGGCATCTAAGCAAGAAATTATTAAAGTCGTGCCACCTGCTGAACGTAAAGCTGGTATTACAGTAGGGTCAGTTGATGAGTTGGTCGATAAGCTGAAAAACGAAGCAAAAGTTATTTAATATTTTAATGACTGAATGATTTGTTACGGCATATCTTGTACAAGGCTATGGATTGAGCCGTTCTATATGAACTAATAGCCTCTCAAATAGCATTGTACACAAACAACCGCATGAATAGATAACACGAATAAATAAAGGATTAAAACCATGGCAATTTTGGTATATGCAGAACACGACAATGCCAGTCTAAAAAAGGCAACTTTGAATACTATTGCTGCTGCTAAGCAAATGGGTGATGATATCCATGTGTTGGTTGCAGGTAGTGGCGCTCAAGCGGTGGCTGATGAAGCGGCTAAAGCAGAAGGCGTGACCAAAGTACTATTGGCTGACAACGCGGCTTATGAGCATCAACTAGCAGGCAACGTTGCGTTACTGGTTGCAGATATTGCTAGTAACTATAGCCATGTCTTGGCTGCTGCAACGACTACTGGCAAAAACTTTATGCCACGTGCTGCAGCATTACTTGATGTCAGCATGCTGTCAGAGATCTCTGGTGTGGTAGACGCACAAACGTTTGAACGTCCTATCTATGCAGGTAATGCAACAGCGACAGTAAAAACGACAGAAGAAAAAGTCGTACTAACCGTACGTACCACTGCGTTTGATCCAGTAGCAAGCGAAGGTGGTTCAGCGACTGTCGAAACTATCGATAACGTACAAGAAACTGGCAAAGCAAGCTTTGTGAACGAAGAGATGGCTAAGTCTGACCGTCCAGAGTTAACGTCAGCTGGTATCGTAGTTTCTGGTGGTCGTGCACTAGCGAACGGTGAAAACTTCACTAAGTATATCGAGCCACTAGCAGACAAGCTAGGTGCTGCTGTTGGTGCATCACGTGCTGCTGTTGATGCAGGTTATGTACCAAATGATATGCAGGTCGGTCAAACGGGTAAAATCGTTGCACCGCAGCTGTATATCGCAGCTGGTATCTCAGGCGCGATTCAGCATTTGGCTGGTATGAAAGACTCTAAAGTGATTGTCGCTATCAACAATGACCCAGAAGCTCCTATCGCTAGCGTTGCTGATTACTTCCTAGAAGCAGATCTATTTGAAGCATTACCTGAGCTAACCAGCAAGGTATAGTATATAGTCACAGAACTACTAAATGGCTACGGCGTTACCCTCCTTAGATATATTACTTGTACAATCTGCAGTCGGCTGCCTTGTATCCGTTTTAGACTTCTATAACTATATCAGTAGTAGACAGATAACAAAAAACCCACTATCAATTGATAGTGGGTTTTTTCATGCTTGATAGACTGGGTTTTAATAGTAGTTATAAATAGACGCTAAGAGTATTGTCTTTGACGTAAGGTCTCATATAGACATAAAGACCCTGCAATGGCTACGTTTAAACTCTCTTGACCATTTGGCTGCGGTAGCGCTATAGGCGTCGCACATTGCATTAGATCGTCACTAACGCCTTGACCTTCATGACCCATAATCCAAGCCACAGGTGCAGATAAGTCGTGATCGTAAATGATAGTATCTGTATGTGAGCTAGTCGCCAATAGCGGTACCTGTACTTGATCCAGGATATCTTGCGTACTTAAGCCCTCAAAAATAGTCAGTGCAAACTGTGCACCCATACCGGCTCGTAACGTCTTAGGAGACCAAGCTTGAGCTGTAGCACTGGTACATAGGATATTGCGAATACCAACGGCAGCCGCTGTGCGCAGTAGAGTACCGACATTTCCGCTATCTTGTACATCGTTTAAGATCAGGCAATCCTCATCGATCATCGGCAAGCTAGGCGTTGGTACCTTGATGATCGCCATAATATCGATGCCAGTACCTAAGCTACGTATGCTCTCATAAAGCGCGTCTGACAAAACAAGAATAGGCGTATAAGTGGGCAGACGAGTGAGCACTTGCTGAACCTCGGGATGACTACGCGCTGATTCAGATAGTAAGATTTGAACAAAGGGATAGTCACTACGCAGTGCCGCATCTATTAAATGGACGCCTTCTATAACGGTCTGACCGTTCTTTTTGCGTTGGCGCGCTTGTGCTAATAGCGCTTTTACAAGCTTTACGGTTGTGTTCTTATCTGAGGTAATCAGCTCGGTGGGATTGTGTACCATAGTGGATCGCTTAGAGAAGAGTAAAGGAGTCGTTTGGACAACCAGCAAAAGGTCTATTTTTGATTTAGCAATCTGCTGGCTGTTTCTAACATGGGCGCAAACTAATTATTTTTCAGAGTAGTTTAGGTGCAAGTCTTTCACATAATTGACTTCGTTTTTGCTGCCGAGTACCACAGGGACACGCTGATGAATATCGGTCGGTTCAATGTCCAGGATACGATTGACAGCGTCTGTCGCACCGCCACCTGCGCGCTCTATTAATAGGCTCATTGGATTGGCTTCATACATCAAACGCAGCTTACCTGCTTTATGAGCGTATTTGGTATCAAACGGATAAGTGAAGAGACCACCGCGACATAAGATACGATGAACGTCACCAACCATAGCAGCGACCCAGCGCGTGTTAAAATCGCGCCCGCGTACGCCGGTCTCACCTGCGATTAGCTCATCAATGTACTGTTGCATCGGCGCGCGCCAATAGCGATAGTTAGAGCTGTTGATGGCATATTCGCTCGTGTCAGCATCGATTTGGACATTGTCTTCTATCAGCACGTAGTCAGACGTTTCTGGATCTAGGCTGAACATAACGACTTTGTCTGCGATGGTCAGCGCTAGTACGGTAGAGGTACCATATAGTAAGTACCCTGCGGCTAGCTGCTTATTACCTGCTTGTAGATAGTCGCTGTTTTCGCTGGTTTGACCTTGACGCTCATAGGGCAGAACAGAAAAAATCGTACCCACTGCCATATTGATATCGATATTTGATGAACCATCTAATGGGTCAAAGAGTACCAATAGGCTGCCATCGTTGTTGGCAGGGGTAGCGTCATCTAGTTCTTCTGATGCAACGCCTGCACAATGTGAATTACTTGCTAACGCCTCTAGTAATAAGTCATTGGCCAGTACATCGAGTTTTTTCTGGTCTTCACCTTGAACGTTTTGGTTGCCAGCTTCGCCTAAAATATCTGCTAGCGCCCCTTTTCTGAGTAGCTGCGAAATTGTCTTACCGACATCAGTGACGGTGGTAATAACATCATTGAGCGCAGTGTTGGTAGCATTTTCGTTGAGATAGTCTGCTAGGGTCGTCATGAGGCTTCCTAATAAATGGTATAAAACGTAAAAAAAAGTGGATGGTATCGGAGGAAAGAAGAAGGTGCTATTTGGCACACTCTAACGGGTTAAATTTTTAATTAGCCTGTATGGCATCTTTGTCGCAACTACAAAATCGGCTACACTATATATATTGTTATTCATTTATAGTTTTGTCAGACTTGTTCTCTATGAGAATGCAGTATGTCTGCTTATGCTTTCTGATTGTCTGCTGATGCCGTTTTGGTCACATTCGATTACGGTAAATTGTAGCAAATAAGCATCAAAATGTCCTTTGTATCTATGCTTATCAGTGATAAATGATCGAACAAAGATAAATAAGTGATTGCTATAGACTCATATAAACCCACAATAAAGACTTGTCATTATGTCAAATTCTATCGATAGTAGCGCTACACAAGCAGTTTCGCCAACTGATTATGCAAAATTTGATCCTAATATCATTCACCATAGACTCAATACCTCACTGAGCCGTCCGCAGCTCAATACTGATGGCAGTATCCGGCATTTCTTAGGTGTGGAAGGTCTCAATAAATCGCAGCTCAAAGCAATCATCGCAAAAGCAGAGACTTTCTTTGATGATAATGGTCAATTAATCAACCGTCCTGAGTTGGATGGCTATACCGTAATGAATTTGTTCTTTGAGCCATCGACTCGTACGCGAACGACGTTTGAAGTGGCAGAAAAGCGATTGGGCGCCAATGTACTTAATATCGATATCGAACGTTCAAGTACGAAGAAAGGCGAGAGTCTACGCGATACGCTGTGGAATCTACAGGCAATGACCGCAGATATCTTTGTGGTGCGACATTCAGCATCGGGTGCCGCACATTTTATGGCAACAGAAGTCACCCCTGATATCGCGATCATCAATGGCGGTGATGGCTGGCATGCGCATCCTACCCAAGGGATGCTTGATATGTTGACCATCCACCGTGAGGCGCCGCGTCCATTTGAAGAACTGTCTATTGCAATCGTTGGTGATATCAAGCATTCACGCGTGGCACGCTCTGATATTAGTGCACTGCAAACGTTAGGCGTGACAGACATCCGTGTTTGTGCGCCGCGTACGTTACTGCCCAAAGGTATCGAGCGTTTTGGTGTAACCGTGTATGAAAGTATGGATGAGTGCGTCACGGACTGTGATGTCATTATGGGATTAAGAATACAAAATGAGCGCATTGGCTCGCCGCTTTTGGCATCATCCAATGAGTACTATAAGCATTATGGGATCACACCAGAGCGAGTCGCTCTCGCCAAGCCTGATGCATTAGTCATGCATCCGGGGCCAATGAACCGAGGCGTTGAGATTGCTTCTAGCGTGGCAGATGGCGCACAATCTGTCATCTTAAAGCAGGTAAACAATGGTATAGCCATACGTATGGCAGTCTTATCGCTTGCGATGGAAGGCCAGCGCGCTCACCAAGAGGCTGGTAAGTAACAGCCGGCCGCGCGACTTATTCTCATTTATTTTATTTTATTGATACGGTAATAACGTTATGTCTACCATGCTTGATACTGATGCACCTATCCTTGACCATTTACCAGTAGCATTCAGAGATGCGCTACCGCCTACTGTGATAGAGAAGCTATCTACTCTCGAGGCTGGGCGAGAAAAATGGCTGCTACCGCCTTTGGTAGATTTATGTGCTCGTTTACGTGAGCCAGGTCAGCAGCAACACGGCACGCTAAAATCAGAAGGCAGCGCTGCTCGTGGTAATGGGTTCTTGCATGTCGTTATCCCACCAGATACCAATCCTATTTTAGAAAACGGTTCACTCTTAAAGGGTTTGCGTGAGCGTGCGCTTGGTGATGGTGGTATTCATTTACACATTTTGGGTGCGCTGACTGCAGGGCTAGAGGGCGAGCGTCCCTCTAATATAGCAGGGCTAAAAAAAGGCGGCTGTATAGCTGTGTCTAATGCTCGCAGACCGTTTCGCAATGATTTGGTGCTATTACGTACCCTAGAATATGCAGCGACCTTTGGTATGAAGGTGTTCTTTTATCCTGATGAGGCAAGCCTGTCTGGAGATGGGGTTGCTCATGAGGGCTATATTGCCTCTTATCATGGTCTACAAGGGATTCCTTGGATTGCTGAAACCGTTGCCTTATCTACGCAGCTGCTCATGGTTGAAGAGACTGGAATCGCCGCTCACTTTAGTCAGCTGTCATGCAAGTCCTCTATTGAGCTCATGCGCTGGGCAAAAGACAAGGGTCTACCTGTTACGTGTGATGTTGCAATGCATCAGCTGTACTTAACCGATGACAATCTTGAAGGCTTTAATGCACAAGCTTACGTGTTGCCACCACTACGTAGTAATACCGACCAACAAGCTATCCGCCGTGGACTAAAAGATGGCACTATCGATGCGATCTGTAGCCATCATGAGCCGTTGAACAGTACGGCAAAAAAAGCGCCGTTTGCCGAGAGTACGCCTGGTATCTCAAACTTTGATACTTTTATGGCGCTGGCGTGTCAGTTGGTACATGATGAGGTCTTAACACTCGCACAATTGGTCGATAAGATCTGTCTCAATCCTGCCAAAATCGCTGGTATCAGTGATCAGTACGAAGCCATTGGCGGCGCTGTATTGGTTGATCCAACTATCGAGTGGCAAGTGACCGCGCAATCTATGTTGTCAAATGGCAAGAACACGCCATTCTTTAATCAGCAATTGCAAGGCCGAGTCGTGGAGACGTTCTTTGGCTAATTGGTCCCGAAAGGATGACAGTTTGCCGCCATCCTCGAAGGACAAAGAGGTTGATGTTGACGACCATTTAGACAAACCACGTAGCACTGCTAGTGAGTCCATCAAAGCGGTAGCGGTTTATGAAGTGGTTAAAGGCGTTGGGGCGATATTGGGGGCGGGCGCACTGTGGTCGTGGCATACGGATCTTGACCATTGGCTAAAGACTGCCACATCCTCTTGGGAGCAAACTTTTGGTCAGCTGCTTGCACCGCAAATCGATAGCGCGGTACGTATTGCTCAACAGGCGAGCAAAAACTGGTCATTATTTCTATTACTGATATTTGCATATGCTAGCCTGCGTTTCCTTGAAGCTTATGGCTTATGGCAGGATAAGACATGGGCGTATTGGTTTGGCGTGCTGGGCTATGGCATATTTATTCCTATAGAGGTCTACTATCTGATTGTTAGCCCATTTGATTGGTTTAAGCTTGGCATACTTATCTTTAATATAATCATTATTATGGTGGTATACCGTAGTATGAAACAAAAAGGTCTAATATAACCCTTGTACGTACGTAAAAAGCCAGCGTAAGAGGCAGCTCTTACGCTGGCTTTTCTATGTCTACTGCACTTAACGATTATACATCTATGGTTTTGTCTTCTGTGCGAATGCTTTTTGCAACTTTGCCGACGCTGAGGCCTTGTACCAGGATAGAAAATATCACGACGGCATAAGTAAGGGCCAATAAGATATCGCGCTCTGTACCAGTGGGCAGTTGTAGGACTAACGCGACAGAAATACCACCGCGTAGTCCGCCCCATGTCAGCACTTTCCAAGCACCAGTAGGCAGGTCCAATTGACGATGAAAAGTTTTGGTCGTCATACCCACCACAATAAACCGAGCAATCAGAGCAATCAAAATGGTCAAGCCCGCCGTAATAAATAAATTGCCAGAATAGGCTATCATCACTACTTCTAGCCCGATGAGCACAAACAAAATCGCGTTTAAAATCTCATCGATTAATTCCCAAAATAGGTCAATGTAGTGACGCGTCTGATCACTCATTGCAAGCTCCCGCCCGCGATTACCAACCATCAATCCCATCATAACCATAGCGAGCGGTCCTGATAAATGCCAGTGGCTGGCAAGCGCATAGCCGCCAATGACACCAGCTAAAGTCAATAGCACCTCTTCTTGATAGCTATCGATACTCTTGAGTAAATAGTATAAAATTGCGCCAAGGACCAAGCCAAAGATCACACCGCCGCCAGCCTCGACAGCTAGCGTATGTGCCACATAGTTGGCAGTTGGGATATCACCACTGGATAGGATACCAAGCAGCAAGACAAAAATGACCACGCCGATACCATCGTTGAACAATGATTCACCAGCGATGACAGTCTCGATACTTTTTGGCGCACCAGCTGATGAGAGAATACCCATCACGGCAATGGGGTCGGTAGGGGATATTAGCGCACCAAATAGCAAGCACCACAGAAACGGTAAAGCAAAACCAAACAATGGCAGCATAAAGTAGATTGCCGTAGCAATCAGCAGCGCTGATACAATAGTGCCAATACCAGCTAATATGCCAATGGGTAACTTGTAGCGTCTAAGGTCATTAATATTGACGTGTAATGCGCCTGCAAATAGCAGCATCGAGAGCATACCGTCTAATAGTACTTCGGTAAAATCAAGCTGCTCTAACAGACTGACTTCATAATCAATCAGCTGATCGAACCCCAAGAACCCCAAAAATATCGCGCCGATAGACAACAATATAGAGATGACCATCACACCGATGGTGGTGGGTAAGCCAATAAAACGGTGATTGATATAAGTCAGTGATGCAGTAATTGATAAAAATATGGCGCTGATTTCAAGTATGGTCAAGCTGGTTGCAGATGCCATAAAGTAGGTCTCGTATGTATATAAAATTTACCCTAAGCCAAAGACTTATAAGTGCTATGTAACTGTTGTTCTGTCATCTATCAATATTGGCGCACCAAGTCAGCCAGTACTCTATTTGATTGACTGGCTATAGCCTTAACTTGACTGCGATTCTAATGCTTGGCGGATATTGATAGCAAACTCGCTGACGTAATCAAAGTGTTGATGCCGAGCGTCCTCATTGAGGATAAACTGCTCGGCCTGATCACACATAGCGACGAGATCATCTATCAACTCTTGATAGCTCAAATTTTCTTCACCAGCTCGTTTCACCAGCTTTAGCTCATGCAGTAGTGTCTGCTGCTGTGCACTGTTCACCCGTGCATAGTTCAGATTGACCATGGCTCGGCACAGTGCTTTTAACACCATTAAGTCAGCCGCCGCATAACGGCGTATCTCACCAAGCGACACATTGATAAAGTCAGATATTTTGGGTGTATGAGTGACTAGCGCGAGTATGGCCAGTCGCTTTTGTTTGACTGCATTTTCAGAACCATCACTCTCTGGGTGTGGTATATAAAAATGATAAGGACTTGGCGGTTGGCGCCGCATCATGATACTCAAGCAACTGGTCAGAGACTGCACGCAGTTGACAGCTGTCTTTGGATCATTGATACCAGGAGACAATGCCCGTACCGCGATTTCAGTCATTTGACCTAAACTGTAGGCGATGTCATCAGAATGAGCCAGTCGTTGTTCGATTCGCACGCAGCCTGCAAAGCGTTGCCAAAACATACCGTCAGGTGACCGCGGTATCATAGCCAGATGCGCGGTGGCGGTCTTTTGTTGATTATGCGGATGGTCTGCTGGACGCTGATAAAAGTACCCAATGACGTTTTTGTCAGTAATATACTCGCCAAGATTGACATGCATCTGTACCACACCGCCATAATCTTGCGACAGTGCTATTAGTGACTCAAGATAGATCTGTTGCAAATAGCCTGAGCGTGGTGAGTAGATGGGCATGGCAGGCCAATTGTGAAATTGTTCGACATCATGATGTTCAGCATCACGCTGATGTTGGATATCACACTGATCGGTGTACCAATAGTAAATGTTGGCTAAGGCGTCATTACTGGCGTTTTGAATAACATGAGACGCCTGAATGGCATGTACCATATGCTGCACAAAATAAACCAACAATAGCGCACAAACAATAGCCATAATAATGGCAAAGGTGACGGCTAACTGCGGTACACCAAAAGACACATCGTACTTATGAATAGACTTTAGGACGAGTAAGCTATAGCTAAACGTACCGATAAAGGCACCAAGGACAAACTGGTTTGGCGTATCTGTCAAAAAGTTACGTAATAACCTAGGACCAAACTGTGATGAGGCCATGGACAGTACAGCAATCGTAATCGAAAACGTCGTGCCAGCCACGCCTAATACTGCACCAGCAATAGCGGTCATGATAGCGCGTGCCGCATCGTCATCACCTGTAAACGCAAAAGAGATCTCTCGAACCCTTTCACGATCAAAGTGCTGATCTATCGTCACTAGTAATGGCGCAAGCAAAATACCGACAATCACACAGGCCGTTGGGATAAACCAGTAAGATCCAATAAGTTGCTGCCACAAATTTCTTAGGCGGTCAGGCAAGTCAGTTAAGGTCTGTAGTGACCATAACTGAGTAAACTGTTTGAGTTTGTTTTGACCTGTACTGATAGTACGGATCCACATGCTTGTGTCATCGTCTTTGTGCGCTGCCATATACTCAAAGTATCCAAAAATAATAGTAAAGTGGCTTGTTGTCGTAGAGTTATCAGAACATCACGCTACAAGCTTTTGGGTTCAAATGCTCTTAGATTCGAGCGCCCTTAAATTCAATTGCTTGTTGATGGGTTATAAGTTTGCTTTTGGGTTATCAGCCTCAGTAATAACGGCATGCTTATAGCCACGTCTGTTCGACTCTGCCTTATCCACGTGTTCAGTAGAGCCTATGGGAATAACGGCTTCATTATTGTGATCATCGTAATCAACGTTGCTGTCCTTGTCATAGGCAATAGGGTCAAAATGCGGTGATGCTTTACTGTTTGTGTTATTTGAATGCTCCCTATACGCACTGCTTTTATCCAAGTCGTTTCGTGTTAAAGACGCGTCCGCTGCTGCCGTTTTTCTAAATAATTTGGCATGACTTCCTTTTTTGTCAGAAGCAGATTTTTTGCGCGGTTCACTATTGGCAAAAATAGCATTTAGCGGTAGATGCAGTTGCTGCTTGGCATAGGCTTCGGTATGCTCAAAGCGATCTACTAACAAGCTGAGCCAGGGTTTCTGATCCTCTAACTTCATCTCATCAAGCTCGTCTTTGATCGGCAGCGGATAGGGCAGCGTACGATAAAAATCCCATAACGTCATTGCGCTCAAGTCTTTTTTGAGTACATAGTCATCGTCTTCTGTCATGGTGATGAGATTACTGTCTTGTAGATAATTAATATAGGTATACCATTTAGGCAGCTCTTTTCGCCCCAGTACATTGCGAAGCGCTTGTTCGCTAACCGCTTCGCCTTTTAGATGATGGGTGTATACCAAGTTCAACATGTCCAGCAAGCTAAGCAGCGGATGGCGAGGGTAGACCTCTTCTGTCTCAAAAATAGTCAAGGTATAGCTGATCTCAACGCCTAGCAAGATAAGGTTCCACGACAGAAATATCCATAGCAAGAATATAGGAAGCGCTGCAAAGGCTCCATAAATCGCCTCGTAACTGGTAAAGTTGGCCATCACAGTACCAAACAGATGCTTCATCAGCTCAAAAACAATCGCCACAAATACACCAGCAATCGCCGCATTTTTTATGGGTACGCGCGCTTTTGGTATGAACCAATACATACCGATAAAGCCTGCGACAGTGATACCAATAGATACGGCCTGTACCCAAAACCCCCAGTCGATACCATAACCTGCAATTTGTCGATTGAGAAAGCTTAGACTCTGTACCGTACTAGAGGCAATAAACGCTGTACCCAATACCAACGGTCCTAGGGTTACGATCGTCCAATAACGCATCATGCTCTTGAGACCACCTGAACGGTTTTCTACCCGCCAAATTTGGTTAAAAGCACGCTCAATAGTGGTCAGTGTCAGAATGGTCGTCAAAAACAAAATCATGGCACCGATGATGGTCAGATTGGATGATTTTTCGGCGAAGTCATTAATATACTCACTAACTTGCAGGCTAGACTGCGGCAATAGATTGCTATAAATCACCTCATATATCTGTGCTCTCACTGAAGCGAGCGCTGGTACGGACGATAGAATCATCAATAATACCGTTAATACAGGCACAATCGACAGCATGGTGGTATAGGTGAGCGATGCTGCTTTTTGCTGACAGTTGTCTTCAAAAAAATGTCGAACCAAAAATCGCAAAAACTGAAACCAGCGTTGCTGCAAAAATGGGATTTTCTGTGATAGTTTTTCCATGTCGACCAGTTAGCAAAAGTAAGAGTGACAATAGTGTAACAAACATGCGCGGTCATCATCTGCGGTTTAATTGTGTCAAAATGCACAGAGCACACCAATAGAGCACGGCATTCGCTATAATAAGAACTAGGGTTATTTGCTGTCAGTGAATGACTCGGGCATAATGTGCCCATATCCTACAATGCTATAACACAGACGTTTCGGTAGTATCAGACTACTGACAATGGTTATAAGTGCTAACGTTGATAATTTTATAAGGAAGTGTTGCCAATGAGTCAGACCGCCCCTTATGTTTTGGTGCTCTATTATTCTAGCTATGGTACGACGAAGACATTGGCATATGCTATCGCTCAAGGGATCGAGGATGCTGGCATGACCGCTCGTATCCGCACAGTACCGACAGTTGCGCCTGAGACGACGTCGAGTAAGCCTGCGATACCTGATGAAGGCGACCTATACTGTACGATGGATGACCTAAAAGACTGTAGCGGTTTGGCGCTCGGTAGCCCAACGCATTTTGGCAATATGGCAGCGCCCATGAAATACTTTTGGGACAATACTGTAACGCTTTGGCTAGCAGGAAACCTACAAAATAAGCCAGCGTCCGTATTTACCGCGACAGGCTCTATGCATGGTGGTCAAGAGACCACGTTGCTGACAATGATGTTACCATTGATGCATCACGGTATGATGATTGTGGGCGTCCCTTATGCTGAGCCTGCCCTAAATCGTACTGATCGCGGTGGTACGCCTTATGGTGCCAGTCATGTCAGCGGCGCCTCTCATGATCAGCCAATATCGGCTGATGAGCGTGAGCTAGGGGTTGCACAGGGTCACCGTTTGGCAATTACAGCTACTGCTTTAGCACAGGCAAACTGGGGTCGTTAATCGACTCTTTATTATAGTTTGTATTGTCATTTATTTACTGTCATGCAGCGCTTATATAAGAATTGCATGATTAGCGACTTATTGTTAGGCGCTGATAGCCAAATATTAATCTAGGAAATACATACCTCTAATGGCCACAAACCGTTCTAACAGTAAGACCCTAAAAGCTACCAAGCCTATTGCACCTATTGCAAAGCGCTTGACGATTACTTGGTTGATATGGCTTATTTATAGAATGATTGGATTACCTGTCTTCATCAGTGTGTTCAATCCAAGTAGTCCTGACATCATTGGCGGCATTGCTTGGCAAGCGTTATGGCTTGTGCCCGCATTTATTTTGACACCATGGATACTGCGTGGACGCTCGCCTTATGCTTTGTTGATAGGCAGTATGTTTACGCTTGTCTATCTGGGTGCAAGTGGGGTGGTGCTGTTCACTCGCATATACGGCAGTAGCTGGGCTGAGATAGCTGTATATTTGAGCGACTTTGTGCTGTTATTTGCTATCAATGTCTGGTTGTTCATTTTGCTAAAACGTCTACCGTCAATGAATAATGTCGTTAAGCAACCGCGCTCTCGCTAGCATTTCTATATTATCCAAGAACCTTTATTTATCGTGAATAGGTTTCATTAAGACACAGACTTGGAACAAAAAAAGCGGCGTCCTATGTAGGACGCCGCTTTTTTAATACGATAAAACGATTCTTGTGCTTACTGGTATTAGTTGACCTTGGTCAATTCTAAATCCATTTTTTTGCCATCATTGATTTGACTGACCTTGATAGGTAAGTAGTCTAAGCTTGGGGCTAACCAAAAACTGGTAGAGCGGCTGTCATCATCGTGGACGCGGTCAACACGCACGGTATCAAAGGTACCAGCTGGTACAGTAATCTTGGTATTGCCTGATTTTTTAAATGGTGTCTTTTCAACTTTGTTTTTCTTTGCCATGTAGTAATTACCAGAGAACTTACCATTTAATAGGTCTTGGCGAATTTGTACCTCGAGACTTAAGTCATCAAAGGCTTGCTGCGACATATTCATGGTCGTGGTTTTGCCTTTATAGTTGCTAGTGACTTTTTTGGCACTTGGGTTAAAGTCCAGCTTATGCGTGCGACCAAGACCTAGTAGCTTATAAGTAGTGCTCGCTTGGGTCGGGCTGACGTTATTACCATTGATCGTAAAGGTACTGTTTTGCGAGGCACTAGCCACCCCAGCGACGCGTGCTTTTACGTTGTATTTCCACGTGCTACCGGACTTGCTTAGCGTGCGAGTCGCCGATCCTTTGTATTTGTCTTCAACCGTAAAGCTATAATCGGCAGTCGATGGCTGAACGGTCTTTGCGCTGGCAAGCGTGGGTGCGGTCATACTTAAGGCTCCAATGGTAGAAATACTAATCCCTGTAACTAGGGCAGATAAAAACTTAGATGGTTTGCGTTTCGTACTATTAGACTCGTTGTGCAGTGATTTTTTGTGCAGTGATGTCAAACTCATAGATACCTCTTTAGTAATATATTACTGAACTGATATGATGCTGATATAGCAGCATTTATCGATCATTCTTATTATGCTCACACCGCTTATAATGGTCATACTCTGTTACATTTTCAAGAGTTACAGTCGACTGAAGCGTGTAGTGCTTGTAGCGAATGTTGCTATAGACAGGAATAATTTGGTGAGGCGTAACGTGCTGTAAAGCCAGCAATAGAGGATAAATAAAACATAGAGTCTCTATTAGGCGCCATTTCTCTTGAGGGCTATTAATAATCAGTAGAACAATCTTGTAAATTTTTGAGCTTTACACTTGAAGCCAACCTATCTTGCCCCCACTTTTTGTTACAAGCTCAAAGCGTATCTTTAGATTGCTGTTATTGAATGGCGACTCTTATAGATACTGGTATTGAGACTATTAATTCAAATAAACCCTTTATTCAAACAACTAATTTTTGGAGTCATATCGATGAACATTCGTCCTTTACATGACCGTATCGTCGTCCGCCGCATAGAAGAAGAGACAAAAACTGCGGGTGGTATCTTATTACCGGGTTCTGCACAAGAAAAGCCTTCACAAGGTGAAGTGATTGCTGTTGGTAATGGTCAAGTTCGTGACAACGGCGAAACTCGTGCGTTAGACGTAAAAGCTGGCGATAAAGTATTGTTCGGTCAGTATGCTGGTCAAACGGTAAAAGTTGACGGCGAAGAACTATTGATCATGAAAGAGTCTGATGTATTGGGTGTGCTGGAAGGTTAATCTGCTTTGAGTGTGGTTTCACATTCAGCGCATATCTAATATCGACTCTCGATAAGAATAAATAATCTCATTGTATTCTCATACTTATAATAGTGGAGTAATTTAACATGGCAAAAGACGTAAAATTCGGCATTGATGCCCGTAAACAAATGATGGACGGCGTAAACGTTCTAGCAAATGCAGTACGTGTCACTCTAGGCCCTAAAGGTCGTAACGTCGTTATCGATAAATCATTTGGCGCACCTACCATCACTAAAGATGGTGTATCGGTTGCCAAAGAAATCGAGCTTGAAAACAAATTCGAAAATATGGGCGCACAGTTGGTACGTGAAGTGGCTAGCCGCACTAATGATGTCGCTGGTGATGGTACAACGACTGCGACCGTATTGGCTCAGTCAATCTTGCAAGAAGGCATGAAGTCAGTGGCTGCTGGCATGAACCCAATGGATCTAAAGCGCGGTATCGATAAAGCTGTTCGTGCTGCAGTGCAAGAAATCCATAACTTATCAACGCCTGCTGATGACGAAAAAGCTATCGCGCAAGTAGGGTCTATCTCTGCTAACTCAGATACCAAAATCGGTGAGTTGATCTCGCAAGCGATGCAAAAAGTGGGTAAGCAAGGCGTTATCACTGTTGAAGAAGGTTCAAGCTTTGAAGATACCCTAGAAGTTGTCGAAGGTATGCAGTTTGACCGTGGTTATATCAGCCCGTACTTTGCCAACAAGCAAGACAGCCTAACTGCTGAATTTGAAAACCCATATATCTTATTGGTTGATAAAAAAATCAGCAACATTCGTGAAATCGTGCCATTACTTGAGCAAGTCATGCAGCAAAGCAAGCCATTGCTTATCATTGCTGAAGACGTAGAAAACGAAGCATTGGCAACCCTAGTTGTAAACAACATGCGTGGCGGTTTGAAAACTTGTGCTGTTAAAGCACCAGGTTTTGGCGATCGTCGTAAAGCCATGCTAGAAGATATCGCAACGCTAACTGGCGGTACCGTAATCTCTGAAGAGATTGGCTTAAGCTTAGAGACTGCTACTCTAGAGCAATTGGGTACGGCGAAAAAAGTCACTGTTGGCAAAGAAAACACCGTAATCGTTGATGGCGCTGGTAACAAAGCTGACATCGAAAACCGTGTTGAGTCTATCAACCGTCAGATCGCTGAATCTACTTCTGACTACGATAAAGAAAAGCTACAAGAACGCGTTGCGAAATTGGCAGGCGGCGTAGCAGTAATCAAAGTCGGTGCAGCAACTGAAACCGAAATGAAAGAGAAGAAAGACCGTGTTGACGATGCATTACATGCCACTCGTGCTGCGGTTGAAGAAGGCGTTGTACCTGGCGGCGGTGTTGCATTAGTTCGTGCGATGAATGCATTGTCTGAGCTAAAAGGCGACAACGATGACCAAGACGCAGGTATCAACATCTTACGCCGCGCGATGGAAGCACCATTACGTCAAATCGTCACCAATGCTGGCGAAGAAGCATCAGTTGTCGTAAATGCAGTAAAAAATGGCACTGGTAACTACGGCTACAATGCTGCCTCTGGTGAATACGGTGATATGCTTGAGATGGGTATCCTTGATCCAGCCAAAGTGTCTCGTTCAGCACTAGAGAACGCAGCGTCTGTTGCTGGTCTCATGTTGACCACAGAAGCGATGATTACTGATTTGCCACAAGGTGATGATGGTATGGCTGCGATGGGCGGCGCCGGTGGAATGGGCGGTATGGGTGGAATGGGCGGCATGATGTAATTTATGCCTCGACTGAATTTGTACGACATTGTTAACCTCGTTCAATGTACTATAAGTACAATCTTTACTCGGTTGCCTAGTCGTACTGCTCCAGTCAACCCATAAAACGCTTATTTAATCTAGTGAAAATAAAACCCCGATAGGCAATTGCTTATTGGGGCTTTTTAGTGGATATTTCTGATATACATTACTATTTAATACTAGTTACTGATGAAGCGTATTTCAAATACTTTTCTGACTCCAAAGAGTATTTACTTCCCATTTTTTGCATAAGTTTGCCTATGTTAAGACTAAGGATAGCAATTTTATTCTTATCACCAATTTCTTCTTGTAATCTTATGGAGTATTTAAGATATTTTAAAGAACTCTTATAGTCATTGCCCTCTTGATAAATTTTAGAAATATTATTTAAGGTAGTTATCATCCCTATTTTATCCTCAATACTTTCACGAACATTTAGAGATTTATTCAAGTATTTCAAAGCTTTATTGTTTTCACCTTTATCATGATAAATTTGAGAGATATTATTTAAAACAATACCTATCCCTTCTTTATAGCCGCTCTTTTCATAGAGTAGTAAAGCGCGGTTAAGGTATTCCAAGGCTTTTTCAAAATTCTTGTTGTCGTGATGAATTTGAGAAATATTATTTAGAATTGTTCCTGTCGCCGATACATCACCAATTTCTTCACGAATGATCAGTGAACTACTTAAACACTCTAAAGCTCTATCGTAATCTCCACAGGTATAATGAAGCACGGCAAGATTATTTAGTGTAGTTCCGATACCTTCTTTATCCCCAATATCCTTACTAATTGTCAATGATTTTTCAAGCATTTCTGATGCTGAGCTATAGTCATTGAGTTTGATATGAATTTGAGAAATGTTATTTAAAGCAGCTGCGAACCCCGATTTATTATTGATTTTTTCATGAATAGAAAGAGACTTTTTAAGATAGTCTAAGGCTAAATCAAATTTACCATGATAGTAGTAAATTTGAGAAATATTATTTAATACTGTACCTTTTCCCGATATATCATTGATCTCTTCACGAATAACTAATGACTGTTCTAATGCCTCCAAGCTCTTATTATAATCGCCACAAGTGTTATATAGCTGTGATAAGTTATTCAATGCTGTACTTAGTTCAGCTCTATTGTTCATTTCTCGATGTATAGTCAATGAGCTTTGCAAGTAATCTAAAGCTTTGCTGTAATCACCTTGTACATGATAAATATGAGCTATATTATTCTGTATAGTCCCAATCATAGTTTGATTGTTCATTACTTTATAATCTTTCTGTGCTGCTTGGAAGTAATTCAAAGCTCTATCTAGTTCGCTCATAGAAATTAGTAATAGCCCCATTTGATTCTTAATATGAGCATTATCATTAGTACTTCTAGTTTCATCTAGTAGAGCATTTAGCTGCCTGATCTGTTTCTCTTTTTCTTCTTTCGACTGGTATTGATACGCTGCAATGTTTGTTTTAGGATGACGCAATGAGTTTGTCTGCTGTGAAACAGCAAACTGCTTCTGCTTAAGATCACTCTCAAAATGATAAATATCACTATACCAATCATAAAAATCACTCGCTTGGGTTGCAAGCAATTCTAATGCATAACTTGGCAACCAAAATATAATAGGAACTTTAAGCGCTTGAAAATAGCTTCTACGCCAGTTTAACTCGCTTACGGTTTTGATAATTTGTTCATCAGAGCCTGTAGGTAATAGTTGCTCAAGACCAGTTATATTGATGGCATCTAATGATTGTTTAGACTTTGCTTTTTGATACTTATTTTTCTGTTTATGTACCCACTCATCTATATGTATACCTTCGTTTTTCGGATAATCAGCAATATCAAGAGTAAGTAAGTTTAGATTATCTGTATTGTCAAGCTCACCAATCAACTGCCTGCGCAAATTAGGTAAATTGCACTCGACAAAATATAAAGCATATTCATTTTCAGAACGCCTTATATTGCGCCTAATACGTTGAAGAACTTCTATCTGTTCTTCGGTAATGGGATTGTTTATTGAAAATTCTAAAATATCCATAAGTAAGATTCGCTACTAAGTCGTGCCAGAACTATTAGAGTTCTGAGCATTAGCCGCTGTTAGGTTATTTATCTCATCCATAACCCATCCTATTTCTAAACAAGCGGGATGTAGTTTGGCAGAACGTTTGCCGTTCTCGTATTCAAGTATAACTCGATTAAGTAGTAATTGATTTGTTCTCTCATCGTCTGGATTAACTAACTCAGTTCTATAGACTCTTTCTAAAATGGGAATATCGCTTGGTTTCAACAATCTATCGTATTCTCTAGTCAATCTAGAGACTGCATATTTTACTTCTTTAGCAGATACTTTAGTTTCGTCAGTATCACAAGACAATCTAATAAGGCGCATCAAATCACGTACGACACCACCAGAACTTTCAATCAGTATATCAACAAGCGTAGGGTCAGAAAATACGGCTTCTATATCAACACGTTTTTGCACCAAATTTTTGAGAGTAGATTTACCAGCATCATTTAGCCTTACCATTGGTAAAATGTAGACGTTTTCATAATCGTTTTGCAGATTACTAATAAAGAACAAGCTTATAGGAGTGGTGTATACCACATGAGATTGTAGTGATAACAATTGCTCAGCATGTTGAACAAAAAGCTGAGTATGACTATCTGACTGATTATGCATTAACGAAAAGGTTCGATAGTGCATTTTTTCGAGACCGTCGACAATAATAACTATGTCTTTATAGTCCTTCTTCTGAATTTCATTGCGTACGGTAATCAAAAATTGATTTATTTTACTAATGAAGTCTGATGCCCTTTTCTCAATTTTTTCACGTATGGTACTACGCTGGCTTTGACTATGTTTAATATCTCCGGTTAAACTACCGAATAGCTTTAATATAGAGGGTATACCTATATTAGCCTCTAAACCAGCACTAGCCTTACCATCTACTTTCTTTTCAATATTTGATTCTGTATATATCTCTTGAGTAATCCAGTTATGAATATCTGTTATCGTATCATTATCAATGTCGATATTACTTTCTTGTAGAACTTTACCAGTTTCATCGACCATTGCCAGAAAGATATCAATATAGCTAATATCTGCCAAATCCAAAGCATCACCTACATCGAAATAAACACAGAAATAATGGTCTTGCTCTAATCTCTGCTTAAGCCTAAATAGCTCAGTTGTTTTACCTGAACCTCGGTGACCACTGATCAGATAAGTACAAGTATTATCGTCTGAGCGCTCAATACTACGACGAATCGTACTAATGATCTTTATATTCTCTCCTCTTACCTCTGATAAATCTATATAGCGATTATCATTAGCAGGAAGAGCATAATCAGGATTACATTGCTTATATGCATCAACGACATTAGTTGCTGGCAAGATTGTCATAAAGTACCTATATAGTTATTGATTTAATCTAACTGCTGGTTTTTTTAGTATACCCCTTTTAGAGATTTGCTTCGAATAATCCAGATGATATTGCTGAGCTACCACATCTCGTCTAAATATCCACGTTTTACCATCAGACACTTCTTTATAATATCAATATTCTATCAAGTTCAAACGAACTCACTATAGGTCTTGCTACTCACGAATGATCGAGCGAGACATTGTTCCCCTAGTCAGTATGAAAGAATCTCACACAAAAATAGGTAAAGTCGTTTTCTTAATTACCTTTCTCACTGATAAATGAGTATGTATGTCTTTTACGCTAGCAAGTTTATTTAGCTTACGTGTGAAGCGCTCATAACCATCGAGATTGGGGCTAACCACTTCCAATAAATAATCATAAGAACCCGATACCACATGTCCGTTAATGACCTCATCCATATTGGATAGGGCTTGCTCAAAAGCTGCAATAGAGTCTTCTTGGTGATTGTTGAGACTGACCTCTACAAAAAAACTCATCATAATGCCTGCTTTGGCTTTACTTATGTTCGCTTGATAGTTCTCTATATAACCTTCGTCCTCCAGACGCTTTAGACGCCGCGCACAAGGAGACGGCGACAGCCCTACGCGTTCGGACAGTTCCGCCGTAGATAAGCGTGCTTCTTTTTGGAGCACTTCCAAAATATGACGGTCGATTTTGTCCATAATTCACCCTTTAGTTTTTTAAGCCAATAATTTTGATTTAATTGGCATTATCCACCAAATATTTGCAAAATTGCAATGAATAAATAGAGATAAAAGCGCGTATTTTAATCGATAATTGGTCTTTGTATACCAGCATAAGACACGACTATGAATACGATATTTCACCCTTCATCGCGCAAAAATCCTTTGTTCATTATGTCGCCATTAACCAAAGGCTATGTGGCTATGAGCGTTGTATTATTGATTTGGTCAGGATTTGCGTTGACTGTGCGAGCGGTTGGGGCATCGCCGCTGAGCATTGCGGATGTCATGCTCATTCGCTTTAGTGTACCGCTGGTCTTATTGACTCCTTGGGTACTCTCTAGTTGGCATGAAATCAAAAACATAAGATTGTCAGACATCATGTTTATCCTACTTGGCGGCGTGCCTTTTCTTTTGTTGGCGGCTTTTGGTGCCAGCACGGTACCAGCAGCTTACATGGGTACTATTTTGACAGGTACGCCAGTCTTCTTTGCCGCATTATTATCTTTTATTTTTTATCGTCAGAGAATATCATTACGGAAATTTGCCGCATTAATACTTATTCTCTTTGGTATCGCTACTATGATTGGCGGACACGCACAGGCAATACCAAATAGTCTGCTGTACGGCGTGGGGTTATTATTAACGGCAAGCCTGATTTGGGCAGGTTTTACCTTGGGGTTAAAAAGCACCAAATTGAGTCCAATAGCTATCGCTATCGTGCTCTCTTATACCTCCTTTTTTCTGACGTTAGTGTTGGTTCTATCGGGTATTGTGGAGACGAACATAGGGTCTGTGTCTTTTGATGACGCGCTTCCATTTATCCTGGTACAAGGCCTTGGTGTGGGAGTAGTATCAACCATTGCATTTTCTTATGCAGTAAAACAATTGGGCTCCATTCGTACATTATTACTTGGCTCTTTGTCCCCAGGACTAACCGCTATACTGGCTGCGCTGATACTCAACGAGTCTCTATCAGTCATCATGATAGGCGGCATCGTACTCAGTACCATTGGTGTCATCTTGTCTAACCGAGCGAAATAAACTAATTAAGGAAATATCATGATGTTAAACAATATGCCTGTTATCAATGGTGATCCACTGTGGGCATTGTTAGGTAGGTTTCGCGCTGACCAACGCAAACATAAAATAGATCTATTGGTTGGTGTTTACCGAGACGAGCATGGCGATACGCCTGTGATGAAAACTGTGCAAGATGCAGAAGTACATCTGGCTCATCAGGCGCACTCAAAGGCTTATGGCATGCTATCGGGTAACGCTAATTTTAATCAACAAATGGCAAAACTTGTACTGGGTGAGAGTCCAAGTCTAAAAAACCAATGCACGATTCAAACGGTTGGGGCATCAGGGGCGTTACGGCTCATTGCTGACTTTATCGCTATGCTCTCTCCGGATTCAACTGTTTGGATCAGTGATCCTGGCTATATCAATCATCGTCCATTGATGGAAGGTGCTGGGTTAACGGTTGAGACGTATCCGTGGCAAAATAAAAATGGTCAGTTAGACATTGATGCGTGTTTTACCGCGCTAGAAAAAGCAAAAGAAGGGGACGTGCTGCTATTGCATGCGTGCTGCCACAATCCTACGGGTATAGACCCTTCTTTAGAGCAGTGGCAACTGTTTTCTGATAAGTGTAAACAGAAAAATATTGTCCCGTTTATCGATATGGCGTATCAAGGTTTTGGAGATGATCCTGATGCCGATGCTGCAGGGCTTCGTTTGATTATCGAAGATTCTGATTTTGCGTTTATCGCCGCCAGCTGTTCAAAAAACATGGGACTATACAACGAGCGTACAGGTATTGCCGCAGTAGTAACGACGCATCATGAGCGTCACGCAGACATACAGACACTCTTAGAAACCATCACACGCGCCAATTATTCCATGCCGCCCAATCACGGTGCCGCAGTGGCATCTTATTTGCTAGACAGCCCAGATGCTTGGCTAGTAGAGCTGGCAAGCTACCGTGATAGGGTAGATACTATTCGTCAAGCGTTAGGCGCAGCATTAAAGGATAGGGGTGCACCTGTAGAGTTTTTGGACATCTCGCATCAAAAAGGCATGTTTTCTTTATTACCGCTAACAGAGAATCAAATGCTCATATTGCAAGATGAGTTCGCGATTTACGGTATGCCAAATGGTAGAATTAATATTGCCGGTTTGAAAATGATGGAAATTCCCCAATTGGCTGATGCTATCATGTCGATTATTTCACGTTAGAAAATAACTTTTATAACTCAGTACAATGGTTTTATCAATTAATCGCTACAGCAAGAAGGACACGACTATTTATACTTTATATTGGGATAAAGGCGGCGCTAACATGGCGACCCATGCTGTCTTTGAAGAGCTAGGCGCGTCTTATGAGATGATAGAAATAGACCTGTCTAAAAACATGCAAAAATCAGCTGAGTATCTAGCCATTAATCCAAATGGTAAAGTACCTGCGTTAATGCATCAGGGGCAGATCATTTATGAGTCTGCGGCAATTTTAATGTATGTACTAGATCAGCATCCTGAGTCTGGGCTAGCGCCCGACACAGGATCACCTAAGCGCGGTGTCTATTACCAGTACTTGTTTTGGATGTCTTCTACACTACAAGAAGCCGCTAATCGCTGGGCACATCCCGAACAGTACATCAGTGGCGAGAAAAATTTGCAGCAAGTAAAAGACAAAGCAAATGAAACGCTAATCCAATGCTGGGATATTGTTGAAAAGGAGTTAGCTAATTATGGTCCATGGTTGTTGGGTGATAAACTAAGTGGGGCTGATTTTCATTTATTTATGATTGCTCACTGGAGTCAGCGATATGCAAGCCGAGCACAAGATTGGACACACCTAAATGCACACTATCAAGCCATGCTAAACCGCGCCTCGGTACAGGAAATGATGGCACAAGAAGGATTGTTGTAATCCGTTCATACGTTTAACTATCCATACGTTTAACTAAGAGATATTTTATGAAGTCACTAGAAGCACTGAACGAAATGCTTTTAGTGACTTCTAGCGACTGTAGTAAATACAATTTTTATATCAAGTTACTGATCCGCCGCATCTCGTCTAAACGTCCACGTCTTATTATCAGATGCTTCTGCACAATAGTAATAGCCTGCCAAATCAAACTGCTTTAGCTGCTCGGCACTGGTCAGCTTATTATCTGCTGCGTACTTGACCATCAAGCCGCGTGCCTTTTTGGCATAAAAGCTAATGACCTTGTATTGACCATTTTTCTCATCTTCGAATCGCGGCGTGATGATGTCTGCCTTTAGTGCTTTCTTTTTTACCGCTTTAAAATACTCATTCGACGCCAGATTGATCAAGACCTGGTCATCGCTATCTGCCATACGAGCATTGATAACGTCAGTCACTTCCTCGCCCCAAAACTCATATAGATTGTCACCGCGTTCATTTTTAAGCTTGGTACCCATCTCCAAGCGATAAGGCTGGATAAGATCCAATGGTTTTAGCACACCGTATAACCCAGACAAAATCCCCAGATGCTCATTAACATAGATGGCGGTATCTTTATCCATATGATACATATCAAGACCAGTATAGACATCACCGTCGAATAAATACCCTGCAGGCTTGGCTGCATTGTTAGCGTCGTCAGTGCTGTTATCAGTAAATGGCTTGTCTTTGCTCCAGCTCCATTGCTGATTACGCGCCGCGTTCAGTTGTGCAAGATCATCAGAGATACTCATCAATTCTTGTAAATCAACAGGCTCTTTTGACTTTAGTATTTTCATTAATGACTGGGAATGCTCGATAAGCTCTGGCTGACCATAGTAGTTACCGAGATTCACAGGTACATCGTCTGTCTCATTCAAAGACTTGGCAGGGGAGAGTAAAAAATACATGATTATTCCTTATTATAGTGAGTCGATGACCAACCGCTCTGGGTGTCAAGCGTTCTTATTATACGATACATGGGAGTTTAACTTGACTTAGCCTTGGTTTTTTATGTTTTCTTGATGTTATCTATCAGGTTATGAGAATGTGCAAAGTCGGCTCACTAGCGATGGCAAGCCATATAGTACAAGGTCTAAAGAATTCTGAAAAAGATGATACGTTCAATATAACAACAAAAAGTATGCCAATGGTATAAATCCCAAAATTTTTATTTTACTTGTGGGTCATCATTAGACAATGAAAATTGTTGGGTGTTGTCTCTATAATAAAAAGACATGATGGTAAACAATCCATCATTTATTAAATTGATAGTCTTTATTCTTGATAGTAAATAAGTCATGGAATAAGGGTTTTTTGTCCCCTGTGCTTTTTGAAAATGCGTTGAGGGTATTAAGGGTAAGTCATTATATATAAGTAAGGAGACGATATGAAAATCGGTGTAATCAGTGCAGATATCGCGAGCGAAAGCCGTGTCGCACTAACCCCAGACGCGGTCAAAAAATTGCGTAAACTTGGGTTTGAGATCGTCATACAGTCAGGTGCCGGTCAAGCAGCATACTATGCTGACGACATGTATCAGGCTGCTGGTGCCGATATTGCCAATAGCAGCACCGAGGTCATTACCCAGTCTCAAATTATTACCACCGTCAATGACTTGACAACGGAGGCTACCCAAAGCCTATCATCGGGTCAGATCGTCATTGGCATGTTGGACCCTTATCGCAATACTCAGCTTGACACCTATGCATCCAAAGGCACAACCGCTTTTGCTATGGAGTTGTTGCCACGTACGCTTTCACGTGCCCAAAACATGGACGTCTTGTCATCACAGGCCAACCTCGCCGGCTACAAAGCAGTGCTGCTAGCAGCCAATGAATACTCTCGTCCTTTCCCAATGTTTATGACTTCAGCAGGTACCGTTAAGCCAGCCAAAGTGGTTATCTTAGGCGTTGGTGTTGCGGGCCTACAGGCGATCGCCACCGCAAAACGTTTGGGTGCCGTCGTAGAAGCCAGTGATTTGCGTCCTGCGGCAAAAGAGCAGGTCGAATCACTTGGCGGAAAATGGCTTGATGTACCAATGAGTGAAGACGAAGCGCAAAAAGCCAAAGCAACAGGCGGTTATGCGTGGACACCATCAGAGCAATACATCAAAGATCAAGCCGCTGTCGTTGATAAAGCACTCAGTAATGCTGATATTGTCATCACAACCGCGCAGATTCCTGGTCGTCAAGCACCGCGTCTCGTACACGGGACAACGCTTGCCAAAATGAAGGCAGGCTCAGTCTTGATCGATATGGCTGCTGGTACCGGTGGTAACGTCGAAGGCAGCCTACCTAACGAGACCGTCACCACAGATAACGGCGTACGTATTGTTGGTGCTGCCAACATCCCATCGATGCTTGCAGCGCAGTCATCAGATCTATATGCCAATAACCTTGTCAACTTTATCACGACGTTGATCAAGCCTGCTAGCGATGACGCGCCAGCAAACGACCTTTCGCTTAACTTAGACATGGAAGACGAAATTCAGGGCGCACTGGCAGTGACACATGATAGTCAGGTACGACTAGCCAAGCGCTAGGTTCGACTGCCTATCACGATATGTTTTGTCACTATACATTTGCCAGTAATGAATAAATTTTTAGGAGGATAAGATGATTGCCACTATTTTAGCTGCAGCGCCAGCTGGTGCGGCCATGAGTAGCACACCATTTGTAGCGATTTTTACCGTATTTGTACTCGCTATTTTTGTTGGATATTACGTCGTTTGGGGCGTTACCCCTGCATTGCATACGCCCTTGATGGCGGTAACCAATGCATTATCAAGTATTGTCATCGTAGGTGCGATGCTGCAGACCGTTCATATTGACGGCTCGATGTTCACACCAACCAGTTTGCTCGGTGCCTTTGCTGTATTTTTGGCCAGCATTAATATTTTTGGTGGCTTTGCCGTGACCGAGCGTATGCTTGCAATGTTTAAACCCAAAGTAAAAAAAGCACCAGTAGCAACAGAAACTGGAGGTGACGCATGAATGATTTTTCAACAATGATTGCGGCAAATGCTGATTGGTTCTACCTAGTTGGTGCCATCCTCTTTGTATTAACGCTACGTGGTCTATCTAGCCCAAAAACCGCTATCCGTGGTAATCGTTTCGGTATGGCAGCGATGGCTATCGCTGTTGTGACGACGTTCTTTTTAGCAGAAGGTCCTGTGCTTTGGCTCATTATCGGGGCAATGATTTTAGGCGCCCTCGTTGGTATGTGGAAAGCAAAAACAGTCGCGATGACACAGATGCCAGAAACCGTTGCGTTGATGCATTCATTCGTCGGTTTGGCAGCGGTAGCGATTGCCCTCGCCACAGTATTACATACTGAGCAGCAGCATGGCGCGGTGGCCCGTGTTGAGCTATTTATCGGTTGCTTTATTGGTGCGATCACATTCTCAGCATCTGTTTTTGCCTTTGGTAAACTGGCAGCAAAAAGCTGGGCTAAGACACTGGTCGGCGGCTGGGTAAAACCCGTTCAAGCGCTATTGTTTATTGCTATGATTGGTTTTGGTGGCGTATATTTCGTCACAGACTCATTACCAGCGTTTTATACAATGGCAGTGATTGCGGTTATCTTTGGTTGGATGTGGATTGCGCCAATCGGTGGCGGTGATATGCCAGTGGTGGTATCACTATTGAACTCGTTTTCTGGTTGGGCAGCAGCGGGTATTGGTTTTACCCTTGGCAACTCAATGTTGATCATCGCAGGTTCGCTAGTCGGTTCATCAGGTGCGATTTTGTCTTACATCATGTGTAAAGCTATGAACCGCTCACTGCTCAATGTGTTGTTCGGTGGTATGGGTACAGGCGCTGTTGCAGCAGGCGGTGATGATGGTGCACCCAAGAACTACAAAGCAGGATCAGCAGAAGACGCAGGGTTTCTTATGTCTAATGCCAGCAACGTGGTTATCGTACCGGGTTATGGTATGGCACAGGGCCGTGCACAGAATGCAGTAAAAGAGCTATACGAGCTATTAAAAGAAGAAGGCGTCAATGTTCGTTTTGCGATTCATCCTGTCGCTGGTCGTATGCCAGGTCATATGAACGTACTATTGGCAGAAGCTGACGTGCCTTATGATGATATTCTAGAGATGGATGAGATCAACTCAGACTTCGCGAGTACCGATGTGGTTCTAGTTATCGGTGCAAACGATGTTGTAAACCCATCTGCAAAAGATGATCCGACGTCGCCTATTTTTGGTATGCCTATTCTAGAAGCCAGCAAAGCCCAAACGGTTATGGTTATCAAACGTTCAATGAGCACCGGTTACGCTGGTCTAGACAACAGCTTGTTCTACATGGATAAAACCATGATGATCTTTGGTGATGCTAAGAAAATGGTAGAAGAGATGGTACGTAGTATCAATGGTGGTGGTCACTAATGGCTAAGGCATGTGTTTGATCATAAGCATTTACCTATAAGTTTTTAGATAAAGCCAAACAAAGCCAAATAAAGAAAGTCACTCAGGTGGCTTTTTTTGCGTTAAAGTGGCCTGCGTTTATGGCGGGGTTATAAGCTGGTGTCAATGTCTACTTTCATCAGCAATTATAAATACAATGAAATAAGAGAAAGATTTATGAATATGTTACTGCGTTTTTTTATTATGGTCAGTCTACTCAAACAACAGCTCAAGTATCAACCGACGAGCGAGACAATTAGCTTAGAGACATTGACCGCGCCGACCGTCCGTCATTATCGCGTATTGCCCCATGACATGGGTTTCCGTGATCATCTGCCCAATTATCGTTATTTGTCATTTATTGAACTAAACGTGACACGTTGGGTAAAAGCATGCTGTCATCAAAAAGGCATCAAACCTTTAAACTGGGTCATTGCCATGCAGGAGATGATTTATCTCAAACAAATTAAATTTTTAGATAAGATGACGCTGAGCAGTACAGTTGCAGGCTGGGATCATAAGTACGTCTATTTTGAGCATCGCTTTTTTGTAAAAAATCAGTTAATGGGCGTTGGTATGACTAAATTTGTGTTCACCGATGATACCGGCATGCGTACACCAGAGGTGCTAGATATGACAGGTGAGCAGTTGACGGATACCATTAACACATGGAACGAGCACCAAGTCGCTGTCAAATCAGCCAAGTCAGCATAAATGACACCAAAAATAGTACCAAGAAACCGCACCGAAAACAGTGTAGCAAAGCAACTTGGCTATAATCATTTGATAAATTTTGGTAGGATAGAACCCATAAAGTCGTCGGTCTCAAGGCGACTGTACTGTGTTTAAAATAACTATTTCAAAACCATCAAAGAATAAGGTACCGTTATGATCCCGCAAAAATTAAAATGGACAGACAGCTTAGATATCGCAATTGAGCTATATGAAAAGTTTCCTGAGACTGATCCGCAGTACATACGCTTTACCGATTTGCACCGCTGGGTGACTGAGCTTGAAGGCTTCGATGATGATCCACAACGCTCAAATGAAGGCATCTTAGAAGCCATTCAAATGAACTGGATCGATGAAGCAGACTAATCGACTCGGTCTGTAAGCATAACTATAAATAAGAAATTAAACCAACAGATATAAAGGGCCGCATCATGACATCACAAATTAAAGAGCTACCAGAAGCGATAGCGTGTAGCGGTATCAGCGTGCGTACCACCAATAACGCTGAGATTAGCCACGATACTGCTAAGCTTGGTAGATTATGGCAAAAGTTCTACCAAAATTATGCGGGTGAACTGCCTGAAGGTGAAGATATCTATGGTATCTATCACAACTACGAAAGCGATGATCTAGCAGGGGCGTTTGATGTTGTTGCCAGCTGGAAAACGGCTACCGAGCAAGAGGATCAATCAGAAAGCTCAGACAGTAAAATTGCGGCTAACATGAGTGATGTGGTAGAAGTAAATATACCTGCAGGAAAATACTTGGTATTTTCCGAAGAAGGGCACATGCCTAATACGGTGATGAATGCATGGGAGAGTGCTTGGGAGTATTTTAATACGGCAGACTGTGAGCATACTCGTACATTCAATGTCGACTTTGAGCATTATATCGGTGGCAATCTAGAGTACGGTCAAGTCGATGTGTATATTGGTATTGAGTAGAGCTGTTATATCCTTTATAAAAGCAAGCTAGTATATAAGGACACAAAAAAGCGCCACATTTGCATACGATGTGGCGCTTTTTTACTTTGAATCTCAGTAATTAATCTAACAACAAATTTTCTAAAATCCCTTCGTAAATCTGCGCAAGTTTTCCTAAGTCATCGACTTCTACCTTTTCATCAACTTGATGAATCGTCGCATTACGGACACCAAGCTCGACGACTTGTGCCCCTGTTGGCGCGATGAAACGTCCATCAGACGTACCGCCAGAGGTTGATAACGTGGTATCGACATTGGTTACTTTTTTGATGGCATTTTGGCAGGCTGAGACCAGTTTTCCTTCAGGAGTCAAAAATGGCTGACCTGATAATTTCCAGTTAATATCGTATTTGGCCTTACTACCAGTGAAATGATTATCAAAAATAGCATGCGTTTTTGCTTTTAGCTCATCTTCAGTCGTCTCAGTTGAAAAACGGAAGTTAAAGACAACGTTTAGCGTTTCAGGAATGACATTGGTTGCACCAGTGCCGCCATTGATATTTGATATTTGCAATGATGTGGCTGGGAAGTAGTCATTGCCGTTGTCCCATGCAGTCGACGTTAGCTCAGCAAGAGCCGCCATCGTTGCATGAATCGGATTACAAGCTAGATGTGGATAGGCAACGTGACCTTGCTTACCTGTGACCGTTAGCTCTGCGCCGAGCGAGCCACGACGTCCATTTTTGATGATATCGCCTAACGTATCGGTACTTGATGGCTCACCAACGAGACAGTAGGTGATCTTTTCTTGACGAGCTTCTAGAGTCTCGATAACTTTGACCGTGCCATTGATTGACGGTCCTTCTTCATCTGAGGTGATTAAAAAAGCAATAGAGCCATTGTGCTCAGGATGATTGGCGACGAAACGTTCGGCGGCGATAGTAAAGGCAGCAATGCCAGTTTTCATATCGGCGGCACCGCGTGCCCATAGATATCCATCAGCAATGGTTGGCGTAAATGGCGGATAGGTCCAGTTTTTTTCATCACCCGTTGGTACCACATCGGTATGACCGGCAAAGCAAATGACAGGATCAGTCGTACCGCGGCGCGCCCACAAGTTTTTTACTTCAGCATGCTCGCCCTTTGCCTGCCTATCACCATAGTACATAAACTCGCAGTCAAAGCCCGCTTGCTCCAAACGTTCTGATAATATATCTTGGCAACCATCATCGTCTGGTGTCACTGAAGGGCGTTCCAATAGCGCAATACTCAAGTCTAAGGTTGCTTGCTGATGAGTTATGTTCTGATGAGTGCTTGTTTGGTTGTGAGAGTCAGACATGAATAAGCCTTTTGTATAATAATTAAAATGTTAATAGGTAATGCAGGGTAAATACTAAATCTCTACTTCGACAAAAGGCACAAGACCGTCACGGCGCATCCACGTGGCAATAGAGTAGCGCTGGCGATGAGCTGTTTGCACTTGATGTCGTAGATCGCTGTCAAAGATAATGAGTCTGTTGGCAACTGGCATCACTTCATGATTGACACCATGTTTATCCACGACTTCTAGAGCGCCGCCATCGGTGGCCTCCCAATCATCATTAAGATAAAACACTGCCGAGATCACTCGTTCATCGCGTCCAGCAGGATTGTCACTATGCCATTGATAACCGAAGCCAGTCGGATAGCACGCATAATGCGCTTCACTATGGCGAATACCCGCGAACAAGCTACGATTAAATAATGAAGCCAGCGCATTGATGCTTTGTAGATAGTAATAGCCTGCAAAGAAGTTTTCGGTAATCCAGCGTATTCTATCACCGCGAATATCACTGATGCGAACGCCAGCGGTCAGCTCTGCATCACGATAGTCAATAAAACCGCTTTCTGCTTGTAGCGCGAGCAATGCGGTACTATCAAAAACCTCATCAATGATCAGCCAGCCATCAGCGACAAAGGTATCAAGTTTTTGGTCCGTTAGCTTTTGTTCCCAGTCCACCGCAAAGTCAGACATTTGCAATACGTGCTGAGTAGGAATTTCTTGGCTATCATTATGAGTGTCTGGCAGCAGTAATGGTGGATTGTCTTGACCTATCGAATGATCAACGACCAGCGCTGTCGTGCTCAAGTTGCTAATAATCTGTGTCATTTCATCTCATTATTATCAATCAGCTGTCAATATACCGGCATTCAATGCATTTTTATTGAAAGTGCTTACTAAAACCACATTATCTTTTACTCTGCCTATGCTACCATAGATGCAATTTTTCTTATTTAAACTTTTGAGATTATGAACTATAAACACGCCTACCACGCTGGTAACTTTGCTGATGTGGTTAAACACATTTTATTGGTACAACTGCTTAACCAACTGGGGCAGAAAAACAAACCGTTTTATGTGCTTGACGCTTATGGCGGCCGTGGACTGTATTCACTGAGCAGTGAAGAATCACGTAAGACAGGTGAGGCTAAAGGCGGTATTCAAGCTTTTTTGAAAGCAGATACTGAAAAAGCACCAGCTGCTGTCAAAGATTATATGGAAGGCATCAAACAAGCCAAATTCACATATGATAATAAAGTCTACCCTGGTTCGCCATGGTGGGTAGCCCATCACGTCGAAAAAAGCGCGGCTAAAAAGCCTGATGCTGGCGTGCGTGCTGAGGCGTTTGAAGCCAAAGCGACTGAATACGATGCGTTGAACTATCAGCTACATAAGCTGCCAATTGGTATCCAGCATCGTGATGCTTTTGAAGGTATCACCGCTGTTATTCCACCAAAAGAAAAGCGCGGTTTGATTTTCCTTGATCCGCCTTATGAGCAGGAGCACAAAGATTTTACGCGCCTCATCGATTTATTGGTTGCGGCTTATAACAAATGGCCACAAGGCACTTATGCGCTTTGGTTCCCAATCAAAAACATCGAAGCCGTAGAGCTTTTTTATAAAAAGCTCAAACGTACTGAAATGAGACGTCAGCTGGTTTGTGAGCTAAACATTTATCCTAATGATGTTGCGGTTGGTCTGAACGGTACCGGTCTGCTGGTTATCAATCCACCATGGCAGTTTGATAACCATGCACGTGAGATATTACGTTTCTTGCAGCCAGTACTAAAAGTAGAGGACGCGCCAGACTTGACACCTGATAGCGCGACCAATGTGCGCTGGCTCGTTGGCGAATAAAAGCGTCAGCAAATAACGGTGTCAGTGAATAGCAGTAGCGGCCAATAAGGATACTAAGATGACAAATGTGCAACCACCTACTGGCCAATCACATAATGAGACAGTGAATGATGGTTTATTACAAGATAATGCAGCCACTCAGCCACCGTTTGTTGATGAGCATGATTTTAATATACGCTTAGCAAACAACGATAACTATGATGGCTTGACCTTTGAAGTCGTTGAAGCTGAAGTGGCTGAAGGTAAGCGGGTCGTCAGTCGCGGTGTCTATTTAGCGCCCAACTTGATTACGACTTTATCGTTGCTATCAGGCTTTTATTCAATTTTGGCAAGTACGCAAGGTGAGTTTTACAAGGCTTCTTTAGCGATCTTCTTATCTGCTATTTTAGACGGGGCAGATGGTCGCGTTGCTCGTATGCTCAATGCGCAAAGCCCATTTGGTGAACAATATGACTCATTAGCCGATATGCTAGCGTTTGGTGTGGCACCTGCTATTTTGATCTATAGTTTTGCACTACAGCCATTGGGACGCATTGGTCTCGGCTGTGCTTTTGTGTTTACCGCTTGCGGTGCCTTTCGTTTGGCGCGATTCAATGTGCAGATTGGTGCTGTGGACAAAAAATATTTTGTCGGATTGGCAAGTCCACTCGCAGCTATCTTAGTAACCTCTGCTGTTATGGTGGCAGTCGATCATAACGAGTGGATTGGGCAATATGATACTGCTGTCATGTTCTTGTTTGCAGCATGGGTAGTGACTTGCGGTTTGCTAATGGTCAGTAACGTCAAATATTATAGCTTTAAGGAATTTGATAAAAAGAAAGTGCCTTTTGTTGTTCTTATCATTGGTGTACTTGTTATGAGTATCGTACTTTATGATATTCCAGTTGGTATCTTAGCTATTGGTATCATATATGCGCTATCAGGCATCGTTACTACAATTAAGACAAAAGTAAAAGGCTAACAGTATTTCTAATGTATATATCAAAAGGCACTTACCGTCAGGTAAGTGCCTTTTTTATGCGCTCTATATAATGGATTAGAAGATTTATTGTGATGAAAAGGCCTAGTCTGTAGATATAAAAGCTTACTTAATGAGTTCTATAGCCATAGAAACAAGTTAGGTGGGTAAAATCCTGCTTATAGAAAGCGACAAATATTATTTATAGACTTCCCTTGCGTTCTCAATAGATGTGCGTATAATGCCACCCAGTCGAAAGGGAAGTGGGTTACTGATTTAAACGATATAGATTGTTTGAATTAAATAGAAAATACTTCTTGACTAAATAAATAAAGCGTCTATAATACGCCCTCATCGGACGGACTAGCGGTGACTAATATGTAAATTACATATTAATAACGCAGTTAACCTGGTGAAACAAATTATAAAAAGAAGTTGACAGACTATTAAAACATGATATGATGGTCAGCTCGCTAAATAGGATAAGCCACATTGGCAGACTTATTTAGTTTGAAATACTAGCACTGGACGACAGTGTCAGACATTATTTAAAAGCATAACTAAAGAACAACTTGTGTGGATTTTTGCTGATTCAGAATGCTAAAAAATAAAGTTGACTATC
>NZ_JBQQEX010000008.1:0-109803 GCF_052258185.1 Psychrobacter sp. T6-6
CACTTGCCGATGACACCTATGACATCAGCTACACCATTACCGATGCTGCCGGTAACGTGAGTGAAGCGTCTCCTGCGGCCACCATAACAGTAGATACCGTGGCGCCTGGCGGCGAAGCAGATGCCGCTATCGCAGCACCAGTCGTGGTCATTGACGACGAAGCAGATGATGGGGTCAATGCCGCAGAGTTTGCAGATGGTGTTCAAACCCAAGTGACCTTGCCATCTGGCACCGTTGCAGGCGACACAGTGACCTTAACAGTAACCCCTGATGGTGGTGATCCGATCACCGTTGAGTACGAAGTGACTGAAGATGACCTTGATGCCAACGGTGGTAACGGGGTTGCTGACGTGACCATTGCAAATGATGCAGACGATGGCATCACTGCCGATGGTGAGTATAGTGTGACCGCCACCGTAACCGACGCGGCTGGTAACGTGAGTGCGCCTAGTAACGCGGTGAGCTTTACCGTTGACACCACAGCGCCAGGTCAACCAACTGTGATCATTGGTAATGGTGATGATTTAGTTAACGGCTTTGACTTAAACGACGATGGATTGGTTGAAGTTACTGTGGTTTTACCAGATAACGCTGAGGTTGATGACATTGTAACGGTCGATGGTATGGCGACTTTGATTACTCAAAATATGCTAGACAATGGTTATAACTTTGCGGTTGAAGTTCCACCACAAGGGGCAGTACTAACAGTTACCGCGAATGTGACTGATCAGGCGGGGAACGTTGGTTCGATAGGTACCGACAGTGCTACAGTTGGTGATACTACGGTGCCTGCGGTATTGATTCCTGAAGCGCTTGATGGCGTCAATGCGGAAGAGTTTGCAGATGGCATTCAAACCCAAGTGACTCTGCCATCTGGCACGGTTGCAGGCGACACAGTGACCTTAACAGTGACGCCTGATGCTGGTAACCCTATTACCGTCGAATATGAAGTGACCGCAGCTGACCTTGATGTCAATGATGGAGATGGTATCGCTGAAATCACGATTCCAAATGGCGTTGATGGTATCAGTGATAATGGTGCCTATACGGTAGTTGCTACGGTGACAGATGCAAATGAAAATGTCAGTGCTCCGAGTGCTGCTGTCGAATTCGATCTTAATACGACCTTTACTGCCCGTGATGATCTGGATGATCTTGATTTAGGAGCGTTGCAAGTTACGTACTATGATCCGATCAGTGAATCTGACTTAGATGTTTTGGGGGTTGCTGAAGGTACTGGTGGTGCCGATAGCAGTCTTGGCTTTACTGTGAGTGCAGGTACAAATGGCACAGTCAGTATCGAAGTTAGTCAGACGGCATTAGTTACAGTAGCGGATGCAATTAATATAGAGGTTTATAATAGTAACAATGAGCTTGTTTACGTTGGCACTACTGGTAGTGAGCCATTGGTAGGTAATGTTATTGGAATCGAGTTATTGGGATTAACTGGCAATGATACATTGACTGCGACAGTTTCTGGTTTAGAACCAGATGACTATACTATTGTGGTGCGAAATAGTGAGAGCGCATTAGGAGCTTTAGTCGATGGTCTTACCTTAGCCGAGTTGGGTGAAGCAGGAGTTGTACTGGGTCCTGATAACCAAGAAGTTGTTTTTACCACAATCAATAATGCATTAGGTCCAGTTTTAGGAGGCACTGTTAATGGTCTTCTCAATATTGCATTAACTGCGGCTGGGGATGAAGGTTTAGGTCTCGATGCTGTAGTAGATATACTGGAAGATAATGTATTAGGATTAGGTGTTTTAGACCCATTACTTGATGACATTACTGCTGTGCTTCTTAGCAATACCCTAACCCTACTTGAAACCACAGATATTACAGCGACAGTGACTGAGTTTGATTATGCCGATGATACTGTCATTACTGGTAATGTGATTGATCCTGATGTATCGAGCTCAGGTGAGTTGGGCGAAGATACGGTAACGGTGGATACAGTACTGACTGATATCGATAGTAACGATAGCCAATCGGAACCTACCTTTGCGGTAGTCAATGGTACAACGGTGTTTACGATACAAGGTCAGTATGGTGTCTTAGTTATTGATGAAAATGGTGACTATACGTATACGGCAAATGGTGATTTTGCGTCGTCAGGTCAATCGGAGACATTTACTTATACAGTTTCTGATGGCGTTATTAGTGATACAGCAGAGCTGGTGATTAATCTTGATGCAATCGTTGATACGACGCCACCAGAGGCCCCAACGATTGATGAGCCTATCGCTGGCGACAACATCGTTAATGGTACCGAAGCTGCGGCAAGTTTTGCTGTAACAGGTACGGGGGTTTCAGGCGACACAATTACGTTGACTGACGGCTCAAACAATATCTTAGGTACGGCTATTGTCGACGCAGCTGGTGACTGGAGTATCAATGTCGATGAGGCAGAAGTAAGGGCAATGGGTGAGGGTGCTGAGCAATTGAGCGCTACCGCAACAGACCCTGCTGGAAATACGGGCACCGCCGCGACTGCTACTATTACTGTTGACACGACTGTACCAATAGCGTTCGATAATGAGGTGACATTAGATATAGGTTTTGAGTCATCTACCACCAATGCACCTTTACAAAGTACTGAAGTGGGAGGGCTTCTCAATATCGGTGTGCTCGCAGATACCATTAACGTAGGTTTACTGAGTGTTGGTAATGCGCTGTCTTTCACTGTGGCTGACAATACCACTCGCCAAGTAACCGTTGATGGCAGTGGGTCTGCTACACTGAGTCTAGGTGGACTTTTTGATCTCTTGGCTCTTGGAGATAATGATTTTGATCTTTTAGTCTATCGAGTAGAGAACGACAGCTCTGAGGCTACGCTAACCTTTACGCAGGAGAATTGGCTTCAGGGTTCAGGTGTCTTGCCCGCTAGGTGGAGCGCAGATGATCTAGTTTTACCAGAGTTTCAAGATGGTGGCACATATTATGTGACGCTAGGTAACAGTAGCGGACTTTTAGATGCTTCATTATTAAGTAGCCTTACTATTCGTACCACCTCTGATGTCATTACCAACTATACGCCGCCTGATACAGTCAGTGCTTTCATAGGTGGAAATGTTATTACTGACATAGGTTCTGATGGTGCAGATACGATTACTTCTGGTACCGTTGTCTCATTAGTAGATGGTTTGCCTGTCGAGGTTGGTGGTAGTGCCATTGATGGTATATATGGCACACTTACTATCAATCCAGACGGTAGTTATAATTATGTTGCTGACGCGACATTTACAGGCACTTATGGTGATGTAGATAGCTTTGAGTATACGATCACTGCAGAGAATGGTGAGTCTTCTACTGCAAATCTGGATATTACGCTCGATTACAGTACCAATAGTGGAACGTTTGCTGCACGGAGCATATCGTTAGATGAAAGTTTCACACTTGCCATCGATGACACTATAGAATTACCTGATACGCTACTAACCACTTCGAGCGAAGGGATCGATACTCTAAGCTTTGAGGGTTCAGGTCAAATCATTAGCCTCTCTGACATGATGCAGCCTGATATCATTGATATTAGCGGTATTGGTGCGAATACTTTAAATATAGCAGACAAAGATGTTGAAGCCACTATCTATGTCAAAGGTGATAACGATGATACAGTCAATCTAGAAGGTGATAGTTGGACCAATACTGGACAGACTACCTCAGAAGGTGAGGTGTATAACGTATGGCAGTCATCTAATGAGACACAGGTTCATATTGATACTGACATCGTCAATATTATCTAAGACTGGCTGATCTTATTTTAATGCACAGAACGCTTCCAAAATGGAGGCGTTTTTTACGACGTTTTTATAGATATTTTTGAGATAGAGTAAAGTATATTAGGCAATAAATATAATAGCCTGGTTTTTAAATAAGAAAGTAAAAAACCATAAGGCATAATTAAGACATGGACGAACAGAGAGCTACCTGATTGATGAATAGTTATTTCTTTCCAAAAATTGCTATGTTTTATAAAGTACTGCAAACGATCTTGTACAGATTTTTATTCGTCAGCATTCGCTTAGAGAGTCAATCGATGATGTAGAGCGTGATTTATCAGGGATTGTTTACTATCAACAAAAATAGGTGGTACTTATCTTAAGTGAGCAAAGTGAACTCAATGAAAAAGGTAAATTTAAGTAAAAAGAACCAGGTATGACTTAGCTTTATATATGTATGGAAAGCTCAGAAAGTTTCATCTGATATCGCATATGAATTGTTGCCTTATAGACTAAGGTCTAGTAAGGTTTAGTGCATAGATGTTGTATACTTCTTCAAGAGCATATCAATAAGAGCGTTCATTGAAAACTAATATGAAAAAATCGCCAAATATAAAACAGTTAACCAGCCGTCATGCAGTGCATCATCTTATGACTGTTCTAATAACGAGCATGTGTTTTACCATGACGGCCCAAGCAGCAGTAGAGGATTTTCAAATCAACAGTCTGGTCGCGCAAGCGATTCAAACTCATCCGCTGGTAGGATCAGCCCGCGCCAGTCAACAAGCAACGACTGAAGGTATCAACGCAGCTAAATTAAACCTTTTACCGACACCAAGCGTTAGCTCGGGCTATGACAGAGACAATGACTTTGTCTCACAGGTCACTCTTCGTCAGCCTCTATGGACGGGTGGTAAACTCACAGCAGATGTGAACCAAGCCATATTTGATGACAAAGCCGCTGTAGAATATATCTATGAGCAGCAAAACTCGGTGGCCAAAACGACGATCGGTGCTTGGCAGAGCTATATACAAGCTGTCGCCACACAAAGTGTCCATGTTGAGAATCTAGAAGAGCTTGGTGATTTTGAGGCTATGATGCAGCGCCGTGTTGGTCAGGGTGTATCAGCCCGTATTGAGCTTGACCTAGTGACGAACCGGATTTTGCAAGAGCAGACGTCTTATCAAGCAGCAGTTGAGCAGCAACGTATTGCCGCTGCTCGGCTCGAGCAAATTATTGGTCAGCCGTTGTCTCAAATGAGCGTGACGAGCATACCGAATATCAAAGTATTGGTCGAGCAGGCCAAGCGTCAATCTGTTGATTTTGAGAGAATGGCTTTTGATAGGGCAGGATTCTACAATCCTACTGTTGTAAAAGAGCACTATCAAATCGAATCTGCTAAGCAAGGGGTTGAGTCACAACAAGCGGCGCGCTACCCAACGGTCTATGCTCAGTACGAGCAAGCTTATTACCATGAAGATAATGAAAATGATGGGCAGTTTTCTTTGGGGCTAACCTATGAACCAGGTGCGGGGTTTTCCAACTTTGCACTAGCACGAGCATCACAGGCAGAAGTCAACAGTTTGGTGCAAAACCAAGAAGCATCGCGGCGTAACGTGATAGAAAATATTCAAGTACAGTATCAGCAGTTCGTCAGTGCAAAAGACAGAGAGACATCACTGGTGGCTGCTGTAGCTGGCGCTCAGATTGTGGTCAACTCTTATCGCAGACAGTTTATCGCAGGTCGTAAGTCATGGCTTGAGGTACTTAACGCCGTACGTGAGCACAATGATTATCAAGTACAGCTGGTGCAGACCCGAGCAGAGATGTTGGGCGCATTTTATAGTCTCCAAGTAGACTTTGGTATCATGCAGTGGCAGCAGTTTTCTCACAACCGTCAGCCTGTGATTTTGTTCAATCCCGTAGATTCTGTAAAACAGTGGTTCAATAAGCAAGACAAAAGCAGCGACAGTCGTGAGTTTGGTTATGGCAGAAACGATGTAGAAGAAGAGTATATTGAGATTAGTTTGCCGGCAACTGCTGAGCAGGGACTAAATGATGGCGAGTATCTCATGCTGAATGATTACTACAGCATCACGCCGATAACGGAACAAAGAAATATGACAAACCGTTAGATAGTCATTTAAGCGCACGTTATATCTTGCATAGGCAACCATCTAAAATATTAAATAAGTGATTCATATGAGTGCACAATTACAAAAGACATCATCTCAGTCTGTTGGTCACAATGAGTTGCAGCACGCAGAGCAAGTTGATCTGACTGAAACGCTGACCGAGGCTATCAAGCACTTACTTGGTCAGCAAGGCTATCCGGTAGACAATATTCGTCTGCATGATGTTGTCAAGCGCCATAGTGAGCAATCGGACAGGCAAGGTCAAAGCATTCATGAGCTGGGCGGTGTCATTGCTGTGTTACAAGGGATTGGTGTTACTGATACCCCTGAGATATTAGAGCAGCCTGACGCGGCCTTTTTGCCTCTATTGGCATATCGATCAGATTTGGGATGGGGCGTCATCGACGGTCAGACGCCGCAAAAAAGCTGGAACTTTAGACAAGCGGATAAGCAGGTACATACCCGTGTCGATGAGCTAGCTTTGGTATTACGGATTCGTTTAAAAGAAGACCATATTAAGCAGCGTAAAGCGTCATTTTCTGACTTACTAAAGTCTGACTTGGGCAACTATAAAGGCATTCTAGCTGAAGCTGTTATTGCAACCTTTTTGATTAATATGTTGGCACTAGCGGTCTCTCTATTTTCGATGCAGGTGTATGACCGGGTCATACCGACTCGTAGCGAATACACCCTCATTATCTTGGCGAGTGGTGTGTTTTTAGTCATTGTCTTTGAAGCATTCATGAAATTCTCACGATCGAGAATCATGGATAAAGTGGTGGTCGGTCTTGATCAGTACTTATCTAGAGAAGTATTCCAACGATTATTAAAAGTACGTATCGACCAGATGCCAGGGTCGGTTGGCTCTATGGCAGCACAGCTACGCGGCTATGAGCAAGTACGCAGCTTTTTTACGGCAAGCACGCTGTTCGGTTTGGTCGACTTGCCGATGACCATTATCTTTATCAGTTTGATCGCCTTTATCGGATCGCCGCTAGTGGCTGTTGTGCCAGTGGTGGCCGCAGTCATTGCGATTACGATGGGGCTGGTTGCGCGCAAACGCATTGATGCCATTGCGTCAGAAGGTGCGACTGCCTCTTATTATAAAACAGGACTGTTGGTTGAAGCAGTAGAAGGTGTTGAGACCATAAAAGCGGGGGCGGGCAGTTGGAAGTTCCTCTCGCGTTGGCTTGATGTGATGAACGTCACTATCAAAAACGATTTGGATATGAAGCATGCTAATGACAATTTAACGTACTTCACGCAGATGCTGCAGCAAGTCAGCTATGTGGGTATCGTGATTGTTGGCTCGTTTGTAGTGATGCAAGGCGACATGACGAT
This sequence comes from Psychrobacter sp. T6-6, assembly GCF_052258185.1. Classification (NCBI taxonomy): domain Bacteria; kingdom Pseudomonadati; phylum Pseudomonadota; class Gammaproteobacteria; order Moraxellales; family Moraxellaceae; genus Psychrobacter; species Psychrobacter sp. T6-6. The sequence continues at coordinate 7,200 of NZ_JBQQEX010000008.1, forward strand.
GGGTGGATTGATTGCTTGTTCGATCCTAGGTGGTAGAGTGCTAGCGCCTGTTATGTCTATACCCAACTTACTGGTGCAGTACGCTCATGCCAAAGCTGCCAAGTTGAATATTGAGAGTCTATTTGCATTAGAGCAAGATAATCAAGGCGTTGCCTATCCATTGTCACCCACACATATCAAAGGCGCTTATCAGTGTGATAGTTTGGCATTCAACTATAAAGACAACGACCGTCCAGCCATTAGTGTTCCGCAGCTCTCTATCAAGCCAGGAGAACGTATCGCGATACTCGGACCTATCGGTTCCGGTAAATCTACCTTACTTAAAGTACTGGCAGGGCTGTATGCGCCGACCCAAGGGCGTGTGCTATTAGACGGTCTTGATATCCATCAAATCAGCCGAGAGACCCTCAGTGAACGCTTGGGCTATTTGCAACAAGACCATCGACTGTTTCAGGGTACGCTGCGCGAAAACCTGCTAATCGGTATGGCAGCACCTAATGATGACATTCTACAAGACACGTTAAATAGGACAGGGCTCATCAATTTGGTATCGAGTCACTCAAGCGGTTTGGATTTGCCGATTAGTGAAGGCGGTAAAGGGTTGTCAGGTGGACAAAAACAACTGGTTGCATTTACGCGCTTATTATTGACCAAGCCTGATGTGTTCTTGTTGGATGAACCGACTGCGTCTATGGACAATCGACAAGAACAGCGTTGCCTGCAGGTCCTGCGTCAGGAGTTGACACAGGGGCAGACATTTATCGTCGCCACTCACAAAACCGCCTTGCTAGATTTGGTTGACCGACTCATTATTATGGACAATCAGCGTATTATTATTGACGGTCCAAAACAGGCGGTGCTCGATGAGCTTCGAAAAAACGACCAAGCAAGAAACAAGACAACCGTACAGCAAAAAGACAAAATTATTCACAAAACCAATCAACCATCATCAGAGCATGCTGATAACACCAAACCTGCAGCATCTAGAGTTAGAAATATCAGTATAAAACCGACCAAAGCCAAAAACTCAACAGATGATCAAGGGAAGTAGGCATGTCAGAGTATAAGTACACACCCACCAAGCCCAAGGTTAATCGTTCAAGATTGAGCATTTGGATTGCACTCGTTGGTATTATCTGCTTGATTGTTTGGGCGTCATTTGCCAAGATTGATCAAGTTACCCGTGCTCAAGCAACCGTCATCGCCAGTGCTCGAACCCAAGAAATTCAAGCGTCAGAAGGCGGCGTGTTGACACAGTTGGCTGTCTCAGAAGGCGAAGACGTCAAGGCAGGTCAGTTACTGGTCGTTCTAGAAGAGGAGCGCGCCAAAGCTGCTGTTGATAACTCGGCATCCAAAACAGCAGCATTGACGGCTAAGCTTGCAAGATTAAATGCTGAGATTTTTGAGAAGCCATTAGTATTTCCTGAAGGGGTGCAACAGTATCCTGAATATGTCCAAAACCAAAGAGCGCTATACGATAGACGTCGTCAAGCTATCAATGAAGAAGTCTCTTCTCTTGAAAAAATGCTGGTGCTGGCACGTCAAGAGCTACGTATGAATGAGCCATTGCTAGAGTATGGCGATGTCAGTCAGGCTGACGTTATCAAGCTGAGTCGCCAAGTGGCTGATATTGAAGCGCAAATAAATAATAAACGTAATAAGTACTTTGAAGAAGCACAGGCTGAAATGACCAAAGCTCAAGAAGAGCTGGATACTGAGCTTGAGCAGTTACGAGATCGGGCGCAAGTGCTAGAAGAGAAGCGGCTGATGGCACCAACAGAAGGTAAAATAAAAAATATTAACGTGACCACTATTGGCGGTGTCGTCAAGCCAGGTGAAGTCATTATGCAAATTCTGCCGACCAGTAGTGATTTGGTCATTGATGCCAAGGTCAGCCCTGCCGATATTGCTTATGTCAAAGAAGGTCAAGAAGCAACGGTTAAGCTCGATGCCTATGATTACTCTATCTTTGGTGCGATGGAAGGAACTGTCAACTATATCAGCCCAGATACCCTGATGGAGCAAACGCCTAAAGGAGAAGAGCCTTATTACCGTGTACTTATTGTGATTAATGGCGCAGAATTTAAGGGTCGCGGTGATGAAATTGTTATTAAGCCGGGTATGACCGCTTCTGTTGACATCAAAGCCATGGAAAGAACCGTGTTATCATATCTCACTAAGCCAATTACCAAGACATTGTCAGAAGGTCTAGGTGAGCGCTAATTCATTCATATCAAATCATGACTAACAACAATACAAAAACCCCTAGTTAATCGCTATGGGTTTTTGTATGTGAACGTAACCGCTTAGATGTCTCAAGTATTCACCATATGGTTACTCAGAGTTTCTACTGTTTTGGTTAGACTGATTGATTGGTATCTCGCTATCTTGAATATTTGCCTCACTTCTTAATTGCTGCCGCTCATCGATTCTTTGTTGATTGCGCTTCTTGACTTCGTTGATGGCTGCACTCAACTGATCGTTAACTGCTTCCACTTCAGATTTTGCTGAGAGATAGTCTTTATCTACTTTTATATTGCTCTTTTGTGTGGGAACATCCCGATCTAGCAACCCTGCATTATTTTTTGCTTGCTCCATATTATTTTCAGAGTTCGGGGGTATAGATTGAGGAGTGTTGTCTACTTGGTTTTCTAGAGCTTGGTTTCTTTGGGTTTGTTCTCTTTGGGCAGGAAGCCTGATTCTTTGCGGTGCTTCTACGGTGGTAGTAATAGACTGTTTAGCAGTGTTGGGTTGTCTAGTAACGTTAGCATTGCTATTAGACACCTCAGGCGAGTTGGTTTCTTCACTCTCTACGGTGATGATAGGTTTGCTGTTATTTGCAGTATTTTTTGAAGCGTTACTATTCTCAACGCCGTTATTGTTTACTATATCAACGTTTACTACCTCATCGCGACTATCGGTACCGCTACCTTCGTTGTCCAGCGTTTTAGTGCTGGTGACAGTGGTGGTATAGATTTTATCACTAGGCGCTGAGGGTGTACTGCTGATAGCGGCTGGCTGATCTATATTCATACTACTGTTAGCTATTTCTACCGTATCAGCGTGATTGGTATTGAAATAAAAAACGAGAAAAACGCCCACATGCACCAGTACCGCAAGAGCTAATGCCCAAAACCATTTTTCACGAAATTTCATCATTATATGGTGCTACCTATCTTATATTAGTACCTGCACTGATTACTTTGAGGTTATCAAATAATAAGGGTCATTGGTATAGAGCGTTTATTCTGTTTTTAGCTTAAGCATCTTGCATGGCGTCTTTGGTTTCAAATTCAGCCAGCATTTCTGTAATAAGCTGATCTTTTTTGTGCCATACCTGTTCAACCCAATCAAACATCTGTGCTTTTATCGCTTCATCTGTTTCGTAACCGCCGTTTTTGATCGCCGTAAATAGATCTTCTGGTATCTCGATATGGCGGACATCGACGCCTAGACGTTTGATGTTACCTTTCCATAGGTCACTATAGGTGGGTACGCCATCAGGATAGACAATCGTCATGTCTAGCATACCGTCGATCTCTGAGCCCAAAGCACTCAAAGCAAGTGATAATCCACCAGCACGCGGCTTTAGTAGATGCTTATAAGGCGAGTTTTGTTTGTCCCGTTTGCTAGGCGTAAAGCGGGTGCCTTCTAGATAGTTCAGTAGCGTAAAGGGCTTGTCTTTTAGTAAGGCGCAGGCACGTTTTGCTTCTTCAATATCTTTACCCTTTAACGCAGGGTTTTTGGCGATGGCTTCCTTAGAATGTCGACGCATCATCGGAAAGTCTAGAAAGTAAAAAGCCTGACCAATCACGGGAATATATATAAGTTCAAACTTGGTAAAAAAACGCGTCAATGGTAACCGCTTTTCACTGATATATTGAACGATACTGGTATCGACCCATGACTGATGGTTGCTGACCAGTAAGTACTTACCATCTGTATGTACGTCATCAGGTAAGCTGATGCGCCAGTCTTTGCGCGGCAATACATTATCGATGACGGCATTGTTGCTATTGATCCAATAATTAGTGACATCGATGACGGCTTTGTCAGCGATAGCTGCTCCAGTAATGGCCTTGGCTGCACCCATGATCCATACCGGCGGGCCTGCTAACATACTATTAAAAGTAATGACACCTGTTGCCGTCGTTAGAGATGCCGCTTTGCCCAAGATTGGGGCGCGTTCGTGTAGCTTTTGGACGATTGATTTCAATCGCATAGTAGATCCTTTTGCTCATACGGATGATGAGATGTTAATAGTATTTGAATGATAAGATATTGGTAGTGTTGTTATCAATTTTAGCAGAAATAAATCCCAGTGTACGAGTGCTAACAACAAATAATAAATAGCGTCTTTGGCAAAAAAATTTCATTTCTAACGTAAAAAGAGCGTACCAAGGAATGACCTTGATACGCTCTTTAGAAGCTGTTGCCTATATTTTTTCGTCTATATAGAGTAGGACTGATTAGACATGCATGCCGCGAATAGGATAGTTGTTTTCTGGTTTTCTGACAAATACCAAACCGTTTGCAAGCGCTTCAAGATCAGGTCTAGAAAAAGGTGCATTTGAGATGTCAACAATTTGTATATTGCCTTCACCGTTCACTACAAACACAGCAGGTTCTGCAAATGGATGATCTGTCTCTTTCGCTGAACGTGGATCAGAGATATAAAGTCCTAGCGTATTCATCTGCTCGACAGTTAACCCATAAGCGATAGGGAAGCTGATATCTAAGTCTTCTAAATGAGCTTCTAGCTGCTCTTTACTATCGCCAGATACAGCAATCACATCGACGCCGTTGTCATAAAATGATGGTAGCACAGTCTCTAATGTATTGAGGTACTTAGTGCAGATAGGGCAGTGTTTACCGCGGTATACAACCACCAGCTTCCAGTCATGACCATTCTCAGGTTTGCCAAGTTCTGTCAGCTCTCCATTGAGTACTTGTACTTTCATTTCAGGGAAAGTGGCACCGGCTTTGATTTTTTGAGCATAATTGTCTGACATGTTTTTATCCTTTTGATTTTTTATGATGGTGTGCTATCAGTGAGTGTATTCATTGCTTACTTTAACAACCACTATGGATAAGATGTTGATTTATTACAGTACGTTACAACACCACGTCATAACCGTACCTAACGGTATCAACATCGAGAGTAGAAATGATGAACACTCATTTCTAAAAAATAATATTTAATCTATATAAGTGCCGCTATTTTGCATCAGCACTATCAGCACTATCAGCACTATCAGCGATCAGCTTGTCTTGAGTCTTTAAGTCAAAATCTGAAGCATCATGACGCTCATGAAGCTGCTGGGAGGGCTCACCCCAAGTGCGGTTTACTTTGCGACCGCGCTGTACAGCAGGGCGCTCAAGAATTTCTTTGGCCCAGCGGCGCACGTTTTTATAGCTCTCAACTTGTAAGAACTCACCTGCCTCGTAGGCTTCTCCAAGTATCAGATTGCCATACCAAGGCCAAGTGGCAATATCCGCAATTGTGTATTCATCGCCACCTAGGTAGCGATTTTTTGCCAGCTCTCGATCCAACACATCTAATTGACGTTTGACTTCCATCGTAAAGCGATTGATAGGATACTCAAACTTCTCTGGTGCATAAAAATAGAAATGCCCAAAACCGCCGCCAAGATAGGGGGCAGAGCCCTGTAGCCAAAATAGCCAGTTCATCACTTCTGTGCGTGCCGCTGCATCTTTTGGAAGTAATTTTCCAAACTTTTCGGCCAGATAAAATAAGATGGAACCACTTTCAAATACTCGGCTACCGGTATCGGTATCAAACAAAGCTGGGATTTTTGAATTTGGATTGACATCAACAAACCCTGATGAGAACTGATCTCCCTCACCGATCTCGATCAGATGTGCATCGTACTCAGCTTCTACAACGCCCAAAGCCAGTAGCTCTTCTGCCATAATAGTGACTTTTTGCCCATTGGGCGTGCCTATTGAGTAAATTTGTAGAGGGTGCTTGCCACGAGGTAATTCGCCTTCGTGGGTTGGACCTGCGATAGGGCGGTTGACGCTGGCCCACTTGCCGCCACTTTCAGCATCCCATGTCCAAACGCTGGGCGGCTCGTAATGATTAGAATTTGACATAATTAGGATACCTTTTTGAGTGATATGTGTATTGTGAGACACGAGCTATTTCTATTAAATGCACTTAAGATTTAGTCTGGCATATCTGCTAATTGTTTTAAAATATTTTTATAATTCTCGACGCCTTGAGCACCGCTTACCAGATGGCGACCATTAAATATCACCGATGGCACACTTTGAATGCCTTGCTGTCTTGAATGCTGTACCGATTCACGTATCACATTAGCAAAGCGTTGATCTTCGATGACCGCAATTGCCTCAGCCCGATCCAGTCCAATATCTGCTGCAACATCCGCAAGTACTGTACTGTCACCTACGTTTCGATTATCGACGAAGTGTGCGACAAACAACGCTTGCTTTAAATCATGCATACGCCCTTGCTCATCTGCCCAGTGGAGTAGCTGATGAGTGTTAAAGGTATTGTAGGTACAAAAGTCATCTGTGAACTGAAAATTAAAGCCAACTTCCGCGCCTGCGGCTGTCATTCTAGCTCGGTTCTCTTTAACGCCCTCAGCAGTTGTACCGTATTTTCCCATGATATGCTCACGGTAGTTCCGTCCTTCAGCTGGTGTGTTGGGGTTGAGCTCAAAGGGATGCCAGTGAATCTCATGAGGGGTGTTGGTTTGTTTTAATGCCTCAGCCAGTTGACTGTAGCCAATGGCGCACCAAGGGCATACCACGTCTGACACGATGTCTATTTGTAAGGTTTTCTCTAAATGTTCCATGTCATCTCTCATTAGCGATATATTAAAATGAAAAACTGCTGCCCGAAGATGTTTCGAACAACAGTATGAAAACATCAAATTGACGGTGTCAGCGCTAGGCTGGTGCTGCTATTAACCAGCTTTATGCCACTCAAACTTTTGGAATGGTTTGTCTACAGGTGTATCAGCCAGATGGTTTGTGTAGTTGCTCATGACTTTTTGAGCTGCACCTAGAATAATTTCTAGAATCTGACGTTTGGTATAACCTGCATCCAAGAACGCTTGAACAGCGCTATCGTCTACATTACCACGACCACGTACAACAGAAAGTGTAAAATCACGCAGTGCTTCTAGACGTGCAGTTGGTAGTGGAGTCTCATCACGTAGCGCATCAGTGATAGCATCATCTACTTTCATGCTTTTGGCGATACCAGTGTGAGCAGGAACACAATAATGGCAGGCATGCTCGACGTTGATAGTTTGCCATACGACAGTGGTTTCTTCATCATCAAAGCTACTGTTCAAGAACAGCTCATGAAGACGCTGATAGCCTTCTAGTAAACCTGGTGCTTCAGCCATAACAGCATGTAGGTTTGGGATCATACCAAAAGCATTGATAGAGGTATCAAGCAGCGCTTTGCTTTCTTGTGGCGCGCTGTCTTTATCGTGTAGTGTAAATTCGGTCATAATACAATTCCTAGTAGTCGGTTTAAACTTAATGTATTTTAGGGTTTTAAGATAGCCCAAGAGTAATCGTTGATTTGATATCGATCATTATTTTGAATGATTACTCAAAACTGATGATTTTGCTTAGTAAGCGAATCAATAGAGACTACTATAAATGATATTGAGCAACCGCTCAATAATTATTTGAGTAATCGTTCAATTAAATTGTAATGGTCAAATTACATTTCTATGATCTGCAATGCTTATGGTAATAATATCAATAATTTAATGAAGTAACACTGTGTAAGTAAGCACATTTATAAAGTGAAAAAGTATATTAACGGGTCATAAATAGCAATGAAAAAAAAGATAATTGAGTCATCGCTGCACCATGACAGTATCAGGGCAAAGATGTACCAAAAAATAGGAGTAGAAATAGAAAAAGGAAGCAACTGGTTTTCCTTTTTCTATTTCTTTATGTTGACGTTAATACTTATCGAGTGGGTATGAGCTTTGGAGAGGAGATTAACGAACCTCAGTCATCTCATGCAGCACGAACGACTCGACAGCGCCTTCAGTCGCTGCTGAAAAATCTTTTAGATGCGGGTTTCCCATATGAACCTGCCATAATTCACGCGTTGCCCAACTTTCATGGAACATAAAATGAGCAGGATTGTCGTTATCTTGGAACAGATCATAATGAATACATCCTTCCTCATCACGTGTTATGGGTATCAGTTTTTCAAGTTCAGATTTGACAAGAGCAACGCCATTATCTTTTGCCGTTATATGAGCAATAATCGTTAATGCAGGCATGTTTAATCCTTTTTATTATGAGCTGGTGAGACAGTTAGAGTGGATTGTATGGGTACATAATTTATCATATCAACATATATTGCTACTTGAACGAACGTTCATTTATGGCTATAGTGTTTGCCAGACAATAAGAAAACGCTTCAAATCATGACGCCTATTTTTGTTCTCTCTACTATTTTTTATGTTTTTTCTACTGCCTTTTGTAGTCATCAAACGACTATTTCCCAATAGGATAAGATTATGCTTAAGTTTTATTTTCATCAAACCCCAAACCCAATGAAAGTGGCACTGTTTCTTGAAGAGACAGGTTTGCCATACGAACTCGTCGCTGTTGATACTCTAAAAGGTGAGCAACATACGCCTGAGTACCGTGCCATCAATCCAAATGGTAAAACTCCAGCGCTCGAAGATGATGGCAAACGTGTATTTGACTCTACTGCTATCTTGATGTACTTGTCGGAAAAGACAGGACAATTGGCAGGCAAGCCAGAAGACCGTAGCGAGATGCTGTCATGGCTTATGTTCATTGCATCAGGACTGGGTCCTTTTTCTGGTCAATCAGTTCACTTTAGACACAAAGCACCAGAAAAAATCGCTTATGCCATCAATCGCTATCTTCGTGAAGCTGAGCGTCATTACGAAGTGCTAGACACGCATCTACAAGATCGCGAATATCTGGTTGGGGATGAATATACAATTGCAGACATCTCTGCTTGGGGCTGGATTGATAAGGCAGCGGTCGTACTAGGTGATGCAGGATTGGACAACTATCCTAATCTAAAGCGTTGGTTTGCAAACATTGATGCCCGTCCTGCGGTACAAAAAGCCCGCGATATCCCTAAAGGTATTGATTTTAAAACTGACTTTGATGACGTTGCGGCACGCGCACTTTATCCACAAAATTTTGATAAAAACAGTTAATCAAAGCAAAAGCGGTCAATAAGCCTTATAATATAAAAAGTGATTAAAACCAAGAACTAAGGTTGATTCTACAAACTTTGCCTTAAAATAGGTTTTAAGGCAAAGCTATTAAGGTGAAAATTATGAGTGCTCCGATAAAATTCAATCGTGAGGATGTGATCGAAAAAGCCAAAAATCTCTATTGGGAAAAGGGCTATCACGCAACATCGATGCGCAACTTACAAGACGTCGTCAACATGCATCCTGGCAGTATCTATGCAGCTTTTGGTAGCAAAGACAAGCTATTTATAGAGTCATTAAATCGTTATGCAGCAGAAGGCGCAAAAAGACTGGCCAATTGTATGGCACAAAAAGACACGGTGCTTGGTGGACTAAGACACTTTATTCACACTGTGATCGTGTGTAATAAGGCAACAGCACCAAGCGGTATGTGTATGATCGTCAAAACGGTCGCCGAACTGACTCAGAATGATAGTCCAGAACTACTGGCACACGCGACAGGGATTTTAGAAGGAATAGAGACCTCATTTGCCACTTGGTTTGAGCAAGCTATTGAGAGCGGTGAAATCAGTGCAGAAAAAGAATCGACTGAATTGGCACGCTATCTTCAGATTCAGATCATAGGTCTGAGAACTTATGCTCAAGTGACTAGCGATGATGCTGCGGTCGAAAGGTACATCGATGATATTTTTAAAAATATAGTGTAAAGAAAGATATTTTCTAACAACAGCACCCTTATTACCATAGTGGTAGTAAGGGTGCTTTTTATTGATGATGCCTATATGGCGTCATGACTCAATTGCTTATTGAGAAGGTTTAGATTCATCAGGATTATCACGAATGAATTTGAGAAGCAGCTCAGCCAACCTTTCACCTTGATCTTCTTGTAGAAAATGTCCACCATTAACGATAGTTGTATGCTGCTGACCATTCGTACCAGGGATGAGTTTTTGCAAAATACGATCGCCACCGCCAGTCACTGGGTCAGAATCACTGAACAGCGTAATAAAAGGCTTTTCCCACTTACTAAGCTTTGTCCATGCGGCACGGTTTTTTTCTGAAGCAGGGTCATCTGGCGTAGTCGGCACCAGTAATGGGAACTGCCTAGCGCCTTCTTTGTATGACTCATCAGGGAAGGGCGCATCATAGGCATCAATCACCGCTTGCGATAGCGTCGTCGTGGTACCGCTTTTGATTGTACCTCCTGCATTGAACTGAGGCGTATCTTGTGAGAACTGTTGCCATTTACGAAACCCTTCACCAGGATCATGATCACCAGTTGGGAGCATGGTATTGCCAGCAGCTACTCGAGCAAACCTATCTGGATGCTCTGCTACTAATCGTAGACCGATTAGACCACCCCAGTCTTGACAAAATAACGTAATATTATTTAAGTCTAGCTGATCAAGTACAGATTGCATCCAGTCAACATGTCTTTGATAAGTGTAGTCAGTACGCGATGCAGGCTTGTCCGATCGACCAAAACCAGGGAGGTCTGGCGCAATGACACGGTGCCCTGCAGCCGTCAGTAGCGGAATGACCTTGCGATACAGATAACTCCAAGAAGGCTCGCCATGCAGTAGTAGTACAGGATCAGCATCTCTTGGACCTTCATCGAGGTAATGTACGCGCAGCTCACCGCCCTCGGTGTCATCGACCATCAGGTAGTTCGGGGAAAAATCATAATCGGGTAGATTAGTAAAACGGTCGTCAGGGGTTCTAAGGGTTTTCATATGTCGTCCTTGAATTGAATAAATAACCGTGCGTTCTTGCACAGAGGTTAGACAGTCTATTAGCAATGAGCATCTGCGTGCTATTCGACTATCATTTGTAATATTAGTGATAAAGCTGTCTGCCTATACACTATATTGATTAAACGTTCAAAATGAAAACTATACCCTACAAGCATTCGTTGCTGCAAACACTAATAGTGGATGCGTCAGTAGGCTTGACTATGTATAGGGTAGGCTTTGCATTTTATCTTATAGGGCTAAACTAATCGTGACGCCAATATACCTTAACCACGACATCGGTACGGCTGAGCGCCAGTCGGTCTTTTAATAGTGGGCGCAATGCTTTGGCAGTATTCGCTTCTAATGCCCCCCAGACTTTATCGATCTGTAGAGACTTATGAGTCAAATAATCCGCTAACTGACTGTCAATCAGAGTAGCCAATTCTGCTCCCGAGTTTGCTTGATTGGTCACTATAGGCAATACGGTAAAGTGATCGTCCTTGCGGCTTTCAGTATTGCAATCACTATCAGTGTCACTGTTGTCGTTATCAATACCATCAAGGCTGCTACGCATTTTTACAGCATCAAAATAACGTTGATCGGCTATATGCTGCGTCACACAAACAACCAATGGTGGTTTAGGGTTTTTCCATAGCTCCAGTAGACGAGCGACCGTCGGCATAGACGTTTCATCCGCAATCAGTAACGCCTGTCCGTCACGCAAATGCTCAGTTTTTTCGGGAAACTCTCTTTTGGTCACCACGGTGTCACCTGATTGTAGCGACTGAGCCCAACTGCCGCCTGGCGTATCCCCATGCAAAAACACATCGACCAAAGCCTGCATATCTGTAGACGTTTGCCACGCTTTTCTCAAAGTGTAATAACAATGAGATCGAGCAGGGCGTAGATTGTTTTCTTCACTACTATCAGTAGTGTCAGCTGTTGCCTCCTGAGTCAACGCGTTGTGATCCAAATCAAATAAGTAAGCGTAGCCGGCTTCGTTTGTAGGTACTGAGGCGGCGCGTTCGACCTTACTGGCATTGCTGGGTATGGGCATGCTTAACTGGAGGCGCAGCATATTTTTGCTGACTCTATAACTGTCTTGTACATCAAATACTTGCTTGGTCAGTTTGATTGTTTTTTTGCCCAGTTTTTTATCGGCTTTTTGTTTGAGCGCAATATATTGAACTTGCAGCTCATCAGGATGCGTAATGGAGTCGGCAAAAGCGATAAAAAAAGTCTGACTCTGCTCAAACTGGTTTTGAGCCATAATCGATTGATACTCTACGTTTTTTGGTTGCACTTGTATGTCGATACCTTCAGCGTAAACCGTCGTCAATCGTACCTCTATATTATTTAATTCAGCGGTGGATATAGGAGTGAATACCTGTAAAAACCCTAACAGCTCATCTATGTGTTCTTCATTAATATGACTGATGATGTCTTGTAATTCAGGGGCGTTTAGGGGGGTGTATGGTCTGTCTGTACTATAACTATTACGTTCAGAAGATAAGAGGATATTGGCCATATTGATACTCATCAGAAATTATGGAATAGGGAGTTAAACATTCAATTAGTTAATGATAATTGTTTTTATTATCATTTACGAGTAAAATCATCTTAATTGTCGTTTTCGTTTTGAGAGAGCGATTGCGACTGTCCCTTACTTTTCTCAATTTTGACCAACAACGAGTGCCTATATGTTACGTGCAAACCAACTGACCATCAGACGTCAAGACAATACTTTACTAGACAATGTGAGTTGTGAGATTGACCCCAAGCAGTTGGTGGCGCTAGTTGGGCACAATGGGTCAGGCAAGTCGACTCTGATCAAGGCACTGGCAGGGGAGATGAAGAGTAGTGGGGGTACGATCACATTAGATGAGACCAATATTAGCGATTACGGTAGTAAAGAGCTGGCACGGCAAATGGCATATCTGCCGCAGCAACTGCCTGACGCTGCTGGATTCACTGTTCGTGAGCTGGTGATGCTGGGGCGTTATCCGCATCAAAAATGGCTACAAAAGCCAACTCAGACTGATAGAGATAAAGTCGAGCAAGCGCTAAAGGTTACTCAAACAGAGGCATTCGCGGATCGTATTACGGCAACACTATCAGGCGGTGAGCGCGCTCGTGCTTGGCTTGCCATGTGCTTAGCTCAAGATACTCGCTACTTATTACTCGATGAGCCACTTGCTGCTCTTGATATGCACTATCAAATTGAGGTCATTCAGCTTATTCGTCGCTTGGTAGATGAGCAAGGCTTGAGTGTGGTGATTATCATTCACGACATCAATTTGGCCGCGCAGTATGCGGATCGCATTATCGCCCTAAAAAACGGACACGTGTGTCACAGCGGCGATATCGCAAGCACCATGCAACCTACTGTATTACACGATATTTTTAATGTCGATATGCAGCTGCTCAGTCATCCTATAACAGGACAGCTCGTCGCTGTCGCTTAATATCGCATTGCCTCTCTTCTTTTCTCACTCGTCTAAAAAGATATGCCTTTATGCTTTGTGTTCATTATCAGTATCCATTCTTCAAACGCTTGATAGTCATGTTGATGTTAGTTAAGCCATTAGCATTTGTAGGCTCCATAGCAGTAATACTAATGTTGAGTGCTTGTAGTCACTCAGCATCCGAAAAAAGCATTACCCAACTTGATGAGACTCACTCTGAAGATAGCTTTAAATCCCAGAAAAATGAGCCACAACGTAACAAGTCAAAAAATAACACCAGTGACAGGCTCAATATTGTCTCCCCTGACTGGGGCAATGCGGCGACACTGACCGCGATGGGACATGCACCGATTGCGACAGGTGACGTCAGAGTGTGGGATAGATGGGTTGGTAGTCCTAAGCTACCAGCATCTATCACAGATTTAGGCATTCGCTATCAACCCAATGCTGAGCTAGTCGCGCAGCTACCAGTTGATATGGTCATAGATAATTATTTTTATGAGCATGCTCGCAACCTATATGGCGATGTCCCAGCTGAATCAGTGATGTTTGCAGCGAAAGGCGAGATAGCAACATGGGCTGATTATACCGAACCGACGCGGGAGCTTGGCGTACTTATTGATAATCCCAAAATGGCTGAAGACTATATCTTACAGAGTGAAAAAGAGATACAGCTTGCCAGTCAGCAGTTCCAAAAGCGTTATCCAAAAGCAAAAAAGTTCGCTGTTGTACAGTTTGCCGATGCCAACAACATGCGTATGTATGTGGATAACAGTCTATTCAAAGTGGCATTAGACAAAATGAATAAAGAACTTGTGGTCTTAGGGGAGGGTAATCAATGGGGATTTGTCCCTATAAGAATGGGAGATTTGGCTCAGTTAGACGACGAGACTTGCTTACTTATCATAGATCCGCTTAGTCCGATAACCAAAGCTGAGATCAAAGACAGTTTGGTGTGGCAGCGTTTAGGTTACGGAGCTGATCGCTGTATGGCGGAGCTACCGCCAGTATGGATTTATGGGGGCATGTCGTCACTAGTCAGTTTGGCACATAACCTGTCGGAAGTTTCACTAAAAGGCGGGGCAACACTATGAGCGCCAATACCACGAATCATATCAATAGTAACATCGATAATAACGTTGACAGTGTTCATGCTATGACATCACCTTCTCAAACGGAAACGGTTGCGAATTCGCCATCATCGCTATCCGCGTCGACCTCATCAAAACACGCATCGCCGCAGCTACCAAATCGACCAAAACCTTATGTGACGTCATCGAGCAATACACCATGGCGACTGTGGGTGACCTTTATTGGACTGATAGCTTTATCAGGATGGAGTGGTTGGGCACTACTAGATCGAGATTGGACGCGTCCAATCAGCGAGCTGTTTTTGCCAAGTTTGCAACTGGATATTGCCAGTATGGCGACACAGCTCCACTTAGTCGCCACCAGTGTGGTTGCGCTCTTAGCAGGTGGGTTACTGGGTGTTGTTAGTATTTTATTACAGCAGCTGGTCAAGAACCCTCTAGCATCAGACACCACGTTAGGTGTGGGAGTGGGTGCACAGTTAGCCATGCTTATCGTCACTCTATTTTTACCCAGTCTGGCGATTTATGGTGGACTTTATGTGGCCTTTGTGGGGGCTGTCATCAGTATGGGCTTGGTATTCGCCCTATCAGCACCTAGTCGATTTAATCCCCTTATTTTGATACTGGCAGGCTTGGTGGTCAATATTTTGCTCGTCGCAGTGGCCAATGTACTGGTATTGTTCTTTGCGGAGCGCAGTAATGGTATGTTGTCGTGGGCTGCTGGGTTTTTGGCTCAAAGCAGCTGGGATACGAGTTATGCGCTGATAACAACGGCTGTCCTAGCGATGTTAGTATGCTTGCCTTTGTTAAAACCGCTAACCCTGATGAGTTTGGATGACTCGCAAGCGAGACGTTTGGGCGTACCTATCAATGGTATTCGAGCTCTAGTGGTACTTGTCGTGGCGGTGGTGACGGCACTGGTTATTAGCGAAGTTGGTTTGATTGGTTTTATTGGGCTTGGCGCCGCAAGTTTGGTCAATGCGCTAGGTATTTCCTCTATTGGTAAGCGTTTGACAACCGCATTTGGACTTGGTGCGTTGCTATTGCTATTGACCAGCAACGTTGCGTTGTTGCTTGAACCGATATTGGATATGCAAATTCCAGCGGGTGCGATGACTGGTATTTTGGGAGCGCCGCTTATTATTTGGCTGATTTTGCGTCAGCGCCGCGCGCGGATAGAGACAGTGACACCTATGACCACTGGCCAAAATACAAGCATTATATTTTGGCGATGGGGTTTTGGTGTGATCGCTGTCATTGTAGCTGCTTGTTTATTTGTGCAAGATATCAACGGTTGGGGTCTCAGTACAGACTGGGCGCTCACGCAGCAATATCGTCTGCCTCGTAGCTTGAGCGCTGCGGCAACAGGGTTGATGCTGGCAGTCGCAGGGGTGTTGCTACAAACTCTAACGCGTAACCCTATGGCCAGTCCTGAGGTGTTGGGTGTCAGTTCAGGTGCCGCACTTGGGGTGATTTTAGGGTTTTTATTATTGCCAAGTTTAGGGCTGTCTGCAGGAGCAGGGACGTTACTGATATCAGGTCTGTCCGGTGCGATGGCGGTGTTGTTGCTGGTTATTTGGTTGGCACGTAGAGTCAGTTCAGGTTATCTATTACTGGTCGGTATCGGCATTGCCGCCATGATGGATGGGGTGATGCATATGGTCAAGCTCTCAGGCGACCCACGTTTAGAGGCGATGCTCAGCTGGCTATCGGGCACGACCTATAGCGCCCAGCCCAGTACGGTATGGTACCTCATTGGTATCGCGATTATCTTATTGGTACTGAGCGTGTTGATTATCAAGCCCTTGCGTGTCCTTGGCTTAGGTGCAGGAGTCGCTCGAAACTTGGGTGTGGCAGTGACGCCTGTGACGCTATCGCTATTGGTATTAGTAGCGGCACTTAGCACAGCCAGTACGCTTGCCGTTGGCCCATTGAGCTTTGTTGGTTTAATGGTACCTCACTTAGCGACTTCACTGGGCGCTGTGAAGCTTGAAAGGCAGTTGCCACTAGCAGCACTGTTAGGGGCAGGTGTTATGGTAATAGCGGATTGGATCGGACGTTATGTTATTTTTCCTTATGAGCTACCTGCAGGTACGGTTGCAGCGATCATCGGTGGTGGTTATTTCTTATGGCTCATTCGTAAGGTGCCAGCCTCAGCCAATAGATAACAGCTGTCTTTAGACAGCTATTAACCAACAATATAGTGAGCACAGATAGTCTGGAACTATTTGTGCTCAGTAGCTGTGCGTCACTGATCGGTTAACGGTTTTTGATAGTTTCCTTCATCTTTAAATTCATCATTCTTAACTTCGTGCTAACAGCTCTTTTTATCGTGCTCATTTACCGAAAAATTCTAAAACTGGGTTGACAGTAAGTTATTGGTAGTAGATACTACGCTTCATTAATAATAATGATTATCATTTACATTATCATTCAACATAAATGAGCAGTATTTTAAGAAGTAAGCGTCACAACTTACTTTTTAATGTTTATCCAAGACGACTGACAACAACAAGGCTGAAGCTATGGACACGATCTTATTAGACGAATCACTTGATAATGAATGCTACTTAAATCGTCAAGAACAATTTGAATCGAAGGTTCGTAGTTATCCACGTAAGCTGCCATTTGCGATCCAATCAGCTAAAGGTGCTTGGATTACCGATGTGGAAGGCAATGAATATATAGATTGCCTATCAGGCGCGGGCACGCTGGCACTTGGGCACAATCATCCTGTGGTCATAGAAAGTATCAAAGATCTATTAGACAGCAATTTACCAATGCATACATTGGATATCACCACGCCGTTAAAAGACAAATTTAGCGAATTCATGTACAAGTTACTCGCGACCAATAGCGATGAGTATTGCTTGCAGTTTTGCGGACCGACGGGTGCTGATGCGGTAGAAGCGGCTATTAAATTGGCCAAGCAAGTCACGGGTCGTTCAGGTGTTGTCAGTTTCAGCGGTGGCTATCATGGCATGACGCATGGTGCGCTGGCGGTGACAGGGAACTTAGCACCTAAACAAGGTATCGAAGGCTTGATGAGCTCGGTACAGTTTTTGCCTTATCCTAATATGTATCGCTGCGCATTTGGCTTGCCTTTTGAGCAAAGCATCCACGCCCATATGCGCTACTTCGAAAATTTCCTAAAAGATGTAGAAAGCGGTGTGGTGAAACCTGCCGCAGTCATTTTAGAAGTCATACAAGGGGAAGGTGGTGTCAATCCTGCGCCAATAGAATGGCTGAAGCATGTGCGCCGAGTGACAAAAGAGCTGGGCATCATGCTGATTATCGATGAAGTACAAACAGGGTTTTGCCGTACAGGACGTTGGTTCGCTTATCAACATGCGGATATCGATCCCGATATGATTGTGATGTCAAAGGCAATCGGTGGTGGGCTACCACTTGCGGTATTGGGTATCAAAAAACAATACGATGTATGGCAGGCAGGCAATCATTCTGGCACGTTTAGAGGCAATCAATTGGCGATGGCGACTGGCCTTGCCACTCTCAATTACTTAAAAGACAACAACGTTGCGGATTATGTTTTAGAAATAGGCGCGTGGTTTATGGCGCAGCTAAAAATATGCCAACAGCGCTATCCAAAAATAGGTCAAGTCAGAGGGCGTGGTCTCATGATTGGCATAGAAATCGTTAATCCAAACCTGCCTAAGCAAAATGACGGTAGTTATCCAGCAGACAGTGAGGTGGCTGCCAAAATCCAACAAGCGTGTTTTAAACATGGATTGGTGATTGAAAAGGGCGGACGCGGTGGCACAGTACTGCGGTTATTACCGCCACTCAATATAACCAAAGATGAGCTGCAGCAAGTCTTGCAAAGGCTTGATATGGCGCTAGAAGACAATCAATAGTCTTGCCAGCACCTTAGCATGATTCACACTTTTATAAAAAGCTCTGATAACGACTCTAATAACAAGTCACTTATTTGCGATTTATACCATCGTAGAATAAACAAGTGAGGACATTTTGCATTTATTAAACCAGCAAACCAGTGAGCAATATGTCACGCATATGCAAAAAACCAGCGCTGTCATCAAACAGTGGCTAGACGACAACAACGTATATTTGGGCGGCACACCGCAACAAGTGCAAGCAACCAATGCCTTTAGCATCCATCAGCAAGGCCGAGACATCGACACGATACTCGCTGATATTCAAAGTAATTTTTTACCCAGTTGTGTGTCGACGGCCAATGCGAATTGCTTAGCCCACTTGCATCCACCCACACTAGTCATCGGACAGATTGCTGAGATGATTATCGCGGCCACTAACCAAAGTATGGACTCATGGAATCAAAGTCCAGCAGCGACTTATATCGAAAAAGACTTAATACACTGGTTATGTCAATGTTGTCAGTTTGGTGACATCTCTGGTGCTCTCTTTGATGAACAGATAGGCCATAACGCTGGTGGTGTCTTTACCAGTGGTGGTACGCAAAGTAATCTGATGGGTTTACTGCTGGCACGCAATCGATTCTATAAGGCTAAGGGCGTTGATGTGCAAAAAGACGGCCTGATCGGTCAGCGAAGTGGCAAAATCCTGTGCTCAGCCCAGGCGCACTTTTCTATTGAAAAAAATGCGGCGCTACTAGGTCTGGGTCAACGTTCCGTCATTAAAGTAGCGACTGATGCATCAGGTGCCATGCTGATGTCTGACTTACAACATCAGATAAATCAGCTAGGTGCGGACAATGTGATGGCCATCATCGCAACGGCTGGCACAACGGACTTGGGTGCGATTGATCCTCTAATGTCTATCGGAAAGATCTGCCGTGATGCACAGATATGGCTACATATCGATGCAGCATGGGGCGGGGCATTGCTATTGTCACAGCGCTATCGACACTTGATTGAGGGGCTGAATCAGGCTGACTCTATTACCTTAGATTTTCACAAACATTTCTTCTTGCCGATCAGCTGCGGCGCTTTTCTTTTACGAGACAATCGGAATTTCGAGAGCATTCGCCATCATAGTGAGTATCTAAACTCTGCTGATGATGAACAAGACAATATCCCAAACTTGGTGACGTACTCTTTACAGACCACACGCCGATTCGATGCCTTAAAGCTGTGGATGGCGCTGGACTTACTAGGAACAGATGACTATGCAGCCTTGATTGATAACTGTCTAGATACCGCCAAGCAAGCGGCACAGCTGATTGATGCAAATGAAAATTTTGTACTGGTACATAAGCCTATTATCAGCAGTGTTTTGTTTTACTTTACACCCAAAGATACCGCGCTGTCTGATGACCAACTCGCACAGCTTAATCGTCACATTGCGCAAGCATTATTGGTCAATAATATTGCCAATGTGGCCACCACCCAGTTTGAGCAGCGCCTTTGCCTTAAATTCACCATTCTAAATCCCAATACCCAAATCAATGATATTGCAGACATCATTGAGCAGATGGATATTGCTGGTTTTAACCGACTTAATTCTGAAAGACTAAAAGCTGATGGGAAAAAATAATATGATGCAGCATAGAACGCTTGATCGACTCACACTACAAAATCTAATCAATGCTTACTGTTTTGAGACTGGGCGCGGCGATATTATTGCCTTAGCGCAGCAAGACGATATACAAAAGCAGGCCTCACAGAATAAGCCACTATTAGTTCTAAAGCTAGCGCCTTTAAACACGGTAATGGTTGTACCTATTGATAGAGTGAGTCAATTAGGTCAGCATCGTTTGGCAGACATGCCGCTTATATTAAATAAGCAGCTATCAAACAATCAAACGGATGTCTCATTACAAAATAGCCAATGGACAAAGTCCTCTGCTATGAGTTTGGCATCTTTGATTATTGAAGATATTGTGCATCGTTATAAAGATAAAGCGACGCTAGATGCCAATGGCGTATTAAAGCGCTGGATTGAGAGTTATGAGGGGCTGCAGACTATCTTAGAGCATCGTAATGATGAGATTGATGACATCGTTGACTATCAGCAAGACTTTATTCAAACCGAACAAAACCTTATTTACGGTCATGCTATGCACCCCACACCCAAAGGCCGCGCAGGATTTTATGGTGATGAGTGGGCGAAGTATGCGCCCGAGACCAGTAGCAAAACCCAGCTGCATTATTGGCTAGTGCACCCCAGTTGCATTGCAGAAGAATTCGTAGATGGCGATAGCATTACCACAGCGCTCAAATCTAAATTACAAGCTGATATGAGTGGCTATCAACAGCAGCTTGTGGCTGAGCATCCTGACTATAAGCTGTTGCCATTGCACCCTTGGCAAGCAAGGTTTTTGCAGCAGCAACCTTGGTACCAAAAGCTGTTAGAGAGTGGTCAGTTGTTTGACTTGGGTGAGCTTGGTTGGTATCTGCATCCAACGACATCAGTACGCACGCTAGCGGCCTTCGATGCGCCTTGGATGTTTAAACTGTCGTTGTCTGTGGCGATTACCAATTCGGTGCGGATTAACCTGCCCAAAGAATGTAAGCGCGGTATGCATGCCTGCCGAATCTGGCGTAGCGACTATGGTACTCAGCTCAAAACCGAGTACCCTACGATTGCGGTATTGAATGACCCCGCTTGGATTGCCTTACGTGTGGATGGAAAAATCATTGATGAAACCATCTGTATCTTACGTGACAATCCTTTCACAGAGGATACGCAAGTCACCAATCTTGCCAGCTTAAGCCAAGACCATCCCACTCGTCTCACCAATCGCTTAGAGACACTGTTTAAGTCTATCCATAAACGGACAGATGAGTCTTTAGAACAGGTGGCTGTCCAGTGGTTTGACACTTATTTGCAAGTTGGTTTTATACCGCTTATTCATATGTATTATCAGCATGGTATTGGTTTTGAGGTACATCAGCAAAACAGTCTCGTTGAGCTAACAGGCGGCTATCCTAGCAAATTTTGGGCCAGAGACAATCAAGGATTTGGCTATATTGCTGAGTATGCCACGCCGCTCATTGATGCTTACCCCGAGCTTATTAGCGAAGGAGAGTGTGTCATTCCAGAAGACTTTGCCGACTCAAGATTTGCCTATTATCTAGTTGGTAACAGTATATTTGGTCTTATCACTGCTATTGCTCGTACTCAGCTTGTGAATGAGGAGGCATTAATCACGATGTTTAAAGCGTGTTTAATGGCATTAGAGCAACAATACCCACATCGTCCGTTATTTGACTTGCTATTGCGCAGCCCTACATTGCCGTTCAAGGGCAATCTACTCACCAGACTCTATGCGCTCGATGAGCTGACCGCACCTGTTGAGACCCAGTCTATTTATGTCGATATCCCAAACCCTATGATGACGTAGCAAATCATATTGTGATGGCAAAGATAAGCACACGATATAAATTGGGGTTCGATAGAAACGAGCACCAGAATTAACGTAACTATCAAAGCACTACTACCAAATCACTAAGGGGCGACCGTGTCAGATATTATTGGGATTGGCGTAGGGCCGTTTAACTTAAGTTTGGCGGCATTACTGACAAAGACCGACGTAACCGCCAAGTTTTTTGAGCAAAAGGCTGAGTTTAATTGGCATAAAGGCATGATATTGCCGAGCACCACACTGCAAGTGCCTTTTATGGCAGACTTGGTGACACTGATAGACCCAACCAGTCCGTATTCTTTTTTGAATTATCTGCATACTCAGCAGCGATTGCTTAAGTTTTACTTTTTAGAAGAATTTAAAATTTATCGTAAAGAGTATAACCACTATTGCCAATGGGTAGCAGAGCAGCTAGATAGTCTGAATTTTGATGCGGCAGTGATCGACGTGGCGTTTGACGACAATAATGATGGGTTTTTAGTGACCGTCTGTGAGCAAGGCACGCAAAACACCTATCATGCTAAAAATTTAGTCATAGGAACGGGCACACAGGCCACGTTACCACCATCGCTGCAGGACATTGCCAAGCAAGCGCCTAACCGCTGTATGCACACCGCTCATTTTGCAGACAATTTTGACTTGGACAGCCTCAATGCGAGTAGCCTTGATGTGAATAGCACCAAGACTGAAGGCAAACTGACCAAAGTGTTAGTGTTGGGGTCTGGGCAGTCTTCCGCAGAGGTATATCGAACGCTGTTTGATCAACAGTTTGATGGCGATGATAGTACTAATGACGACCCTAAGTTTCAGCTAGATTGGATGACTCGCTCGGCAGGGTTTTTCCCCATGGAATACTCTCCATTAGGCTTGGAGCATTTTAGCCCGGCTTATACAGATTACTTTTATCATTTAGACTCAGCAACCAAGCCCCAAGTCACTGCCAAGCAAGACCTACTCTATAAAGGCATGGGATTTGAAACCATACGCGATATTTATCATCGTCTCTATGAGCGCAGTATTACCAATCAAGATCTGCATTCGACGTTGCTGTCGAACTGTGAAGTAATTGAGTCAACTCTGACAACAATGCTAGAAGAGCAAGAGCCGACAGACACCATAAAAATGGTGGTTAGACAGCGTGAACAGAATCAATCGTTTACTGCTGAATATGATTGTGTGATTGCTGGTACAGGCTATCGTTACGGTCTGCCTGAGTGCTTAAGTACGCTACTGCCTAGCATCGCACATGATGCGTTTGAGCAGCCAGTCATTGATCGAGACTATGCACTGAAATATGTGCTGACGCATCAAAAAGATATTGTGACTAATGGCAAGATTTTTGTACAAAATCAAGAGGTGCATACCCATGGTGTTGGGTCACCAGACTTGGGGCTGGGTGCTTATCGAGCAGGGTGCATCATCAATCAGTTGACAGGTGAGCAGACTTACGACACTGATGCCTTAAAAGTGTTTCAAAAATTTGGCACGTAGTGTTTTATAAAACTTATATTTAACAGAAACGATATTAAAGAACACTAACCACATAGCAAAATAATAACTAGGAGCAAGTCATGCCGACCATCACCCAAAACCTGCCCGACACTTTTAGCATTGAGGCTTATCAAAAGACGTTTGCGTTGAGACCTGTCAAATACCCAGATGATATGCCATTGCTGTATAAATGGATGCATGCCGAGCATGTGGTTGATCAGTGGCAGCTTCATCTTCCAATGCCGCAATTAAAAACCCATTTTGAAAAAATGCTGGCCGATGATCATCAGCGTCTCTACCTGATACTTTGTGATGATAAGCCGATTGGCTATACAGAAATTTATGAAACGGCTCGTGATCGCTTGTCTCAGTATTACAAAGCCAAAGAGACGGATATGGGTTGGCATATTTTACTTGGGGATCCGGCGGTGGTTGGCAAAGGCTATTTAAAACCAACGGGTATGATGATCAGCAAGTTTATATTTGAGCATACTGAAGCCAAGAAAATTGTGGTCGAGCCGGATAGTAAGGTTGAGGTATATCAGTGGATTGCTGATAGCTTCGCTTATCGCGTACAACGTCTGATTGAGATGCCAGAAAAGACCGCCTCATTGTATTTCTGCAATCGCGATGAGTTTTTGGAATCTAGAGGTTATCTGAATTTCTACGGTACTACGGCTTAATGAGCGACGCTCCTATAAATAGGGTATTTACCAATGAGTCGCCTATAAACGAAGCCTCTAAGAGTAGCAGTCATGGCTTGAACGATAAAAAGGTGCAGCAGGTATTACTGACATTACTACTCGGCGGTACGGTGGTGAGTTTTAGTAATAGTGCGCTCAATCCAGCAATTCCTGTTTTTATGTCGGTGTTTGACGTCGATATTGTGATGGGCGGCTGGGTGCTAAATGCGTATGTCTTAGCCATGAGTCTGGGGCTGATGCTGAGTGGCTATTTAAACAAAAAGTTCCCTTTTAAGCATGTTTATTTGGCGGCAATTTTTGGGTTTATGCTGGGCTCAGCCATTGGCATGCTGGCATCTAGTATGAGCTTTGTTATCATTGCCAGAGCCATACAAGGGCTGAGTGGTGGTCTGATTATTCCACTATCTATTGGTATGCTGTATCAGATTTATCCGAAGCAGCAGCATGGCAGAGTAATGGCGCTATGGGGCATTGTTATTATGATGTCGTTGGCCTTTGGCCCTTTGGTAGGGGCTTATTTGGTTGAGCAGTTTGCGTGGTGGACACTGTTTGCCATTACCTTGCCACTCAGTGCGGCAGTCATGGCGATGGTATGGCGCCTAATTCCTGACATACGCTCAAATGATAAAAAAAGCCCTTTCGATACTATCGGGTTTGTCAGTTTGCTCATTTGGCTGCTGGCCATGATGGTGTGGCTGAGCACGCTGAAAATAGATTTTACTGGTGGGTTACTCAGCAGTGACGGCTTATTAAAGATAGCCACATTGGGTTTATTGTCTGTCGGATTTTTACTATCTGCAATGGTTTGGTGGGCATATGAGCGTCGTCAGCGTCACCCGTTATTGAACGTGCGCTTGTTTAATAATAAAACCTATTTGCACAGCAATATCATCAGCATTAGCCAAACAGTCGGTTTGATGCTGTGTCTCTTGCTATTACCCGTTTTGATACAAGATGTGATGGGCGAAAGTGCGTTATGGACAGGTATTGTCCTGATGGTCGCGACGCTCATAGCCAGTATCACCACGCATTACGCTGGCAAGAAGGTAGATAAGCAAGGTGCCAGAGGGATTGGCATCGTGGGCATTGCGATTAGCGCTCTATCTACCTTGATGCTGGCATGGTGCTTGTATCAGCCAACGCTTTGGCTATTAATGCTAATTATGAGTATGCGCGGTATTGGAGTGGGTTTGGCGTATCTGCCGACCACGACGGTTGGTTTTAGTAGCTTACCCAAAGAATCAGTCACTGAAGGTGCCGCACTTAATAATATCAGTCGCCGCATCATCTCTACCATATTTATCACGCTGTCCACCATTTATATAGACAGTCGAGGTGCGCAGTTATTAGCAGCAGGCAGTAGCCAAGGTATGGCGAGAGCGATCCAAGAAATACTGGTAGTAATCGCGGTGCTTTTATTGCTCACGATTCCTTCAGCGTGCAAATTACCACGATCCCCATAAATAAATACCCCGTATAGGGGTTTACTTTAACTTATTAATGTAAATAATTATCATTCGCTTTAAATTTATACTTTTATTTGATTCGATTCGATTTTTAGACAGGAAGCTTATATCTATGACCAATAATCTAGCAAACTCTACCAAAAACAATAATAGCCATCATAGTACTGACGTTACTTGTGCGACTAAACCGTGGCAAGTGCCTGTCGATTCTAAAATTATGGCACGCGCTGAGCAACGAGTGATCAAGCAATTGCTACAGGCATTGTTATATGAAAATATTATTGATTTTGAATTTGAAAGTGCGAACAACGCTCATGACAGTGCTGATAATGAGACGCTGCTGAATTTTATTATAAAAGTAGGTAAAGCAGGTAATGATGTCCGTTATACCGCGCAAGGCTATATACATTATAGTTTTGACATCATACGTTTGAATGAGCTAAATGTGCAGCGAGTGGTTAATGGTGTTGCCCAAGACGCCATTCTTGAGCATGTGATTAGTGATATCTTGCTCAATATTGAAAGTGCAGAGCTCAGAGACAGCTTTATCAAAGAGCTGCGCCATACCTTAGTGAACGAAACACAATCTCAGATACTGGCTTCCAATATGCCTGTGCCTATTGATACGCTCACTTACGAGCAACTCGAAGGCTATTTGACGGCAGGGCATCCTTATCATCCGTGTTTTAAGTCTCGTATTGGTTTTGATTTGCAAGATAACTATGACTATGGCCCAGAGTTTGATCAAAACATCGGCGTAGTATGGTTGGCGGTCAAAAAAGAGCTAATGGTGAGCAATACCACTACTGGTATCGCTGTAAATGAATGGGTAAAAGATTATATAGGTGCGGATGAATTTTCTGCCCTCAATGCCAAACTCACAGAAGTATTTACAACCAAAAATAAGCAAGACGAAGGTACAGCTAGTAATGAAGTAGACGAGACGGCTAATAACTATTGCCTGATACCTGCGCACCCTTGGCAATGGCAAAACACCTTGATTCAAGCATTACAACCATTACTTGCCACGCAAGAGGTTATCTATTTGGGTGATGCAGGTCATCAGTACCGTGCTCAGCAGTCTATTCGCTCATTGACGATGCTTGGTAATGCTGATGGCAATGTTAACGGTGATACTGATGCCATTAATAATAAAGCCTACCTAAAGCTAAGTATGCATCTGATTAATACCTCAAGCACACGAATATTGGCAAAGCACACCGTGATGAATGCCGCTGTTGTCACCACTTGGTTGAATCAACTAATTGCAGATGATAAGACCGCCCAAGCATTACCCATTGCGTTTTTAGGTGAGACCGTTGGCGTTAGTCTAGACCATGAGGCGTTACGCGCGCGTGGCTATCAGCATCCAAATATGTATGGCGGGCTAGCTGCCGTTTGGCGAGAAAACGTGAACCAATATTTATCAGAAGGTCAAACAGCATTTCCGCTCAACGGTGTAAGCTATATTAATGCTGATGGCTCGCATCTGATAGCTCCTTGGCTTGATAAATATAGCGTAGAGACATGGATTGCGCAGTTAATTAAGGTCACTGTCACCCCTTTATTGCATATCTTATTTGGTTATGGTGTGGCACTAGAATGCCATGCGCAAAACATCGTCTTGGTACATGAAGATGGCTATCCTGTAAAAGTCTTATTAAAAGATTTGCATGACGGGGTTCGCTATTCACCTGAGCACTTAACCCAACAACACTTACGCCCAGATTTTTATAGCTTGCCACCTGCACATGCAGCCTTGAATAGAGGCTCATTCATCGAGACCGAAGATACCGACGGCATTCGGGATATGACGGTTGCTTGCTTATTCTTTGTGGCGTTGTCAGACATCGCAATTTTTATGCAGACGCATTATCACTATTCTGAAGTTGCATTTTGGCAACAGGTTGCTGACTGCGTGACCGACTATCAAACCTCCCATCCAGAGCATCAAGTGCGGTTTGACTTGTTTGATGTATTCGCCGAACAAACGCGCATTGAATCATTGGCCAAGCGCCGATTATTCGGAGACAAAGCATTCCCGATTAAATACATCAATAACCCACTGTTTAAAAATCGGGGGTAAGACGATGCATACATTATTCCCTGTGCAGAATTCTGCGAAAAACAGCCACCTTGATGCAAACCCTGAGCTAGATGTCGAGGCTGTTCAATGGTCGCTGATTAATCATTTGGTAGAGTGTTTCTTATTAGAGCAG
The DNA here is from genome assembly GCF_052258185.1 of Psychrobacter sp. T6-6. NCBI lineage: Bacteria > Pseudomonadati > Pseudomonadota > Gammaproteobacteria > Moraxellales > Moraxellaceae > Psychrobacter > Psychrobacter sp. T6-6. Next base: position 34,920 of record NZ_JBQQEX010000008.1, read on the forward strand.
TGGATGGATGAGCATTTTATTCAAGTGACAACCACCCATGAGTATTTAGCAAATCATCAGACGATTCAAGCGTCTCAAGCTCAAGACGCGCATCAATTTTTAGCGTCGCTACCACAGCAGTATCAAGACTTCTTTGACCAAGATAACCCATTGATGGTGATGCAGGTTGACCAAGAGAGACAGTTATTACTATTGGTAGAGCCTGCTTACGCGTCACCATGGCGACTGTCTAAATCCTGTCTGCCTGTCGTACATAACCATAAGGGCAATCTCAATAAAAACCATCATGTAGATGGCGCTTTGCTCCAGCCAGTAAGCTCAGCACAGCACTTGTTAGATACTTTTTTGTCAATGATGGCTAGTGACAGCTTATCTGACGTCGGTGTATTAAAGCTAAAAGAGAGCTTAGAGGCTTCTTTTATAGCTCAGCAACAATCAGCCACGGCAAATATCACAACGGCAGTTTGTCAGTATCCGCATTGGCATCAAACCTTGATTGCGGCGGAGCAGTGGGCATCACTCATGGATCGTCCGTTTCATCCATTGGCTAAAGGCAAGTTAGGCTTTACGGCAATAGAATACCAACGTTATATGGCAGAGTTTAATCAGCCTATCACGCTGGTATGGGTTGCCATTGCCAAAAGCCATGTCATGATGGCAGAGCATGTCAAAGACATGACTATACAAAATCCAGCGGCCTACCTTTTGGACACTACGCAGCAGCAGAGTTTGATGCGAGAGCTAGATGACAAAGGAATAGCGGATACGCACATTGCGATGCCCGTACACCCTTGGCAAATGACTCATGTGGTTGATGACATGTATGCCGACGATCTTGCCAGTGGCACAGTTGTCGCCCTGACTTTTGAAGCCCTCATCACTTATGCCAGCTCATCCATGCGTAGTATGCTGATTGATACTAATACGCCAAATAGTATTAAGCTGCCTATAGGTGTGTACGCACTGAATTCAAAGCGCTACTTACCAGCCCTCAAGCTGATCAATGGTGAAAAAAACCAAGCCATATTGATGCAGGCAAGAACAATAGACCCTGTATTATCAGCACAGCTACGGTTATGGGATGAACGTCTGTGGTGGGGTTACATGTCGCCCACTCATTTGCATGATAAAAGCGCTATCAATCCTTACTTTTATCAAGAAAAGCCCACGCATCTAGGCGCGATGCTACGCCAACTACCAGCAGATCTGTGTGACGATTCGATTCGACTGTTTCCTATGGCAAGCTTGGGTATGTTGGTTTACAAGCAGGGTGTCAGCCATCACATTTTTGACGGGATTGTTCAGAATAGTGGTGGTCAAGACAGCTTTCAAGAAGGTTCGACACAAGACAAAACACTTGCTGTCATAGCGTGTTTTAAAAATCTTTGTGATATATTTTTGGGTACGATGCTGCGCTGTTTACGCCTAGGGTTCGCACCTGAGATGCACGGGCAAAATATTGTTATCGTATTAAAATACAATCATTTTACCAGTCTGTTATTGCGTGACCATGACTCCGTACGCATTCATCTACCATGGCTGGCACGTCATCAAATAGCAAATCCTGAGTATCTTAGCCCACCAGATTTTAAAAACCGTTTATATCGAGAGACGCCGCAAGCGCTGATATTTTATCTACAGTCGCTAGGATTACTGGTTAATCTTCGGGCGATTATTGAGTCATTGGTTGAGCACTATCATATCAATGAAGAGACGCTGTGGCACGAGGTAATGACCAGTATTGAGGAATCCTTGGTGACTATCGATTTTGATGACGATCAACGTCAGATACTTCGTAATGAGCTACTGAACAGTTCACATTACCCGCATAAAACATTGCTATTGCCCGTTATTGCCCGTGGTTCTGATCCTCATGGCAGTATGCCAGCTGGAGAAAGCAAAACGATCAATCCGTTCAAGCGTGTTAAAAAATCAGCTAGCCAACGAACCCATTTAACTAACTAATAGCTAATTAGCAATTAGCAATGCGATAAAAGTTATCGAGAAACAAAAAAGCTAAAAAGTGCGATAGTGAGAACATTATGACTGAAATCGATATTCACGACCTTATAGATAGCTATAAAGAGATAGGTACTTCAACTATTGGTCATCTGACTGAGGAAGGGTATTTACCAGATATCAAAGCACTCAATCCCTGCACGGCTACCATAGTCGGCCGAGTGTTAACAGTCCAACTAACCTCGGACAACACGGATGTGATCAACCAGGCATTGATTCAAGCAGCGCCTAATGATGTGTTATGTATTGATGCTCAAATATTAGGCATCAAGGCATGTTGGGGAGCACTGCGTACTTGCGCAGCTATCTATGAGAAGCTATCCGCCGTCATTGTCATTGGACAGGCAACGGACTCGGTACAAATTCAACAATTGGGATTTCCTGTATTTGCACAAGGTATCAGTGCTGTGACCACATTTAAAAGCGATCATATACAAGGCACGCTAGCATCCGATATTGCCTATCATTTTGGTGAGCAGACCACGACGATTCATTCAGGCGATATCGCCATTATGGACAATGACGGGATCTTCGTGTTGCCCATTAATGTCGCACAGCAGCTATTACCAGATTTCCAAAAAAAGCATAGAGAGGATGAGGTAAAGTTCCAATTATTTTTTGAGGCATATAGTAACGATGAGTTAGATAAACTGTTCAATAGCTCATCAAATTCCTAACGGGAAGTTGTACAGTTAAACTTATGATAGCCATAATCTTCACCCGCTAGTAGTGTAAAAATACATATGGAAATAAAAATGATTATCATTTAGAATATCATTCACAAAGTTAGTACATGCAGTAATATTAGCTAAATATGACTCATACCACTATTTATCTATCAACTCATTGAAATAATCTAAGTGAAACAATCATGAAAAGCCATCATCAAGTCGCTCTATCTGTTCTTACCCTCTGCATTAGCCAACAGTTATATGCTCAAACCAATACTAGTGAAGCGGATACCGTATTAGATACGCAGATTTTGACAGAACTAACGTCAAATTCAGCATCAGATGAGACACCTAATGTGACTTTAGACACTATCAATGTTACGGCTAAAGCGAGAACAGGTACGGCACTGGCACAAAAAATCAGTGAGATGCCATCAGTCACCCAAGTAATCACCGAAAACGAGATTCAGGTGCAGGCAACAGGTGACCGTACGACTGGTGATATTTTGGCACAGCTGATTCCAAGTCTAGGTGCTAGTAGTGGCTCAACCAGTAATTATGGCACCACTATGCACGGTCGTCCTGTGCAGTTTTTGCTAAATGGTGTACCTCTGAGCAGCTCACGCAGTCTTTCACGCGAGTTAAACAGTATTGATCCTGCGCAGCTTGAGCGAGTAGAGGTACTCTCGGGCGCTACCAGTATCTACGGTGCTGGTGCAGCAGGTGGTTTGATTAATTTTGTGACCAAATCTCTCGTAGGTTACGGTCCCATCAGACAGACCAGAGTGGGTGTCAGTAGCAGTCGTGATTTCGAGTCTGACTCATTGGGTTATCATGTGGGGCAGACGTTAGGATATGGCGGTGAGCGGATGTATGGTCGCCTAGACGTCGACTATGATAGCAAAGGCGGCAAATTCGATAGCCATGGCGATCGTATCAGTCCAGATGTGAACCAAACGGATCAACAAGATACTGAATCGCTGAGTGTGAATGGTAGCCTAGGTATAGAGCTAACGGATACCCAACGTCTTGATCTTGCAGCGACTTATTACAAAGATAAGCAAGATACTGACTATGGCCCAGACTACGGTGATGGCTTGGCAGTATTATTTGGTGCCAGCCCGTCTTTAGAAGCCATTGATGGTGCCAATGTGGAAAATGAGCCTTATACCGAAAAAAGCTCGATAAATTTAAATTATAGTGATGATGATTTTGTGGGATCAGGGTCTAGCTTAAGCTTGACGGGTTACTACCGAGATGAAAAAGGCCGTTTTTACCCTTCTGGTAAAACCGCAGGAGACCAAGCGACTGAGGTATGGCAAGCCAATGGCCTAACTGATGAAGACACGTTGAAGAAACTGGCAAGTGCTGCAACATTTGTCACTCAGTCAGAAGCTGATATTGAAGTAATGGGTTTGCGAGCAGCCATGCAAACCGAAACGGAAATTGCAGGACAAAAGACACTATTTAGCTACGGTGCTGATTTCGAACGCGAAAATAGTGCGCAAACTTACTACGGTCAAGACCTAAATACGTTCCTTGCTAGTAATGGCTTGACCGCCCAAACCAATGGGCTTACTTATAACGGTGGACCAGATACGACCATCGATAAATGGGGCGCTTTTGTCAATGCAGACGTAGACATAACTGACAAATGGCATACCAGTGCTGGCGTACGTTACCAAAAATTGAAGTCTGAGACTGATACCTTTACGCCCATCTATGAGCAGCTGCTTGAAGAGTATTTTAATAGTTCTGCTATCAGTGCGACAAGCGCAGCTTATGGCATTGAGTATCAAGCAGGCGACGTAGAAAAAGGCAGTACCGACCATGACAAAACCTTGTTCAATCTTGGTACCAGCTATCAGATAACCCCAAATGATCAAGTATTTGCCAATTTTTCACAAGGGTTTACGACAGCAGATATACAACGCGCGCTGCGTGATGTGCGTGCAGGCTTTGTGGTCAACTCAGACAACGTACAACCGATTGCGATCAACAACTACGAGTTTGGCTGGCAAGGCAAGCATGGTGATACAGCAGCACGCTTGAGTGGATTCTATAACGAATCAGACAAAGTCGTGCGCTTTACTGATAGCTATACCGTAGAAGTTGTCGATACCGATGAGCGTATCTATGGGGTAGAGGGCTCGCTGAGTCATGATATCAATGATAAGTGGCAAGTGGGCGGTAGTGTCGCCTATACCCGTGGTCAGTATGACAAAGATGGCGACTGGTTGGAATTGGATGCAGTACGTCTAACCCCGCTCAAAGGTACCGCATTTGCCCAGTACCAGTTTGATGAAGGCAGCAATATTCGCCTGCAAGCATTAGCAATTGGCGGTGATGATGAAGCTTTTAAAGACCAACAACAAGACCCTGACTCTAGTGCATTGCCAGTTACAGGTTACATGACTCTCGATGTATTGGGACAAGTAAAAATGCCAGTCGGCCGAGTAGACTATGGCGTTTATAATTTGCTCAATAAAGACTATCTAACCGTCTATCATCAAACGACCTTTGGTGATTTGAACCGCCTACCTGCCTCAGGTACGACTTATGGTTTGAGCTATACCGTTGATTACTAAACAGTAATATTGTCCAAGAAGTATCAATATTAAAAACCTTTCGTGCTAATTTTTAGTATGAAAGGTTTTTCAGTATAAAAAATTAAATGTTGATAGCGCTTTAATAGGTGTATGTAGCCAGTAAGTATTTACTAGCGCTATATGTTTTTAACCATATCAGGTCAAACACTTGCTAGGTTGATATTTTATGATTGACTTATAGCGTATAGATGGTAGTCTAAGCGTTCTTTGGGGAGTAGCCTGTTTTCGTTCTACGAAAGCGTCCGTATCAACATACTTGGCCACATGCCATGGTACGAACACCTCTCGGTTGGCGAGACCATCGATATATCTACACTGCAGGTCGAGGGTGTGGCTATGTCGTGGACTCTATACTCGACCAGAGATACTCAAATGAACCCTATTGCTCTTCTTTTACTTGCCCTTTCTATGTCTACTGATGCCTTTTCTGTGGCAATTGGTAAAGGCGCAAATCTAAAAAATCCTCGTTTTACCGAAGCTCTGAGAATGGGTGTTATCTTTGGCACTATTGAAGCCATCACACCTATCATTGGCTGGCTTATCGGTCGTTCTGCCACCTCTTTTGTAGACACTGCTTTCATTGAAGCATGGGATCACTGGGTCGCCTTTGTTATTCTTGCTGCTCTCGGTATGCATATGCTGTATGAGGGCTTCAAGCCAAGTAACGAATCAATAGAAGCACCGCGTAGACATTCGTTCTTTAAACTTGCTATAACGGCATTTGGTACCAGTATCGATGCGATGGCTGTCGGTGTGAGCTTGGCGTTTATAGAGGTCAATATTTTCTTAGCGGCAGGTCTCATCGGCTTAGCCACCACGGTAATGGTCACGCTGGGCGTGATGTTAGGCAGGATATTAGGCTCACTAATCGGTCATAGAGCCGAAGTGTTTGGTGGTTTTATGCTGATCGCTATCGGCACGTGGATCTTATTAAGCCATCTTCAATAACCACATAAAAACTGCCAACTGCGGACAGATAGTGATGATATCAATCTATTACTGACTTGCAGAAGCAGAGCGCTTGCTGACCTTAAAAAGCTTGTCTGAATCAATGGTTAGGCTTTTTTTGGGTCTAAAACTAACACATCACGCTATAGCTATTGGTGAAAGGCCTGAAAAACTCAGCACCACAAAAGTTGTTGATGATAAACAGTATGGTCATAATGACGATAAGAATGCCTATACCCCACATAGGTAATGTTAACTTCCAATTCGTCAAATTCTGATGACCGCAGTGTTTACAGCGCCAATCAGAGCGCTTTAGTTTGGTATCGCATTTCGGGCACTTGCTATGATTAATAAACAATTTAATCTCCCTTATAGATACATTCTCTTATAAGAGTATATATCCCTGGCACCGAATCAGCAATTGCCTATCAACAATTAGTCGTTGCTAGCGAAGAGGCCTGACTCAAGTGTTTGTGCTTACGCTTATACATAGAGTTCTGGTATGCCAACAAAAAACAGCAGACAATAAAAAAGACCTTCAATCTCTTGAAGGTCTTTTTTATTAAAACTTAAATGTGGTGGGCCCAGTAGGACTTGAACCTACGACCAAAGGATTATGAGTCCTCTGCTCTAACCAACTGAGCTATGGGCCCTAACGTTAGACGCACAATGATACCTGAATTTTTTAATTTTTCAAGTAAAAGATAAGAAGTAATCGAGAAATTATTTATAAGTGATGGTCTTAGTTAAAAACCACTACCAGCCATCGTGAGGCTACGCCCACCATCCACAGTGATAATCTCGCCAGTGACATAATGTGCCTGTATCAAGTACAGCACACTATGCGCAATATCTTCAGGCTTGCCTATTCTTTGCATAGGAATTGAGTCAATAATCTCTTGTTGCTGTGTGAGATCGAGGGCTTGGTCGCCATTAGGATCAGGTAAGATATTCACACCAGGTGCGACACCATTGACGCGTATATCTGGTGCGAGCTCTAGTGCTAGCGATTGCACCATCATTCGATGGGCAGCCTTTGCCATATTATAGACTGTATAATTGGTAAATGGTTTATCCTTCGCATGAATATCCAATAAGCTGATAATGCAGCCTTGCTGGTGTTTGAGATAGGGCAGTAGCGTTTGGCTCAATAATAAAGGTGCCTTAGCATTGGTCAAAAACAGCTCATCCCACTGTCCATGATTGATGCCACCAAGTGGACTAGGATAGAATCTTGACGCATTATGCACCAGTACATCGAGCTGTCCAAAGGCGGACATGATATTTTGGACAAATTGGTTCAATGCCGTGTCATCATTGACTACTGCCAGATCAGCAACGATAACGATGGCACTATTATCACGCATATCGTTGAGTTGAGCTGCTAAACGGTTCGCTGCTGTCTCGCTATGATGACAATGAATAATGACGCAGTAGCCTTGGCTGTGTGCTGCTCTAATAATCGCTGCACCAATACGCTTGGCGCTACCCGTTACCAGCATAACAGGTGCTTGAGTATTCATGCTTGTTCGCTGAAATGCATTAGGTTCTTTGTTCATAATGAGAATACTGTTTTGAGTGCGTTCTAATATTAGCCGTGTGCCTGTAAGTGATCAATCCTACTTTGGCGTAAGGCTGCCCCAATAGCGGGGCCTTTAAGGTCTGAGGCAATGTCAGTCATACCGATAGCATGAAAGCTATTTAGCGCTAGCATCATTTGACGATGTTGTATGGCCAGTTGTAAGACATGACTACACACAAGTAATTGCGATAGTTTATCTGGCTCCTTGTGAGCGCCGCAAGTTTGCAATAGGTCAATCTTGTCAGCAGCGCTTAGACTGTTTATTGTGCATAGTTTATTGGCTTGCTGCGCAAATAGGGTAGCGAACTGAGTATGTGTTTTGGGTACTTTGGCTGTGTTACCGATACTATTAATGCTTTTTGTAGCAGTTGATACGTTAAAGTCAGATTCAGAGTTTTCGCTCTTAAATAGTGAAGGGGCAAGACTTATCATCAATAGCGTCCAACGCTGTGATAAGTTTAAGCGCATTTGACCTGCAAAATACAAGGCAGTCTGAACCGTCTCTCGTATACAAGTGTCTTCCCAAGCATCATGCAGTGGGGCAAAATGCTCTATGAGTCCACCAATCTCAAACAACTGCTGCCAGTATACTTGCGGTGATAGTTGCATGGTGGCGCGACTCGATTCTTGCCAAATGCGTTCTGCACTCAAGTGAGCAAGCTCTCCTGAACTCACTAAGTGATGCATCAGCGTTAAAGTATCATCCGCGATAATAAACCCTAAATCGTAATAACGTCCATAGAATCGAGCCGTTCTTAATACTCGTAATGGATCTTCGCTAAAAGCACTGGACACGTGACGTAAGATTTTATTGTCTAAGTCTTCCAATCCACCATAGTAATCGATGACGTTGCCGCTGATAGGGGTGTCATCCGTGAGACTAGTGACCTCGATAGCCATGGCATTGATGGTTAGGTCACGACGTTGCAGGTCTTCTTTTAAGGTGACATCGGGACTGGCATGTACGCTAAAGCCTTTGTAGCCTGAGCCTTGTTTGCGCTCCGTGCGGGCTAGCGCATATTCCTCATGACTGCGAGGGTGCAAAAAAACAGGGAAGTCAGCACCTACTTGCTGAAATCCAGCATCAAGCATCTCTGCGGCAGTAGCGCCAACAACAACGAAGTCTTTATCTTTGATGGGACGCTTTAGCAGTTGATCACGTACCGCACCGCCGACAAGGTAGATTTGCATAAAAGCCTCTTTGTATTGCACTGTAAATCATCAGTTCAATAGCGAACCATAATAAAACCAGTCAATGCTATGAGAGAGCACTGACTGGTTTTATTATAACAAAAGAGCCCTGCCAATAAATGACAGAGCCCTTTCTAATAATGTATTTGTACTAAGTGCAATGTATGGTAACTAAGTACAGTATACGACTATTTTTCGTTTTCTAGGTCTTGCGCTTCAGTCACAGTCAATGCAGTCATGTTGACGATGCCACGTGCAGTAGCTGATGGCGTCAAAATATGTACTGGCTTATTAGTACCTAATAAAATAGGACCAATAGACGCACTGCCTGTTGCTGTTTTGAGTAGATTAAAGGCAATGTTTGAGGCATCAAGGGTTGGCAAAATAAGTAAGTTTGCAGCACCTTTTAGTGGGCTTGATGGCATATCGTTCAGACGAATATTCTCATTCAACGCTGAATCACCCTGCATTTCGCCTTCAAATTCAAAGTCTACATTCATGTCAGTCAGCAGCTCATGAACCTTACGCATTTTGACAGCGCTGGTGCGGTTTGAGGCACCAAAGTTAGAATGAGACACTAGCGCAACGCGTGGCGTGATACCGAAGCGGCGTAACTGATCTGCTGCCAATACCGTCATTTCAGCCAACTGCTCAGCGGTTGGGTCTTCATGGACATAGGTGTCAGCAATAAATATATTACGATCTTGCATCAATACCGCATTCATCGCATAGAAATCATTCACGCCCTCTTTTTTACCAATGACGTTTTTGACATATTCTAAGTGCATCTGATAATCACTGAATGTACCACATACCATGCCATCAGCATCACCATTATCAACCAACAAAGAGCCGATCAGAGTGGTTTTACGGCGCACATCACGACGGGCAAGTTCAATGCTTACACCGCGACGTTTGTTCTTCTCGTAGTAGCCCTGCCAGTAGTCTTTATAGCGTGGATCATCATCTTGATTAACGATAGTGATGTTTACACCATCTTTTAGACGCAGACCAAGCTTTTCGATATTGGCTGAAATAACCGCTGGACGACCAACCAAGATAGGCTGAGCCAGTCCTTCATCGACAACGACCTGTACGGCTAATAGGATGTTGTTGTCTTCACCTTCACAGTACACGATACGTTTTGGCGCAGATTTAGCACGTGCAAAGATAGGCTTCATCACAAACGCTGAGTTGTAAACAAACTCAGACAGACGCTGACGATACGCTTTCATATCTTCGATAGGCAGTGTCGCCACCCCTGAATCCATAGCTGCTTTGGCAACAGCAGAGGCGATTTCAATGATTAAGTTTGGCTCTAGAGGTCCTGGGATCAGGTATTCGCGACCAAAGCTTTTCATGGTTTCGATATTTCTGACGTTGGTGGTTGGTGTTGCTTCAACGTGTGCCATCGCAGCAATTGCTTTTACACAGGCTACTTTCATCTCTTCGTTGACGGTAGTTGCACCAACATCCAATGCACCGCGGAAGATGTACGGGAAGCACAACGCGTTGTTTACTTGGTTTGGATAATCTGAGCGACCGGTCGCCATGATCACATCTGGACGCACAGCGTGCGCTAGCTCAGGCATGATTTCAGGTGTTGGGTTGGCAAGTGCAAAGACGATAGGGTCTTTTGCCATACGGCGAACCATATCTTCTGATAAGGTACCTGGCATGGATAGTCCAAGGAACATATCAACATCGTCCATGACTTCTTCGATAGCAGTAGCTGTCGTGTCACGAGCGTAGCGTTGCTTGGTTTCGTCAAGGTTTTCACGGCTAGTACTGATAATACCGCGAGAATCTGACACCAAGATATTGTTTTTATTAACGCCAAGCGCACAAATGATATCTAAACAAGAAATAGCAGCAGCACCTGCGCCTGAACAGACCACTTTGATGTCTTCGATTTTTTTACCGGTGATTAGCAAAGCGTTCAGCATTGCTGCGGCAACAATAATTGAAGTACCATGTTGGTCATCATGGAACACAGGAATGTTCATACGTTCACGTAGTACACGCTCAATTTTGAAACATTCTGGTGCTTTGATATCTTCTAAGTTGATACCACCAAATGTAGGCTCAAGCGACGCAACCGCTTCGATAAACTTGTCTGGATCGTTTTGATCAATTTCAATATCAAAAACATCGATACCTGCGAATTTTTTGAATAAAACGCCTTTACCTTCCATAACTGGTTTTGATGCCAATGGACCGATATTACCCAAACCGAGTACAGCAGTACCATTAGTAATGACACCAACTAAGTTGTTACGTGCCGTATATTTAGAGGCAAGCTTTGGATCCTTTTGGATCTCAAGACACGGTACAGCGACACCTGGAGAGTAGGCAAGTGCTAAATCGCGTTGGTTAGCCAACTGCTTAGTAGGGGTTACTGATATTTTACCTGGGCGTGGAAACTCATGGTAATGTAAGGCAGCTTGTTCAAACTGCTCTTTTTCTGTACTAAGGTTATCCGTATTCGAAGTGGTATCGTCATTCATAATAATTGCCATGGTTGGAATAAATTGGAATAAATTAAATGGTGATGAACATAACGTCTAACCCTCAAAAATTACTATAAGATAATAATTAGAGGGTACAAAGACATTAGACGACTAGCGACCATAGGCATCATGATCGGTGATCAAAGATCAAGTCAAAAAAGCAATCTAGCAAAAATAGTCATTCTAGCACTATTGGCAATTCACTGCCTAGTCAACAGCGGTGAATTGTGTGAATAATATAATAAAATGATATTCGTTATTTAGCTGGTTGATAATGCCAAAAAATATAGTCTAATATCAACCATAATTTTATAATGTTTCAAAATATTACAGTATATGTATCCACTAAGATGAACAGCTGATAGGCATCTGCGGCGTGTCAGGCGCAGGTGCATTAGTATCTAAATCGGACGCAATATCCTGAACGTCATAAGGATTGCTTAATAAGCGGAAGACTCGATCAACTTCTTCAAATTGCCCTTGTTCTGCGGCAGTAATAGCCCGCTGCGCCATGCTGTTGCGCAGTACGTACACTGGGTTATTGGTCTCCATATCGTTGATGGCTTGCTCAACTGGTAGCTGCTCGATATGTGCCAGATAACGCATCGACCAGTCCTGCCAGACCTGCTGCGCATCAGCGCTCAATTCAGTGGTCATTTTAGCCAGTAGGTCTTGCTCATATGGATGATCATTTGGTGCAATTAGACCGAGTAGAGCGCGAAAGCTATTGGTATAGTCGAGTAAGTTATCTTCTAGTAGTGTTAACCATTCAAAAGCCAAACCTAGGCTTTCGCGTTGGTGTGGTAACCCAAGCTTGCGGCACAGGCCTTGTTGGTAATGCTGCATAAAGGTTGATTCGTAAGGACCTAGGCAGTCAGCAAGCGTCTCACGAGTCACCCCCTCTAAGCGCATAAAGTGTGGCAGCCAAACATTCATATTCCAATGTCCGATAGCAGGCTGGTTCTGGTAGGCGTAGCGACCCGTGTGATCAGAGTGATTGTTGATCCAAGCTGGATTAAAGCGCTCCATAAACCCAAAAGGCCCAAAATCCAAAGTGCTACCCGTAATAGACAAGTTGTCTGTATTCATCACGCCATGCGCAAAGCCAATCAGTTGCCAGTCAGCAATCATACGTGCCGTACGCTCAACGACTGCGGTCAAAAACGCCAGTACAGGTGTCTCGCTATCCCGGCACTCTGGATAGTAAGTATCAATCATATAGTCCGTAAATTCACCGAGTAAGTCAGGCGCAAAGCTTGCAATCCATTCAACATGACCAAGACGGATATGGCTATCAGCGACACGCATCAACGCGGCGCCTGCTTCGATACGCTCGCGGCGTACTCGTGTATCAGAGACCACAAAACCCAGAGCATTAGAAGAAGGAATACCAATCTGGGTCAATGCATGACCACACAAATATTCTCGAATCGTACTACGCAGTACTGCACGTCCATCTCCCATGCGCGAGTAGGGTGTCAGTCCTGCTCCTTTGAGGTGTAAGTCTTGTGGTTGTCCGTCATTATCCAGAACCTGAGCCATGAGTAAACCGCGCCCATCACCTAATTGTCCTGCCCATTGCCCAAACTGATGGCCTGCATAGGCCATGGCTAATGGTTTAAAATCAGCTGGCACGTATTGACCACCTAAAATATCCACCCAGTGAGTCATCAGCTCGTCATCCTCTGTCCAGCCCAGTTGCTGAGCCACTTGTGCATTGAAGTGTCCAGCACGTGGGTTGTCGAGTGGTGTCGGCGGCTGCTCATGATAAAGGCGAGTGTCGAGGTTGGCATAGGTATTTTGATAATGCATACAGGCCGTTTCCATTAAAATATAAAAGTAAGAGTTTCACTATAACATAGCTCTTATATGTCATCATTGCACTCTGTCCATCTCTTGTAATCTCTGCCTCAAAAATTAACCTTGCCTACTATTTTTAGTCTATATCGTTCTTAGCTAGCAGAACGGAGCGATCGCACTTAATCGCCTTATTGCATTCTGTCATCTTTGTTCTTGGGAGCGCATTGAATAAAAAGTATAAATCACAGACAAAAAATTCCCCCTATCTATGAGATAGGGGGAAGGAGAAATATTACTATTAATGATAATCAGCCAGTATCCATTCAATATCGATTACTCGGTGATTGGTTGGCTAAAATTTAAGCGGCCTTTTGACTGATACCGATAGAACGAAATGCTGTCTTAAGGTTGCTGTTATGTTCAAGGATTTTTTGTTCAATCTTGGCATAATCATGCTTCAATTTATCATCAGCTTCGTGCAAGCGATCAGCGAATTCTGTCTTTTTAAGCTCGATTGTTTTGGCTTTTAGCGCTTGCCATTCTTCAACGGTTTGCGTGAAAGCATCGTATTCAAACTTAATGCGATCTTGGAAGCTCTTCATCGCATGAGGTAGGTCAATACCGCTTACGGTTGCTGTCTCAATTTGCTGTTGCGCCGTTTTGAACTGCATTTGAACTTCAGCATGCTTGATCGTCGTGTCATCCACGGTACGAAGATCAGAAGTCAGACCAATCTTTGACAAACCAGCAATCAACCATTTGGTTGGATCATACTGCCACCATTTCACGCCATTACGATAGTCGTATTGGAAGAAGTGATGATAGTTGTGATAACCCTCACCCCACGTAAAGATAGCCAAGAAGAAATTGTCACGAGCCGTATTGGTATCGGTATAAGGACGAGTACCCAGCATATGGCATAACGAGTTAATAAAGAACGTAAAGTGATGCGTCAGTACTAAGCGTAATAGCCCTGCGATGACCAATGTGCCCCAGACATCACCCAGTAGCCAACCAACAGCAGCAACCATGCCGACATTCATAGCCACGACCCACAGACCATAGTATTTATGCTGAATCTGTAGCACTCTGTCTTTGGTCAAGTCAGGGATGTTTCTATAATCAAACTTGCCGCTCGGGTAGTTACGTAGCATCCAGCCAATATGACTGAACCAAAATCCGCGCTTCGCTGAATACGGATCATCCAAGCGATCATCGACATGACGATGGTGGACACGGTGACCTGAGACCCAGTCAAACGCAGAGCCTTGTACTGCTAAAGTAGAACCTAGCAATAAAAAGTTTCTGACAATTGGATGCGCTTTGTAAGCACGGTGCGCAAGCAAACGATGGTAACCCGCTGTGATACTCATGCCAGTCCATACCATAAAGGCACCAAACACACCCCATACAGGAGCACTCACGTCATGAGTAAATAAGTACCATGGCGTAATGATAGCAGCGGCAATTGGTGTCGCTACCAAAATAGTCGCCGGAATCCAATTGATCGGTGCTTTGGTAAATTCAAACTCGCGCATGTCGATGCTTTGCTCTTTTGTCATAGCATTAGTTTGCTCAGAATCTTTAGCATAATTGCGCTTTGCAACAGGCTGCTCATCCAAAGCCATTTGCGCTTTTTTCTCATCAAAACGAGTTTTAAAACGCGTTACTTGAGTGCTGGCAGTCTTTACAAACGTATCACCAGATTTGATAGCGAAACGTAAGCCTTTAAGCGGTAAGCCAAGTGCTTTTTTTGCAATCATATAATATCCCTAACGGTATTAATTTAAGTCCCCATAGTACCTGAAAAAATAGATAAAGTGAACACTTATACACTATAAAAATATTGCTAAATAACAATAACTTGTATGAATTATAGACGGTATTGTCCAAAAATAAGAGTGACTTATCAGACATGAATGAGAAGTGTAACTAATACGAAAGATATGTATTGGCTGTATAGATTGTTAAAAACCACCCATAAGGGTTTAGATAAAATAAACAGACAGTTTAAGGCAGAAGCAAGTGACTAGGAAAGTCTGTGATAATAACGTCGGTATCCCATTTTATGAGCTGCTCGATAGTATTGATATCATTGACCGTCCAAGCACTCACAGGCAGACCATAGCGATGGCTATGCTGGATGACGGCTTGAGTTAAGAGCGGGTAGTGAATGCCCAGTTGAATACAGCCAAGCTGTAACGCGGTATTGGTCGCTTTTGTCAAGGCCTCTGAGGTGCGGATAAGAAGTCCTCGAGGCACATGAGACAATAACTTATGACGCTGCAACCGATTATGCAGCTCCATATCAAAGCTAGTTAACACGATAGGCAAGTTTGCAAAGGTGGTATTAATAAGCTCTCGCGCCAGTGCTTCAACCAATACTGCATAGTTGGTTCGGTTATGAGTTTTAATCTCAAGCTCAATTACACTAAACCCGCTAAGCACTGGTGCGATATTGGCCAAAGTCATGATGGGCTGCCCAAACTGTAGCCGACATTGAATCTCTGTTAGTCCAAGCTGATCCACACGTGACTGTTGACCGCACATTCGTTCCAAATCATCGTCATGAAACACAATTAAGTGACCATCAGCGTTTAGTTGTATATCAAACTCAACCCCTGCTAGGCCCTTTGTTTTCAGATTTTGAGAGTACTCAAAACCTGAAAACGTGTTTTCTAGGCTCTCACCACGTGCACCGCGATGACCTAATAGACGGGTATTTTTAAAATTTACCATATCAAATGACTACTGATGGATCTTACGAGTCATCATATATCGTCATACTAGCAGCGTCTAACAAAATCTTTGATATGACCAATACTGGTTGCATCTATTATCTATAGCGAAAGACAACGTTGGCATTTGTTATGTTTTTGCAACAAAACACAGGTTTTACACACAATGAGGGGCGCTATTTGTATAGCCATGGGCTACACTAATGACCATTTCAACCAAACACCGTATAATGATGTGGTTTTCAACGCGCCAACGTGATTGGTCTACATAATTAGTCTATAGAGTCACGCTGTCGTCTGAGTGTTAAACACTGTCCATCAGTGGCGGTAAGAACCAGTAAATTGGGAGTAAAGTAACTATGAGCGTAGCAAATGTAAGTTTGAGCAAGTGGCATAAAGTAGCTGGAATCGGGTTGGTATGTAGTTTGGCGCTTGCCGGTTGTGATCGCTCAGAGGTAGAAGAGACTGACGATGCAGCAGAGATGACGGAGCAAGAGCCAGCAGCTACCGATGCTGCAGTTGCCCCTGCAGTCAGCTGTGATGACCCAATGGTACAAGATCGCCTCAAAACTGCGCTCAGAAATACGCTCAACCAACAGGCGCAAGCGTTGGCTACCAACTACGCAAATGATGCTGAGATCAGTCTAGCAAGCGGTGTTGTCAGTGATAAGACCAATGGTATCGTCATCGATGTGCAGAACGCAGCTATCTTGCAACAAGCCAACGATAATGGAATGACAACTTGCCAAGCAAGTGTCAGCATGACGCTGCCAAGCGAAGATTTGTACCAAGCCAGTCAGATACAAGCAGCCAATAATCAGCCAAGCCTACAGTCACGCTTAGCGCAAGATAATATCCGTATCAATAATAATATGCTCGTCGATGATGCCTTTACGTATGTCGTTGGTACACAAGGCGGGCAAGTTCGAACTCGTATTGCTGGACAGCCGGCGTTACTGACGGTCGTTGCAGATGTAATGGCAGGGTCTGTATTAAAAACTGCTATGGACGAGCAACGTGCCCAGCGCGCCGCTGAACGTCCTGCACCTGCACAGAACACGCAGCCAGCGCCCGCTCGTCAGCAGCCAAGAACGGTAACACCCGTTGAGCCGATCCGTCCGACTCAGCCTGCCACGCCGCCGACCATCAACAACCCTACTAGCAGCCAAAACAGCTCAACAGAAAACAATCAGCCTGCCGCTCCTACTGAGACGAACAAACCAGTAACACCAACGACGCCAAAAGTAGTGCCTAAAGATGAAACTATCGACATGGTCATTATCGAAGACGAGAGCGCTACGTACTAAGCAGTCTGATTTATCCCTAATTTTATCAGTAGTTTACAACAGGTAGTTAATAACTATCGTTGAGTAAAAAACCCCGAAACATTATTGTTGCGGGGTTTTTTGTGAGTATTCAAATACTAACCTGAGGGTCGGTCTAATTTATTAGTGATGGCTAATGATTTTCAGTGGTTTTCATTAATTTTCAGAAAAATGCTGCAACACTTTACTGTCCCACAGTACTTCAGATATTTGTTCTGGATCCGTACAGAAGCGCGCGGCGACGAATAGCCAATCCGATAGGCGATTGATAAAGCTAATGGCAGTGTCGCGTATAGCAGACGGGCGCTGCTCTTTTAATAATACTGCTTGGCGCTCAGCTCGGCGACAGACACTACGTGCCACATGCAGTTGGCTCACCAGTACAGAACCTGTCGGCAAAATAAAATCTTTTAGCGGTGGTAACGTGCTATTCATCGTATCGATTTTTTGCTCGAGCCATTCGATATGCGTGGTACTGACACCTTCATACTCCGGCATAGCAAGCTCACCGCCGATATTGAACAACAAGTGCTGGATAATGACTAGGGACTGAGAGAATTCCTCGCTAATGGACTGGTCTTTATTTTGTTGTAATTGTGCGCGTACCAGACCGATGTGTGAGTTGAGCTCATCGATATCACCCATAACACTGAACAGGTTGTCAGCTTTGCTGAGGCGACTGCCATCAGCCATACCAGTGCTGCCGTCATCTCCAGTACGTGTATATATTTTGCTCAAGCGATTGCCCATCTTTATATCCTTAGTGGTTTTTATCATTGAAGGGTGGTAGTTGCATGCTCATTGTAGTATTTTACGCCTGTTTTCGCTAAGATAATGGGTTACGTTTTATATTTCGATATTAACCGTAGTTAATTTTTGACAATTATAATTATACTATCGCTATGGCTGAATTTGTTCGCTGCAGCTGATATCTTTAATTTTTCTATTTTATTTATGCTAAAAGGCTCTTTTACTATGACCACACCACTTACAGATGCGATGTCTCAGCTGTCCATTTATGACTCACTGACTGGCGGCAAACGTCAGTTTGAACCGCTCAAAGCAGGGCAGGTGGGTATGTATGTGTGTGGTATGACCGTCTATGATTATTGTCATATAGGGCATGCGCGAGTGATGGTCGGGTTTGATATGGTGGTGCGTTGGTTGGCGCAATTGGGTTATGACGTGAACTATGTGCGCAACATTACCGATATCGATGACAAGATCATCGCGCGCGCCGCTGAGAATGGTGAAGAGATTGGCGTATTGACGCAGCGTTTTATTACGGCTATGCATGAAGATGCAACGGCGCTCGGCTGCGAGATGCCAGATGCTGAGCCACGCGCGACTGATCATATCGATGACATGCAGCAAATGGTTGAGACGCTCGTCACTAGCGACTATGCGTATGCAGGTGATAATGGCGATGTCTATTATGCGGTTGATAGCTTTGCAGACTATGGCAAACTATCGAAGCGTAATCTCGACGATATGCAGGCAGGATCGCGAGTAGATGTCAAAAACGATAAGCGTAACCCATTTGATTTTGTACTGTGGAAAGCTGCCAAGCCTGACGAGCCGCAGTGGGCTTCACCGTGGGGGCAGGGGCGCCCAGGGTGGCATATTGAATGCTCGGCTATGTCGACTAAATGCTTAGGTAATACTTTTGATATTCATGGTGGTGGCCATGACTTGCAATTCCCGCATCATGAAAACGAGATCGCGCAGTCTGAGGCAGCAACTGGTTGCGAGTATGCTCGTAATTGGATGCATGTTGGTTTTATCAATGTCGATGGCGAAAAAATGTCTAAGTCATTAGGCAACTTTTTTACCATTCGTGATGTGATGGCAAAGTACCTGCCAGAGACGGTAAGGTTCTTTTTGTTGTCTAGTCATTACCGTAGCCAAGTCAATTTCTCTGATAGTGCTTTGGATGAAGCACATAATAGCCTAAGCAGACTATACAACGCATTAAAATTGGCTGAACAACGAAAAGAGCAGACAATCGTAGTGGATGCAGGTTTGGTTGCTAGCGCATACGGTAGTGACGCGGGTCAACACTTTATCAAAGCAATGAATGATGACTTCAATAGCTCGACGGCAATCAGCGTCTTGTTCGGTCTCGCTCGCGATATCAACAAAGCCATCAAAGCGGAAGACATAGACACAGCATGGCAGTTAGCGCAGCAATTAAAAACACTAGCGCAGGTATTGAATATCCTGCAACAGCCAGTGCAGCAGTTTTTGCAAGCGGTGATTGGTGATCAGGTAGAAGATGATCTGAGTGATGCGGTTATTGATGGGCTAATCATCGAACGTGCAGATGCCAAAGCGGGCAAAAATTTTGCACGTGCTGATGAGATTCGTGAGCAGTTAAAAGATGCTGGCATTGAGCTTGAAGACAGTCGCGCTGGGACGACGTGGCGCCGTGCCTAAATTGAGCAGTTACCATTTATAATTTAAATAGTGAGAATATAGTTGTAAATTAAGTCAGCGCTGTGCTGGCTTTTTTTTGTACACTACATTAGGTTAAAGCATATCAAATGCAACTTTTATACTCACTTCCATTTTAGACTACTGGCTTTGAAATATGACTACTCTAAAAAATACTACCGTTGATGCTCATGTTGCTGCACCGGCTGTAAGCCATAGGAGTCGACATATAGAACACCGCAATATAGATTGGCACAATACAGAGCGTCCTAGTGCTCACCATCATGCACTAAAAACTATATTAGGTTTTTTTATTATAGCCATCAGTGCCCTTCATACACCTGCCAATGCAGCAGGCACTAATGCTGAAACAAGCGGCAGTGAACAGAATCATTCGCAAGAAATTAGTAAGCCGGACAACTTAGCTGAGTATGCTGTTCAACAAGTAAATACGATCAAAAGTACTAACGTTAATCTCTCTGATATCAGCGAGGAGATATTTGACCCTACCGAGCGTAGCGCGGTAGAGCAAGCGGGAACACTACAAGGCGATACTGGACTGACAGGCGAATATAATGCAAATTATTATCTGCTCAACACCATCAATGAAGGACTACCACCTCTAGACAAGCCGCCCAATCTGGCGACACCACTCGCAACCTTGGAGTTTTTCCAGTCGGCAGTAATGAAGCAGCAGTATGACTTGGCAGCTTACGCACTCAACATGAATTTGATTGATGAGCAAGATCAGCGCAGCCGTGCGCTTGATCTGACCAAGCAACTGGATTATCTGCTCACTCAAAAAGAGCTATACGTGTTCGATGATATGCCAGATCGCCCCGATGGTTTGATTGAGCCGCCGCTTGGCAATGGTAGCAGCGTCATGGGTATTCCTAGGCGCTCGATTCAACTTGGCTATATTGAATATCGAGAGCGCCGAGTGCCCATTCATTTGGAGCGGGTACGAGTAGAAGATCAAGCGCCAACATGGGTGTTCTCTGCGCAAACCGTTGGCAATATCGAAAATCTGTATGAACAGTATCATCCAGCAGAGTTTGAGCGCTATCTACCTATTTGGTTAAAACTAAAGTTTTTTGGGATTGCGCTATGGGAGTTTTTATCGCTAGTGCTCTTTTTCTTATTGACCATGGGTTTAGGGTGGTTACTGAGTAAAGGTACAGGAAAGCTCATCAATCGATATGTCGATGAGGAGAAATATAACAAGTACACCAATAGTGCTAATGGTGTGACTGACTTGGTCAACAAGTTAACAGTACCATTGACATTTACCATCAGTTTTTCACTCGTTTTTACCTTAGTATCTGGTGGATTTCCTTATCTAGATGCCGTCGCATCTTCCATCCGCCCTCTAATTTGGACTGGACTGGTACTGAGTGCCATGTGGCTTGGTATACGTGTTATCAATTTTTTTGCAAATCGCTATCAAGACTTACAGATCGAAAACTTGGCAGAGGAGCACTTTGACAAAGTTCGTCGTCGTCGCACCTATGTATCGATATTTCGGCGCGTCTTTATATTTGTCATGGTATTAGGGAGTATTTGGATAGGTCTGAGTGAATTTGCCAATATGGAAGGGCTTGGCAAGACGTTACTGACCTCGGCTGGTATAGCAGGCGTGGTGCTTGGTATCGCTGCACAGCCCATACTGGGCAATATCATCGCTGGGGTACAGGTAGCGGTGACGCAGCCTGTACGTATTGGCGATAGTGTGATCATGGAGGGTAATTTTAGTACCGTTGAAGACTTGCGTTACACTTATGCGGTGCTCAAGACTTGGGATGAACGTCGATTGATCGTACCGATGCGTGAGTTGATCACCGAAAAAGTAGAGAACTGGTCCCATACCGAAGTGCATCAGACTTGTCCAGTATTCTTATACATCGATTATGGCGCAGATATTGATGCCATTCGTCAGCACTTTATATCAGTGACCAAAGAAAATGAGCTCTGGGATGGAGATACTGAGCCTGAAATATTTGTCGTTGATGTGACAGAGAATACCGTTCAGCTGCGCGGTGCAGTTGCAGGAGTAGGTCCTATAGAGGCATGGACGCTTGCTTGTGAAGTACGAGAGAAAATGCTTGGTTACTTATATGAGCAGCAAAACGCGTACCTACCGACAGAGCGTTTTACCTTAAAATCAGGTGAGTAGCTTTAGAAAAAACTCATCGAGGGTATACAGTACTTATTGATAGGCAAATGCTGCACAGTTTGTCTATCAATATAAAAAGACTCATTTATGTAAAATAATCTGACAAATAGACTATGTCAGAGAGGTGCTTATTTGTTATAATATGGCGTTATTTTTATAGGATAACTGAGTGGTTAGCGATGAGTCGACACTGCGCAGGCAGCTGCAACGACTGATATGTTAAGCCATGAATTCCTACCCATCAAAATAACCACCACTAGGGGTCTGTATGTTGCGAATTGTCGATGAAGCCTTAACCTTTGATGACGTTTTACTATTGCCAGCCTATTCGGAAGTTCTGCCAAAGACTGCTGATCTTTCTACTCGTTTGACCAAAAACATCACGCTTAATCTTCCGCTTATCTCTGCGGCGATGGATACCGTGACTGAGTCTGAAATGGCGATTACAATGGCACAGCTTGGTGGCATGGGTATCTTGCACAAGAGCATGGATATTGAAAAGCAAGCCACACAAGTACGCCGTGTCAAAAAATTTGAAGCGGGTACCGTTGTTGATCCTATCACTGTACACCCAGAGATGACGATTGGTGAACTACTGCGTTTGACACAAGATAATAATATCTCAGGTGTCCCTGTCGTCGAAAAAGGCACAGATAATGTTGTGGGTATCGTCACTCACAGAGACTGGCGCTTTGAAACCAACCTCTCACTACCAGTTAGCCAGATCATGACGCCAAAAGAGCAGCTGGTAACGGTACAAGAAGGCGAGAGTAACGAAAACATCAAAAGATTACTCCACGAACACCGCATCGAAAAAGTTATCGTGATTGATGATAACTTCCGTTTGCGTGGTTTGATTACGGTCAATGACTTTGCCAAAGCTGAAAACAACCCAAATGCGTGCAAAGATGACCAAGGTCGTCTGCGTGTGGGTGCAGCGGTTGGTACTGGTGCAGACACACAAGCACGTGTCGAAGCATTAATCGCAGCTGACGTCGACGTTATCGTTGTCGATACAGCACATGGTCACTCAAAAGGCGTGATCGATAAAGTATCATGGATCAAAAAGAACTATCCGCATGTTCAAGTTATCGGTGGCAATATTGCAACTGGTGAAGCAGCACTAGCCCTACGCGATGCAGGCGCCGATGCCGTAAAAGTTGGTATCGGTCCTGGCTCTATTTGTACCACGCGTATTATTGCTGGTATTGGCGTACCGCAGATCTCAGCTATTGATAACGTCGCTAGTGCACTGAAAGACAGCATCCCACTGATTGCCGACGGTGGTATCCGCTATTCAGGCGATATGGCAAAAGCCATCGCTGCTGGTGCATCATGCATCATGGTTGGGTCGCTCATGGCAGGTACTGAAGAGGCGCCGGGCGAAGTTGAGCTGTTCCAAGGTCGTTATTATAAAGCTTACCGCGGTATGGGTAGCTTGGGCGCGATGTCAGGATCAAACGGCTCATCAGACCGTTATTTTCAAGACGCCAAAGATGGCGTAGAGAAGCTAGTACCAGAAGGCATCGAAGGTCGTGTTCCTTATAAAGGTCCAGTTGCTGGTATTGTCAATCAATTGGTTGGTGGTCTGCGCTCATCTATGGGTTATACGGGCTCAGCGACTATCGAAGATATGCGTACCAATCCACAGTTTATCAAAGTAACCTCAGCAGGCATGAAAGAGTCACATGTTCATGATGTGCAGATTACTAAAGAAGCGCCGAACTACCGAGTAAGCTAAACGCTACTCTATAGTCCTATACGGTCTCAAAACCAGCCCAGTTTAAGGGCTACAGTGGTCTTGAGATACAAACAGCCAACAATGCTTTATTATTGTTGGCTGTTTTTTTTGTAAAATACAAAACAGATTATTACAATAATGATTTTGCCTACATATACGTTAGGCCTTTTATTTTGGACTTGAGGAAGAGACATAATGAGTTATTTTGGTACTGATGGTATCCGTGGAAAATTTGGCGAGTTGCCTATTACACCTGATTTTATCCTAAAGCTGGGTTATGTCACGGGACTGGTTCTCATAGAAAATAATGAAAACCCTGCGCGCAAACCAAGTGTGGTCATTGGAAAAGATACTCGTCTCTCAGGTTATGTTATTGAAGGCGCATTGCAGGCAGGGTTCAATGCGGCTGGTGTTGACGTTCATATGCTCGGTCCACTACCGACGCCTGCTATCGCCCATTTAACGCGCAGCTTCAATGCTTATGCTGGCGTTGTTATTTCAGCCTCACATAATCCTTATTATGACAATGGCATCAAATTCTTTTCTGGTAACGGTAAAAAAATCAGTGATGAGATGCAAGCGTCTATCAATGACAAGCTGACAGCCATTATGAGTAGCGCTAATGGCAATGATGTCACTATGCCTATCATCGATCCTTCGCAGCTGGGTAAAAACAATCGCATCAATGATGCAAAAGGTCGATATATCGAGTTCTGTAAAGGCAGCTTCCCTTATCAGTATGATCTTAGTCATTTAACCATCGTGGTTGATTGTGCCAATGGGGCAGGTTATAGCGTAGCGCCTAGAGTGATGCGTGAGCTGGGCGCCACTGTTATCGCTATTAATAACACACCTGATGGTATCAATATCAATGCTGATTGTGGTTCTACGCATCCTGAAGGCCTACAAAAAGCAGTACTTGAGCATGAAGCAGATGTCGGTATCGCATTAGATGGGGATGGTGACCGTATTGTGATGGTCGATGAGATGGGTAACCTAATCGATGGTGATGGTATTTTGTATGTGCTTGCAACCCAAGCGACAAACAAAGTTAAAGGTGTCGTTGGTACGCTTATGAGTAACATGGGATTAGAGTTGGCGCTAAAAGCGGCAGACATTGAGTTTACCCGTGCAAAAGTAGGCGATCGCTACGTGATGCAGGACTTAGAAGCCAATGGCTGGATATTGGGCGGCGAGCCATCTGGTCATATTTTATGTCTAGATAAGAGCAGAACAGGGGACGCCATCATCGCAGGTTTACAAGTATTAGCGGTGATGCAGGCACGAGGGCGTGCTCTAAGTGAGCTGGTCGAGGGTTTTGAGGTACTGCCGCAAAAGCTAGTCAATGTGCGACTGTCTCAGATGCAAGACCCATTTCAGTATGAAGAACTGGTTGCTGCTTTTGATAAGGCTCAAGCAACCTTAGACGGCCGTGGCCGTCTGCTCATTCGCCAATCAGGTACTGAACCTATGATTCGAGTCATGGTCGAGTCAGATGATGAAATAGAATGTGACGTAATGGCAAATGATTTGGCTGATCAGATCAAGTCAGTATTGGGTTAAAATCAATACTGACCTAACAATCACTAAAATAATGACATCATAATTCTATAATAGGGAATGATCATGAGTATGGATTTTACCGACCAACGCCTCTCATACGAGAAAGGCGAGCTTGATCAACAGTCAGTACCAGCATCACCATTTGAGCTTTTTAAGGGGTGGATGGATGAGGCGCTTGCACAGAAGGTCCAAGAGCCTTATGCAATGAGCCTAGCGACATGCGGTTCAGATAATAAGCCTAGCGTACGTATTGTCTTATTGCGCGAGATTACCGATACCGGCATTGTCTTTTACACCAATTACGAAAGCGCTAAGGGACAGGATGTTGCAGAGAATCCCAATGCAGAAGTGCTGTTCTTTTGGCATGAGCTCGAGCGTCAGATTCGTATCAGTGGTCCTATTGCTAAGATTGATGCTGATAAATCTGCGAGCTACTTTCAAAAGCGTCCGCACGATAGCCAAGTAGGTGCGTGGGTCAGTCAGCCGCAAAGTGGTGAAGTTACAAATCGTGAGGTCATGGAGCAAACGTTTGAACAGCTGCAAGCGGCACATCCTGACAATACTACGGTACCGACGCCAGCGTTTTGGGGTGGGTATGAGATTACGGTTGAAAATATTGAGTTTTGGCAAGGCCGCGCCAATCGTATGCATGATCGAATCATATATACGCAGAGTGGCGGCGACGATAGTAAAGGTCACGAAGGCAATACAGGTTGGACAACCAAGCGTTTGCTACCATAGTTGCTAGGGTTTCACGCTATAGACTATACAAAAATAAAAAAGCCACTCTAGACCCAGTTTCTTTGGTATCTAGAGTGGCTTTTTTGCATGAATTATTTAGCTTATTCGGTATTATATTTTATTTAACTTTCTATTTAGCATCGGCATCAGTATCGACATCAACGGAGACTGACATACCAGGACGCAAACGCGTAAGCTCAGGCTGATTTTGGTCTAAGTCTATCCGTACTGGGATACGCTGAGCCACTTTTATATAGTTGCCCGTCGCAGGATTAGCCGCACCTGCACTAAACTCACTGCCAGTCGCTGGTGAGATGTTACTTATGTGCCCCGTAAATTTGGCACCGCCAAGCGCATCGACATGAATGGTTGCAGGTTTACCGACTGCCATACTGGCAATCTGAGTTTCTTTGAAATTTGCAATAATCCAAATGCCTTTCGGTACGATATACATGAGCTGAGTACCTGCGCTAACGTACTGACCTTCTTTAACACTGACCTGGCTAAGCTGACCTGCTTCAGGTGCTGTAATAATAGTATTGTCTAGATTGATTCTTGCTTGCTTGACGCCTGCTTCCGCATTTTTGATGTTCGCATCCAATGAAGGTCGACTGCCACTAGTTTTTGCTCGATTTTCCTGCGCAGCTTGTAGGTTTGCTTCTGCTTGTTGCATACTTGCCTGTGCTTGGGCAAGTTGTGCCTTGATATGAGCCACCTCCGCTTTTGATACAGCGCCAATAGCATCTAAACCTTGGTAGCGATTGACGTCTTCGCGAGCACTCTCTACATTGATTTTGGCACTGTATACATCCGCTCTGCGTGCTTCGATCTGTGCTTGACTCGATTGTGTATCTTGATCATTAGTAGCGCGGTTAGTGACAGCGACTTCAGTGTTGGCTTGGGCTTGTTCGAGCTGCTGCTGAAACGTTCGGTCATCTATTTTTATCAGTAAATCACCTGCCTTCACATTAGCAAAATCTTCCACTGCCACTTGAGTGACATAACCAGAAACTTGCGGGCTGATAATGGTTGTCTGACCTTTGACAAAAGCATTATTGGTCTGTTGCGTGGTAGGTGTAAATGGGGGGAGCTTCCACGCATACAATATCAATGCCACACCTATGACAATCAGCACGATCAAAAACGCTAAATTCAGATAGGATTTTTTCTTAGGTGACCATCCAGTGGTGTCTGTAATGGGCTCTTTGGTTGGCATGGGTGTCTGAATGCTATCTGCTGGGTTTTCTGTAGCGTCTGCTGTCGTATTATTGCTATTTGGTATATCAGAATTTGCTGTTGTTTGTGTTGCATCTGTGGTCGTCTGTGCTTGAGTAGAAGACGATGCTATATGTGTATCTGTTGCTGGAGCACCAGTAGACGCCTGAGAGATTTGGTTAAGCTCATCTGGTTTTTTTTGGCTCATGACGCGCTCCTAAATTTTTAATAAAAACACCAAACAGGTTTAAATGTGACTGTTGACACAACAAATCGAGTTATTTGGTTTCACGCATTTTTGCAATGACAGCGAGCTCTTTAGCCAGCGGGTTGCGTTTGTGATAACGGTTATAAATATAATTGAGTAGCAAAATAATCGTAACAGCCGTGGCAAGACTGGCCATCAAAAAGAACAGATCGCTATACGCTGCAACCGCCGCTTGGCGCTGAATACCTTGTAACGCTTGGTTGACTGCACCAGCATTTGCTTGGGCAGCGTCAGTGGTCTGACTTGATAGCATATTACGAGTACTCGCTATTCGAGCGCTAAAAGCAGGATCACCCAAATTAAGTGAGCTGACCATATCTGCGTAGTGTGCTTGGGTACGAATGGTCGTAAACGCTTGAATAGCTGCTGCGCCTGCCAAACCGCCAATCGTTTGGGAGATACCAAAAATCACGGAAAAACTAATAATATAGGCAGGACCACTGGCAATAGCGCGCAAAAACCCTTCAAAAACCAAAGGCCCCATAAAATATACGGCGGCAAAGGCAATTAAAAACTGGCTGAGATAAAACATATAAGGTGCTGAATTGATAGACACACCAACATCCATCCAAGAACCTAACGCTATCAATGCTACCGCAAAAATGACAGGCCTGCGTAAATCCATCGGATTGGTGCTAAAAACACTAATGACCAAAGCCAATACACTGGCGGCCAATATGACGATGTAAAAGGTAATCAACTGATCACCGCCGTAGCCTAGCGTGGCAAGTAATCCTGCGGCGCCGACAGTCTGTTCGGAAAGTAAGATTCGCATCACAGCACCTGTCACCATAAAGGCAATAATATTACGGCTACGCATCCAGCGGACTTGTAACATTGGGTTTTTGCGATGGGTCTCAATCCATAATGCAATGCTAATCCCAACGATAGCAATGATAAGCGGATAAATGAGCCAAGGCGTCGTCCACCATAATATTCGACCTTGCACCAGTACGACAGCCAACGCAGCCAAACCACTGGCAAAAAAAGCAAAGCTTAAAAAATCAAGTTTTTCAAATACCTTTTCGATATTACCTGGTGGTAGCTCCAAAAGGTTAATCAGCCCAAAGCAAATCAGTGCCAAACCAAGTTGAAATAAGAATAAGTTTTCAAGCTGACCATCGATGGCAAGGTAGGGCGAGATGATACGTGATAAAGGAATACCAAACTGCACCAAGCCAAACCCCAATATCAAGCCACTAGTCCGTTTGACAGTTGGCATACCTTGTAAGCAATAGAATAATCCCAATATGGTCATACCACTGGCCACCATACCGCTAAGGCCCCTTGCGACAATCTCTAGGTAATAGGGCTCGATTCTAATACTAGGCGTATCTAGCAAGTGGCTACTAATCAGCCATTGCAGACTTGTGGCAGCCAGTAGGAAGAATAAAGTGATCTTACTAAAAAGTGACATGCCAAATTGCTGACGGATCTTGTACAGCAGGACGGTAATACAAGCATTGGTCATATTGTAACTCACAGATATCCAGCCTCCTTCAATAGGCGCTAATCCCATCTCGCCTTGAATTTGAGTGAGATTTGCAACAAGTAGACCGTTTTGGAAGCTGGCTGTGAGACCAATGAATACGCCAATCAGTAGATAGAATACTTTGCGGCGGGTAGGATGATCAGGATTGGCTGGAGAGCCTACCATGAGAGGTTTTTCATGGGGCTTAAACTGATATTCGTTAGTCATGGGCGGACCACAATATATATAAAGAAATGAAGCAACATAGGACAGATTCCAGACGGGGAGTCAGGACAGTGTCATTGGTGTTTTAAACGTCAAAGGTCAGTCGATTTACTGAGGGAGTATGAGGGGTAACTCAATAATCGCTAAAAAGATTTTATCACGAGTTCGGCGGAGATTCTGTCATGTGCACGTAACTTATAAGCCACGTGGCAACGTGGTGTCGGTTGTGTACGCCTAACTCTCAATCTCTTACATACCAAAGCGAGTTTTACTTCCTTTATCACTGCACTGTCGTTATTCTTATACTGTCGCTACCACTACAAGCACAAAATAGAGGACGCATAAAAAACAGCTCTATAAAGAGCTGCTTATGTACATCATACGATTGATATGCAGTAGTTAAAACAAAAGTCTAGATAGACTCGTCATACTTTGCTTCTAACTGCATAGCGCGCTGATAGCTATCCAGACTGGCAAGCGCTTCAGCGTATTGTTTGATATGAGGATAAGCGTCAAGCTTTTGACGCTTGGCCAAAATAATCAAATCAAATGACAGCATAAAGTCAGCACCGCTGAGTTTATCACCGACGATAAAGGATTTGCCTTCAACCGATGTGTCCAAATATTTGAACAATCTTGTCTTTTCTGTCTCGATATAACCATTCAAAAACTCATTGTCATCGATGCCTGCTTTTTTGGTAAATAGCTCTAGCATCAATGGCAACATGAGTGAGCTCTCAGCAAAGTCGATCCACTGTAAATAGTAGCCATAATCAGAGCTACCAGTTTCAGGGCGTAGACGCTCTGGTGCAAACCTCTCAATCAGTAACTCAGTGATAGCGCCTGACTCAGCATAAACCTGTCCATCGATCTCGATAACCGGAGATTTACCAAGTGGATGCACAGCTTTTAGAGAGTCTGGTGCCAAATGAGTTTTGGCATCACGTTGGTGACTAACAACTTCGTAAGGCACGCCTAGCTCTTCTAGGAGCCAAAGCGTACGCAACGAGCGTGATTGATTGAGATGGTGTAAGCGAATCATAATATCGACCTTAGTACATGATGTGATTTATTAGTTTCTGGGTCTTAACCTTTTAGCTTGGCCACAAGACGCGTAGCTGCTTCTTCTGATGAGGCTGGGTTTTGACCAGTGATTAATAGACCATCTTCGACGACAAACGATTCCCAATCAGCTGCCTTTTCGTAGTTGCCACCATTAGCTTTGAGTGCATCTTCTACCAAGAATGGCACAACGTCTGTTAGGCCAACGGCATCTTCTTCTGAATTGGTGAAACCAGTGACCGTTTTGCCTTTTACTAAGTACTCACCATCAACTTTTACGTTCTTGAGTGCTGCAGGAGAATGACAAACAAACGCAACAGGCTTATCTTGCTTGACGAAGGTCTCAATCAGATTGATAGAGTTCTTATCTACTGCCAAGTCCCATAGTGGGCCATGACCACCAGGATAAAAGACTGAATCAAAGTCTTCCGCTTTCATATCAGCAAGTTTTTTGGTATTGGCCAAATGCTCTTGAGCATCTTTGTCGTCTTTAAAACGCTTAGTATCTTTGGTCTGCGTGTCTTCAGTATCACTACTAGGATCTAGTGGTGGCTGACCACCAGCAGGAGAGGCTAGGGTCACGTTGACGCCAGCATCTAAAAATGCATAGTAAGGGGCTGCAAATTCTTCTAACCAAAACCCTGTTTTTTTACCAGTATCGCCTAGACGGTCATGAGAAGTTAGTACCATTAAAATGTTCATAGTTTTCCTTATTTATTGTTTATTGTGAGTGAGCAGTTGAGTCGCAGTCATTAAATGACTGTTAGTATTATTCCTGCTTCAAACGTAATTTTCAGTAGTGATCTTAGCTAGTTATGTTGTTAAGTAGTTATTAACAACGATTGACAACTATCAGTAGCTACTTAACGTCAGCTACTTTGACAACTGTTTTGCCAAAGTTGTCGCCATTTAACATATCGACGAAAGCGTTGGGTGCATCGTCTAAACCATCAGCGATATATTCTTTGGTTTTGACGTCGCCTGATTCTACCCATTTACTCATGGTTTCTAAGAACTCTGGGAAATGATCGCCGTACTCTTCAAAGATAATAAAGCCTCTTACCGTTAAACGCT
This sequence comes from Psychrobacter sp. T6-6, assembly GCF_052258185.1. NCBI lineage: Bacteria > Pseudomonadati > Pseudomonadota > Gammaproteobacteria > Moraxellales > Moraxellaceae > Psychrobacter > Psychrobacter sp. T6-6. The sequence goes on from NZ_JBQQEX010000008.1 coordinate 66,279, forward strand.
GGCTTAAGATAAGACCCATCAACATACCTAAACGATCTTTACCATCAGGTAATTCGGTCGCGTTGTACTGTGATACGAGACCACATACAGGAATACGCGCATGATCATTTAGCAACGGTAGAACAGCATCTAATACTTGACCGCCAACGCTTTCGTAATAGATGTCGATACCATCTGGACAGGCAGCTTTTAATTGCTCAGCAAAGTCATCAGCTCTATGGTCGATGCAGACATCAAAACCAAGCTCATTGACCGCAAAGTCGCATTTTTCTTTGCCGCCTGCCACACCGATAGTACGTAGACCATATTGGTTACCAACTTGACCAACCGTTGCACCGACAGGGCCAGTAGCTGCTGCGACAACTAAGGTTTCGCCTTTTTTTGGTTTACCAATATCAGTCAAACCCATGTAACCTGTGAATCCAGGCATACCTAATACGCCCAAACCATAAGAAGGGTTTGACATGTTTTTGTCCAGTTTAAGGACACCATCACCATCACTGACGCTATAGTCTTGCCAGCCTGAGTTTGATACCACCAAATCACCGACAGCAAACCCATCGACATTGGACTCGACGACCTGAGCGACAGTACCGCCCATGATGACATCGCCGACTGCTAAAGGATCAGCGTAGCTTTTTGCATCACTCATGCGTCCACGCATATACGGATCTAATGATAGGTATACCGTGCGTAGTAGCATCTCATTGTCGTTTGGCGTTGGAATATCGCTGGTTGCCATATCAAAGTTATCAGCGGTTGGTTCACCATTAGGGCGGCTGGCAAGTTTAATTTGACGGTTTACTTCTTGATTCTGTTGTTTGTCGAAGCTCATGATAGGACTCCTTTATCGTTATTCATTGTGATTATAATAGTGGTGTTAAATGTAGTAGCTATTCAGCATGGAATAGCTACTACTATAGATAGCATAACGATATGTATTTTTCATTAATATGATAATGTTTCTGACTACGAGGCTTTGCTAGTTACAGCACGCTCCAAGATACGACGTGACACATCTAAGTCGTTCTTGCCATGTTCACCAAGCTTAACCATATTATGGGCTTCAAGCTGTTTGATGATTGGGTCAATTGCTGACTCAGTCAAATCAACGTCTTCTAGGCTAACTGGCAAGCCAAGCTCGCGGAAGAAGTTTTCAGTGTAGACAATAGCGGTCTCGATGATGGTGTCATCATCCTGATCGGTATCAGTGATGTTCCATACATTGCGTGCATACTGAAGTAGTTTTTCTTTTTTGCTTTCTTTTAGCTCACGCATTACTGATGGCAAGACGATGGTTAGCGTACGTGCATGATCGATAGCATGCAATGACGTCAGTTCATGACCAACCATATGCGTTGTCCAGTCTTGAGGTACGCCTGTACCGATTAGACCGTTCAGTGCCATAGTCGCTGTCCACATAATGTTTTTACGTGTTTCTAAGTTGTCTGAATCTTGCTTAACCACTAGACCTTCATCGATAAGGATCTTTAGTAAGCTTTCAGCAAAGGCATCTTGAACTTTTGCATTTACTGGATAAGTCAAATACTGTTCCATCACATGGACAAATGCATCAGCAACACCATTCATAACCTGACGCTCAGGTAGGGTAAGTGTTTTGATTGGATCTAAGATTGAGAATTTAGGAAAGGCAAGTGGGTTACCAAATGGTAGTTTTGCTTGACGCTCGCTATAGTTGATCACGCCGCCCGAGTTCATCTCAGAGCCCGTTGCTGGGATCGTCAATACTGCGCCTAAGTCCACAGCTGAGTCGATGTTTTTGCAATACCCAGTCAGCGCATCCCAAGCTTGGTCGCGTGAGACAGTACCGTCTTCCTCAGTGAGTGAGGAGACGAGTGCAACGAATTTGCTACCATCGATGACTGAACCACCGCCAACTGCTAATAGGAAGTCAATGTTGTGTTCATTGACCATATCAGCAGCTTTCAAGAGCGTTGTGAACTCTGGGTTAGCTTCGATACCACCGAATTCAAAAACAGTGCGGTTACCACTTACTGCCAAGGCGTCTTTTACTTCATCTAATGTACCAGTACGCTGCGCTGAACCGCCACCGTAAGTAATCAGAACGCGGGCATCAGTAGGTACTAGGTCTGATAACTGTTCGATTTGACCTTCGCCAAAGACGATACGTACTGGATTGTAATATTGAAAGTTGTTCATAAAATTCCTAATGTTAATGAAATGGTTCTATTAAATGTTTGATATCAAACAATGAGTGGCGAGCAATGCTTATACGCATATACTCTGAATATTTATGCGCATTGTACATCAATTAGACCAGTCGTCTAGTAATATTTACAAAACTGTCGTATAAAATATTTTGGTCTGAGACAGTAAGAAGGACAAAAGCGCTAGGGATAAATGGTTATATATAAGAGGGTAGGTAGCGGCGTATGGACAGTATTAAGGTTAAACGCTTATCCGGCATGCTGTTTATATTAAATACAAATTAATTAAAGATGACTTATCTGAAAACTTACAACAAATAAAAGCTATCCGAAGATAGCTATTGTAAGAGTGTATGAAAAATATATTAGCTTAAGAACCTATTGATCTAAGCATCTATCGACCCATCTGTGTCGTTGTCATTTGCCAGATTTCAGCCAAAGGCGTATTCGTTTGGCTGATTTTAGCCATCAAGCTTGCTCCAAGCCAGGCAAAATACCAGCGCTTGGCCATACTCTCAGCTGAGATATTATCTAGACGAGGTACTGAGCCATCTATCCATCCAGCCTTGATCTGCTCGGTCAGCCACAGTGTGGTTTGCTGATAGCCCGTGTCAAGTGCCTTACGCATCGTCTCTGACATATCAGCGACTTCTGCACTTAGCTTGACCACCAAGCATCTCTCGTGGTCGCAGCCATTCTGCTGTGTGTCGTACCAATTTTGAAAGTAGTCATACAGTTTTTGCTGAGCGGTAACGTTCTGAGCATCGATAATATCTAAGCGCGCTTTGTATAGGCTAAAATAGTGACCGATAATAGCTTCACCGAACGCTTCTTTAGAAGCGAAATAATGATAGAAAGATCCTTTAGGAACACCTGCTGTGTCCAAAATTTGCTTTAAGCCAACAGCTGTAAAGCCTTTCTTAGCTATCAATTGGTAGCCAGTAGTCAGTAAGTGCGCCTTGGTATCTGGTGTGGTAGTCGTGTCCGTAACAGTAGACATAGATAGGATAGTCTCCCTTGATAGTAGTACAAATAGAGTAGTCAGGCTTCATTGAGCGTCATATTGTCGGCCTATTCTAATAATATTTAGCTGTAGTGGTTACGTTTCATCAACAATATTTACTGACAAAGTTGTCTCGTTTTATTAAGAGCTATGGTAGCATTAGACCAGTCGTCTAGCAAGGTGGCTTTTATTCTTACCAGTCACTAAACAGATAGCCCATTGCTAATACACTATTTTAGATATTGAAGATAAATGTGTCACATAACAAAGTAAAATAAGGATTATTATGTCAACGAACGATACCAGTGCCTACAATGACTTTCATTTGCAATTCATCGCAGGAGAATGGCAAAAAGGTAAAGATGATAGCATTAATACCAATACAAATCCCTATAACGGCGATACGCTCGTAGAGATTCAGCAAGCGACCAAAGATCAGCTGAACGAAGCGTATGATGCTGCAACCCAAGCTCAAGAAGCGTGGGCTGCGCAGACACCAGCAGAGCGTTCTGCTGTGTTGTATAAAGTGGTCAACATATTAGATCAGCGCCAAGAAGAAATCGTTGATTGGTTGATCAAAGAGTCAGGTAGTACCCGTATCAAAGCGATGGTTGAGTTCGGTGCTACACGCGCGATTACACTTGAAGCAGCGACTTTCCCTAATCGTGTACATGGCGAGATTCGTCCATCGAACACGCCTGGTAAAGAAAACTTCATTTACCGCGAGCCTATCGGTATCGTGGCGGTTATTAGCCCATGGAATTTTCCACTACATTTAACCCAGCGCTCGATTGCGCCAGCCTTGGCGTTGGGTAACGCTGTCGTATTAAAGCCTGCTAGTGACACGCCAGTGACAGGTGGTCTACTGCTTGCAAAAGTGTTTGAAGAAGCAGGTCTGCCAAAAGGCTTATTAAACGTTGTGGTTGGTTCAGGTAGCGAAATAGGCGATGCCATCGTTGAGCACAAAGCGCCAAGCCTAGTGTCATTCACAGGGTCGACATCAGTAGGTAAGCATATCGGTGAGCTAGCCAATGGCGGTGAGTACATCAAGCAAGTCGCGCTTGAACTGGGTGGTAACAGCCCGTTTGTTGTATTAAAAGATGCGGATATCGAGCAAGCTGTTAAAGCGGCTGCTTTTGGTAAATTCTTGCACCAAGGTCAAATCTGTATTGCGATCAATAGAGTGATTGTAGAAGACGAGATATATGATGATTTTGTAGAGCGGTTCTTGGCTCATGTTAAAACATTAAATGTAGGCGATCCAAACAAGCCAGACACTGCTGTCGGTCCAATCATCAATGAAAAACAACTCAAATCACTTAAGGATAAAATCGCTCAAGCACAAGAAGAAGGCGCTAAAATGGCATTGAGTGGCGAGATTGAAGGTCAAGTCGTACCGCCGCATGTCTTTACCGAAGTCACGCGAGAGATGGACTTGTCATGTAATGAAGTGTTTGGACCACTAGTAGGTATCATCCGTGCCAAGGATGAAGAAGATGCGTTGTCGATCGCCAATGATTCTATGTATGGATTGTCTAGTGCGGTATTCACAGCCGATATGCAAAAGGGTCTGCGCTTCGCTCGCGGTATTCGAGCGGGTATGACTCATATCAACGATATCTCAGTCAATGATGAAAGCAATACACCATTCGGGGGTGAGAAAAACTCAGGTATCGGTCGCTTTAACGGCGAGTGGGTGCTTGAAGAGTTCACTAGAACGCATTGGATCTCAATGCAAAATGAACCACGTCAGTATCCATTCTAGTAGTGTTACATTAGAACAATTGGCAACAAAAAAGACCGCTTTGATAGCGGTCTTTTTTTATGGCGTTCAGCAATCAACTGAGAACAATACATGTGAGAGCCAGCTCGGGCGTACCACGATTTTCAAAATGAGGATATGCCTTAGTCATTTATCTAGCATGAAAACCTAATAATCCCTCAATCTCTTCGATGGACATGCGTCTTACCAGTGCTTGCTCTTCTACTGACAAGCGGTTGGTATGCTCCTTTATCATGGTATGAATACTCCGAGATATCTCAGAGGTTGTGGCGTAATACATTTGAGGCTGATCTTTTGTGAGTTTCATCAAAAACCGATTGATAAGTTTGCGTTTTTCGTCTGATTTATTCTCTTCAGCTGTATTTTCTTTAGTCATTATATTCTCCTAGAGGTAAGTCATTTAAGCAGCCAAGCTCTTGAGAGTCAATGGTTATAGTGATATTTAGGGTATGACATCTTGTCTAATCAACATCTGATATATGCTAAGTAGAGTCACTATATTGTCTCACTGTTTGATGCCAACAAAAGATAGTGGATTTATATCATTACTTCAAAAAATATGTCGCCTATTTGTTTCTACGTTTGCTTGGTTCATATCTACTCGCTTCTCTGATTTGACCATGTCTATAGCGTGCTCACTTGCCTTTTCTATACTCAAGTTACATTGAACTGTCTATGCAAGCTACTCTAAAATCTTAAACATCATAATTAAAATACATAGCAGGAGGTTTAGATATGTCACATCAGCCATCCGATAAAAATGTCACATTGGTCTTATTTCATAATGATTTGCGAGTAGCGAACAATGCGACATTGTCGACAGCAGCTAAACTATCTAGCAATGGAAAATTACTGCTTGTCTATGCATCGTCATTGGCGGAGGGGTTGAATGATAAAAACAGTGACCCCGCTTATCATTATGACACTATGGGTAGTGCTCGCGAGCAGTTTTTGCAAGAAAGCTTGGCTGATTTGAACGCCTCACTAACGCAGCTTGGTAATAGACTGCTGTACCTAAAAAAAGACACTGTAGTGCTAGACACACTTACGCAGTTGCAAGAGCTGATTGAAGTCCAACAAGTAACGGATATATGTGTCAGTAAAACCTCTGATTATTATCAGAATCAGGTATATGCTTTACTACAGGATAAACACCCGCAGATACGCTGGCATGTCCAGACAACGGCCACGTTATTCGATGAGTTACCGCTAGATCAGTTACCCAAGAGCTTCACCCAATTTCGTAAGAAAATTGAAAATGATCATGATTTATTGCATACCGAAGAAGATGCGATCATTTGTCCAACGCCAGAGTCACTGGCGCCAATGCCTGAGAGTATGGCTGATAAGAGTGAGTATTTTTGTGACGCGCATCAATGCGACTTGCAAGAGGTCGATAGTTTTAGAGGCGGGGAGTCAAACGGTCTCAAACATTTGGAGCGTTATTTTGATTCTGAGGCACCAAGTACGTATAAGACCACGCGAAATGCGCTTGATAACTGGACACAGTCTACCAAACTCTCTGCGTGGCTTGCCAATGGTTCACTGTCTGTAAATACGGTATTAAATCGTCTACGCCGTTATGAGCGCGACATTATTGCCAATGGCTCTACCTATTGGATATGGTTTGAGCTGCTATGGCGCGAGTATTTCTATTGGTACGCGATAACGCATCAGCAAAAGCTATTTTGGTTCACAGGTATCGGTCAGCACTCGCCAGAAACTCAGCTAGATGAAGAACGTCTATCACAATGGACGCGGGGTCAAACGCCATATCCGATCGTTAATGCGTGCATGAATCAGTTGAACACAACGGGATATATGTCGAACCGCGGACGGCAACTGGTCGCAAGCTGTTTTATCCATGAGCTGGGTCTTGACTGGCGTTACGGGGCAGCTTACTTTGAGCAACACCTCATTGATTATGATGTTGGTAGCAATTGGGGCAACTGGCAGTATTTGGCAGGTGTGGGTGCTGATCCAAGAGGATCCCGACAGTTCAATCTTAAAAAGCAAACTCAGCAATACGATCCAGAAGGTGCGTTTATTCGACAATGGCAAGGCAATATTAAAAAGAGCGATGAATAATTGCTAAACATTGCGGATGTGCAGGCTACAGCTTTGAATAGACTAACCATACCATCAAAATAGGTTTAGACCATGAAAAAACCAAGTCCTTATCTCACTTTTGCAGGTGCTATACCCTTTATCGCTTGCGCGCTTTTACTGGCTATAGATAGTGATACGATACCTGTATTGGGAAAGACGACTGAGGTGCTGAGTATATATGGCTTGGTGATTGCTTCGTTTATGGCAGGCGCGCATTGGGGTAATCATCTGAGCTTGGCTGATAATGATAGATGGGCTATTAAATTGTCCTTTTTAAGCAATATGATAGCGCTTGTCTTATGGTTCGGGTTTTTAATACTATCTACGGTCAGTTTTATTTGGTTATTAGCAGCTAGTTTTGCCAGTATGTGGGTGATTGATTATGGCCTCAATCAAGCGCGTATCATTACTCAGAATTATCTTAAAGTGAGAACCTATGTCACAGGAATAGTAATAGCATCTCTAATCGTAGCCGCTCTGCAGCTATAAGTTATACGATATAGTACTAAAATATTCACTCTACGATTAAGTATATGGTTGTTCTAGCTTATGGTTGATTTAGCATATAGTTGTTCTAACATATGACTATCACTAAATATAATGATTAGGTGCAACCAGTATTATTGAGCAAGATATACAAAGGAGGCTACCATATTGGTAGCCTCCTTTGTATTGATAAAATCTATGTACACAGACTACGTTCGTCGATACACAAGTCTAGGCTGTTTCTAACTTGGGTCGAGCCTTTTTGATGGCTTTGACCAATGCTTTTTCAAATCCACCTTCTTTAAATTGTACAAGGTAAGAATGTGCCGCACAGAAATTACGAACGTCGCGCCATTCGTGTGCTAGCGCTTCTGCCCAGTCACAATAGTGCTTGCCCGCGTTTGGCTCATCTTTGAGGGCTTTTTTGGTGGTGGGGTGCAGTATAAGCTCAGGTAAGACAGCCTCTAGTAGCTTCATTGGTGGACTCATAAATGTATCGTCAACATGCAAGCTTTGGCTAGCAGGGTGATAGGCCAGTAACGATCCTGCATGAATCATCTCGTTTGATGAGATATAAGCGATACCTTCTGACATCGAAAACTTGAGCTCTGGATAGCGATCGGCGACTGCGTCACTTTCTACCAAATCATCCGCCCAATTCACTTCTGGCACTTTTTTGCGGTGACGGCTGCTGCCATAGAATGTTGCTTGCGGAAAGTCTTTTGCCATTTGGGCGCAATGCACCGTATGGAACGGGTGGACATTGAGAACAGCTTCGACATCTTGTCCATTGTTGGTTAGTGCCATGACTTCGTCTCGAACATCACCTGTTAAAGCGTAGCTGTCTAAAAATATAAAACGTCCTGAAGACAGCTTAACAAGCGAGCAATGGGTACCAATGTTCACTACACCGCCAATACGGAATGACCCGCGTATGTTCCAAAATCCTGCCCCTAAATCATGAATCTGTTCTGACATTTATAATTCTCCTTATTTAATGTGTTAACTCAAAAAATCACAATGACTTTCTATTCTTATCTTTTTGCTCTTACTGTAAGTGGTTATGAGCATGTTAGCTTATAAGTACTCTATCTCCTAAATATAGGGTCTTCTAAACATTGTATTCTTAGATATTGTACCTCTCAAACATAGACGTCTTTAGCATCATTGATTCTCAAGCTCATTGCGAGTGTTATCAATGACTGACAAGAGCGCTGCTTCAAATTGACCTTCCTCAAATACCATCAGTCCTGAGTGTGCACCGCAAAAATGACGAACATTACGCCACTCGTGTGCCAGACCTACTGCCCAATCGCAATAGTGCTTGCCCGCGTTTTGTTCCGTTTTGAGTGCTTTTTTGGTGGTTGGGTGCAAGCCAAGATTGGGCTGTACTGCATTGAATAGCTTTGACGGTGGTATCTCAAAAGTATCATCGACATAAATGCTCTGGCTAGCAGGATGATATACCAGCAATGAGCTTGCATGAACGTTTTCATCAGGCGCAATATAGTGAATACCTTTAGGTATGGAAAATTGAAGCTCAGGATAACGCTCAGCGACCGCGTCACTTTCTACCAAGTCATCAGCCCAGCTAACCTCAGGGACTTGTTGCGGATGTCTGCTACTGCCATAAAATGTCGCTTGCGGAAAATCTTGTGCCATTTGGGCACAGTGTACCGTATGAAATGGATGGACGTTGAGGACGGCTTCGACATCTCTACCTTCATTGGTCAGTGCCATGACTTGTTGACGTAAATCTCCCGTTAATGTGTAACTATCCAGAAAAATAAATCGTCCTGATGGTCGCTTTATTAGAGCACATTGGACACCAATATCGATAATGCCATTTTTTATAAATGATCCTCGAATACTCCAAAACCCTGCACCTAAATCATAAATTTCATCATTCATCGATGTGCTCCTTTACTGTTCATTTGTTAAATCATTTTACTTATTTATATATAACACTATGCGATTATTAATGGTTTGGTAAATAATGTCTGTACAAGAAAAGATATAAGCAATGTAGATGTGTAAAAATGAAATAGAGTTGTTATCCAAATGTCATCTCAGCAAACGAAAACTGCCCATCAGTCTACAATCAGCGATTATAGCTGTTGTCTGATAGCTAAAAGTTACTGTAGTTATTGAGCTTGTTGCAAAAACCATCTCTCACTTTCAATCAGTAAATAGAGTTTTGTCTAATAAGGGCAAGCGTCTCCATAATGATCTAAACCTAACTTTTTAATCTAAGTCAAGAGCACTATCAATTGCCAATAACACATTTAAACCTGAGTATATTAATTGATGTGCTAACATGCCTCTTTTATCATTATGATAGCTATTTATCCTCTACGGCTTCATGTCTATGCTATAGCTATAAAAAGTCGATGTCATAAATTCGCGTTATATTTTCCTACCATTTAAGCTAATGACACGCTCGATCTACTGTCATAGCATAACCAATATAGTCAGCTCTCTTGTGAATAATCCTACAGATAAATCCCAAAGCATTGCCACAAAACCATCGCCTTCATCCAGTCATTCAGTGTCGTGGGTTTTGAAGCTTACGATTGGTTTGATAGGTATGTTCGCTTTTTTACAGATATATTCTATCCAAGCGGTACTCCCCGTCATGATGGTGGATTTTGCTGCGACTGAAGTACAAGCTGGCATGATAGTTGGTGCTACAGTCATGGCAATTGCCATCATGTCACCGTTTTTGGGTATGCTCTCAGATGCCGTCGGTCGCAAATCATTTGTGGTTGGTGCGTTGCTATTCTTAGCCATACCGACATTCTTGATCGCCCAAAGCTCCAGCATCGGCTGGGTAGGTTTATGGCGTTTTATGCAGGGGCTGTCCGTACCAGGTATTACAGTGGTGACGATTGCCTATATCGGTGAGGAGTTCGAGGGACGGGCAGTGACCGAGCTGATGTCGTTTTATGTCTCAGGGTCAGTGTTCGGCGGTTTTATGGGCCGGTTTTTGCTAGGGCATTTGCATGAGTTGATCGGTTGGCGTCATGGTTACTATGTCATGACAGCGATAACGCTACTGGGTGCGGTATGGGTCGGTAAGATGCTGCCATCGTCTCGTCATTTTGTACCCAATCCCAACTTTCGCTCAGCGATACAAACACTAGGGGAGCACGTCACCAATCGCTACGTGGTCACCTCTTGTTTACTGGGTGCTTGCGTTTTATTTTCACTAGTCGGTTGTTTTACTTTTATTAATTTACATCTGACAGATGAGCCATATCAGCTGACGACTGGTGCACTTGCGAATATTTTTGCGGTGTACTTACTTGGGGTCATTATTACACCGTTGTCTACGTCACTATTACGTCGATTTGGCTCAGCGCGTACCGTACGAGTGGCGATTGTTATCTCGATGGTCGGGGTGTTGTTAACGTTGGTGACACCATTGTGGGGCGTGGTTATAGGACTTGCCATTATGTCATCTGGCGTGTTTATTACCCAGTCAGCGACCATCAGTTATATCGCTGTCAATGTTAAAAAAGGACGGTCACTGGCATCGGGCTTATATTATCTGGGTTACTACTCAGGTGGCACGCTCGGCGCGTGGTTGTGCGGTATGGCTTATGCACGCGGGCAGTGGTCTATGACCGTAGGGCTATTAGTCATCGTACAAATATTGGCATTGATAATAGCCAGCGTTGGGATGGTCAAAACCACGGTGCAGTCAAAGTAGCTGACTGATCTCTACATTATGTATTTGCCCATTATGCTACTTAATGTAAGCCCGCTTTACATGGCGCTGCTTTTTTCTTACTATCTATAACGATGTTATTAACCTAATAAGGTTGTCGTTCATTATAAAAACTCACTAAGAAATGAGAATGATTGGGCAAAACATTCCACATGAGTATTTTTACGAATTATCATTACTGTGTATAGTCAAAGAAATCTAAAACAGGTACAAGGCAGCCGACTGCAGATTGTACAAATAGTACGTCTAGGGAGGATAACGTCGTAGCTGTTTAGCAGTTCTCTGACTATATAACCTATAAATACAACAAACAAGGAAGTCAGATCTATGTCAAATATTTATCACAGCGCGCCATCTGCCTATGATTATCCATTACTGGTCAAGCAGCTACTAAACCGTGCAAAAACAGTATCGCAAGACCAAGAAATTATTTACGCGGACAAGAAGCGCCTCACATATAAAGATCTGTTTGAACGTATCAATCGATTGGCTAATGTATTGGCAAACTTAAATCTCGATGCAGGTGATGTGGTTGCGGTTATGGATTGGGACAGTCATCGCTATCTTGAGTCTTATTTTGCGGTACCGATGTCAGAGTACATCCTACAAACGGTCAATATTCGTCTCTCTCCAGAAAAAGTTCTGTACACCATCAACCATGCCAAGCCCAAAGTACTAATGCTCAACTCTGAGTTTGCGCCGCTAGTCAAAGACTATCAATTTGAAAACTCTAGTATCGAGCACATCATTTGGCTTGATGATAATGGAGTAACGGCTGAAGGTGTCTTTGGTGACAACCAAAGCCGTGTCACAGGCGAGTATGAAGCCCTACTAGACGCTGCTAACAGCGAGTTTGATTTCCCAGATTTTGATGAAAATACTATCGCGACGACTTTTTATACTTCTGGTACGACAGGGGACCCAAAAGGGGTTTTCTTTAGTCATCGCCAATTGGTATTACATAGCCTAGCAGAGGCCGCTACTTTAGGTATGCTTCCCAACAAACAAGGTGTCAGCTACGGTGACGTCTATATGCCGATGACACCGATGTTCCATGTCCATGCATGGGGTTTCCCATTTACAGCGACGATGGTCGGTCTAAAGCAAGTCTATCCAGGGCGTTATGCGCCTGATACATTGATGGACTTAATCATTAACGAAAAAGTCAGCATCACTCATTGCGTCCCTACCATCCTGCAAATGGTACTCAAAGAAGCCCAGGATCGTGGTGTTAGCTTCAATGGTTTAAAAATGATCATTGGTGGTTCAAGGTTGACTGAAGGGTTGGCAAAAACAGCAATGTCTCAGGGTATCGAAGTCTATACAGGCTACGGCATGTCAGAAACCGCGCCACTTATCAGTTTGACTGAGTTTAGCCTTGATGAGCCTGAGATGAGTGAAGAAGAAGATATTGCTCGTCGCTGTATGACAGGTAAGCCTGTGCTTATGGTCGATGCTCAGGTCTGGGGTGAAGGCAATAAATCAGTTGGCAAAGGACAAGACAACACAGGTGAGCTAGTACTACGAGCGCCTTGGTTGACCCAAAGCTATCTTAAGAACGATGATGCTGGTAAAGAGTTGTGGGAAAGCGGCTATATGCACACTCAAGACATTGCCTACATACGTCCTGATGGTTATATCAAAATTACAGATCGCCTAAAAGATGTGATCAAGTCTGGTGGTGAATGGATATCATCGCTTGAGATTGAGACGATTCTATCACTACATCCTTCAGTAGCTGACGTATCGGTGATAGGGGTGCGTGACGAGCAGTGGGGCGAGCGTCCATTAGCATTGGTTGTCCTAAAGCCTACTGCCCAAGATACGAGCGCTGATGATATCAAAGCCATCGCAGAGAAAGCAGTAGAGCGCGGTATCATTCCTAAATATGGCGTACCAAGTCAGTTTAAGTTTGTAGATGAGCTGCCAAAAACCTCAGTAGGTAAACATGACAAAAAGGTCATGCGTGAGATATATGCCAACCAAACTCAAATATAATCATATCTATCAGTTGAATATTCAACGTTTGTATTTGTCAAAATGTAGTGCACGTTACACGCTTAATAGTTGACCTTTGCAATAGGCTCTGCTACATTTTAAACCGATACGTAATGTATCGGTTTTTTAATTCTGGCAAGGATGACCAGTACTTATTCAGACATTGTCTACTATAATCGTAACCGTGTAAGCATCGTAGATTCGGACGTGCAGATAGCGCTTCCAATGCGATGACGACTTGCCAGCGTTTCGATGATAAAATAACATTGCCTCATTTCTCGTTTATGCTAAGGACAGCTATTATGAGTGACCACGCCCAACACCCAGTCTCTACTCACACAGCAGACATGCCTACATTTGCTGATATCTATCACGACTCTATTATCGAACGAGAGGATTTCTGGGCGCAGCAAGCAAAGCGCATCTACTGGCACAAAGAGCCTGAGCAAATTCTCGATGACAGTAATCTACCGTTTGCAAAATGGTTTGTCGGCGGTGAGACCAATCTTTGTTATAACTGCGTAGATCGTCATCTGGCGGATCGTGCCGAGCAAGACGCGTTTGTCTGGGTATCATCAGAAATCAATCAAGAGTTGATAGAAACCTTTCCAGCAGTCGTTGATTCGTTTAAAGATCTGGGCAACAACGTCGAGTTTTATACAGACTATACCAAGCGTCGTCTGACGTATAACGACCTATATAAAGAAGTTAATTATTTTGCTGATGTCCTACAGCGCCATGGTATTGGTAAGGGTGATCGCGTCATCATTTATATGCCGATGATTCTAGAAGCGGCATATGCCATGCTGGCTTGTGCTCGTATTGGCGCAATACATTCAGTCGTTTTCGGTGGGTTTGCAGCCCATAACTTGGCTATCCGCATGGATGATGCTGAAGCAAAAATGGTCATTACGGTAGATGCAGGTCTGCGTGATGGCAAGGTTATTAATTATAAGAACCTTGTCAATCAGGGCGTCGAGCAAGCAACAACCAAGCCTGAGCATGTATTGGTGGTCAACCGCGGTATTTTACCGTTTGAGCCGAGAAATGTTGACGTCGATTATGCGACCGAACGACGTCACAGCTGCGAGGCGCATACAGTTGTGGAGCCCGTCTGGCTTGAGTCAAATACGCCGTCTTATTTGCTCTATACCTCTGGTACGACAGGTACTCCCAAAGGCGTGCAGCGTGATACTGGCGGTCATGCGGTCGCACTGACTACTTCGATGGATTATGTCTATGATGGTAAGACAGGTGAGACGTTTTGGGCAATATCGGATATTGGCTGGGCAGTTGGGCACTCTTATACGATTTATGCGCCACTGCTAGCAGGCATGACGAGTGTCATGTACGAGGGCCTACCACACTCACCGAATCCTGGTATTTGGTGGCGTATCGTTGAGGCCAACAAGGTCAATATTTTGTTTACAGCGCCCACGGGCGTGCGTATGCTCAAAAAACAAGACGAGAGCTGGATGACCCGCTATGATGTCTCTAGTGTCAAATCGTTCTTTTTAGCAGGTGAACCACTTGATGAGTCAACGGCCGGCTGGCTGACCCAGCATTTAGGCGTGCCAATCTTAGATCACTATTGGCAGACAGAGTCTGGTTGGCCCATCTTGAGTCACACACCAAAATTTGATCATAAACCGCATAAGCAAGGATCACCTGGCTATCCTATGTATGGCTATGAGGCGCAGGTGATCAATGAAGAGACTGGCGACCCCTGCAAAGCGGGCGAAAAAGGCCTGCTTGCAATTAAAGCGCCACTGCCGCCTGGTTGTCTGACTACGGTGTGGCGTAATGACGATCGCTTTATCAGTAGCTACTTTGGTTTGTTTGATGGTCAGCAATATTCTACGTCAGACTATGCAGTGACAGATGAAGATGGTTACTTTTATATATTGGGGCGTACTGATGATGTGATCAACGTCGCAGGTCATCGGATAGGGACGCAAGAGATCGAAGAAGCGATTAGTATGCATCCAGATATGGCAGAGTGTGCTGTAGTAGGCATTCAAGATGAGTTAAAAGGAGAGCTGCCCATTGCATTCTGTGTGCTAAAAGATCAGACGCAAGTCGAAACGACCGAAAACCGCTTCCGTATTGAGCAGCAAGTCATCGGTGCGGTGGTCAAATCTTTGGGCGGTATTGCAAGGCCAGCGGCTATTTATTTCCCGCAAGCACTGCCAAAGACTCGCTCTGGCAAAATCCTACGCCGATCTATTCGTGCATTGGCTGAAGATAAGCCTACAGGAGATATGTCGACCCTCGATAACCCAGCCGCTATCGATGCGATTAAGCAGTCAATGAAAGACTATTGATCATCAAAGATGAATAAATAGCCTGCTGCCTATCAAAATTAGACTAGGGCGTGTCCCTATTTTAAAAATGGTGATAAAAATGAGATAAATCGAAGGCAAACAAGGAAAATAGTGCATACAATATCGAGATATTGACCAGCTATTTGACGCCGTTTGTCAAAGGTTTAGCCATTTTTGGCACATTTAGTAATAAACGTTTGAATTAGGGACACGCCCCAACCATTTAAAAGCTCATGAACCCTCATGGGCTTTTTTGTCTCTGCTGTTTTCTTATAGCAATATGTTTACTCATCGCATTTTGATAAAACAAACTTAATGAAAATGTTGATAAAGCGCTTGACCCTAAAATTGATTTATTGCTATAGTCAATAACGATACAAAATAAATCATTTTAAAATTTAGAATTTTAATGAGGTTTTATAGATAAACGCTCATGGCGTTTCATTCATCAATGAATACTCAGGTGCCGTCACACGGTAGTCTCGCAAAAAAGATAAGGATATCTTATGCACCACGTTCAACAGCTCATCAACGGTCAGTTCACACAGTCAAATACCGATGAATGGATTGATATTACCGATCCTGCGACCCAAGAAGTCATCGCAAAAGTCCCGCAAACCACCAATGATGAGATCAATCAAGCCGTTGCAGCCGCCCAAACCGCGTTTGAGACATGGCGCAAAACACCAATCACCACACGCGCTCGTATTTTCTTGACCTATCAAGCACTTATTCGTGAGCATATGGATGAGCTAGCAGAAATATTAACCGCAGAGCAGGGCAAGACGATTGCTGATGCACGCGGCGATGTGTTCCGCGGCTTAGAAGTGGTCGAGCATGCCGCTGGTATTGCCAATTTGCAAATCGGCGACTTTGTAGAAAACGTCGCATCAGGTGTTGACACTTATAGCATCTGGCAGCCGCTCGGCGTTTGCGCTGGTATTACGCCGTTTAACTTTCCTGCGATGATTCCGCTATGGATGTTCCCAATGGCGATTGCCACGGGTAATACGTTCATCCTCAAACCGTCTGAGCAAGATCCGATGGTGACTATGCGTTTGGTTGAGCTAGCAATTGAAGCAGGCGTACCAGAAGGTGTGCTGAACGTGGTACATGGCGGCAAAGCAACCGTCGACGCCATCTGTGACCACCCAGATATCAAAGCTGTCTCTTTCGTGGGATCTACTAGCGTTGGTAAGCACGTCTATGAGCGTGCCAGCCAGTCAGGTAAGCGCGCCCAATGTATGATGGGTGCAAAAAACCATGGCGTTATCTTGCCTGATGCCAATAAAGAGCAAACGCTCAATCAGCTAGCAGGCGCGGCGTTCGGTGCCGCTGGTCAACGCTGTATGGCATTGTCAGTCGTCGTACTAGTAGGTGCTGCTGGAGAGTGGATCGATGATATCAAAGCCAAGGCAGAAAACTTAATTGTTTCAGCTGGCAAAAATGACAAAGACTTGGGACCACTGATTTCGCCTGCCGCAAAAGCGCGTGTCGAGCATTTAATTGGTACTGGGGTAGAAGAGGGTGCAGACTTAATTCTAGATGGTCGCGGCATTACTGTTGAAGGATTTGAGAACGGTAATTTTGTTGGTCCAACTATCTTTGACAATGTCACAAGTGATATGCAAATTTATCAACAAGAAATCTTTGGACCCGTACTTTGCATCATGCGCGCTGACAGCTTAGATGAAGCGATTGCACTACTGAATGCCAATCCACATGGTAACGGCACGGCGATATTCACCCAGTCAGGCGCTGCTGCACACAAATTCCAGCAAGACATTCAAGTCGGTCAAATCGGTATCAACTTACCGATTCCTGTGCCACTACCAATGTTCTCCTTCTCAGGCTCGCGTGCCAGCAAGCTGGGTGATTTAGGCCCTTATGGTAAGCAGGCAGTGCAGTTCTATACTCAGACCAAAACCGTCACTGCACGTTGGTTCGATGATGAAGCGAGCCGCGGTGTCAATACAACGATTTCAATATAATAATCAATTGACTATATTTGCGGTATAACCTTGATGCCACTTGCGATACTATTGGTCGCAGTTTTATTATCGTTATACCGCTATCGTGCGGCGCGCACACCTTATCAGATGTCTCACTCGCACTTTATCAAGGGGTGCATCAAACAGACTTTTTATTTGATCTATAAGAACAAGGATAACCCTATGGATTTTGCATTGACCGATGATCAGATTGCCTTTCGCCAAACGGCCCGTCAGTTTGCGCAAAAAGAGCTCAAGCCAAACGCTGCTGAATGGGATCGCAACTCGCATTTCCCCATAGATGTCATCAAAAAATCTGGTGAGCTTGGGTTTTTGGGGCTGTATACCAATCCAGAATACGACGGTTTGGGATTACCAAGACTCGACTCCGCAATGGTATTCGAAGAGCTGTCGTGGGGGGATACCTCTGTGGCAGCCTACATGAGTATCCATAATATGGCAGCATGGATGATTGGCGAGTATGGCAGCGATTCGCTATGCAAAAAATATTTGCCCGATATGGTCAGTGGCGAGTGGCTCGGTAGTTACTGCTTAACAGAGCCAAATGCAGGATCTGACGCAGCCTCACTACGCACCAAGGCGGATAAACAAGGCGATTACTACGTACTGAATGGCGAAAAAACCTTTATTTCTGGCGCAGGATCAACTGATGTATTGGTAGTTATGGCGCGCACTGGTGCGGCAGGTCCAAAAGGCGTTTCAGCGTTCGTAGTAGATGCCAATAGCGCTGGTATCGAATATGGCAAAAACGAGCAAAAAATGGGCTGGAAAGCCCAGCCGACGCGGACGATTAGTTTCAAAGACGTCAAAGTCCCAGTAGAGAATCTGATAGGTGAGGAAGGTCAAGGTTTTCGTATCGCTATGAAAGGGCTGGACGGTGGTCGTATCAATATCGGTATTTGCGCCGTGGGTACGGCACAATCTGCATTAGAAACAGCAACCAGTTACGTACAGGAACGTAGCCAGTTTGGCAGTCCAATTGCAAGCTTACAGTCCGTACAGTTTAAGCTTGCCGACATGCTGACCCAGACTATCGCTGCGCGTCAAATGCTCTATTTAGCGGCTGATAAAGTCGATAGTAATGATGGGCAAGCTTCTACCTACTGTGCAATGGCGAAGCGCCTCTCTACGGATCTGTGCTTTGATGTTGCCAACACCGCCCTACAACTGCATGGCGGTTATGGCTATCTAAATGAATATCCACTTGAGCGTCACGTGCGAGACTTACGTGTGCATCAAATATTAGAAGGTACCAATGAGATCATGCGAGTGATTATTTCACGTCAGATCTTACAAGACGAGGCGCTAAGCCAACTGCGCTAATAGGCTGTTATGGTTACTATTGTGACGATATCATACTTTTTCGCTTGACTAAAACAAGGATGTTTTATGACAGATTATACCAATCTAAACCTATCAATTGATGGTCATACTGCCACGTTGACATTGAACAACCCTCCTGCGCATACGTGGACAATGGACAGTTTGCATGCGCTCAAACAACTCATCACCGATCTCAATGCCAATGACGATATCTACGCGTTAATCGTGCATGGCGATGGTGAAAAGTTTTTTTCAGCGGGCGCAGATCTCAATAACTTCTCAGACGGTGATAAAGGCCGTGCGATAAGTATGGCGATTGCATTTGGTGAGGCGTTTGAAGCATTGTCTGCTTATCGCGGTGTCAGCATTGCGGTGATCAACGGCTATGCGATGGGCGGTGGACTTGAGTGTGCGCTCGCATGTGACATTCGTATTGCAGAAGCGCATGCACAGATGGCACTACCGGAGACGGGCGTAGGTCTACTGCCATGTGCAGGTGGGACACAAAACCTACCTTGGCTCGTCGGAGAGGGTTGGGCAAAGCGCATGATACTGTGCGGCGAACGCGCTGATGCAGAGACGGCATTACGTATTGGCTTGGTGGAGGAGGTCACTGAAACAGGTGCAGGGCTACTAGCCGCTCAAGACTTGGCCAAAAAAGCCGCAAAGCAATCGCCTGTTGCTGTCAGTTATTCTAAAGGACTTATTCAAGCAGCCAGAGATACCCCGCCTGCCCAAAACCTTATTCATGAGCGCGAAGCTTTTGTGAAGTTGTTTGACACGATGGATCAGCGCGAAGGTGTACAAGCATTCTTAGAAAAACGCAAACCCAGTTGGCAAAATAAATAAGCATTGCTTAAAATGCTTGGGTCATAATGTTTATGACATTATTTAATTTTTTAACTTTGTAGGTCACTTTTATGACAGCAGCTACCGACGATACCCAAAAGCCTTCGAGCAATACCGAGCAAGAGGCCTCTGTATTATTCAATACTGAACCGACAGATTGTGGTCACCTCATTGGAGTGATGACGCTCAATACACCCAAATCGCTCAATGCGCTCAGCGTTGATATGTGCCAGCTGCTATCAGAGCAGTTAGTGCAGTGGCAAGCTGATAACCAGATAGTCGCGCTGGTATTGAAAGGTGCAGGGGACAAGGCGTTTTGTGCCGGCGGTGATATTCGTAAGCTGTATGACAGTATGTCTACCGATGCGCCAGTGCCCAATCCTTATGCCACTGAGTTTTTCAGTCATGAGTATCGTCTCTATCGTCAAATGCACTTTTATTCAAAGCCGCTAATACTTTGGGGCGACGGCATTATTATGGGTGGCGGCATGGGATTAATGGCAGGTTGTAGTCATCGTGTGGTGACTGAGCGTACCCGTTTTGCTATGCCTGAAGTGACAATTGGGTTGTTTCCTGATGCCTCTGGTAGTTGGTTTTTGCAGCGTATGCCTGCCAAGACAGGTTTATTTTTAGGATTGACAGGCGCGATGTGCAATGGCAGTGATGCGCTATTAGCGAATCTAGCGGAGTATGCTGTTGCCAGTCATGACTATGACGCTATCATGCAGCGTCTAAAACGAAGTAATTGGCAAACATCAGACAGTACGAGCAATACGGACAAGTTCCATAATGACAGTGCTCATAGTATTGTTAGCCGTGCACTTGCAGCACTACCTGCAGCGGATCTACCCGATAGCAAGCTGGCGACGTACTGGCAGCCTATTCAGCAACTCATGAACAGCGGCGGTCTGGCTGATATCGACGCACTGCTACAAAGCGATGAAGCGCTCGTACAGTTGAGCAAAGATTTTGCAGAAGACAGCTGGACACAGCGAGCAGTTGCCACCTATCGTCATGGTTGCCCAGTGACAGCAGCATTGACTCATGCGCTATATCATAAAGTCGCCGATTTATCGATAGAGCAGGTTTTGTATCTAGAGACCAATGTCGCGGTACATTGTGCGGCTAATCCTGATTTTAAGGAAGGCGTGCGAGCATTACTGATTGACAAGGATAAGAATCCACAGTGGTCACGCTCACTAGCAGACTGTCTCAGTGTAGAAGGGCAGGCATATATCGATCAGCACTTCGATAACCCTTATCCTAAAGGTCAGCATCCTTTAGAAGGCTGGTTGGATGCCACTGCTTTAGCCAGTCAGCTTGTGCGATAAGCTCAAACGTAGCTAGAAGGGTCATAAGGTCTAGATTACTTACCAACAGGGAGCGCCACCGACTCTCAATAACTATGTTATTTCAAACAATCTATGTCAGTTAAGACAATAGGGCTCGCTGGTTCATAATATACAGTGAGTCGCAAATAGTAATCATAACAACCATTATTAACGCAATATAAGTAGGTAGCAATGCCTACGCAATCATCAAGGAGTGATGAGATGAGTACAAAGGATACAAGTACAATAGATAATGACACCTCTAAACCAAACGTTGCTTTTATAGGACTTGGTAATATGGGTGCTCCCATGGCAGAGAACTTACTAAAGGCAGGTTATACACTTTCTGTGTTTGATTTGTCTGATGCTGCTACCAAGCGTCTGCAGCAGGCAGGTGCTAGCGTCGCGCAAAGTCCTAAAGAGGCTGTGAGTAATGCTCAAGTTGTCATTAGTATGTTGCCTGCAGGGCAGCACGTGCATTCGGTGTACTTAGGCGACAACGGTTCCAATGGTCTACTTGCAGAGCTGAATAAAGGTACGCTAGTGATTGATAGTAGTACGATAGCAGCTGCTGATGCCAGAACCGTGGCAGACGCTGCGAGTAAACTGGGTGTTGAGTTTTTGGATGCGCCCGTGTCTGGTGGGACGGGCGGCGCGATTGCTGGTAGCCTAACCTTTATTGTTGGCGGTAGCGCTGAGGCATTCGCTCGTGCTGAGCCGATACTTGCCGTTATGGGTAAAAACATCTTTCATGCGGGTACGCATGGCGCAGGACAAGTTGCGAAAATTTGTAATAATATGCTGCTAGGTATTTTGATGGCAGGGACAGCAGAGACTATTAACCTAGGAGTGAAGAATGGTCTAGATCCAAAAGTGCTGTCGGATATTATGCTACAGAGTTCAGGTCGTAACTGGACATTAGAAGTTTATAACCCGTATCCACAAGTCATGGAAAACGTCCCATCTAGTAATGGTTACCAAGGTGGATTTATGAGTAAGCTCATGCAAAAAGATTTGAATCTTGCCATGCAAACCGCTCAAGACACTCATGTAGACACGCCGATGGGTGCAAAAGCAACGGAGTTGTACGCATCACATACTCTAGAGAATGGCGACAAAGACTTTTCTAGTATCATGGGGCGTCATGATATCTCGCTGTTGTCTTAAAGACTGCTATAGGGAATATTAGTAATGTTGCTAATAGCTGTTGCTTATTAATAGGTGGTGCTTATCAATAGACACTTGCGATGTGCCAATAGATACTTGTTAGATATCAGATAAAACAGAAAAGCGCCGCGCTAGGGACTATAGCGTGGCGCTTTTTGGTGCATGATAAGGGCGATATCAGCTCTGTAGGTCATACACGAGGGCTTGGATATCCTGCGCGGCTTGCTGTAGCCGAGGTACATAAATCAGTAATTCATCGAGGGACACGCGTATCGTCGGTGCATGCAGGTACAGTGAGGCCAGATAACGTGACTTCTTGTCTAATATAGGCACTGCTACTGCTACCATTTCAGAAATAAACTCCTCGTTATCGATACCGATGCCAGTATCAGCGATACGATCAAGCTCAGCGTTCAAGGCATCAATATCAGTAATGGTATTTTTGGTGAATTTATCTAGTGGTAATCCTTGTAGTATCTTCATACGGCTGGTAATAGATAATTGACTGAGGTATAGCTTACCTGTCGCTGTACACCACATGGGTGACTTGGCTCCTACAGGAAGGTATATCTGCAAGGGCAGGGTTGTTTGCGCGCGATTGGTATAGATCATGTCCATATGATATGGAACGCCAATACCACAAGTTTCTTTAATTTCGTCAACCAGTTTTTGCAAAATCATCTGGCGCTCATTGAAGAACAATCGCTGTTGCCAAAGCTCAACACTCAGATTGCGTACCCGCTTACCAGGGATAATCCCACCACCGATATCAACAGTCAAAAAACCGTCATCGACCAAGTTTTGAATCAGACGGTGTATGGTTGGTTTGGGGATATCCAGCTCTTGTGACAACTCGAGTGGAGACAGAGGCTTAGAAGCGTAAGAGACAGCTTCTATGATCTCTAGTACACGGGTAATTGACGATACTTTAGGCATATAAAAGGCTCAGTATTAATAAAAGATCAAAGTATAGAAGCGCACAACGCTTTCATAAGTAGAACAAAGGGTA
The DNA here is from genome assembly GCF_052258185.1 of Psychrobacter sp. T6-6. Classification (NCBI taxonomy): domain Bacteria; kingdom Pseudomonadati; phylum Pseudomonadota; class Gammaproteobacteria; order Moraxellales; family Moraxellaceae; genus Psychrobacter; species Psychrobacter sp. T6-6. Next base: position 89,592 of record NZ_JBQQEX010000008.1, read on the forward strand.
ATAAAAAAAGACGTCTGAGAACAAATTCCTTCTTACCTCTAATTTAGCACAATATAAAGCCTAGACAAGGTTTAGTGATACTAAATAATAGCATTCGTATCATTATTTCCTATATTTACAATTTATTTGTACAAGCAACATAAGATACGTCCAATCACAAGCTGCAACACTCTGTAGTAATAAGCTATATAACTGATATTGAGCTGCACATTATACTCAGTCATTATAGTGAAATATTTTGTAATACCTTTACATGAACATTAACCCCGCCGACACTCATGTCTACACTGTTTGGTTACTTTGAGAGCGTTGTGTAACAGGAATTCAAAGTTTTGCAGGTTGGTGTAGCAATTATTACAGTATCTATGCAATCTTTACATAACGGCAAATAAAAAGCGCATTCCAAGGGGTGACTTTTACGGCCAAAATTGTTTTAATCTCCTCAACAAAATGATGGTTTAAAAAAAGCATAACTATCGTTTTTTATGGGCGAGTTATTTCACACTTTAGGAGAATAATTATGAAACTGATTAAACTAACGGCAATCTCTGCCGCTGTTCTAGCATCTACTGCGGCACTAGCTGCTGAGCCAGTAATTGTTGTTGACGATAATGATGCAGTTGTGTACGAAGCTCAGCCAGTTGCTTATCAAGCAGCAGAGCCTTCTTATGCATACAATTCTGATGCTGGTATTTTACGCAACACCACTGGTGCTGTTGTTGGTACTACCAAAACTTTATTTAACACTGTTACAAACCCAGCTTCTGTAAGCGCTGAGGTTGGTTCTTTGGGTTATGGTGCTAACGTTGGCTTTAGCGTTAACGAAAAAGTTGAATTACAAGCTGGTTGGGCTGGTGGCGATGTTGCTGACTTATTCGGTGGTGATTTTGACGCAAATGACATCAATTATGATGTTGATAGTGACTTTAGCAACCCGTATCTAGGTGTGCAATTGCGTCCTACTGGTAACTGGTTCACTATGGGTGCTGGTATCATCGTTCCTGACAACGATATTGATGTAAGAGCTAATGCTGAAGGCGACGGTTATTACAGCATTGATGGCAACAAATATTATGCTGGCACGGCAACTGCAGAGCAAATTCTTGAAGAGGATTTTGGCGGCCAAAATGTAGGTAACCTAGAAGGCTCTCTAGAACATCGCAATAAATTAGCCCCTTACTTAACTGTTGGCTTCCGCCCTAACATCACGAATAATTTCGGTGTATTTGGTGAAGTTGGTGCAGCATACTTGGGTAAAGTAGACGCAGATGTCCGCTATACTGGTGAAGGTGGTAACACTGTCGCAGCAAATCAAGCTGCTCGTGATGCAGAAAATGATTTAGAAGATAAAAACTGGTTAGAGTGGATGCCAATCGTTAAACTTGGCGCAACTTACCGTTTCTAATCTAATCACAGTGTAAATACTGTTATTAGAAGAGAACAAAAAAAACGACCCTTTTTAGGGTCGTTTTTTTATGTCTAAAAGAAAGCGAAGATAATAAATACGAGAGCATTGTCAGATATGATCAAAAAACGACGACTGTTTGATCTGCTTGCAATACTGCAATTTGGTGATTGGATTGATCGTTAGTATGACTGATAGTAATAAGGTCTTTATTCATATCATCAGTCAAGGCAGGAATGACATCAGAGTAATCTATACCTAAACCTTGTGCCAAAGTGTACTGATGGATCTTGATAAAGCTTTCTTTGATTTGCCATAGTAACTTTGCAATATAATCACGCTGATTTTTTGGTAATGTCTGTAAAACAGCAATCTCATTATCGGAATAGAAACGCTGTGCGACGTGCCAAGCCACATTATTGTGCTCTATGTCGATTCCAGCAGGACGATGGTGACTGATGACTAGAGCTATTTGACTCGGTGACGTCTTATTGCTATTGCTACGATTTTTATCATGGGCACCTGTATGACTAAAACATACGTAATATTTACTGTTTATAAGTCGATAAGGGAAGCTCGACTCGTCTAAAGTGTCTTCGATGTCTAGTTTCTTAAGTAGGTTTTGTAGAAGGTGCCTGACGCCTTGACGCTGCTGCTCACGCTGTCTACGAGCCATGCTGCGTTTCGATGTGGGCTTTTGTAGAGATACATAATGCCATTTACAATCACTCAGATCAGTAAGGTCTGTACATAATGACCCAGATGATAACGACCGAACTGACGCGTACAGCGTGCTGTTTATATTCAGACAAGCTAATGACTCGCTCACCTTGGCAGTCACGCACCATATGTCATGACCGAGCTGAGTATATTGAATGTGAGTTATGTTTGAGGCTGGTATTATCATAATTAATCGTTAAGGATTTCAGTCAAAATGTAAGGTTTTTCAGATATCAAATTACTTGACGCTAATTCAAGGTAGGCCGTTCTTTAAACAACTGTCGTGCCCATGAGTTGCAGGTAACCATAGCGCTTATAATAAAATATAAAAAAGCCCAGCAATAGTATATTACTGGGATTTTTTAAGGATCTAATAGTTTAAATATTCTTAGTAAGACAGCTCAGCACGGCGGTTTTGGGCATAGGCGTCTTCAGTATTGCCGGCAGCAGCAGGGCGTTCTTCACCATAGCTGATAACACGGATGTTGTTGGCAGTGACCCCTTGAGCAGCAAGATAGTTACGTGCTGCTTGTGCACGGCGCTCACCTAGGGCCATGTTGTATTCACGGCTACCGCGCTCATCGGTATGACCTGCGATCACAACACCAGCCGCTGGATTTGAGTTTAGTAGACTCACATGCTGGTTAAGGACACTTGCTGCTTGTGCAGTGATTTCGCTACTATCAAAGGCGAAATAAACCACTGCTTGTAAGTTTTCTGCACCAGTAATTACGGCGTTTGAGTTATCAACAATAACGGCACCATTGTAGCCAACTTGACCACTTGGAATACCTAGCGGAGCTACCACAACTTCAGAGGTAGAGCGTTTGGTAGCACAACCTGTGGTTAGTGCCACAGCGCTTGATAGCACAGCAAGAACAGCGATCTTAGAAAAACTGATTGACATGACGAGCTCCTGAAATTTTAATTGAATTTGTTTTTTTGAACTGCTTACCATAAAGCTTGAGCAATCTCTCCTATCATATACTAACTGTTAATTTATGTAAGTATTTTTACTGTAAATAACAATAGACAGAACCTATATCACCAGCGATGCTTGCCCCAATTCTCTGGATTTGCCCAGTAGTCAGCATTGAGCCAGTTTGGTAGTTTTTTATAATCATATAAATTGAACTGCCAAAGTGTCGCTGATACTGTGGATGAGGTGATTGATTCAACTTGATTAGCACCCAAGGATGGCTCGCTTAAAATATCAAACGGTGTAAATCCATAAGGTTTTAGATCTATCGAGCTATCAAGAGCAACCAGTAGATGTGCTGCATATAGATCACGATAGCGCATGAGCGCAGGAATATATTGTTGTAATGTCTCATGGGACAGGGAAGGTAGCCAAAAACAGGCAAGCTCATAACGCTTAGGTAGATGCTGTTTGGTAAGTTCTGATAAAGTCGATATATGCCACGATTGGACTGGCACATTGCTGTTATCTGGTAAAGTCTTTAGCTGTGTTTGCAGCGCTGATAATTCTGTTTTGTCATGTGCAACCCATAACAGCTCAGTGGTATCGTTAGTCTGATCGCCCGTCGTGTTTGCCTGCCCATCTATCGAGGTGTCATGTGAGCTACCAAGTGATGACATAAGGGCATCGACATAGTCTCTAAGCAAAGGTAGAGTGATCTTTGAGGTTTTGGCAGTATGTGTTGTCATATCATGGGCCGTTTATTGAAGGTGGGTCATTGGTATGTTTATTAAATCATTTTAAGCGACATTATCCAATTGATAACTCGCGTCCATTTGTTTATTTGATTTTTAGATCAACGCTCGCTATGAATTATGCGAGTAAGCATAGCTGCATAGAAAAAGCGCGTATTATCTGTAAATGATAACTCAGTTATCTCAATGTCTACACTTGAAATTTAAGGGTTTAGGTCAATCTAGCTATCAGGCTAGTAAAAATAGTTAGACTAGCGATAATAGGGTGACAGTCCCTCGTGAATAAGCAATATCAAGCAATGCATGCCATCAACTTAAGTATAAGCCTGATATAAACAAGATTATTTATAAATAACAGATCGTAAATGACTGTTTATAAACGTCAGGCAGCTACAACAGTGTGAGCTTGAATGCGATACGTATTTTAAAAAAAGCAATAACAACAGTATTAATATCAACCATCTATATCATCAATAATAGGAAATCATATGTCCACTGCTGAAACTGATGCTCAAATTATCAATCCTGATATGCCTGATGTACCACCGCATGCGCCTAGCAAAATTAACTTAAAAGATTATCAGAAGCCAAGTTTCGATGTTGAGACGGTTCATCTGGACATTAAGCTATTTGAAGACCATGCACTAGTAAACAGTACACTTAAAATGACGCGCCAAACCATAGGAGATATTGTCTTATTTGGTGAGTCGTTAGAGCTATTAGCCCTTACTATGAATGGTAACGAGCTAACAACTGATCACTACAGCCAAGAAGATGGTAAGCTGATAATTCATGATGCTCCTGATCAGGTGACCTTAGATATTCAGGTGCGTATCTGCCCGCAGACCAATACCGCGCTAGAAGGTCTGTATATGGCGGGTAGCGGTGATGACACCATGTTCGTGACCCAATGTGAACCAGAAGGCTTTCGCAAGATTACTTTTTATCCTGATCGTCCTGACGTACTGGCGATATTTACCACTCGATTGGAGGCAGATAAGCGCTATCCAACCCTATTGGCCAATGGCAACTTAGTTGAAGCAGGCGAGGTCACTGATGCGCCAGAGCGTCATTATGCAATCTGGCAGGATCCCACCAACAAGCCAAGTTATTTGTTTGCTTGTGTCATCGCTGATTTGGATGTACTGACAGATTCTTATACGACGAGTGAAGGTCGAGAAGTCTTACTAGAAGTGTATGCAAAATCTGCCGATATCGATAAATGTGATGTTGGTATGCAAGCGCTAAAAGACTCTATGAAGTGGGATGAGGTTAATTATGGGCGCGCCTATGATTTAGACCGCTATATGATCGTTGCCGTCAGTCAGTTCAACATGGGTGCAATGGAGAATAAGGGACTTAATATCTTTAACACGGCTTGTGTGTTATCTAGTCCTGAGACAACCACTGACGCACGTAGCTTTAGTGTGAAAGCTATCATCGCCCATGAGTATTTCCATAACTGGACAGGTAACCGAATCACTTGCCGTGACTGGTTTCAGTTGTGTTTAAAGGAAGGCTTTACGGTTTACCGTGATCAGTCATTTTCAGCGGATCAGCAGTCAAGCGCTGTGCAGCGTATCGATGATGTAGCCACACTGCGTGCGCATCAGTTTGCTGAGGATGCAGGCCCATTAGCCCATCCGGTACGTCCAGAGAGCTTCGTTGAGATCAATAATTTTTATACAACGACTGTCTACGAAAAAGGTGCTGAAATCGTACGTATGATTGCGAACACATTAGGACCAGACGATTTCCGCACAGGAACAGACGAGTATTTCCGCCGTTATGATGGGCAAGCGGTAACTGTTGAAGACTTTTTGTCCGCACTTAGCATCACTAATCAAAAAGTCGAAGACTTCATCGATTGGTACCGCCAACCTGGTACGCCAGTATTATCAGGTCATCAAACCTATGATAGTACCGCACAGACGCTGACCATCACTTTGAACCAGCAGACACGTCATGTTAGTGGCTTTGATGCGCCAAAACCACTGCCGATACCTGTAGCAACGGCACTGTTTGACAAAGAGTCTGGCAGTATTGTTGCTGAGCGTATGCTGCTGCTTGACCAAGCAACGCAAACCTTTGTGTTTGACAATATGACAAGCGAGCCAGTGGTTTCTTTGTTGCGTGATTTTAGCGCACCAGTACAGCTCAATTATGATTATCAAGATGAAGACTTAGCATTTTTGCTCAAGCATGAAACCAATGGGTTCAATCGCTGGCAAGTGACTCAGATGCTAGTCAATCGTATTTTGCTGCAAGGAAAAGGTGAAAAAAGCACCCCTGATGTGTATCTAGAGGCATTGGAGCAGTCGTTGCCTGTCTTGGCAGCTGATGATGAAATGTTGGCGGCAAGGCTACTTGATATTCCCTCAGCACAGGAGCTGGCTTCTGCTATCTCTAAGGATTACAATCCAGTGCTAGTCAAAGAGCAGCGTGATGGACTATATCAACAAGTAGCAGACAGACTCAAAGACCAGTGGGCAGTCTTGTATAATAATCTACCAATGCAGTCTTATGAAGACAGTGCTAAATCTCGTGGTGTCCGAGCTTTGCGTAACGTTGTACTTGATATGGCACTGACTGCTAATGTTGACGGTTCAGCAGACTGGGCGCAGCAACAATACGATCATGCCAGCTGTATGACTGAGCGCTTTGGTGCACTCAAGGCAATGGTCAATCATCAATTGGCACATGCAGATCATTATCTCGCAGATTTCTACCAGCGTTTTCAAGAAAACGATCTGGTTATCGACTTGTGGTTTAGCGTGCAAGCCGCCGCTGATAGTGTGACGCCTGACGTGGTCAAGTCGCTACTTACACATACAGATTTTGATTGGAATACACCTAACCGCGTTCGTTCAGTCATTAGTGCCTTTAGCTCGCAACCAACAGTACTATGGACGGCAGAAGGTCTAAAAATGTATACCGATGTTATCAAACAGTTAGATGACGCCAACCCTGTATTGGCGTCGCGTTTGCTACAAGTGCTAGCGCGTTGGAACACATTGGCTGAGCCGCATCGTCAAATGTCACATGAACAGTTACTAGATTTACAAAAGAATGTATCATCTAAACATGTGACTGAGAGTTTAGACAGTGTACTGGGCGCGGCAGACGATTGATTGTGAACCGTAATGCAACGATACAGTCTATGATATAAAAGCAAAGCCAATCCTGAAATGGGGTTGGCTTTGTTTGATTGAGAACTATAGGGCATGTCCCTAATTAAAATATTTATAACTAAATGGGCTAAGAATGGCTAAATCTTGCCACACGGCGTCAAATAGCTGGTCAATATCTCGATATTATCTGCGCTATTTTCCTTGTTTGTCTGCGATTTATCTCATTTTCATCACCATTTTTAAAATAGGAACACGCTCTAATTATTTTTCATTGCTCATTAAGTGTTTTAGAGTTTCAAAATAGCATGTCATAAAGAAAGCCCGTTTGGCACTAATAATTAAGTGCCAAACGGGCTTTCTGTTTTACCAGATAGTTTTTGCTAGACAGTAGGTTATTCTTAAAATCGATTAGCGGTTTGGTAGGACGTCTTTTACCATATCATGTAGGCTACGCAACGCGGTAACCGTGCTGTCCCAATCTAGGCAACCATCAGTGATAGATTTGCCATACTCAAGTTGACTCAAGTCAGCAGTTAGCTTTTGATTGCCGCCTTTTAGATGGCTTTCGATCATCATACCGATGATTGACTTATTGCCGTTTTGAATCTGCTCAGCAACGTTGTTGATGACCATCGGCTGTAGGTACGGATCTTTACCTGAGTTGGCATGGCTCGAGTCAATCATGATCTTACTGTTGGTTTTGCCTTTGGCCAGCTCGTTTTCAACTTGAGCAACTGCAGTTTCATCATAGTTAGGCTTGCCATTACCACCGCGTAGTACCACATGCGCGTAAGGGTTACCTTTCGATTTGATGATAGAGACTTTGCCATCTGAAGACAGACCCAAGAAACTATGTCCTTCTTTAACGGCTTGCATTGCGTTGACAGCAACTGTCATGCCACCATCAGTACCGTTTTTAAAGCCAACGGGACAAGATAGACCTGAGCTCATCTCACGGTGTGTTTGGCTTTCGGTAGTACGGGCACCAATTGCTGACCAGCTGATCAAATCCTGCATGTACTGCGGGGTGTTTGGATCAAGTGCTTCAGTGGCGCAAGGAAGGCCTTTTTCATTCAGATCAAGCAGTAGCTTACGTGCGGTACGCAGTCCTTTTTCGATATCAAAGCTATCGTTCATATCAGGGTCATTAATCATGCCTTTCCAGCCAACCGTGGTACGGGGCTTCTCAAAATAGACACGCATAACTACAAATACGCTGTCTTCGATCTCTTTTGCCAATACAGCTAAGCGATCAGCATATTCATGTGCTGCCTTGATATCGTGGATAGAGCAGGGCCCAATGACCACAAACAATCGCTTGTCTTTGCCGTCCAGGATGTTTTGGATAGTGTTTCGACCGTTTAGGACGGTTTTATAGGCTTCATCTGATAGAGGTAGCTCAGTTTTTAGCTCAGCGGGCGTAATCAAAGGAATAAATTTTTCAATATTCACGTCGTCAATATCTGCATTATGGGTAACTGATGTTGTCATGGTTATATATCGTCTAGCTGATTTATAGGAATATTCATTATGCGGACAAAATGTTTGGTTGACAAGGGTAGTCAGGCAGTTAATTGACTGATAACTGGAATGAGGAATCTAAAACTTAGTTATACTTCCATGCATTTAGGGTGTGTTTTCCAAAATGAGATACGTCTCAGCATTGTATTTAAAACTGCAAATGCACGTTTGATATTTATTTTTTCTATCTGCTAATAATGACTAATCAAAATTTATACGGTCGATACTCAGATTTTATAGCTTAGGTTTCAGAACTTGAGTCTCATAGCTTAGGTTCTGTAAATTGGGTTTCACGTGCGAGTTTAGCTATTTTTATCATCGTCACGTATGATAGCGACATTAGCGATAAGTGGCTAAAATGTTACTTTAGAGATATGGTAGACAGACCTGCACATCATCTGTGAATACTTATCACTGATTTGTGGCGTTATATTTTATAATAGCGGTTTATTTTTATTCTTTAATACTGAGAGCTTGTCATGACAGATTCTGCTACGTCTCATTCACATACTGATTTAGTCAGCCAGACAGAGGCGGACTCTCAAAGACCGAACAGACACCTCGCACCGCTAGTCATAGGTATCGTGGCAGGCGAAGTGTCTGGAGATAGCTTGGGTGCAGATTTCATGCAGCAGATGAACAATCTACGTGATGATATCGTCTGGGTTGGTGTTGGTGGTCCCAAAATGCAAGCGCAAGGGCTGCAGAGTATTTTTCCATTAGAGCGACTTGCGGTGATGGGGCTGGTTGAAGTCATGTCACAGCTACCAGATTTGCTCAAAGCGCGCCGCGAGCTACTGAGCGCATTTGGGGTGGCTAGTATTGATTGGTTTGTTGGTATCGATGCGCCAGACTTCAATCTACGGGTATCCAAAAAGCTCAAGCCGCAAGGCGTGTTCTGTGTACAGTATGTCAGCCCTTCTATTTGGGCGTGGCGTGAGTCACGTATCCACAATATCAAAGCAGCAACCAATCTGGTGTTGTGCTTGTTTCCATTTGAGCTACCAGTTTACGAGCGTCATAACCATCCGGCGATCTGCGTGGGTCATCCACTGCTACGAACTATCGATCAGACGTTGATAGACACACCAATCAATCAGCGCCGCAGCGAGCTCGTTTGGCACAATGATGGATTACAGCAGTTTTTTATTGAACGGTTTGATGATGTGAGTCAGCTTGTTTGTGTGATGCCAGGTTCTCGGCGCGGTGAGATTACGGCTATTTTGCCCTTAATGCTCGATGGTATTCAAAAGTTAATACTACTAGATCCTAAGCTGTGCTTTATCATTCCGACAGTGGATCAAAACCATCAGTATATTGTCCAAGAGGTTATAGATCAACGCTCAGAGCAGCTACGAGAAGCTATTGTGGTCATTTATGACGACACCCAACCAGAATTTAGCCAGCAGGCCATGGCAGCTTCAGATATTGTGATGCTAGCATCTGGAACAGCAACGTTGGAGGCGATGCTGCTTGAACGACCGATGGTGGTGGTGTATCAATTAAATAAGCTGACCTATCAGATTGCCAAACGTTTGGTAAAAGTTCCTTATGTGGCATTGCCGAATATACTTGCTGGTGCGCCAATTGTGCCTGAACTTATACAAGAGCAGGCAAGCGGTGACAATATTTGCCGTACCGTGATGCGTCTACTGCAGCCACGTGCCTATGCCGAACAACTAAAGGATTTACTAGCGACAAAACAGTCATTACAGCAGCAAAGCAACCATGAACCAGCAAATAGTGTGATTGAGCAGTGGTTTATGCAAAATACTAAGATGATCAATCCTACCTAAACAAGAAAGACTTTTTAACATGATGCCCATTCAGCACAGTACAGATCAACATAGTACGGATCAACACAGTATAGAAAACTCAATTCAGACAGTTGATAACAAGATCGAAAATATCGATGTCAAAGGTCAGTGTATTCAACTGGTAGCACCCATACATTTATATGGGCAGATGAATACTTCGGAGCTCCTCACTCACTATTTCACCAATGATAAAGAAGCTAAGCAGACAGTACTACAAATTGGTGTCGATGAAGCAGGGCGTGGACCATTACTGGGGAGCGTTAATGTTGCTGCTACAATACTGCCGCCGATGTGGTCAGGACTGATTGAAGCACAGCCGCTAAAAGACACACCGCTATCGACTCTAACAGATTCAAAAAAATTGAGTGAAAAAAAGCGAGATATCCTCTATCCGCTGGTCAAACAGCATGCCACAGGGTACGTCATCGCTGACATACCAGCGGCAGTCATCGACCAGGTAAATATATTGCAGGCAACCATGCTTGGTATGCGGCTGTGTACGGAGACGTTATTAAAAATAGTTTTTAAAGGTATGTTAGCGGCCACAGTCGCTGAAGACGCATTGCCTAATAACGTAAAGATTGAGGTGCTGTTCGATGGCAATCGTTGCCCTGATCTGAACCCCGCTATATTTGACGAATTAGATATGACGCTATCTGGCGTTGATTGCCAAGCGTGGGTGAAGGGTGATGCGCGCCATACGAGTATTGCCGCCGCCAGTATATTAGCAAAGGTAAGCCGTGATGAGGCCATGTACAGCCTTGATGCGCAATATCCAGAGTATGGTATTGCCAAACACAAGGGCTACCCGACGCGCGCGCACATGGAAGCAATTGACAGATACGGTGTGCTATCAGCACATAGACGTAGTTTTGCACCAGTACGAAAGTCGCTAGAAAGTAGATAAATGCAGAACAGCGAGCATTTTAATCATCACGAATGTACCGAAATCCCATAACAATCAAGCGACATATATTATGAATTAATAGACTGTTTTCTAGAAATAACGAGCAAAAGTCCATAAAGTATATTACAATATATTCATACCAATACAAAAACCTGTAAAATCAATAACTAAGCTTTGGTTTAATTTTTTATTTCCACTATGATTTATATACATAACTATTTTATAGGATAAAGGATGACAGCTCATATCCCTCAAAAGAACCTCGCTTCAGTACTATTTTTAACAGTGTTTTTAACGGCTTGTGGTGGCGGCGGCGGTGGAGACTCCGATAGCAGCTCTGTACCTAATGATCCACCGAGTGAAACACAAGAAGATATCGTATCAGAACCAATTACTTCAGTACCTATTACAGCGTCGCCCGATGAAGAGGAAGAGTCAGCCGGAGATGTACCAGACAATACAAATAAGGAACCCGTAGACAACAACGCACGAGCAGCATTAAGTGCTAATAATCAATTTAGTCTGGCCAGAACCAGCTGTGGTCTAAGTGGTCTCTCTGGTGATACAAAACTGGACGATATTGCGATTCAGCATGCAAACTATATCAAATATGTATTTGCTAATAGTACACCAACCAGCTTTAACGCCCATGTCGAAAATGAAATCAGTGATATTGCTAGCGTCACAGGTGACAACAATCCATTCTTTGGTGGCCTAGACTTCTCAGATAGATTGTTAAATGCAAACTACAGTAATGCACAATATGGTGCGACAGAAAATATCGCTCAATCTGTCTATTACAGCTCAGCAGGGAATTTTCTGAAAACGGATGAGGTCGCAACCTCAATGGCAAAATCATTGCTAGCCGCACCGTATCATCTGCGTTCTTTGATGCTGCCAACATCGAGTCTGATCGGCACAGGGATGGTGACTTACAAACCTAATGCCAAAAATCCAACCCTTAATCAAGGCTATGTCTTAGTAAGCCATGCTTCAGCGACAAGAGCGACAAGAGATAGGTCCGTATCAGGTGTCTTTACTTATCCATGCGAAGGGGTGACTGGTACAGTAACTGCGCTATATAATGAGTCGCCAAACCCTGTTAGTTTATTCCCCTATAATAGTAATTCACAGTATGGAGTAATTAAACATATATAATATGATCCATACTTTAGCTTATAGAATACTCTGGTGGATGCTATGGATATTAAAGTTTGTATTGATACGGAACTAGATTTATCAAGATCTTGTCTACTTAGTGAAGTTCCAAACTTATTACTATATGAGACTATTAAAGTAAATGGAGTTGGAGTATTCGATGATAATGGCAAAATCCTTCCTATTATTTCTGAGTATTTATCATATAAGTCCAAACATGAGAGAATAGCTTATAAGTCAGTAAATACATATGGTAAAAACCTGATCTACTTCTTAAGCTACATTCGTAGTCGACCAGATTATGACAATGATGAAACTGATGAGGTATTTCTATCAGTACCAGCATACGTAATTCAAGAATATTTAACGTTCCTTGCTCGTGATGACCATAAAAGCTCAGCTACTATTAGAAATCGTGATGCTACATTACGAGCTTTCATAGAGTACCTCTGTAGTCCCACAGAAGACCGTGAGCAGCTAAGAAAAAATAACCCATATGATAATGGTTATCTATCAAAAGTACCGAAGCGAACACCAATTAGTTCCTGCAATCTTAATGACCTCTTCATTTTAATCAAATCTACTCGTTCAGAACGAGAAAGAGTTATACTTCAATTCCTATATGACTCTGGTTTACGTCGTTCTGAGTTACCTAGAGTCAGTCTTGAAGACTTTAAAGACAGTGTCAACTTCAATTCTAAAAGTTTTATCACTTGCGACACTGATCTACCAATTCACACTGACTATGTACCCTTAAAAGTTAAAGGCAGTAAAGGTCGTGGTAATCAAATCAAACCACGTTGGACTCTAGTTAGCTCAGCAACTATCAAACGTATACAAAAGTATCACGCATCCCCTCTATATAAAAAATACGCTCGTAAATATTTAAAATCCTCAGATACTCCAGCATTCTTCAATGCTAAAGGTACTCCATATACACCTAGCGCAATTAACAAATTGCTTGAGCGTGTAAGTAAACGTGCAATAAAGAAAGGTCTTCTCAATCGAACAATTTCTCCTCACAAATTACGGCATGGAAATGCTTATTCGATATTACAGTCAAATGATCTAGGAATAGATTATTTAGATCGCCTCGTTGTTGTACAAAAGAATTTAGGACACAATCAACTTGATACTACTCAAATGTACACGAGCATTCCTCAAGACATTTACAACAATATGTGCAATAAAAATGGCGAATTAATAACTAGAGCTGAAAAAATGAGACGCTTGAGCGAACAGACCCAATTAAAGATTCGTATTGGGGATATCAAATGAAAGGAAGTAGAGATAGTGCCGATCGATTAATCAATACATGGGTAGAGTGCTTATTACAGTGTCCTGATCAACTTTTATCATTACCACTTAACAAAGACTTTAAAAGCCCTTGGGGCATCAACGTTATGTCTGGATTTTTAGTAAAAGAGATATCTATCACAATTAGCGAAGCTCAAAGATTAAAACATCTTACTCTTCCTTTAATAAAAAAATTAGATGAAATGCAAGTTATTAAAAAAGAAGCCTCTATTAAAGAAAACTTCATTAGACAAGAAATTTTTCATTGGTATAACAGCTTAAGTTTTAATGATAAAAATAATCTTCCTAGACTTACCAGCTCTGTAAATAACATTTGCTTTGAATCTCTAGGATCTGAGCAAAGCTATTGGGCTAATTCAGCAAATCGTTACGAATGGGTAGCAGAGGTAATAGATGGCATTCATGAAGATCTTTTTGAACTAGGAATCATAGGTGCAGACTTCAAAAAAGTTAATGGAGAAAAGCAAATAATTAAAGATGTTAGATCAACTATTGTGGAATGGGTGTCAAGAACAGTTAATGATTTAGAAGAATTATGGGAGATACCTATTAGTAAAGCTGACAACTCATTGGGCTTCAGTGTGTCTGTCAAGCATATTCAAAATATTACAGGAGCCTCTCCTAGTAGGGCAACTTTATATAGAGAGTTTACAAACCCTTTAATCAAAAAGATGATTGAAAAAGATATATTAGTAGTTCCACATGATAGTTATAAGGTTGCTGGTATAGAAAATAGGAGAAAACTTCTAAATTGGTACAGACAGCTATCCGAAGAAGAAAAATATACATTGCCTATTTTTGGCAATAAAATTTCACTTAATAAAATGCATTTTAGACAACGACCTATAAACTCATCTTCCCTAAAATTTAATGTCGTTAAGAACGCTTGGGACTTCATTCATAAAGACCTCGAAAAACTTAACATCGTTGATGTTAACTATAAGAGCTTCGCTGAACGAAAAAGAAAGAAAAATTTTAGTAAAAAAGAACCTAGTGTAATCAAGAAGGAGTGTCTCGATAAATTAGCAATGAAAGGCTTAAACACTATTGCTGAATTTATCGAACCTTCAAATTTAGAACCTTTTATTCAGATCGAGCAACTTTTTGCCGCACAAATTAAGACTGTAGCTTCAGAATCAAGTAAAGGTGGCTATAGGAGTGCTTGTAGCTTGTTTATAAAGTACTTATCAAAATTTTATGGGTCTAAACCATTAAGAGTAATCGAAGTTTTCGATGAGCATCTTTTATCTCGATATCGCAAATACTTACATCAAAAAATAATAAATAAAAAAATATCAAGTCATTCCGCAAATACAGTTTTGGGCTTAGTACGTAGGGCATTACATAGACTGACTCAAGTACGAGATTCGGAATACATTTTTTTTGATGTTAGTGGTTTTTCTGCAAGCAGAGAAACAGATACTAAAAAGCCATTCACAAAGAATGAACGGCTACAGATACTAGATTCTATTGAAAAGGGTTTAAATGAATCTAGAAAAAATTTTACACCCTACAAAATAACAGGTATTGGTATAAACCCTTTAAGCGAAGAGGGATTCATAGTACGAGGACTTTCGACATTAGAAAATGCAAGATGGCTTTTTGAAAACCATTTGATGTGTAGGTCAGTTCATTACAATACAGCGAATTCACATATAGAGAAAGCTTTTCTAAGAATCATTGCTAGTTCAGATAAAAGTTTAAAAGATGTGTATGAAGAATGGGGCGTTAGTACATTAATAAATGTAGATACACTAATACCATATATTCTGAGACTTGCTCAAGTTACCGGGTTAAACACAGATTCTTTACTTTCTCTTGACATAGACGATTATGTTGACTGTCATCCAGCAACATTACGACCTTGTCTTAGGTATTGGAAAGAGCGGTCTAACGGTCACAAAGAATATCACCTTGATCTTTTTAATGCAGATTTAACATGGCTAACATCTACCCAAGCTAAGTCCATAAAAATAATTTTTGAAGAAGTTATTTCTTTGACTAAGGATTTTCGACACTTGATCGAAGATGATGAATCAAAAAATAAGTTGTTCATCTATCAATCAAAATATAGAAATCACAGAAGAGTAATTTCTTTACTAGAGCATAAGGGAAATAAGACAACAGGCTTAGGGTATTATCTATCTAAGTTCACTAAAAAATATAATTTACACGACGATTCAGGATATCCAATAACTCTCAATATAAGTCGATTTAGACCAACCTTTGTTAGTGAAATGCTTAGCAATGGCGTATCTCTACGTGAGGTTCAGCTAATGCTAGGACACTCATCAATTCAGATGACGATAAACTACCTCGACTCGTTCGACTTTAACTCAGTAAGTAGAACGAAGATAAATGATAAGCTAAAAGAAATACATCAATCGACTTTGGATGAAAAAACTGAAGAACTATCAAAAGATATTAAGCTCAAAATTAGTGACGAATTAGCAATAACATTTCATACCCCTTTAGCTGAATGTAGAAATATTTTTGATCCACCAGATTTTGTAAAAAATCTTTCTTCTTATATTCCCGGTACTCCATGTTCACAATATAATAAATGTTTGGGTTGTGATAACGTTATTATTACTGCCAAGAATCTCCCTGAAATTTTTGCTATGAAACGTGATTATACTCTTTTAACAGAGCATACCCGTGTAATGGACACACCCTATGGACATGTGATTTCAGAGAATATAGAACTAATAAGGGGAATTATAGACCCAGAGTTGTCCGCATTTTCCTCAGAAGAGTTAGAGAATGGGCGACGTTTAGCAGAGTATATCGAGACAACTACACTAATCGATGGGGCAATTTAATGAACCATGAAGAAAAGCTGAATGTATTAACAGATTTTGTAGAACATCGTTTCTACGTTTTAGATAATTTAAACCATACTAAAAATCAAGACAACGTTTATGTAGGGCACAAAAATACGTATCATACCGAATATATGTCATCCCTTATGAATAAACCTGTATCGAAACTATCGATATTCTCTGATTGTATTTGGGATTTTAATAGTGATTATCCTAATGCTGCAAAAAATGTTCAGGGGGCAATGTTACGTATTAGTTTTTCAAAATATACTGAAATCCCAGTATTTGTTTTAATAGAAATGAAAGTTATGTTTGAGCTAGCCTTGCTAAACAACTCGATTTTTAAGCCTCCAAAAAAAGAGAGAAAAAGCCGAGGAAAAAAAGTATTAAAAGCTAACTCATTAATTTTGATTTTTAAAAATGGCTTAGCATTTATCAATGAAGTATTTAAACAAGCATCTTATGAGCTAGGTTCTGTGTTTGTTAATGAAAAGATCAAGACATTATCTGATATAACACCTGAATTTTATTATAAAGCCGCTGCAAACTATGACCGTATGAAAAATGTGAAGCTAGATCAGTTTTTCAAATACCTGCGCAGTCCAGCTTCTGTAAAGTATATATTTGAAAAGCCTATAGCTTACATTGAGATAAGTAGCTTGAAATGGAAGATACTACCAAATGTTGATAAACAGAAAAAAGATCAAGTTCTACCAGATCTAGTATTCGAGTCTTTATCAAAAATAACATCTTTTATTGTAGTTGACTTTTTAAATGCTATAGGAGATAAAGAGAAAATAGCAGATTCTAGTTCTTTAGAAAGATTTAGGACAAGCGATTATTTATCATGGGCAAGTGAAGCACAAGTATCCAATGAAACCTTAAACGGGTACACTGCTTTTAAGCTAAGAAGTAGAGGTTATTCTTCAAGCTTAGTTACAAGTAAAATTGAACCTTATAACTGGATGCTTGACAAAAACTCTAATATTATGGGTGGACAAACTTTACGGAAAAACTTGAAAAAGCGTGGTTATCATTTAGATGATTTAAGACAATATTTTAGTCTTTTATCATACTCATGTCTTTACTTAATCGGTCAATATACAGGCATGAGACCATCTGAGCTATCAGAAATAAAGGTTCAAAACTGTTCATGCCTGATTCAAAATGATGGCTCTTGGCTCCTAGAAAGTAAAGTTAAGAAGCATAGAGAGGAAACTAATACAGGTTTGTTTGATGATAGGTGGGTAGCTATACCAATCGTTAGAGATGCAGTATTAGCAGCTTCATATATTGCAAAAATTAAAGCTTCACCTTACTTAGTCTCTAATATAGATACTGTTAAACCACAAAATTTTCCCAAAGCAATGGATAGTACAGGTATTACGTATCAAATGAACAATCTCATTACTCGACTATTAGGTGAAGGTATTTCGAATGAAATAAAGTTTAACGTATATATGCTAAGACATACCTTAACTTATCAATTATTTAAGGCAGAAGTTGGTCTACCTTTAATATCATTTCAATTAAAACACTTTGTAGATAGTATCTCCAAATACACGTCTACTGGTTCCACGTCAGCAGTAACGCTAGGCTATGGAGATATTGGTGAAATGCTATCAAGAGATGGGAATCGAGTAAGAGATAAAAAATCATTTCGTCGAGCAGCTGAATTAGAGGCTATTAAGACTGCTCATAACCCAAATGGTATATATTATGGAGGTAGAGCTGATGAGCATAAAAAGGGTCTAATCAAAACTTTTCAAGGATATATGGCTGAAGGGTATACGGAAGAGGAAGTGTATGAAGCAATGGTAGACCAAGGTGTAGCCGTTGTATATGTGGGACAGGGACTTTGCTATGGTGGCAAAGAAGAAAATGACTCAAGTTTGCCATGCATTGGTTCACTACGTTGTAATCCTGCTCGGTGCAAACAAGCTGTCGTTACTAGCAAACATGCCCCTAAATGGCGTGAGGTTTATGTTTTGAATAAAGCAAACTTAAATAAACCAGAATACTCTCATAATCGTGAACAAATTATAGCAGCAATGAACGAAGCCAAAATGGTTCTAGAGAGTATTGAAGAAAAGGTTGAACTATGAATGATCAAGCCTATGACAAAAAAAATAATGATGACTATGAAGCAAATACATCTTTGTTAAAAAAAGCTATATCAGATATTGAAAGTAACAAAAAACTGAAAGCAACTATAGCGCAACTTTCAGAAATGTGTGGAGTTCATCGAAATACTATATCAAACCGCGTTTGGCCTGTCCAAGAACTAGCCAGAATCAAAAGTATCAGAAAGGCTAGAGAGAAAGCAAATAAAGAACAAGTGCGTTCAAATGATAGTGATATAAAAAAAATTCTTGAAGAAAAATTGACTCAAGCGCGAGATGAGATTATTTACTGGTTTAATGAGTATCAAGATATGAAGCGTTTTGCTGATCACTCAGACAAAAAATATCAAAACATGAGAGAGTCGCGAGATTATTACAAGGCATTATACGAAACAAACCAGAAGTTGCTTTTAGAAGCTGAGCTAGAACTCAAAATTTTGAAGGAGAAACTAGATCTAGAGCTAACACAGGTAAATGCAAACCAGCTCAAACACTAATAGTGAAAAAAGTATCAAATAAGCTAAAATAAAGCTTTAGTAACCTTATTACTAAAGCTTTATTTTAGCTTAGAAAGCTATCATTAAACTATACTTAAAGCATAAAACCTCTAAACGATAACCTATCTATCATTAGACTTGTTTATCTTATTAAAAGATAGTAATATCCTGCTATTATCAATGAACATTAATTATTAACTCTAAATAATAGAGGTGGCGTTATGACAGTCAGAATATACGTGAGAGCTAGCACAAAAGACCAAGACGCTAAGAGAGCGTTGTCTGACTTGATTGGCTTTAGCAAAGGTTATGATGATAGCTATATTGAGTATATTGAAAATTACAGTGGTACTAAGTTAGATAGACCAGCTCTTACTAAGTTACTTAATGAAGCAAATCAAGACGACATATTGCTTGTTGAGAGTGTAGATAGATTAAGTAGATTATCTCAGGATGACTTTGCAATTCTAAAGCAACGCATTAAAGATAAAGGCTTAAGGTTAATCGTAGCAGACCTACCTACTACGCATACAATCAATACTGGCATGAGTGGAGAGATATTGGCTGTAATCAACAATATGCTAATTGATTTGTTAGCAACAATGGCTAAATTGGATAATGACAAGCGTAGAGAGCGTATTAAGCAGGGATTGGCAAATAGTGGCTATAAGCCCAGTGGTAAGAAACCTAATACAACAAAACACAATCGTATTAGAGAATTAGGCAGTCAGAATAATATGACAAAAGAGGAAATCGCTAAGGCGGTTGGTGTTGGGGTGGCTACGGTTTATCGAGTACTAAAAGATACGTAACACGTCAGGTAATGAACTTAAATAATTATGCTTTGCTGAATTAATACGTCTAAAGATAAAAAGTAGTCATAAGCGTTAATTATCTTCAAGCGCTACCTTAGTATAGTGAGCGTGTAGTAGCGCTGTTACTTCTTTGATAGTTGCGATTCTACCTTCCTGATAGTCTTTGAAGATATGCTGAGTATCTGGATTGACAGGAAGGTTGTCTACTGCGAAACTAGCCGAAGTAATAGAGACCATCCCAGATTCTGTGTAACTGACGTTTAGATTAAATACTTACACAAAATTTAGGAAGGTCTCTGAAAATT